>CAYMPJ010000014.1:53172-63878 GCA_964392325.1 uncultured Caulobacterales bacterium
TTCGGCCTAGATTAAGAGAATAACGCTCGCACAACATCACAATCAGTTGTGATTTGGGCTTTCAGGGCCTCAATTGAGGCAAATTTGTGTTCGTCCCTGATAAAATCCAGAAACAAGACCTTAATTTCCTGATCATATAGATTCTGGTCAAAATCAAACAGATGAACCTCTAATAATGGCTCCGCTGTGCCCACTGTCGGTTTGCGTCCAAAATTCGCGATACCATTATGGGACTTACCATTGACGATTGCCTGAACCGCATAAACCCCATATTTGGGCGGGACGATTTCGCCAAGGCGCAAATTTGCGGTCGGAAATCCAATTGTACGCCCGAGCTTCTGTCCGGTCTCAACAAGACCAGATACCGCAAAAGGACGCCCTAGCATTCTGGTCGCCTGTTTTATATCTCCCTTGGCAATTGCCTCGCGGATTATGCTGGAGCCAATTTTTTCATCAGCAGGGAGCCCCTCAGACTCCTCAAGAGCTTTCGGGTCCACAAGAACGACTTCAATCCCGAGCTCCGCGCCGATTTTTTTCAAAAAAGCACCGTCGCCTGCGCGCCCTTTGCCAAACCGAAAATCACTCCCTACCAATACACCGGTAATGCCCAAATCCTCGACGATAATTGTCCTGATAAACTCTTCGGCGCTGAGATTGGCCATCTCGTCATCAAACGGCAGCGCATGAATCTGGTCGACATCAAGTTCAAACAGACATGCATCCCGCTGCTCTGTTCCCATCAGTAAAAACGGCGGATCATCCGGGCGAAAATAACGCCGCGGATGGGGATCGAATAAAATAATGGCTTTCAAGGCATCATGGCTCTTGGCAAGATCAGACAGCCTACTGATTAAATATTGGTGACCCAAATGGACACCATCAAAATTGCCAATGGCCGCAAAAATACGCTCTTCTTTCGGGGGAGTTACCATCGAAGACTCTCCGCCGTCGCAACCGCATGGGCACCTGCATCGCGCAAAATTTCCTCAACGGATGCATCGCTCTTTTCGTGAATACCGCCAGAGCCAAAAATATATAAAATATCGATGCCATGACGGTTCGCCCCCGCCACATCAGTGCCAAGGCCATCGCCAATAGCCAGAACATTCCCCGGCTCGAGAGTTTGATCAAACCCTTTAAGACGCTCCATCGCAAGTTCATAGATCGGTTTATGGGGTTTACCCCCATGAATAACTTTGCCGCCCAGTCGTTCATAAACTTGCGCAAGGGCACCGGCGCAATAGATCAGGCGATCCCCCCACCGCACAACAATGTCGGGATTGGCGCATATCATTTCGACACCGCGCTCAATCGCCGGGGCAAACATCGGGGCATAATCTTCCGGTTTTTCATCCCCCAACTCGTCAAGCATCCCGGTACAGATGATAAAGTCTGCCCGTTCAAGAGGGACAAAATCAATTGCTAGATTTTGATAGAGCGCATCATCTTTATCCGGGCCCAATCGATAAAAGGGCGCCGGCAAATGTTTTTTTATTTCTGCGCGCACCGCATCGCCCGAGGTAACAATTGAATCATAGGCATTATCGGGCAAGCCCAATCGCTCCAATTGCGCCGGAATAATCGAGGAGGGTCGCGGCGCATTGGTTAAAATGACAATCGGCCCAATTTCCTCGCGAAACCGGACCATGGCCTCACCAGCCCCATCAAACAGCTCAACCCCATTATGGATAACCCCCCAGGCATCAATCAAGGCACCACGATAAGGCTTTGGACGGGGGCGCGCCAGAAGCTGAGAGAGACTATCGATATTTTGTAAACTTTCCACAAGGTCAGCGCATAAAACCAGCAGGCTGGCTGGTCAAGACAAAACCGCGTTTGTAGTGCCTCAGTGTGAAACTGAAGGGCAATTAATGGCCCGTTTGTCGACATTCGCCACCAGAATTTCTATTTCTGAAAACTGGTACAAATTTGCCGTAGCGAGCGGCTTAAAACGCCCTAAATAAGACACTCGGCTCTCTTCTGCAAAAGGGCGCATTAAAGCTAGGGTGATCTCTTTGGTGAAACAAATCCAGAGGATAACTATTACGCATCAAAAACAAGAAATAGAAACGAAAATTAGAGATTGGCAGGGAAGTGTTGAGCAAACAGATGAGGTTTTGGTCGTCGGTATTGAATTGTAAGGTGAAAAGAATTAAATTTAGCGCTCTTTATTTTTGATACTTTTAATACGAAACTATACAAATGGAAAATACGGTTCGAACAAGTGTTGCTTACGAAAAGATAAAAACATTTACTTCCTGGGAAGCTCCAGATCATTGGTTGAAGATAAAAACGATTGATATGCATACCGGAGGAGAGCCATTAAGGGTGATTTTGAGTGGTTTTCCAGAAATAAAAGGAAATAGTGTGTTGGAATGTCGTCAGTATGTAAAAGACAATTTCGATCACCTTCGTACTGCTTTAATGTTTGAGCCACGTGGTCATGCCGATATGTATGGGCTATTGCCACTTCCTCCGTTTAATGATGATTCTGATTTTGGCGTATTGTTTTTACACAATGAAGGATATTCTACAATGTGTGGACATGCAACGATTGCAATTACAAAGTTAGCTGTTGAGTTGGGGTGGATAGATGTAAAAGAAGGATTGAATCAGATTAAAATTGATGCACCTTGTGGGCAATTGACTTCATATGCAGAAGTTAAAGATGGAAAAGCTGAAAAAGTCCATTTTCACAATGTACCTTCTTTTGTTGTTGCTCTCGACGAAGAAGTTGAAGTGCCAGGTTTAGGTAAGGTCGTCTATGATTTGGCTTATGGGGGGGCTTTTTATGCGTATGTCGACATGAATAAAAATCAATTTGATTTTGATCTTACTCCTGAAAGTTACCAGGCATTGATTGGCAACGGAATGGCAATAAAAAGAGCTGTTATGGCTCAGAAAGACAATGTTGTACATCCGTTTGAAGAAGATTTGAGTTTCTTGTACGGAACCATTTCTACAGGAGATGCAATTGCCGATGGAGTAGATAGTCGAAACGTCTGTATTTTTGCAGAAGGCGAAGTAGATAGATCATCTACGGGTTCGGGAGTTGCTGGTAGAGCAGCGATACGTTACAAACGTCAGGAGATTGCACAAGGAGAAAAGCTGGATATTGAAAGCATTCTTGGTAGTGTAATGACGACAAGTGTTCATGAAGAAGTTGATTTTGGTGCTTTCAAAGCAATTATTCCACAAGTAGAAGGAAGCGCAAATATTGTGGGTCAGAACGAGTTTGTAATTGATCCTGAAGACCGCTTTAAAGATGGATTTATTTTAAGATAATTAATATACAATTCTTACATGTAAAAAGCCGGACAAATTTGTCCGGCTTTCAATGGACTGCGAAGAACAGTTATTTTTAATGCTACGAAACCACGAGTATGAATAATCAGGAGCCAATAATGCCGAAAAATATTGATCAACTGTTATGCACAATTATTTCGGCAGTCATTCTGACAGCTTGCAATGTGAATACCCCATCAAGCAACACGGCGAATTCAGGTTACGATCTAGCGGCGGAAAAAGAAGCGGTTGCTCAAGCGCAAGAAAACTTATTTGAAATACTGAAAAACAAGCAACCACATGAACTTAACGATCATTATCTTCCTGAGGTTACGAGGTTCCATCAAGAGGGGGGGCTCGATGTGGGTTGGTCAGCAAACCGCGCCGATGAATTTCAAGAAATGTTCGATAGTGGGCTCACATTAACACTCACTGACTGGGAGCTTCTTGATTTACGCATATTTGGGAACACGGCAATCACGGCAGGGCAAGCAATTGGAGGGTGGCAAGATGGCGATGGAAATGGCACCCTCAGTACAATACGTTTCACCTATGTTTGGGTAAAAACAGCCGAAGGCTGGAAAGAAGCGCATCACCACGCGTCTGATTTCAAAGGTGAACTTAAATTTTAAATATAGAGATGAGGTTATTATTTCATCTTTAACAAAGCACGATACTGAGCAAATGTCAGGTGATGAAAATCACCGGGTATTTTTGTAATTCCACTATGGTATCTATCGAATGCACCGTCCTGCTTGAGGCGAGAAGTAAGACGTACAGTTTCAATATAATGATAACTGCAGAAGACTTCTTTAAAACTAATCCCTTAGTCTCTTTACCTCTGTGAAGATTTTAGTTTCTAACTCTAGCTAAGCCTCAGCTAGCCGCTTTTCGCGCGTCCAAAATAAAACGGCTCGTCATGAGGTCTAGATGTGCGCCGCCGCCATTTTTAAAAATTGTGATTTCATCATCACTGCGCCGCTGCATATATTCCATTTGATAAAAGTCTGCGATGATATCACTTTCATGAATAACGCCTTCAGATATCGGGATGAGAAGTTCGCCAATATGCTCAATTGTCGTCTCACGGCAATCTACAAAAATGCGCCCTCGGCGTAAGACCTCATCATCAGCCTCTCGCATATCGGGACGGTATGCGCCGATTAAATCCACATGTTGACCCGGACGTAACCATTCACCTTTTAAAATAGCTTCTGTTGACATTGTCGCGCATGTGATAATGTCTGCTTTATTGACGGCGTCTGCGAGAGAGGACACAATTGTCGTCCCCGGATAGCTCTTCGCAAAAGCCTCGGCATTTGCGAGCGAGCGGTTCCATATAGCAAACTCCGCCTGCGGATAAAGCGCGCTATAAGCCTCATAAAGCGAGTGACCTACAGTGCCTGCACCCATGATTAAAATATGCCGACTATCGGGCCTTGCAAGGCACTTTGCGCCTAATAGACTATCTCCTGCCGTTTTCCATTTCGTGACAAGATGAAAATCTATAATCGCTTCTAGGGATCCATTCAGACTCGAAAATAGATTGACGGCCCCGCCCACTGTGGGCTTACCTTGTTTAGAATTTTCTGGAAATATTGTGGCACATTTTACAGCGAGCCCTAAACCATTTATCCAAGCCGAACGATTTAATAATGTGTTGTCCTCTTCATAAAGAAACACGTCCTTCATCTGTGCTTTAGGCATTTTATACCCCTTTATGAAAGCGTCAGTTAGGGATAACCAATCAAGGTATTTCTCCCCTTCTTCAAAATAAATTATTTGCGTCATCTGCATACCTCTAATAACCCTACACCATCTTGAATTTTCCCAATCATTTCGCGTTCTTTTCCTACTAGAGGAGTTTGGCGCTCCCTATGAAATCGAGGTCTATGACCGAGACCCCAAAACTCATTATGCGCCGCCAGAGTACAAAGCCATTTTGCCGACAAATGCAGCGTCAGTTATAACCGACAATAGTCTAGCGCTGGCAGAAACAAGCGCAATCATGGACTACATTTTGGACAAATATGATATGGGCAACTACGCCCAAAGCCCAACACGCCAAATTGCACACAATATCTGTTTTGGTATCACGCCGATCAGGGGTCGATGATGACACAGATGTACCTAGAAAGCGTTCTTCGAATAACCGGGCAGCGTGTTCCATTTTTCTTAAAGCCAGTTATACATCCAGTGCTGAAGGCGGCAGTTAACGGCTCTGCCAAGCCACGACTGGAAGCCTTGTTCAAAACGGCTGAAAGCGACCTAGCCGAAACCGGGTGGTTTGCCTCATAGCTGAATTAGCACGAGCGTCCTATTATCGCTCCACGTAAGCCGTTCAAAACTACGGCAAGAACCTACCGCAAACCTTCCATTCGCAATTTCGAGCCGACTGTCATCTTTTGGCGAAAACCGGCCCTCAATTTCAAACTGAGGCACTACCCGGCGTTCAATCCGGCAAGATGCGGCATATCTGAGTCGCGGGCCCTAAGAGCCTAACCAATGCTTTTTGCGATTTTTCGTTTTGGCTCTAAGAGGCCCGTTTAATATCAATTGATTGCTCACCGAAACCGTCATTTTCCAGATAAGCTTTCACCGGTAACGGATTACCGCAATAATTCCCCTGCCCAAGCCGGACGCCAAGCGCGCGCAATTGATCTTGCTGGGCCCGCGTTTCAATTTTCTCGGCAATCAATTCAATACCAGCCTCTTGCGCGCTGGCATAAAACTTCGCAAATTCCGGATTTGCGCTTGCGCCGCCGCCATTATTTTGAGCGCCATTACCCAGCAAAATATTCGCTGAGGTCTTTATATAACTCAAATTCATCCGATTGAGTGCTTTGAAATCCACATCCATACGATGGACATGATCAACCGAAAACGAAAATCCACGCTCTGCAATGACATGAAGGCTTTTTGCAATTGTCGGGTCCAACAAGGAAATCGCAGGTTGGGTGAATTCAAAAACAATCTGATCCGATAAATCTTGATTGGTATCCAGATATTGGGTAAAGAGCGCAAAGAAGTTTTGGTCATAAAGCGTAGCGGGCGAGACATTACAAAATACTGTTGCCATATTATCGGCCAGCGCAAAAGAGCGTACCGCCTGAACCGAACGCATCAAAATCATATTATCAATAAATCCGATATGATTTGCGCGCTCTACTGCTTCTAAATATTCTGCTGGTCGTAAAAGCGCACCGGTTTCATCGCGCAATCTTGAAAAGGCTTCAAAGAAAGTCGTCCGTTCACCATCTAAATTTACAATAGGTTGCAAATAAAGCTCAAGGCGATTTTGACTTGTCGCCGATTGAACCTTTTCCAACATAGCCATATCGCTATCGCTCAGACTACTCACAGAGCGCAAGGCCTCAACCTGTTTATCAATAGTGCGGTTTAGATCATCAATCAGAATTTGGGAATCATGCTCGGCGCGATTTTCAAAGCGTTCATATCGCTCCATTTTTTCGCTCATCGCAATCCAGTCGGCTTTTCCGCGCGCATAAAGAACAAGGCATGCCATCAGGCATATTGCTATCCATATAAACGAGACAACCGGCATTGTTTCGTGCAATGCACTGACGATAATCATTCCTACTATAATCGCCCCGGCGATCATTAGCATTTCAATATTATTAAATATTGTAGGTTTACGATCCATCTTGCCCTATCGATCTGGCGTGTTTGCCGCTTTATTGGTGAGACCGATAGAATAGGGTGCGATTATAAATAACAGTTTAACATATTGAAAAACTTCATCTGGCCCAATGGGAAGCCGGAAAATTCAAGAAAAACCGGTGTGGGTATGGCGACTTTGTTAACATAGTCGATAGCTTTATAAACAAATTCAAAACATGCTCACGAAGTCACTGAAAAGACGTGGCATCCCCCGCCTTTAAAAGGCCTCCTCAATCGGATCGATAACAATTTCTACGCGCCGATTTAAGGCTTGACCGCGAGCGGATTCATTATCGGCGACAGGGCGCTTTTCACCAAAACCCACCGCCAGAAGGCGTTGCCCGTTGATTCCCTGACTGACGAGATAATCTGAAACCGAAATTGCCCGGCGCTCTGACAAATCCTGATTATAGTCATCACTGCCCCGCGCATCCGCATGGCCATAAACATTGATTGCGGTCTTGTCATATTCATTCAGGGTGATCGCAACAGCGTTTAAGGTCTCATAAAAATTTGACGTCACATCCGCCGAGGCTGTCTCAAAGGTAATATCGGAGGGCATATTTAGTAAAATGCTATCGCCATTGCGGCTGATGGATACGCCGGAACGCGCCAGACGCTGGCGCAATTTTTCCTGCTGCTGGTCTTGATAAACCCCGATACCGATGCCGGTGGCCCCGCCAACGCCGGCGCCAATCACCGCGCCCTTGGCTGCATCACCAGCAATAGCGCCAATAACTGCGCCTGCCGCTGCGCCGGCCCCGGCACCCGCTGCACCGCTCGTGACCACACGGCCCGCTCTTCTCTCGCCTGTATAGGGATTGGTTGTACACCCAACCGCCACCAAAGCGGCCACACTCAAGATTAACATTTTACGCATTTTAGTGTCCTTATTTGAAATTCACTCTGGTCGACCCCGCATAGTATATGCTTTTGGCCGATGGCGATTTCATGACAAAATTTGCACAAATAAGCCAATTACACCTGCGTAAGTTAAATTCCACGCCCATCTCATGGGGTTCGTCTATTGGCCAAGGCGGCTTTTTCATAAAATATTCGGAATTAATTCAAAGCCGTCAGGATTTAAGTCCCGCCATCTTGACAATTAGCATAAAATTCCAAATAACTGTCGAAAATGCAGGTGTATGAATGAAACTTGACCAGATCGACCACAAAATATTGAAGTTTTTGCAAGAAAATGCTCGCATCACCAATGCCGAGTTGGCCGAGAAGGTTGGCCTATCGCCGACACCTTGCTTGCGCCGACTGCGCCGTCTTGAAACCGATGGCATTATCCGGGGCTACCACACCGAGGTAAACCGCGAGGCCCTCGGCATCAATGTCACTGTGATCATTTTGGTCAAACTCGAGCGCGAGGACGATATAACACTGCGCGAGTTTGAAGCCGCGATACAAAAACGCTCTGAAGTGATGGAATGCTATTTGGTCACGGGTAAGTTCGACTATTTCTTGCGGGTCGTGATCCCCAGCCTTGCTGCTTATGAGGCATTTTTGTCAGAGACAATGTTGCGCATGCCTAATATTGCAACGGTGGAATCAAGCTTTACCCTGCGCGAGGTAGAGCGCAAAACTGTCCTCCCATACACACCCGACCTCAGCTGAGCGGGTTTACGGTAAGCGGATTTCAATCTTGATAAGCGACAGCCTAACCCCGGGCAAACCAGGCCCACGCTCATTTCGCCCCCTATTTTGATTTCGACTTTCCAGACCCTGACTTATCGTCCTTGGGTCTGGTTGATCTAACCAATTTTCGATGGGGACCATTATAATCTTCTATCCCCTGCTCGATCGCATAACACGCCAAACGCACCGATAGGGGGATGACAACACTCACCCCCTCTCGCTCGCCTTTTTCATAATATTGAATCATACGACGTTTTAACCCAAGGGCATGCGCAGCCTCTTTTTGAGACATTTTCAAACTG
The DNA here is from genome assembly GCA_964392325.1 of uncultured Caulobacterales bacterium. Classification (GTDB taxonomy): domain Bacteria; phylum Pseudomonadota; class Alphaproteobacteria; order Caulobacterales; family Parvularculaceae; genus CALLPQ01. Next base: position 62,085 of record CAYMPJ010000014.1, read on the forward strand.
CGTCGCCAAGTTTTAAAATCTTTCGGCTCCACGCTGCTTCCCTCCATACATTATATTTTCCCGGCGGATGATTTATACCCTCACTTTATCGAAATCGGCAAAGCAAGTTTTCCACCATAAGCATTTCGCTCGCTAACCATCAAGCTCCAGCTTACCCCTTTAGCGGTAAATCAATTATAATCCATTTATTTGACAGTTTTAGGGGATGGGCAATTGTTGCGGGGATGAATATCTAATTATTCGCCAAAATTAAACAGGGTGTTATGGTTGGGTGGCCCTTGGCTCACCGGAGCTAAATTTGCACGAATAACCTTCCATCGGCTAAAATTAGGGATGGCATCGCCACCATAAATAAACTGGACAAAACATTAGAGGCTCGAAATATTCGGGTTCATTATAAAGAATTGAAAGAAGACGGATATGCAAGTCACATCGCTCGATCATATCAACATCACCACCTCGGATATGGAAGGAACAGTTTCGTTCTTCATAAAAGTTTTTGGTCTTGAGCTCAGAGATACACCGGCGCATTTGTCCCCTGAACATATTCAGTGGCTTTACGATAAAAATGGCAATTCAATTATTCACGTCAATTCCAAAGAGGCGCAGCAACTCTATGACCGCCCTACCCCAAGCGGACAGGTCACCGGGGCAATCCACCATGTTGCTTTTTCATGCACCGGCCACGCAGCCTTCGCGGCGCATCTTAAAAAACTGGAGATTGATTTTCGCGAGAAGGATACGCCAAGTGCGCAGCTGCGCCAGATTTTTGTTCATGAACCCAATGGGGTTTTGATCGAATTAAATTTTGTTGGGCAAGAAGAGTTTGCTTAAACAAAGGCGCTGCCAAAGAGTCCTATTCCAATCCGAGACTGAATTTTAATTGGCCTGCCGGTTTGACGTCATGAAACGCAAGCCATTGAACATATTCATCAGCAAGCTGGCGATAAGAAAGGCGGCCATCCCCGACAAAACCAAACCGGCTATAATATACTGGATTACCAATAAGCACACAGCCCGGCGCGTTTTGTTCTTTTAAAATATCAAGACCCTTATTAATCAGCGCACTGCCAATTCCGGTTTTTTGAAATTCCGGCGATACACAAACAGGCCCCAATGCAAACCAGCCATGCGGGGTTTGGGAGATGAAAACTGGTGAGAAAGCGATATGGCCAACAATTCGGTCCCGTTCAAGGGCAACGAGCGAGTGTTTCAGGTCGCCATCTGCCCGTAATTTATCAACTCTATCAGCCTCACTGCCATCACTGAACGCCATTGGCTCAAAGGCGCGTTTGTTAAGCGCGTAGATGGCCTCGTAATCGCCGGGTTGTTCATATCTGATATCCATAAATATTAACTAACACACCCTTCAAGGAGTTCAATTAATCGCGCGCGCCCTGCTGGCCCGCGCGCCCTATCCTTGAATTTTTAACTTCTATGGCCTATATTTCCTATGTCTGCTTGCAGACTATGGCGATAAATTGCGCGTATAATAAGCGGATCGGACCCGGGGGCGGTACCCGGCGGCTCCACCAGAGCCTCTAAAGATCATCAGATTTATGATTTTCAGGAGGTTGTGGAGGGGCCGAAATAGGATCGACGGACGTCTAAAAACGATGTTTTTGCTCGGGTTGCCTCCGTTATTTGGCTAAACTTGAATAATTGCAAATGACAATTTCAAGGAAGATCTTGCTCTTGCTGCCTAGTGCGGCTGAGTAAAATCGCAAATTAAGTCCTGACCCCTTCCAAGGTCAGGCGGGGCCCCGGGGGTGCCTGGCAACAGAATCCCCCACT
>CAYMPJ010000014.1:63978-103305 GCA_964392325.1 uncultured Caulobacterales bacterium
GGGTGCCTGGCAACAGAATCCCCCACTTTTATTTCTCTAATTTAAGTCATCCGGTCACTTGAAGGCTAGGATACAAGAACGGCACCACTGGCCCAATAAACCGGCTAGAGGCAAAAAAAACACACTAAACCCATAAACACATGGTTCACACAGCTGATAGATATTGATCCCGCAAACGAGAAGCGCGTATAAGGCCCACTAGAATGATAACCGCCCTTATAATTATGGGGGCTCTGAAATGAGAACTGACTTGGCCGATATCGAACTTGACTATGACAGCCTGATGCAAGAAGCCCTGAGACGGGTGGTACATGATGTATTGTCGATCACCGCTGATCTCAAAGAGACCCCCGGCGAGCATCATTTTTACATCGAGTTTTTAACCGGTGCTCAGGGCGTCTCTATTCCAGATCATTTAAAAGAAGCCTACCCTTCGCGCATGACAATTGTGCTCCATCACCAATTCGAAAATCTGGAAGTTGATGAATTTGGCTTTTCTGTCAGTCTCTGGTTTAAGGGTATGGAAGCCGCGCTCGTCATCCCGTTTGATGCAATCACCAGTTTTGCCGATCCAAGCGCAAAATTTGGGTTGCGCTTTAGCGAGGACGATCCGTCAATCAATATTCCCGGCATGAATGCGAGTGATGGCGACAATACCAACGAAAAATATCACACCGATAATGTCGAGACTTTTCATGCCGACCGTGCCGATAAGGACGCCAAGACCGAGAAACTATCGGACAAAAAACCAAAATCCAAAAAGTCGAAAAACAAAAAGAAAAAAGACAAAAGCGCTGACGATGAGCACGTGGATGAACATGAATCATCTGAAACCACTGATGCGAGCGCCGATATTGTCAGTCTTGATTCATTTCGCAAAAAATAAAATCCGGGCTACGCCCCCTGCTCGCTTTCTTCCGAAAACTGACCATATTTGCGATAACGCACCATATAGGATGGTAATATTGCCTCGATGGATCGTGGATAGATACCAAGCGCATTAAAGGTTTTTGCACCCTCGCTGACCACATTATCAGATTTTAGCAATTTGACTTGATCGCGCGTCAAGAAGGGTTCGATCATTGGCAAGAAACCAATGGCTTCCCCGCCAAAACCCATTGCGTTGGCTGCAAAGAAAGGGACTGGCACAAGAAAACGCTTCATACGAATTTCTGTAAGCATTACTTCCATCAATTCTTTAAAGCTATAAATTTGCGGGCCGCCAAGCTCATAGGTTTGTCCAATGGTCTCGGCGCTTTCCAATGCTCCGCAAACCGCATCAGCAACATCATCAACATAAACCGGCTGGAACCGGGTCTTACCGCCGCCAATCAATGGCAAGAATGGCGAAAGCTGCGCCATGGCGGCAAAGCGGTTAAAGAAATCATCTTCCGGGCCAAAAACAATAGAAGGGCGCATGATTGTTGCCCCTGTTACGCTCGCGCGGATAGCCGCTTCCCCTTCCGCTTTGGTCTGCGCATAGAGACTATCGCTTTGCGCATCTGCGCCAATCGCGGAGAGATGAATAAGACGCTCAATATTCTGGGAAGCACAGGCACTGGCGATATTGGCAGCCCCTTGCACCTGAACACTATTGAATTTTTGGGCCCCCTCCTGATGCAATATGCCGACGAGATTAATCACCGCATCAGCCCCGCGCACGGCCTGTTCCACAGATGGTTCATGGCGCACATTAACCTGAGTAAGCTGCACCTGCCCGACCACGCCCATCGGTTTGAGATGCATGGCCTGATGAGGGCGACGCACCCCGACCCGAACCCGCCATCCTCTGCGCGTTAGCTCTCGCACCACATGGCGACCGACAAACCCTGATCCACCAAAAACAACTGCTAATTTGCTCATCAAAATTCTTCTTCCCAAGGCCCCCATCAAGACCAAACCTACAGGGGCCATTTTCCATACCGTTGGCATAGCTAAATTTCAACGTGGGATCAATTGCTCAAAATATCGCCCCTCCCTATTGATGAGCGGTATATCGGGCAATAGAGAGTTTTGGCTATAAACCGGGCTAGAGGAACCGGAGAGCTAGGACTTTTGCGCTAACAAGGTAATTTCTGTCGGAGAGAGCCCCTACCCACTGCCATATTATCAGGTGCTATAATTGCCGGAAAATTTAAACGGTTAAGCGACGCTGACTTCATCTTTAGCATCGTCATTGATCTCACGCTCATCAATCACCCGGTTTCGCCCTTGCCTTTTGGCCATATACAAACATTGATCCGCGCGCTCGATAATCGTTGTTGTCGTATCTTCCTTATTATGAGCGGCAACCCCCATGGACATGGTAATGACCCCTAAATCCTCATTACTCTGACGTTTTTTCAAACGGCGCGATTCAACCGCACGGCGAATGCGATCAGCCAGCATATGGGCATTTTCCAATGTCGTACCAGGCAATAGAATTGAAAATTCCTCCCCCCCATAGCGCGCCAGAATATCCTGACCTTTGACATTTGCATTCATAACCTCGGCGACCAATCGCAAAACCTGATCGCCGGTTTGATGCCCCCACTTATCATTGAAAATCTTAAAGTGATCTACATCCGCCATGACCACCGCTAACTCTTCTCCCGATGTTTTTGCATTCTCGATCATTTTGGCGATATTGCGATCAAAGGATTTGCGATTGCTTACCCCGGTCAACGGATCAGATAAGGCTTCTTTTTGTATGGTTTCAACATTACGCCGCAGGGAAGAGATTTCATTGGTAGAAGCGGCCAGACTTGTTTCCAGATGCTGGTTTTCCTGCTTCATTTTTTTCGAAACGGCAACGACATTTTCCAACAGGCTTCCAACTGCCGGATAGTCTTTCGCGGTTTGACGCAATTGGGATGAAAGATCTCCCAACTCTGTACTGTGTTGATGTGTGTTTTCGCCTTGCGCCTCGACAAGGGTGAACAATTCATCAATTTCAACCTGCAAGCTTTCCGTAACTTCTTTGATATTATGCGCTAGATCACTCCGGGAGACATGGGTGTGAAATAACAGGTCGGCTTCTTCCTGAGAAATTTTACCATCGACTTGAAGAAATTTCTGGATGTCGCGTGACAATGCGGGACTAAGACCTTCAATATGAGTTGACCATGTCTCATAATTTCGTGCCGTTGCAGCAAGTCCTAATTCTTGCAACATTTCCAGCGCGAGTTTCCCGATTTGATGGGAATTTTCTATCATGTCTTCTCTCACCCCTGCCTGTGGGTTCCCGACCTTGGGCAAGTCATTATGTGTCACTCATGGACTATTCTGGTCCATTCTTACGTCAGGCGAGAATACATTTTCCCAGTAAAAGAAACCCTAAGATTGTAATTGATAATTCAAAAATTGTGTTGGTTTACACAGTTTCAATAATCAGAACACCAATCAAGCATCGCTTATTGGACACATGGGGTATACGGGCCCAGGAACCGGGTTGATTTTTGTCAAAGACCGCGTTTTGAGCGCTTCATTCACCAAGGCGTAACCTTAATGAACAAACAATGACTCCGCTCAATCACGATTTGCAACACCTTGGGCGGTGATCTTAACGGCGCATAAAATCGGGTACATGATCGCCTAAACCGATAACAGGTTTATTGTCAGGCTTTTCGCGAGGTTTTCTCTCCTCGCTCTCCTTATTGCGTCTTGGACGATCTGAAGCCTTTGCGTTCGCGCTCTCGTTATTTTTTTGCTGATTAGGCTCTTGCGCATTGTCAGACTGATCATCGTGAGATGCATGCGTGCGATTATTCCGTCCTCTTTGTCGATCAGAGGAGGAATTATTATCGCGGCCAGATCGCCCATCTCTTGAACGCCCGTCTCTGGAGCGGCCGTCTTTTGAACGGCCATCTCGTGAACGTCCGTCTTTTGAACGACTATCTCTAGAACCTTTTTGAGGGCCGCGCTTTTCCGCTTCTTCTTGCGCCGCTTTGAACGCTTCGGACATATCTAGCTCGTCAATCCCCTTACTGCCAATGACCGACAATATTGCGCTATAGGCTTTTTTATCCTTATCGAGAACCAGCATAAGCGCAGTCCCCTTACGTCCGGCCCGGCCCGTCCGGCCAATGCGGTGAACATAATCATCTGCGTGGATTGGCACATCATAATTGAACACATGGCTCACATCGGGAATATCTAGCCCGCGCGCAGCGACATCGGAGGCCACCAAAAAGCGTACTTCATCCTCGCGAAATTTAGCCAGAGTTTCCATACGGAATGATTGGGTTAAATCACCATGAATTGGGCGCGCGCTATAGCCATGGGTCTGAAGAGACTTTGCCACAATATCAACCGTAGACTTTCGATTACAAAAAATAATACCGTTTTTAACATCGTCGCCATCCAGTAATTTGCGTAACATCATACGCTTGATCCGCTCATCCTTTGAGGGGACCCGGATAATATTCTGGGTAATTGTATCGGCGGTTTGCGCGGGTTTTGAAACCTCAACGCGCGCTGGCTTATGTAGAAATGTATCTGTAATGCGCTGAATTTCTGGCGCCATCGTCGCAGAGAAAAACAAAGTCTGACGGGTCATCGGGGTCAGCTTAAAAATACGTTCAATATCGGGAATAAAACCCATATCGAGCATACGGTCAGCTTCATCGACCACCATCACTTCGATCCCGGTCATCAACAAACGTCCGCGCTCAAAATGATCCAGCAAACGTCCCGGCGTTGCAATCAGAACATCAACCCCGCGTGTGAGCTTTGCTTCCTGATCTCCAAACGAGACCCCGCCGATCAAAAGCGCCATGGAGAGTTTGTGATATTTTCCGTATTTCTCGAAATTTTCCGATACTTGAGCAGCCAGTTCACGCGTTGGTGCAAGCACGAGCGAGCGCGGCATGCGGGCTCTGGCGCGCCCTTTGGAGAGGCGTTCGATCATGGGAAGTGTAAAAGAAGCGGTCTTTCCGGTCCCTGTTTGGGCGATGCCTAATACATCGCGCCCGGATAAAGCTTCCGGGATTGCAGCCGCTTGTATTGGGGTTGGCTCCGTGTAGCCAGATTCTTGAATTGCTTTTAAAAGCTTTTCGCTCAGTCCGAGTGTTTCAAATGTCATAAATTTTTTATTGGATAAGATAGAAAGAATTTCGATTAGGCCCGTGCAATTTGGGTTAGTTGGGGGGATGAATGTATCCACCCAAACCTTTAAGCACCGACTTGAATTGTCATTGATCAATATACAGGGCTAATTCCCTGAACCGATATCAACGCGAACAATATCTTCCCGTAGGTTAAACGCTGGCAATTTCTATCAACAACGCGCCGCTTTGCCAGTAACAAGGCCTATTAGCAGGCCATTACGATGCGTCTCATCTATGTTGCAGACACAGTGATCTAAAACAAAGAGATCTTGAACAAAGTGATTCCAATCAAAATATATTTTGCCCGGAAAGCTCCTATCCGGAAAAATTATGGTCAATCACTTCGCTGTATCCTGTATAACATTTCGTCTTATCGTGGGGCTATCTATCAAGCCGATTGCGCAATGCTACACTACAACTAAATTTTGGGTAAAGATTTACTGGGTAAATGTCAATATTGTCTAAATGTCACTCATTACCAAAAAACCAGTTTTAATTTATTTTATCCTTTTTTCTAATCCACGATATAGCCGCTCGCCAAGTTCCGGGCCCTGAAGGGGATATAAAAAAGGTTCAATTAATTCCAATTCCATCAAACAAAGCGCCCCAGCATTATTGCGCACCATATCGATGCGCGCATAAAGAGGCATCTCGCCCAGAGGCTCGAGGACATGGCGGGCAGTCTCGATTATCTCTGGCTCGGGATGATAAACGCTCTCGCTACCGCCATAAGACATCTGCACACGATAATCACCACGCGCTGGATGCTTAATCAGTCCATGAGAGAAGTCGCCATCGATAAAGATCAGACTATATTCGCCGTGCGTCTCAATGGATTTTAAAAACGGCTGAACCATCATTGCATTGGAAATTTCCGGTAACGGCCCGGGTGCAGATTTATTGATTCTAAATTGCCCTTCAGAGTTTGCACCGATCTGGCGTTTAAAGACGAGCTGGTCTGTATCAAGCTTTTCATAAATATCAGACAAATCAATCTCGTCACCGGGCTCAAGCCAGAGCGTTGGAATAGTTAGCACACCCCATTTCTCAAAATCTTTTAAATAGTTTTTGCGACTGTTCCAACGCGCCATAGATAAAGGATTAAAAAGCGGTGCATGACGGCTAATTTCCTCAAGGCGCTCAAAAAATTCGTCAATCCGGTCTTGATAATCCCAAGTGGTACCAATGATTATACCGTCATAAGCTGACCAATCTGCACTAGGATCATCCCAGGAAATATCATCAATATCTGCGCCATACCCATTAAAAACCGGTCTTAAAGCGGCAAGGGTCTGGTCATGCTCAAGCGCATCTTCGCGCCGCCTTTTGGAGTTTGGTAGGGTCTGCTCACAGGCAAGATAGGCAATTTTCATAAGTACGGGACAACCTCTTTATAAATTCGAGATATCATAACGGCGAAACGACCAGTATTTATTTCCACCGTGCCACTCGCGGCATTTTATGCCCCGCGCATTTGCCCGCCTTGCAATCATCCAGTTCAGATATCCATGGGCGCACATAACCACGTCACCGCTTGCCGCATCCTCAATAAGCTTGTCAAGAATACGATCGACCCGGACCCAGGCTTGATCCTTGGTCTCCATATCGCCAATCACATATCCAAAATTCCAATATAACCGCGAAATAACCCCCCAGAATCGCGGCGATAATTTTAGCCAATCTGGCCAGGGCGGCGGTGGAAGCGGGGCTTCTACAAATAACGGATCTGACTTTATCAAAGACTTATCTCTGGCAATCATCTCGGCTGTTTCTATGGCACGCGGCATAATCGACGCATAAACACGTACCGCAGCTGAGGCGACTTCCATCAAGCGATCGGGCGGCGTTTGCCCGGCATACAAACCACCCTCATCATATTTTTGCCACCACTCACCATAGCCATTTGCTGAGAAAATAACGCGCCGTGACAAGGCCGGCCGGCCATGGCGTACTGTGATAATTTGACCCGTCATATGCCTCGCTTGGCTTTGAGGTTAGTTTGCTCGAACTGACAAAAGCGAGTACCACTATCGTCATGCTTATCTGACTTGTTTATGTCATTTTTTGTTTTTAAAAACCAACTTAAGTCTTGCCTGATTGCATAAATTTTTCAATTCAGCTGTCCAGCAACGCCGCTACATGCGCCCCAACACTTGTACCCAGTGCGTCAAGGTCATAGCCCCCTTCCAACACAGATACAATCCGTCCATTGCAAGCCTGATCTGCAATCCCACAAAGCTCGGTGGTAAGCCATGAGAAATCTTCCTCAACAAGGCCAAGCCCGCCTAGGGGATCAGCCTGATGGCCATCAAAACCGGCTGAAATAACAATAATATCGGGCGAAAAATCGCTAAGTGCCGGCAATAATGTTTCTCCCCATGCCCGGCGAAAAACATCGCCGTCGCTCCCGGTCTCCAACGGCGCGTTGAAAATTGTCTCACAAGCACCGCGATCAGATGCCCGTCCTGTCCCCGGATATTGCGGCCATTCGTGGGAGGAGGCAAAAAACCCGTTTTCATCCTCCCAGAAAATTGCCTGAGTCCCGTTTCCGTGATGCACATCAAAATCCACAACCGCAATTTTTTGCGCATTATGGGCCGCCCGGGCATGACGGGCCGCGATTGCAACATGATTAAATATACAAAATCCCATTGCCCGCGCCTGTTCCGCATGATGGCCCGGAGGACGCGCAAGGATAAAAGCATTGCGCGCCTCTTCAGCAAAAACCGCATCAACACCCGCGCACGCTGCGCCAGCAGCGCATAGCGTTGCCTCCATGCTTGAAGGACCCATAAAAGTATCGGCATCAAGTTGCACCAATCCTGCGGCCATAGTCCCGTCAGCCACACCTGCCGGATCGGTCTCTTTGACCGCGCCAATATAGGCTAGTGGATGGGCTAGCTGTATTTGCTCAAAGGTAGCGCGCGGCGCGGTTAGTCTTGTCAGATCGGCAAAATCCTGACCCGCCAATATTTGTTCTGCGCTTTTATAGCGTCCCCCATGCTCTACATGGCCGGGGGGGACCTCATGATTGGCAAAAGAGTGATGGGTATAAAGAATAGTTTTCGACATTTTACGACACCGCGACAATCGTTTCCGCTACGCCCGGCGGCGGGGGCGGATCGGTAGGGACAAAAAAGTCCGGAAACAGTTTTCGCGAAGGGTCCACCCGGTATTTTTCAAAATCTCTAACCCCATTCTCATACAGAAAATTATCGTCTATCAGAAAATTACCGGTAAACTCGGTCGCCGGTTTAGAAAAAATCAAATGGGCTGCATCTGCTAAAATCTCCGGCGTTCGCGAACCTTGCATCATAGCATCACCGCCAAGGGCAAATTTCACAGCTGCTGTGGCAATCGCAGTGCGCGGCCAAAGAGCATTAAAGGCAATCCCGTCTTTGCGAAATTCTTCAGCCATTCCCAACACGCAAAGAGACATTCCATATTTTGCCATTGTATATGCAACATGACCTTGAAACCATTTGGGCGACATATCTAATGGCGGGGAGAGATTTAGAACATGGGGATTATCGCTTGCTTTCAGATGGGGAATACAAGCCTTGCTGACCATAAATGTTCCCCGTGCATTCACTTGATGCATCAAGTCCCACCGCTTCATTGGCGTTTCAAGCGTACCGGTAAGGGAAATGGCAGATGCATTATTCACGCAAATATCAATACCGCCAAAATGATCGACAGCCTTTTCAACTGCGTGTGTAACCTGCTCTTCATCACGGATATCGACAATGAGCGGTAAAGCCTGACCACCAGCTTTTGTAATTTCCTCTGCAGCACTATGGATCGTGCCGGGCAATTTTGGATGAGGTTCAGCTGTTTTTGCTGCAATGACAATATTCGCACCATCTCTGGCTGCATGCAGGGCAATTTCCAACCCGATCCCGCGGCTGGCGCCAGTGATAAACAGTGTTTTCCCTTTTAGGGTTTTAGCCTCAATGCTCATTTATAACTCCCAATGATTTGCGCAACCAGAATACGCGCATTCACCATCAGGAACAAACCATGATAACACAAGGACAAAAGTCTTTTTTTAATTGTTAAGATGCATGCTGATCAAGTTATGAGAATAACCCGATATCACCTATTTTTTGAATAGAAATGGGCACTCAGCAAAGAAACCCATTTTCCAATCAAGCAATTCATTTTCTGCGCACACAGTTTTTAGAAAATGAAATCACTCGCCACAAGATCGTCTGCGTCAACATTGAGAAGGGTTATAGAATTCTCACCAATCGTAATAACAGCACTGCCAAAGGAATTATTGGTTAAATTGTTCGCTTGCAAATCTGCAAAATCTGCAACGCCGCCAATCCCGGACAAATCTATAACTTCAGATGCACTGACATTATCAAAATCGGTAAGCAAGTCATTGCCAAAATCATCATCGAAAATAAATATATCATCACCAAGACCACCGGCAAGATTATCATTGCCAGTACCCCCAATAACTATGTCTTCACCGTCTCCGCCTGTAACCGTATCGTCATCGGCATCCCCAAACAAGACATCATCGCCGCTACCACCAAGGACCTCATCAAAGCCGGAATTTCCCCTTAGAAAATCGTTACCACTTCCTCCATAGACAAGATCGTTACCATCGCCGCCACTTAGCGAGTCATCACCAGTCTCCCCACCTTCCAGCGTATCATCACCGGCGTCTCCAAAGAGACTGTCAGGTCCAAACCCACCATCAAGGAAATCATCGCCGTCTCCGCCAATGAGAATATCAGCATTAAAATCACCGAACAGGCTATCATTACCACTGCCGCCATTTAATTCATCAAACCCGGCATTTCCTCTGAGGAAATCGTTTTCATTCCCTCCTAAAATAGTGTCATTACCCAAGCCGCCTAACAGTGTGTCATCGCCAGTGCCCCCGCCTTCCAGTATATCATCACCAGCGCCGCCATTTAATTCATCTGGCCCAGCGCCGCCATCTAGGAAATCTTCGCCTTCACCTCCAAACAGAGTATCGGCATTAAAATCCCCAAATATGCTATCATCACCACTGCCGCCATTTAAATCATCAAACCCGGCATTCCCTCTGAGAATATCGTCTTCATTCCCTCCTATAATAATGTCATTACCCAAGCCGCCAAACAGTGTATCGTTTCCTGAATCTCCGCCGTTCAGGGAATCGTTCCCGTCATCGCCAGAAAGAAAATCAGGACCCTCACCCCCGTTTAACCCATCATCACCGGCGCCGCCAAAGAGCCTGTCAGCGTTGAAGTCACCTAGCAATGTATCATCACCATTGCCGCCGCGAAGAGTATCAAAACCTGAATTTCCTCTTAGAAAATCGTCGCCATCATTGCCTTCAACACTGTCATCACCAGCGCCACCAAGCAAAATGTCTGCGTCCTCACCGCCAAGAAGGTGATCATCACCCGATCCGCCATTAAGGACATCATTGCCAGATCCACCAGTAATGACATCGTCACCCTGGACACCGTTCAAACGATCCACTCCCTCACCGCCGGCAAGTATGTCATTTCCATTCGCGCCTATGAGAATATCATTACCGCTTCCACCATCGGCCGTAAAAATGGTATCTCCGAGAATAAATAAATCATTATGATCGGAACCGACCAAAGCCTCAATGCCAACCACGAAATCGCCTTCGGCATCACCCGTATTTATCTCATTGGCTAGATCAAGGCGAACAGCACTGGTCGCAGTCGCAAAAGTCAAGGTATCAAAACCCTCTCCGCCAAATATAAGGTCTGCACCAGCACCCCCGGACAGAACATCATCACCTGTATCACCAAACAAAAAGTCACTGCCGCTACCACCATCCAGAAGGTCATTCCCTCCGAGACCGCTCAAGGTATCATTTCCATCGCCGGCGGAAATATTTTCATCAACATCTACGCCTGTAAAACTATCATCGAATTGTGTGCCAAAAAACCCACTAACCTGTGTAATCAGTATGCCAACTGAATCAGCATTCGGTGCTCCGCCATTCACGAAAGTTGATGTCGCTGCGGTGATATCAACATTGGCAACAGAATAAACCACATCTAAAATATCTGTGTATGCATCCTCTGGAATGCCGAGCTGCGCTGCAGTGATAGACCCTGTAGCGATTGCTTGGACCCGGACACCAATACCTTGATCTGAAGGCGCGGCAAAAACATTACCCTCATTATCGATAATGGTTACATCATCCCCCGATCCATCACCATTCCCATCATCACCCCCATTACCATTATTAGAGGATCCTTGATTACTCAGCCAATCTGTAAGGGATGTTACAAACCCATCGGAAAATTCGACAGTCTCGACATCTATCAAGGTATTGACGCCATTTATTCCCGTAATAACAAAATTATCGCCATCTTGCGCGATAGAATGATCATCAATTGTATCGGCCAAGATTGCCCTATCTTCGCCATCACCACCGACCAAAACATTTACGCCAAGGCCACCATCCAAGATATCGTCGCCTGCGCCGCCAACCAGAACATTATTGAAGATATTGCCAACCAGAACATCATTGCCGCCGCTGCCATTTGCCTGAAAAATACCGCCCCCCAGGACAATTGTATCATCAGACTGAGATCCAAGAACAACCTCAAAACCCACAAAAGTATCGCCTGCAGCGTCACCAGAGAATATCCCGGTTTCAAAATTAAGAGTAACTGGCCCGGCAACATCATCAAACGAAAGCGTATCAGTGCCAAAACCACCAACCAGGAAATCATTTCCTGCGCCGCCAGAGATAACGTCGTCCCCGCCGCCGCCATCAATTTGATCATCCCCGTCGCCGCCAAAAATTGTATCGTTGCCGTCACCGCCATTTAGAACCGTATTTACAAAACTCGCGGCGCGAATAATATCGTCGCCTCCAGCGCCATCAACTTGCGAGAAGTCGCCCGTAACCACCAATCTGTCATTGCCGCCCGAGCCGATAAGAAACTCTACGTCTGAGACGACATCACCAATAGCAGCGCCCGTATTTTGAGAAGAATCAGTGAGGTCAAACACCACGCCGGTCGGTGCATCGGCAAATGAGAGGGTATCATTGCCCGCCCCCCCGGAAATATTGTCAGCACCAAGACCGCCCAGCAACAGATCATCGCCGTCACCGCCAGCAATGATATCATTACCACCATCGCCACTGAGTGTGTCATTCCCTTCAAAACCTGTGAGGGTATCATCGCCACCGCCAGCACTAACATTCTCACTACCGATTGATCCCGTGAAGGTATCGGCAAATTGAGTACCGATGAAAGATCCAACTTGAGTTATCAGTTGGGCGACTTGTAATGCGATATCAGCTCCTGCATTAATCGCTTCTTGAGTTGCATTTGGATTGTTCACATCCGCAACAAAGTAGACAGTATCTGCTGCACTGGTAAACCCTGTTTCAGGAACACCCAGATCGTTTGCCGTCTCATTACCGACCTCTATAACGCCGATATTGACGCCAGCACCGGTGAAAGAAATTCCAGGAAAAGTTGCCCCATTTAAATTAGAGGCCGAAGCATTGCCCACATTTGCCAACTCGGTCAGATTGATAAAAACGTTATCTGAAAACCGTACGCCCTCAACTCCGGTTACACTATCGGTTCCTTGCGATCCACTAATGATGAAACCGTTAGCAATGCTCTCAAAATCAAACTCACTGACAGTGCCGAGTAATAGCAATAAATCATTACCACTGCCGCCATCGATGATATCATTGCCAAGACCGCCGACGATCGTATCGCTACCAGAGCCACCCAAAAGAGTATTGCCGCCTGATCCGCCGGAAATAAAATCATCACCAACAACACCGGCAATTTCAACCGCATTCTCATCAGCAAAAATAGTATCATTACCATTAGAACCAATGATGACCTCAACACCGGTTATACTGTCGCCTTGAGCAAGTCCTCCATGAACATCTGTCTCAAGATTCAAAAGAACACCACCATCAGAGCTAGAAAAAGAAAGCGTATCCAGCCCCGCGCCGCCATCAATAGTGTCTGCGCCCGTCCCGGCAAGAATGACATCATCACCTGCTCCGGCAGAGATTAAATCATCGCCCGCACCAGCAACCAGTTCATCATTGCCATCACCAGCAAATAACTGATCATTACCATTGCCACCAACAAGACTATCATCACCACCACCACTAAAGAATATGTCATTACCATCCCCGAGAATGACATTCTCATCGCCAATGTCCCCGACAAAAGTATCAGCAAATGCAGTTCCTGTGATGGCTCCGGGATTGGTGAAAAAGTCGACAACAAGTTCCGCGCCACTAAAGCCACCATTGATTGTCTCTAATGTTGCGTCCGGGTTCCCAACGTCAGCCACGAAATAAACTGTGTCTGCCGTACTTGTATATCCTGGACCAGACACACCAAGATCAAAAGCGGTCTGGCTGGTTATATCAAGCGCACTAATAGTAACACCTGACGCCCCATCACCAGAAGCCGTAAAAGTCTGTTGATCAAGATCAGTTACGCGCGCATCCGCTGCCGGTTCATCTTCCAGCAGACTTTGAAGTGTGACGACAACACCATCATCAAAGATAACATTTTCTACTTCATTGAGGAGATTATCATCACTAGGGCCAACGGAGCCTAACCGAACCACTCGGATCCCGTTAAAGACCTCGGAGAATGAATAATCGCTCGCCTGACCCGAGAGCACTAACAGGTCAAAGCCCGCGCCGCCATTGATTATGTCATCACCAAGAGCGTTAAAAATAACGTCGGACCCGGCCCCGCCATTAATTAGATCGTTCCCAGCGCCACCGTAAAGTGTATCATTTCCATCGCCGGCATCTATGGTGTCATCGCCATTACCGCCCCGAACATCGTCATTACCAGCGCCGCTAGCAATGCTATCATTCCCGTCACCCAGATTGACGATTTCATCAGCACCGGTACCAAAAAAACTATCAGAAAATTCGGTTCCCTGAATAGAGTCAACGCCCGTAATCAGGTCAACAAACTGCGCTGCATTGGCAGCACCAAAGTCATGAATTTGCTGAAAAAGATTAAATGTAATTATTGAATTGCTGACAAAGTAAATCGCATCAGAAAATGCACCGGTTGAACCCGCGTCAACACCCAGCTCATTTCCTGTAAATGTATTTTCCGCTAGAGACGAAATGACCACGCCCTGCCCATTTTCAGCCTCAGCCTGATATTCTAGTCCGCTAAAATAGTGCAAACTCGGGTTTAAAGCTTCGAAAAGCTGGTCAAACGTAATCTGTTGACCGTCCGCATACCGGAAAAATTCTATATTCTGAAAAAGATCATTATTTGCGGAGTTGATTATCCGTACGCCGCCATTTTCAGCAGATATCGTACTTTCGAAACGTAGCCCGGTAAGCACAGCAACATCAACGCCGTCACCGCCATCAATATCGTCAATTCCAAACCCGGCTTCAATGAGATCATCACCGGCACCGCCAAAAATGCTGTCGTTCCCGCCAGCACCGATAAGAGTATCATTTCCGCCAAAGCCGAAAATCGTATCATTACCCTCACCCAAATTTACAATTTCGTCGCCAAAATGCCCCTCGAAAAGGTCGCCAAAATTAGTACCCAGAACAGTCCCGACATTGCTGATGAAAAGGGCAGCATCTTGAGCAAGGACATTCGCGGGGCCAGCACCAAGAATGAAATTTCGCTGTGCGAGGGTCAAATCACCCGGCGCGGCAAAATAAACAACATCTGTCTGATCTACCGCGCTTGCCGGTGCATTCAGCGCGCCCCCGGTGGTTGAGAATCCACCTGAAGTAAATGTATTATTGAACGCAACAATGGTGAGCGCACCCGTCACGCCTGCCAATTGCGGATTAAACTCCTGACCGCCAAAATAAGAGATAAACGGACTTGGGACAGCCACCAGTGTATCAATCAGAATTGTATTGCCATCTTCAAAACCAACAGCTTCGATGTTGACCAGAAAATCGTCACCATCCGCGCCTATAACGCGCACACCATTATCTTGAAAACCAAAATTATAATCTTGAGCCGTGCCAGAGAACACAGCAATATCAAAACCATCACCACCATTGATACCATCATCACCGCGCCCGCCCACCAATGTGTCGTCACCAGTAGACCCTGCGAGAAAATCTTCCTCTACAGATCCGATAATCAAGTCATCAGCACTTGTCCCGGTATCGGTGAGTCCTTGTAAAAATGCCGAACGATCCCGGCCATCATTGATCGAGCCGAAGGGTTGGGCAATTGATGTTCCACCTAGCTGGGTGGCTGTAGCCGCATTCAGATTATATTCAATAAAACTATCAAAGACCGGAGACTGATCATTCAAATGCTCAAGAGATCCAAACGGCCCGAAGGTTGTTCGCTGGGCAACCCCGACAAAATCATTCGCGAGCGTTGCTCCTTCTTCCTCGCGAAATGCGATTAACGCCTCTGTATTCACTTGCGCAATATCCGGGCTATCATTAACGACAGCAAGAAACTCTAACAAAAGCGCAGCACTAGGATCACTTGAAGCTGAAGCGGCAATTAACTGGTCGGTTAAAAGGTGGGAGCCACCTTCATATTGAATAAGCTCCAAACCGTTGTTCCGGGCAAACTCACCTTGAAACACATAAGCCGTGCGTAAATCTTCAATAGAAGAGGTAAACGGGTACTGACTAGGGTCGAGATCCGGTCTATTCTCAGCAAAGTAGGCATTGGTGATTGATCCGTCGCGCAAATCCTGAACCACTTGCTGTACAAAAAACCGATATTGGTCAGGAAATCCACCCGGAGGATTGTCCGAATAATTTTGCGGGTTCTCAAATCTGTCAACAGACTCTGCAATGAGCTCAAGATATAAATCCAGATGTCCCGGCCATTGAGATGAACCCTCGATTATTACGGGGCCATAATAACCAGCGACCGCCAGACTATCGAAAAAAGTATCAACACTCGCACCTGGTGCGTTATCAGCGATATAAGCCTCGACACCCTGCAAGGCCTGTAAAGTAACGCCCTGATTGACAGCTTGTGACGCCAAAACACCGTGCACTTGATCTTGCTGCCCCGTTTGAGCAAAAACATCATTTATAATGCTCAATACTTCCGCGGACTTGTAGCCGTAATAGCCCGCAAAAGGAAACTCGCCAAATTCAGGAGTATCTGGACCAAATAGTTCGAGACCGCGCTCACTGGCATAAGTGAATTGTTCAAACCGACCATTCCAGACTTCATTTGAATATTCAAATCTGGCAGTTAGCCCCGGATCAAGATTATCCCGAACATATTCTGCAAATTGACGAATATAATCATCAGATGCCTGATGGGGAATATTGAACCATGGATCAGCGCCGACCTGATTTGCAAGCTCGACCAAAATTTCAACAGGCACCCCTGTGGCTATTCCATCGGGAAGAAATTCGGGGGGAACGTCAATAAGGATTTCGTTGGTTTGTGCATCCCTGAAAGGCTCACCAGTTACCGGATCGACAAAAATCGGTGTAAAAGCACCGCGTGGTAAATCATTGAGGGTTTGCCCGGATTGGGCAAGCTGGGCTTCTAATTCTGGCAGCTCATTAGCAAAGACTGTTTCGTAGGTCTGATTGGCCGGAATACCAAAAAATGCAGAATCGAGGGTAGCAAGATCAGCAAAATCAATCTGGTTTGAATTATTGGTCTCCATCCAGTCCATAAAGCGCAAGACGCCATGGTCAGCAAAGAGCTCGATAAAATCAGGATTGAAAATCGCACCCGCCTCAAAAATCTCGACATGTTCCTCCCGGACGAGAGAGAGGTCTCTGAGGTGATTGTCAGGATTGGTACCGTCAACAACTAAACCAAATGCTGTGGCATCTTCAATTTCCACAACAAAACGGCCAGGCTCGGATAGGTCTGTATTAACAACGCCGCCGACAATATTGAAATCGGCTTCGCCCTCAAAAGAGAAAATATAAGTGCCACCAGTTCCCGCTTCTGCTGGCAAACCACTAAACAAAAAGAAAGTGGCGCTGGCCCCTTCGGGAAGGTTTTGAATATTGCCATTTGCGTCAAGAAAACCTGCGTGAGCAGCTTGTGTATAGTCATATATCCTGAAAGTACCATCGCCATTGGGGACTTGGACTTTCCATGCACCATCGGTACGGTCGCTATCGCCAACTTGCTTGATTACATTGATGAAAGGCAATTCGGCAGAATAGAATGCAACGTCATTCACCCCGACGGCGAGAGAGGGGTCATCAAAACCAAAAGCTCTTTCAGCAGTTTGCAAATAGTTACTATTCATTTACAGGCCCTATACACACTAGAAGCTTAAAAACACACAGCAAGGAGCCGCGCACATTACTCTTTCGAGCACCTGCATAAGCTTCTTCCCAAGGCCTTATAGAAGCGACCGTGGCGGTACGCCTCTTCCCAGTAATTCCCATAACACACCACGAACACACCAATAGGTTGGTATTATCATGACCACAGAGTCATTACTTTATAAGGCATTCCAGCTTTTGCAAGCCGTTTGATTAATAACTGTAAAAATCAATCTAACGCTTAAGCTAATCCGGACAATTTTACATAAAAAATTCCTAACCAAATCACCAACCCTTGATTAAATTTGGTACACATTTTCACGGATTGCAATAGGAATTTCAAATATAGTTGTTTGAAAACAATACGTTAAAATACATGTCACCAGTTCATTAAAATCCGTTCATAAATTCGAACAATCCCACGTCGGGATTTAACCCTCCCGTTAAAACCGTAAAACGGGGAAAAAGGCCAGTAAAAAAAATTTCAATGTTAATATTTACTTTTTCTTAACTTTATTTTTTTTAAAAAAAACCAATTCACAATAAGTTTACTTGAATAAATCGATTTTTTTTCGAAAAGATTTTTATCCTTTAGAGCGCGAATCTCACCGGAAAATTTGTGTTGATATAAAAATTTCTGAGTTTTTCTTGCGCAAAAGCCCTAACCGCGCGAAATAAGGATAGATTTTTGTAAAATAACAACCCTTGAGCGAACTTATGGCGAAAAACCTGCAGCATTATGTTTGCCAAAGTTGTGGCAGTGTTTCAGCCAAATGGTCAGGGCGTTGCGATTCTTGCGGGGAATGGAATTCACTGGAATTAGAACAGACGGAAGCTGGCCCCCCTGGCTCCATCAATAATAAAACATCTTCAAAAACAACGGGTAAGCACTTTGAATTTACCGGCCTAGATGGAGCCGATGAAGCGGTAAAACGCCTCAATACGGGCAATTTCGAGTTTGATCGCGCCTGCGGCGGTGGGCTGGTGCCCGGTTCGGTCTTGTTGATTGGCGGCGATCCGGGCGTTGGCAAGTCCACACTTCTCCTGCAAATTGCTGCCGGATTGGGCGAAGGCGGCGCTGATGTTGCCTATATCTCCGGTGAGGAAGCCCCCGCTCAAATCCGGTTAAGAGCCGAGCGGTTGGGACTTTCCAAAAAACCGGTAAGATTGGCTTCAGCAACAGCGCTTCGCGATATTCTGGCAACGCTCAAAGCCGAAAAGCCAGACATTGTCATTATCGATTCTATTCAAACGATCTGGTCAGATACCCTGCCCGGCACCCCCGGTTCGGTCACCCAGATGCGCGCTTGCTCTCAGGATCTGATTCGATTCGCCAAAAGCACCGGCGCGGTTCTGATTTTAGTGGGTCATGTGACCAAAGATGGCCAGATCGCCGGGCCGAGAGTTGTTGAGCATATGGTCGATGCGGTGATGTATTTTGAAAGCGAGCAAGGACGCGATTTTCGATTGCTTCGCGCTGTTAAAAACCGCTTTGGCGCAGCCCATGAAATTGGCGTGTTTGAAATGGCTGGCGACGGCTTGCGTGAAGTGGCAAATCCTTCGGAGCTTTTTCTCTCCGGACGAGGGGAAGCAGCATCGGGCACTGCTATTTTTGCAGGGATTGAGGGCACCCGCCCCCTACTCGTTGAAGTGCAAGCGCTTGTCTCTCCATCGAGTCTGGCCGCGCCGCGCCGCGCGGTTGTCGGCTGGGATTCGCCGCGCCTTTCCATGCTGCTCGCGGTTCTTGATTCCCGGTGCGGACTTGGCTTTGGTCGATGCGATGTGTTTCTGAATGTCGCCGGAGGCTTGCGCATATCCGAACCAGCCGCAGATCTAGCAGCCGCAGCGGCCCTTTGTAGCTCCCTGTTTGATGCACCGCTCCCCCATGATCATGTCATTTTTGGCGAGGCCGCGCTTTCCGGACAAATACGCCCTGTTAATCAAACCGATGCCCGTCTGAAAGAAGCAGAAAAACTGGGTTTTGCCAGTGCGGTATTGCCCCAAGCTCAAAACAAAACCGCACAAAATGCTAAATCCCATGGCCTGAAAGGAACTCTCAAACACCCTGAAAATCTTGGCCAGTTGGTCAATTGGGTTCGAAGTTTTGCAACAACACCAACCTCCTAGAAAACCTCACTGCGAGGTACATAGTGCTATATATGCAGCAGCTCCTTGGTCTTCTGGTATTTTAAAAATGTTCGCCTTGAGAGATTGCGCCATCGGGTCTAAAACAAGGCTAATAGCACCAGAGAATCGGGTGAAATCCATGCTCAATACCTTTCAAGATAATTACCTCCCGCTAGCAGGGCGCAGCGAATCCATCTCAACTCTATTCTCGGCTTAGCGACCTTAAATTATGCCCTTAAAACCATTCACTTCATGATAGCACGATTAGACAGGGCCTTACACAATGACACTATTTGACCTGATCATTATCTTGATCTTTCTTGCCTCGACCCTGCTTGCCACTGTGCGCGGAGCGGTTCTGGAACTTGGCACACTGATTGCTCTTGGCATTGCAATCTTGCTCTCCCTACAATTTGCAAATCCGATCATAACGGCCATGGGCAATGGGGACTCGATTATCGCGACCACTCTCACATACGGGGTTTTAATCGCAATCCTGTTTATTGCTATCTATACGGTCACCCACATTCTCATTTACAAATACCCATTCTCTGAAAAGGGGACCTTGATCAATAAAATTGCAGGCGGCGTGTTTGGATTTGTCCGGGCTTATGCGGTTATCGGCCTCGGGTTTCTCGCCTATGGATATTATCTCGATGAGAATGACCAGCATGACACCGTGCGCGATGCGCTAACCCGGCCAATTGCACAAAGCGGCGCGCAGTTTTTTGAAAAATTCATCCCCGAAAGCGCGCAACTCGAACCCGATCAACCGGTTGAACAAAAAGATGCTGCCTATCAGGGCTATAATCGCCGTGATCGTGCGGGACTATCAGAAGTGATCTCCACCGTGACCACGAGTGATGGTATATCTTCTTCCGATGGGCGCATTACAGCCCTGGAAACACAGCCAAATACGCAACCCATAACTAAAGAGCGGGAAAACTGATCGATGAACCCTCCCCCCATCAAGACCTTCGCCCAGATGATGGGGTCACCCCCTGACGCAAATTCAGTCGCCGCCTTTTTAAAAAACCAGCCCCGACCACAAAATGATCCGTACACCAAATTCCTGGCCCGTGACTCGCTTCAGGAAGAATGCGGGGTCTTTGGCATAATCGGAACCCAGGATGCTGCCGCGCTGGCTGCCCTTGGCATTCATGCCCTGCAGCACCGCGGACAAGAAGCGGCTGGACTGACCAGCTATGACGGGGAACATTTTCATTCCGAACGCCATCTGGGTCTTGTTAGTGATAAATTCTCCAGCGCAGAAACCCTTGGCAATCTTACCGGTAAAGCGGTAATCGGCCACACGCGTTATTCAACGCAAGGCGATACTGTGTTGCGCAATGTCCAGCCCCTTTATGCCGATCTTGAGCGCGGCGGGATCGCCATTGCCCATAATGGCAATCTGACCAACGCCCGAACCCTGCGCAATGATCTGGTACGACGGGGATGTATTTTCCAGTCAACCTCTGACTCCGAATTATTTCTTCAACTCACCGCACGCTCGCAACATATTTCATTTGTAGACAAATTAATTGAAACGCTCAAACAGGTTGAGGGCGCTTATGCGCTCACCGTTTTAACCACCGAAGGGATGATTGGGGCACGCGACCCCGTTGGCATACGCCCTCTTGTTCTTGGCGAGCTTAACGGCGCAACCATTCTTGCATCTGAGACTTGCGCCCTTGATCTGATTGGCGCAACGTTCGTACGCGATGTTCGCCCCGGTGAAATTGTAATTTGCCATCCCGATGGCCGGATAGAGAGCCGCAATTTTGTACCAGCCCCCCAAGAGGCAAGACCTTGTATTTTTGAGCTGATCTATTTTGCCCGTCCTGACTCTGTTATCGATGGCAAAAGTGTTTATGAAGTGCGCAAAAAACTGGGACAGGTTCTTGCCGAGGAAGCGCCATGCGATGCAGACCTTGTCTCGCCAATACCAGATTCCGGTGTTCCCTCTGCAATCGGATATGCCCGTCAGGCCGATCTTGATTACGAGATGGCGCTTATCAGAAGTCACTTTGTTGGACGCACTTTTATCGAACCACAACAAACCATCCGCGAAGCCGGTGTTGCGCGCAAACATTCGCCCAATCGCGCGATGATAAAAGACAAGAATGTGGTTTTGATTGATGATTCAATTGTGCGCGGAACGACATCGCGAAAAATCGTTGAAATGTTGCGCAAGGCTGGTGCTAAAAAAGTCCATATGCGCATTGCCTGCCCGCCAATTGTTCACCCGGATTTTTACGGCATTAATACGCCGTCCTATGATGAACTGATTGCCCATGAAAGCACCGTTGAGGAAATGCGCACCGAGATTGGCGCGGACAGCCTGGCCTTTTTATCCGTTGACGGCCTCTATAAAGCGATGGGCAAAGGCCCGCGCAATTCTGATGCGCCCGCCTTTACCGATCATTGTTTTACCGGCGACTATCCAACGCGGCTGGTTGATAATGATATAAATGAGCGCAACTCAATGATTAGTCAGCTCTCGCTACTTGCAGAGAGCAGTTAAGCCGGCCCCGACTTTCACATCAGCTTTTTGTTTTGGGCAACTGCGAAATTGGGCAAAGGAATATCCATGAAAACGATTAATCTGAATGAAAAACTAGAGCAATTCTCCTCCCACTGGGACCCGCATATCGTTGCAGATTATAATAATAATGATGTTATGGTTGTGAAATTCAAAGGTGAATTTCCATTTCACCAACATGCGGATACGGATGATTTTTTCTATGTTCTGGATGGCGAAATGATTATGGAGCTTGAAGGGGGAAAATCCCATACGGTAAAATCCGGTGAATTATTTATCGTTCCAAAGGGCGTCGTTCATCGCCCCCGCGCAGAAAAAGAAGTCAAGGTCATGCTGATAGAACCGCGCGGCGAACCTAATACCGGAGACGTTGACCAGCCCCCGGCTCAAAAACCCCGGATTTAAAAGCCCATTTCATTCCGGTAATGGGCGTCATATAACGCCGCGCCCCTTCTCGATAAATTTTGCGGGATATTAATCGCGCGCGAAAACGCCACAAAAAATGCGCCCTTATCACAGATAAGGGCGCATTTTTATTAATCAGGCAGTTAAGAGCTACGCCGCAAGTTTGCGGATCACATAGTGAAGAATTCCGCCATTGCGATAATAGTCCAGCTCATCGCCAGTATCGATGCGCACCAGCAAATCAATATCTTTGGTTGAACCATCAGCCATGGTAATCGTGGCTTTGATATCGCTGCGCGGCTCTATCGCTTCCACACCAAGAATGGATACTTGTTCATTCCCTTTGAGACCAAGACTCTCCCAGCTCACGCCATCTTTAAATTGCAATGGAAGAACGCCCATGCCGATCAGATTAGAGCGGTGGATGCGCTCGAAGCTACCGGCAATCACAGCGCGCACACCCAAAAGAATGGTTCCTTTGGCTGCCCAATCTCGCGAAGAGCCGGTACCATATTGGTCACCTGCAAAAACAACGAGCGGCGTGTTTGACTGTTTATATTTCATCGCCGCATCATAGATCGGCATCTCGTTACCGTCGGGGCCTTTGGTAAGGCCGCCCTCGGTGCCGGGAAGCATTTGGTTCTTGATACGAATATTGGCAAAAGTGCCGCGCATCATCACATCATGATTGCCGCGCCGTGAACCAAAAGAATTGAACTCGGCAACAGGAACCTGAAAGCTTTTCAGATAATCACCAGCCGGGCCATCTTCCTTGATAGAACCCGCCGGAGAAATATGGTCTGTTGTTATCGAATCGCCAAACAGCGAGAGAATGCGCGCATCCTTAATGGACGCAACACTTTTTGGCTCTTCTCTGGTCATACCCACAAAATAAGGCGGATTTGCAACATAGGTTGATGTTGGCCACTCATACGTTTTCGAATCGCTAACCGGAATGCCTTGCCATTTCTTATCGCCTTTAAAGACGTCAGCATAACGTTCGGCAAACATTTTTGCCGTCACATGCTCGCGCACCACCTCGGCAATTTCATGGTTGGTTGGCCAGATATCCTTCAGATAAACATCGCGGCCATCTTTATCCTGACCTATAACATCCGTTGTCAGATTAATATCGAGCGTACCTGCAATCGCATAAGCGACAACCAGTGGCGGCGATGCGAGGAAATTTGCCCGCACATCCTGTGAGACACGGCCCTCAAAATTACGGTTGCCGGAAAGCACCGAACAAACCGCTAAATCATTTTTATTAACCGCCTTGCTGATCGGGTCCGGTAACGGGCCAGAATTCCCGATACATGTAGTGCACCCATATCCAACCAGATTAAATCCAAGCGCATCCAGATCATCTTGCAATCCCGCGCTTTCCAGATAATCGGTCACAACTTGCGAGCCGGGAGCCAGCGACGGCTTCACCCAGGGCTTAACATTGAGACCCAAGGCACGGGCTTTTCTTGCCACAAGACCCGCCGCCATCAACACCGCAGGGTTTGAGGTATTTGTACAGGACGTAATCGCGGCAATGACAACATCGCCGTGTCCAATATCAAAATCTTCACCCTCAACTTTGACCCGCTTGCCCGCCTCACTGGCTTTGCCATATTCCTTATCAAGGGCTGTGGCAAAACCTTGCGGTGCGTCTTTTAGCAAAATGCGATCTTGGGGACGTTTTGGTCCGGCAATAGAAGGAACAACAGAGCCGAGCTTAAGACTTAATGTGTCTGTAAAGACCGGATCAGGTGTATCCCCATCGCGCCACATTCCCTGTTCTTTGGCATAGGCTTCAACCAATGCCACGCGGTCGGAATCTCTACCTGTCGCTTGCAAATAGCGGATGGCCTCTGCATCTACGGGGAAGAATCCACAGGTTGCGCCATATTCGGGCGCCATATTTGCGATTGTCGCCTGATCTTCCAGTGTCAAATGATCAAGGCCCGGGCCATAAAATTCTACAAATTTTCCAACCACGCCTTTTTTGCGCAACATCTCGACAATTGTCAGCACAAGATCGGTGGCCGTTGCCCCTTCTGGCAATTTGCCTTCCAGTTTAAAGCCGATAACTTCCGGTATCAGCATCGAGATAGGCTGTCCGAGCATCGCCGCTTCCGCTTCAATTCCGCCAACACCCCAGCCCAACACCGCAAGGCCATTGACCATTGTTGTGTGACTGTCGGTTCCAACCAATGTGTCGGGATAGGCATATGTGGTACCACCATCGGTGGCAGTCCAAACGGTTTGTGCGAGATATTCAAGATTGACCTGATGGCAAATACCGGTGCCTGGCGGCACAACGCGGAAATTATCAAATGCGTTTTGGCCCCATTTCAAGAATTTATAACGCTCGCCATTGCGTTCATATTCGCGGTCAACATTCTTTTCGAACGCTTTATCATCACCGAAATGGTCAACCATCACAGAATGGTCAATGACAAGATCGACGGGTGCGAGAGGATTGATTTTAGAAGGATCCTCGCCAAGATTTTTCATCGCATCGCGCATCGCAGCCAGGTCAACAACTGCGGGGACGCCAGTAAAATCCTGCATCAATACACGGGCTGGCCGGTAGGCAATCTCTCGGCTGGTCTTGCCGTTTTTAAGCCAATCACCAAAGGCCTTGATATCTTCAACCTCAACAGAGCGCCCATCTTCGAAACGCAGTAGATTTTCCAACAATACTTTGAGAGAAAAAGGCAAACGCGAGACATCGCCAATATGCTTTTCCGCTTCTTTCAAGCTGTAAATGGCGTATTCCTTGCCAGCTACATTCAGGGATTTTTTTGTCTTGAGACTATCGTGGCCAGGTTTCATACAATATCTCCTTTAATTATCAATATCGGTAGGCCCCGTATTGATCTAGAGTAATTTGTGATTTCACGGCAGTTTATGGCCCACAAGACCAAAATTAGCAATCGATTCAATGCAGTAAATTTCGGTTTGGTGGATCATAAACCCACAATTACCGGAATAGCCCTGTTCCTGACCGGCTTTAGGGCACGCCTAAATCTGCCCATCATCGGCCTGAAAAGATAAAGCCTGGATTCCTAAGATTCCCACGCGCCCGACAAAATCATCATCGAAAACCAACAGCCAGCGCAAATTAGTCATATTTAATCATGAAAAAACCATACGCTTGCCCTTCGCGAGCAGGGTTTGCTTGTGTTAGAGATATCACACGTTCGAATCGTTCATCTTTTGCGGTGCCCGGAAAAAGGCTATTATTTCTGCCCTATCTCTCTGGAGCCAATCTTGTGATCAGGCGTATAAAGGTTGTAAAGACTTTTGCCATCTGTGATAAAACCAAAGATATTGCTAAATCCGCAACCGGGGATAATTTTATGAAGACCACTAGAAATTCTGCGACCGCTAAAGGCAAGACAATGGGCAAACTATTGGCACTAAGCTTTAGCGCCCTTTCCGCCCTGATCATTACCGATGCTGCGGCACCCAACATATTCACACCCGCTGCCAGCGCGCAGGCCCCGGAGGCGATAGCCACATTTCGGGACTGGTCTATTTTTGTCAAAGATGTTGACGGTGATCGCATTTGCTTTGCTGCAACCGAGGCCAAGAACAAACAGCCTACCAATGTGCGCCACGGCGATGTTTTCTTTCTGGTTGCGACATGGCGCTCGGGCGCGGCCACCAATCAGCCGAGCCTGATGACGGGCTACCCTCTAAAATCTACCCCGGAGCCCGTCTTGAGAATTGGCGGTGACCGTTGGGAGATGTACACATCCGAGAATGAAGCTTTCATTGAAAGCGATAGCGACGAAACACGCTTGGTAACCGCCATGCGTCGCGGTGCTGATATGCGGGTCTCGGCGGTATCGACCAGAGGGACAGCAACAAGTTATGTCATTTCATTGCGCGGAATCTCTGCGGCGCTCGACCGTGTTCGAGCCGAATGCCAGTAACTCTATCTGACAAGCATTCCATTTAAGTGCCCTGACTGGGTTTTACAGGCATTGCATTATCATCCCGGTTGTTGATTGATTCATTCACAACACGACCGGGCATTAAATCAACGAGAGTGTTGTCAACTCTGGTCCAGACATAGCCCTTACATAAACCCGGCCCGATACAGCCGGTTATTTTCAATTTGTTATGGTTCAAAAGACCGACCTTGGCAAAATAGGATTTACCCGTACGCGGATCATACAGGTCGCCGCCGCGCCATTGTCCGTCCTTTTTTGTCTTTTTGACATTATGCAGTATCTCCACACCAATTAACGGGCGTTCGCGCAACTTGCGATTTGGATTAAGAGAATCATATTCTGACAAATCTTCATAAGCATGACGGACAAGGTAAGCGCATAAAAGCTGCACTGACTTTTCACACGGCGCAACCTTCACAATCGCGTCCCCATCCGGGGGTACCCACTCACCATAAACATCCGCGTCATTAGAGCGATGATCCATGACTTCATCAACGGCAATGGCCGGCATGATAAATAAAAGTCCTGTCGATAAAATCGCCATCTTTAATGAGTGTAACGTCACGCGCATAAATTTTTCCAAAAAGCTTCAAAAATAATGTCGTCAATGGCCTTATGATATCAAATTTGGTTCGCACTGAAAATTCGCAATCGCGTGATCACTCATGAAACCAAAAATACCAGAAAGCGAAAAATACGGCCCGCAGATAGGCTTTCACCACAACTAGATATCGCAACAAATGTGCAAAAAGTGTGAATTTCGCCTTCACAAATACTTGAACAGCGTCGCCCGAAGCACCACATCATTATTAACAAAGTATTTGCGTAGCTACTTGTGCGTCGATAACGTTGATAGTTGCTGGTTGGGGCCCATAACCGGAAAATTGCGTAGCTCTCCATTGAGCGGTGACATTCATGCTGAATGAAATCAGCTGTGTCGAATGGATTTTTGCGTCCATGAGCGTGTTCAATAATAGCACTGCTCATGGGCGGGTTTAAGTACAGTGCCCGGCTGGCAGTAAAGCCAATTCCAGAATTGATAGGCTCTGTGAGTCCCAAATAAGCACCGAATTAAAAATCAGAACTTTCGGCAAGGAGTACCAGTAAAATTCAATCAACCATGAGGAGGCATAGTGATGTTCGTCAACATTTTGCTCGTAATGTATCGCGCGATTGCCCGTTTTTTTGCCAAGCTAAGAGGCTTATTAAATATGAATGCAAGAACGGCCGGTAAATCGGGAAGTAGTTATACAGCCAAGCAGTTGAACGAAAGCGAGCATGCGCACCCTCAATACAATAATGACGAGCTTCCGGTTCTTATCAGGGACGGGGCAGAATCTTTGATATTTAAACAATTATCGCGCCCGCGTTTGAGCGAGCGAACCGCCGCCGACCTAACTCTTGAAGAGGCGCGTCACTATATGCAGCAGTCGGATATATTTTATACTTATCCTTTTGAATTATTTGCCCGCAGTGATTTCTTTTACGAGGAGGTTGAAGAAGAGTTTCTAAATAACGCGCTGGGGTTGAAGCGAAATTCTATTGATGAACGTTTTTTAAAGATCGTTGATATGTTCAAGCGTACGCTCAATGATAACACCCGCAAATTAATGATTTTCATCGCGCCACTGATATTTTTCACCGCCCTGCTAGGGGCAACATTCATGGTTTTGAATGATCAAAATTTTCTCTCATTGTTTTTGAGCGAGATTTTCAATGGACAGGATCCGCAGCTCAAACTTCTCTTCGGTTTTAACACGCATACGCTTTTTACTTATGTCGGCCTATTTGGTGTCGCTGTCTTGTTAGCGTTCCTTATCATATTATTGCTCTTTAGCTGGCCATTTAAAGTATCGCAGCAACGCAACCTGCTTAATCTGGATAATTACATCACGTCAAAATTTGCGCGGATCAACAACAATTTTCAAGTCGCCAAACGCCGCGCTCTGAATGTTGAACGCAATAAGCGTATGTCGCAAGCGGAAGAGCTGAAAGAAGAAGCTGGCATTTGGACCATGTCCTACCAATGGTTTGCTATGCGTTTGATGCTATGTGAATTGATGATCCGGAACCGCCTTTATCAGGTCCGGCGTAACACCACCTTATACTGGCTTTCCGGAATGGGGATTTGCGCGATGATTACAATCTTCTTCATAGCAGCAATCCATTATTTTATTCCCACAGAGCGCGAGCTTATTTTTGCTATCGTTCTTGCCAGCCTCGTTTATATTTTGCTGACTTTTTTAGTCCTTCAACGAACAACGTATATTATGCTTAACGTTCTGGAAGCCAATGAATGGAGTCGTTTTCACATGCTTGATCTTCATAACACTATTCAAGATCATGTCGGGGAAGATAAAGTGCAGATTGTTACGTTTCGCGATCGCAATCGAATGGAATAATCCCGGCTCACGGATCGGTGATTGCGCTCGCTTTTTTGTGTTTTGCAAGTGCGCGGGCAAATAGATACATAGGATGCATAGAAGTTAACAAGTTCAAGAGTTGATTTCCTCATAGTTAAACGTATCTTCGTGTCCCTATCCCTCCCCCCCCCAAAGACACGGGGTACGTTTTTAAAAGGCCGCTGCAACCCTCCCTCCCCCTAAATTGCAGCGGCCAATTTTTTTCTCCTACACATTAGCAAATGATACGCAATAGAAGCCGAAAATCTTCCATTTGGTAGCCCAGTGGTAGCACTGCCCGCCGCGAATTTTGCGCCAGAGTCCGCCCTTCCCACAGCCATTGATTTTGCTTGAAAAATTGGTGAGCCCTGAAGGATTCGAACCTTCGACCTACTGATTAAAAGTCAGTATTTACTTATTTCGACACAATACGCTCATTCTCCACATACTACTATATATACAACAATATCAATAGTTTAAATGAATTTTACTTACGCCATGGTTCGGTGAAATTACTTGATTTTCGCTGCCAACTGCTTCCTATATGCTTCCAGTAACATGGATAATTATATGAAACTCAGCAAAAAAATAATTGATCAACTAGAAGCTAACGGCAAAGATCAGCTCATTTTTGATAATGCCTTACCGGGATTTGGAATAAGGATTGCGCCAAGCGGCAAGAAGTCATTTTTCGTTCAATACAGAAAATCTGGACGCACGCGTCGCTTAAAAATTGGGAATTACGGGGCACTCGCATATGAGGAGGCCAAAAGTTTAGGCAAATCAACGCTTGGTAATGTTGCCAAGGGTGAAAACCCCGCTGAAATTATTTATGTTGAGCGTAAAGCGCCAACCGTCATCGCTCTGTGTGAGCGATTTCTTACTGAATATGCAGAGCCTAGATTGAAGCCCACAACAATTCGAGAATATCGGCGCTATGTTGAGTTATTTATTAAGCCAGCAATTGGAACCAGAAAGGTTCAAGATATCTCAAGAAGCGATATTGCCCAATTACACCAAAACCTTATTTCTGAACCATATCAAGCCAATCGCGTTCTTAGCGTAATTTCGAAACTGTTCAATCTGGCTGAAGTGTGGGGATTGCGACCGGATGGGTCTAATCCAACCCGCCATGTAAAAAAATATGCAGAAGTTAAGCGCGAGCGGTTTCTATCAGATAAAGAGTTGAGAACGCTTTTTGATGTTCTCGATACTCGGGAAGTTGAAGGGCTGGAATCAACTTATGTGACAACAGCAATTAAAATGTTGGTTTTTACCGGTTGCCGATTACGTGAAATTCAAACACTTAAATGGGACTATGTCGAAGGTAACACCCTCACATTGCCGGACTCCAAAACCGGACCACGTCGCATCCCACTATCAAATGACGCTTACCGTGTTCTTGAACAGTTACCCCGTATGCCGGGTAATGAGTTTGTGTTTGCCGGGAAGATAGAAGGTAGATTTATTACCGATTTGCAAAAACCATGGCGACGCATACGCAATGAAGCAGGTATCGAAGATGTTCGACTTCATGATCTCAGGCATACATATGCATCGGTAGCGATCATGAACGGCATTAGCTTGCCAATTTTAGGTAAGCTACTTGGGCACACGCAAATCCAAACGACAATGCGCTATGCACATTTGGCCGATAAACCAGTGCGCGATGCAGCCGATCTCATTGGAAATGCGATAAGGCCCACAGGGTGAAATGGTTTTAATGCTTTCTTTGTAGGTACATGGCTTAAGGTCGGGGCTTTAAAAGCAAGACCCATATACATTTAAAGCCGATTTTAAACCTTAAAAGGGTTTTCAGGTGGGTATTAAATCGCCTTTTTAATAGCTTTTTAGCAATTTCACATGGAGTACCATTCTAGAAAAATAAATTATAACTTTTATCGGGGCCGAGTAGTTAGAATCGCCCTATTTAAGTTAACTCAACTGCTTTCGTTAAATTGATGGAGGTTATTTTATGACGTTATCGGAGTATTTTCCCAAGGGCATTCACGCTGATGGCGTGTTGCTTGGATATTTATTCGAATTTTTAGGGGCCGTTGTTTATAAAGAGGAGTGGCGCTCCGGTAATTTTTCATATCTAAATTATCCTGATGCCGATCAAGGTAAGGGTGGGAAAGAGGTAGAGCTTAATGCTCTTGAAATGGAACACCATGAAATCAACGAAGAAATTAAAAACTATGAGGCTTTATCAAAAAAATCTAATCGAGTGGGTGAAAAGTCATCTATTAAAAAATTGATTGAAAATTCTCATAACCAGTTAAAAAAAATCAATGGAAAAATAGAATCACTAAATGGCAATAAAAAATCAATAGTGTATGACGGTACTATTGCTCAAGCACATGACATAAAAATACGTGTATTGCAGGCACTGAAAAGTGGGGAGCTCCAAATAAAAGATAGATATGGAACCAGTTTTGCGCAGGTTGGTGAGGGGCGCTTTAATCTTTATCATTCAACATTCGAGCCTTGGGATTTGAAAGCAGAACAATTTTTAGAGCCGGTGATCGTTTTTGCCGAAAAGAAAAAAGTAGATGAGTGGGTGCTCCAATTTAAAGAACCAGAGAATGATTGGGAGTGGTTGGAGAAGAAATTCAAGTCAATGGATGAGAATGATAGGATGCCTAAAGCCTTGCGGCTTACTGAATTTCAAGCTCTACGACCTAGTATAACAGAATATAAGTTCGCTCAGGCTTGGAAAAATTTTGCGCCACCCTCTTGGAAAACGCCGGGTAGAAACAAACCCCTAGAAAAATAAAAAAACCTCCATGTTTCTTTTTCGAGAGAAATAAAAATCAATATTATCAATAATTTACATTAAAATTAAACATGGAGGTTTTTTATCCATGTTTAATTTAAATGGTTAGGGACTTTTCTTAGACGCAGAATTATCGCCTTTTGTGTGAGTAGTTAAACGGACATAAGGCGCTTTAAAATGCGAACAATTACCGAGAACGAGAACCCTGTATCTTTATTAAATGAATCGCAAACGGCTCAATTTTTAGGACTCACCATTCGATGTTTGCAAAATTGGCGCTCTCGCGGGGGTGGCCCACCATACATTCAAATCTCTCGCCGTGCGATCCGTTATAGGCGTGCTGATTTGGAGGCATGGATTGATGCACGCATAGTTGCCAATACAACAGATGCAAGGCGAGTGACACCTTAGAAACATTGGTTTTGCTCCAGGCGGTTGACCGCAGCCTGGAGACTTTGAGGCCGGAGCCTCGTCCGGGTGAGATTTAACATCGAACCCGGACAAAAGCCGGGCTTGCCCGGCCTTAAATAAAAGCGGTCTCTGCGCGAAGCGCACAGAGTTCATTATCGATCATGCATAAAGTTAAATTGCTGATTAGCTTAGCAAGTATCCAACTTAGTTCATGAGGGGGGTATTTGTATCACCCCCCTCTAGAAAGACAAAGGAGTAATATATGCATATTATACACCAAGGCTTTGATGGCTTTGATATCACCGTTGCGACCAACATTTCATCAAAGCTTGCGCGTGAATTGGAAATTGCAAAAGATCAAGCCGCGAAAAGCAACTCGCCAAAGCTTGTTACCATTAATTCCCTTAAATATCATGTGGCGGACCATGGCCTTAGAGGCGGGTATGCGTATTCTTTAGATAGCGGTCCACTCGGATATAAGCTTTGGGTAAAAAAGCCTAACCCTAACGATATATATGGAATTGGCGTTTCTTTTGCAGCGCTACCTTTAGCAATTTACGGATTAGAACATTGTTACAATAAAATTTTAGAAGACCTTTCAGTTATTGGCTGCAAAGTTACCCCTATGGAAGTATTAGTTCGCAGAATTGATTATGCGATAGACCTTAAGATTGAAAACTTCTTCCTTGAACCAATGTTCTTTGTTCACCACTCTCGAATTAAACGTGATCAAAATACAGAAATTAGGGAAACAAGTTGTGCTGGGCGCGTAATTTATTGCCGGGTTGGAAAAATCCCAAACAAGCAAATAACTATTTATGATAAGAGGAAAGATATTTTAGATAAAAATAAACCGGAATGGTGGAAAATTTGGAATACAAATTTGGAAAAACAAAACCTACCGAAAATAACCAAAGAAAACTCAAAAGATATGATTTGGCGATTTGAATTGCGGCTTGGCAAAGAGGCATTGAGAAAATTCAATATTAAGCTTGTTGAAGATTTTTTTGAGAGAGGGGGAAGCGCTTTTATAAACCTAGCAGATACGGTTCGTTACACAGCGCCAACAGGCTTGGATAAGAAGCGCAACCGTTGGCCTGATAGCCCAGAATGGATATTTATACGCCAAAAATTAAGTCATGGCCTAAAAGAAATGGCCGGGTCGCTTGATGAGCAATCAATTTTAAAAATAAAAAGGGATGCTCACCAAAAAATGCTGTTATCGCAAATCGCTGGGACGGGCCTTTCTTACCTAAATTCCATCAATAAGTTACCCGACGATGCCGCTCAACTTTGCCCCCGGAAGCTGTCTGAAATTTTATCGGCTGAGCTTTCTAGCCATTATCAAGAAAATAGACTTAGACTGCCCAAAAAGGTTCAGGAAATAAGAGATAAGCAGAATTTTCTTGTAGACTGAAAAACCGGAAATAAACCGATCAAACCTTGGTTTTATGGGTTTAAAACCGATAATTTAAGCAAAACAACCCAAGAAAAACCCGCCTAAACCGTCCTTGAAAACCGATTAACCAATGAACTTTTTTTGAAAAGCCAATTTATCCAAAACAAACAATCTTGCTTGCAATAAAAACCGAAATGAACCGACGTTATAACCGAAGCTAAAACCTAAGAAAGCAACGATATCAATAATGAAACTTGGTATTCAGCCAAAGGACAAAAAAGCGCTTTCCTTTTTTAGCTAAAAAACCAATATAATTTTGCGATGGTATTAATTTTAATTGGTTTCCCTCTGATTATTCCCATCTATATACCGAGTAGGTGTTGCAGCACCTTTCTTCCTATAAACTGCAGGTAGCCTTTTTCCCAAATATTGTGACGAAACACTTTGTGGGGCATCTCCCCCAATAAACCCTATACGCCCGTGTCGAACTTGGTCTGTTTCGGGAAAAAATTCAGGGGTTGCAGGGTGCCATGTTTTAGGTTGAAAAACCCCGATTATCATACCATTCAAGACAGCAAGCACATATTCGCTTTTTTCAGCGCGGCTTTTGTCTAATTTCCAAGCATAACGAACAGCATCATATACCGACTTTTCGGATGCGGATCGGTTAATTTTTATGGCGATCACGTTGTGTTCAAAAATCGCGTCTTCCGCTGCAAACTCTTGTATAATTTCTTCTGCATGTCTAACGCCTCTTTCGTCACAATCCTGACCGCTAGCAATATTTGTCATGCCCGGATAAGCATCAATTAAAGCAGCTTCAACTTCTAAAGCTGTTTCATTATCCAGCCCATGCCGGTGAATAACATGAGCAACTTTAAAACCAGAGGATTCAATTTCTCTAATTCGTTTAAGTTTCTCAGATACCTCATCTTCACCTTCAAGCAAATTTCCAGATGAGTGAGAGAAAACTCGGTTCCCTTTTCCTTTGCCAACATAAAATGTCTCGCCATTTCTGGGATCAATCAATCGGTACACATAGAAGCCAAGTTGC
Source organism: uncultured Caulobacterales bacterium (assembly GCA_964392325.1). GTDB lineage: Bacteria > Pseudomonadota > Alphaproteobacteria > Caulobacterales > Parvularculaceae > CALLPQ01. The sequence continues at coordinate 98,394 of CAYMPJ010000014.1, forward strand.
TCGATTACTTCGGAGGGGAACTTATCTAACATAGAATACCTTTTTATTTTCAATAATAATTAGTTGCAGCTAACTATTGAAATTAAAAAGGCGAGCCGTAGCTCGCCTCAGCATTTCGTGGATTTCCTAAGGAGTGATCCTTGTTAACGGAAAGCCTAACTTTTCCAGAGTGCTAAAATGCTTATAAAAAACTAGGTGATAAAAAATTATTTGTCCATAGAAAAATATTGAATGTGAAAAATGAAACTTCTGCTAATCTAGTTACAAAAAGCAATAGTATATGGAGGGAGTTATCATGAAATACCGCATAGGAGTAGATCTTGGCACCAATTCACTTGGCTGGGCTGCCGTTCAACTTATTGAAAAACCAAATTCGCCGCTCAAAACAGGACCGATGCTGGATGTGGGTGCGCGAATATTTTCTGATTCTAGAAACCCCAAGGATGGCTCTTCAAACGCCGTTAAACGCCGCGGCCCTAGGTCAACGCGGCGCAACCGGGATCGCAAGAACGCGCGTGCGCGATCTATGCTACACGCCCTCACGGAGGCAAAACTATTCCCCGAAAGCAAAGACGAAAGAAAGCAATTAGAGCGCCTTGATCCATGGTGCTTACGGGCACGCGCGCTGGATGAAAAACTGAGCCCATATGAAATTGGAAGAGCTTTATTTCATCTGCAAGAGAGGCGCGGCTTTAAATCAAATCGAAAAACGGACAAATCAGAAGACGGTGCAATGTTTGCAGCGATAAAAGCAGCCCGCAAAAAAATGTCATCAAGTGGCGCTCGAACACTTGGTGAATTGTTTGGTCGCCCTCGATTAGACCGAATTACCGTTAATGCATCTATGGTTAAAGGAAAGCGCTCTGCCATGCCTCAAGCCCGCGTATTAGCGCGCGCGGAAGGCAGTAAAATGGCTTATGATTATTATCCAGATCGAGCAATGATATTGGATGAGTTTGAAAAAATATGGTTGGCTCAAGCGCTGCATTATCCTGAAATTATGACACGGTCAGTACGTGATAATATTTTTAAGGTTATTGAATTTCAGCGCCCACTGAAAGAACAACCTGTAGGAAAGTGTACTTTCCTAGAAAATGAACCGCGTGCATCGAAAGCACTGCCATCAGCCAATTATTTTCGTGTGTTACAAGAAGTGAACAACTTGAATGTTGGGCCTGTGGGGGAGATGGCGCGTCAACTTAGCGATGAAGAACGTAAATCATTAATTGAATTCTTGATTATACCAACGAGCAAAACTGCTCGGCGGACGTTCAAAAGCATCCGATCTCATTTAAGCATTCCGGAGTCTCATAAATTTAACCTAGAATCGCCCAAGCGTGATCATCTTGTTGGAGATTTAACTGCTGCTACAATGATGCAGGACAACTCATATGGAAAACCTTGGTTAGAGTTGGAAAAATCAATTCAAAATGAAGTTATACAAAAATTACTTGCTGCTGAACAACTGGATGATTTTGTTCCTTGGGTAATGGAAAGATTGGAAATTACTGAAGAACATGCCATCGCAGTATTTGATACGAGGTTATCAGATGGCCATGGCAATCTATCTGAACAAGCTATCGATCGGCTTATCCCTAGAATGGAGCGTGGCGAGCGCTATGATGAGGCAGCAAAAATAGAATTTGGGGATCATCGTGCCGCAGCCGACGGGGTAGTTTACGAAGATGAATTGCCATATTATGGCGAAGTATTATCAAGGCACACTGCATTTGAAAAGCGCGATGCAGCACCCGGTCACAAACTAACTGCTGAAGAAAAATTTGGCCGTGTTGCCAACCCGACCGTTCACGTCGCGCTGAACGAGTTGCGCAAGGTCATGAATGACTTGATAAAACGCTGGGGCCCACCAACCGAGATTGTGCTGGAATTGGCGCGTGACTTACCTCTTTCTGCAAAAGGAAAAAATGAACTAGAGCGTGAGCAGAAAAAAAATCAGGATACAAATGAAGAAAGGCGCTCCAAATTAGAGAAAGATGGTCATGCAGATACTTATGAAAATAGACTTAAATTAAGACTATTCGAAGAGGCAGAGGTATGTTTCGGCGGCGCTGTTATTTGTGTGTTTTCTGGCGACACCATAAGTAAAACCAGCCTTTTTACAGCGGATGTTCAAATTGAGCATATTCTTCCAATATCCAGAACCCTAGATGACAGTATCAGTAACAAGGTTCTAGCAACACGTAAATCAAATGCTATCAAAAAGAACCGCTCTCCCTACGAAGCTTTTGGAAGCTCGCCGGAAGGTTTTGATTGGGAAATGATTTCTCAACGTGCTGCAAATTTACCAAAATCAAAAAATTGGCGTTTCGTTCCGAATGCAATGCAGCAATGGGAAGAGCGTGGTGGAGATTTTCTTGCACGTCAATTGAATGATACAAGATATATTTCAAAACTTGGAAAGAAATTTCTTGAGTCTATATATGGTGGTCAGGGAGCTTTGGGACAGGCACGTCAAGTTTGGGTGGTTCCGGGTAGGCTTACCGCAGATTTACGTCACCATGCAGGCTTTAACACCCTCGTCGGGTTGACTGGCGGGAATCGTAAGGATCGTACTGACCATCGCCACCACGCTGTTGATGCACTTGTTGTTGCACTCACAGATCAAGCTATGATTCAACGTTCAGCGAACCTCGCAAAAAATGATGACCCTGTTGAGCATTCTGAAATGATGAAAGCCATGGCTGAACCTCTTAAGAGGTATAGAGCGTCTACTGAAGATCGACTGTCTAAATTGACGATTAGTCACAAACCGGATCACGGTTATCAAGATGCTATGCATAATGATACCGCATATGGAATTACTAATCTTAAAGATGAAAAAAAACAAACCTACCTCGTTACTCGAAAAGCTCTGGAAGGAATGGATAAAACAGGCGATCTTGAAAGTATTGTCGATGATAAAGTTCGAACGCAATTATTAGAAGCAACTCAAGGTTTAAAAGGCAAAGATTTTCAGACTGCACTTGTTGCAGAAGGCAAAGCGATGACCCCACCTGTTCGGCGCGTGCGTATTCATACCCCAATGAAAAATACGAGCTTTGTCACTATCCATCACGGTAATAGCAAAGAGCATAAAAAGGCATATAAAGGAGATGGAAATTATTGTTACGATATTTTCCTGAATGATAAGGGTAAATGGGATGGAGAAGTTATAACCACCTTTCAGGCTTATCAGAAGGCACAGAGCGATGTTAATTGGTGGCGAAATAACCAACGTGACGATGGCACAGAATTAATCATGCGTATTCGCAAAGGGGATATGCTAGAAATTGATGGATATGACAATAATAGACGAAGAGTTATAGTCTATAAATTTTCTAAAGGTGTTATTTGTATGGCGGATCATTTTGAAGCGAATGCGTCCGGTCGTGTTCGTTCAAAAGAGCTTGAGGCAATACATAAATCACCATCAGCGCTTGAAAAAATTAACGCAAGGCTGATTACTGTCTCCCCTTCTGGAAAGGTTCGGCGCCAATAGGCACAGAAATTGCATCCTTCTTCTAGCGGAGGGAATATGCAAAACCGTGTTATTGAAATCGCTTCTGATGGCGTTCATCTATCCTTGTCTCGTGGGTTTTTGAAGCTTACGCAGGAAGGAGTTGAAATTGGCCGTATTGCAATTAATGATATTGGCGCTCTTATAATACGTGGTTATGGTGCTTCGCTTTCCATAAATATCGCTAGTCGTCTGGCTGATAAGAATATTCCTGTTGTTCTTTGTGGTCAGAACCAAGCGCCCACCTCAATCATTTGGCCAATCTCCGGTCATCATTCTCAAGGGCACATTTTCGAAGCACAATCCAACCTTACAAAACCAAATCGCAAACGTCTTTGGCAGGAATTAATTAGGGCCAAATTGAATGCTCAAGCCGATGCTCTTGAGGCTGATGGCATTAATGCCGACGATATAAAATCTATGGCTCGGTTTGTTAAGTCAGGTGATCCAGATAATATCGAGGCGCAAGCCGCAAGGCGTTATTGGTCACGTATGATGAGACCAATTGAGCCAGAATTTTCGAGAAATTCCAATCAAGATGGTATTAATGGTTGGCTAAATTATGGGTATACAGTCTTGCGTGCTGCAACTGCTCGCAGCATATTAGCCGCTGGTCTGCACCCCAGTCTATCCATTCATCACTCAAGCCGCGGCGAAGCTTTACGTCTGGCCTCTGACATCATGGAGCCTTTTCGACCCTACACAGATTTAATTGTGAAACGTGTTGCAGAAAAAAATAATCCATCGCAAATAGAATTAACACCCGAGTTGAAAGCTGCAATTGTTCGTGTGCTTACACTTGATCTTATCGGGCCATCTGGTGCAAGCCCCGTGCAAACCTGCCTCGATAGGCTATGTCAAAGCCTAGCAAGGGTTTGTTTGAAGGAAGCGCAAAAACTTGAACTTCCACAAGGTCTTGCATTACCATCAGGGAGTATGGTTTTGTGAGGGCTTTGTCACACCTCTCTGCCTATCAGCATATGTGGATAATGGTACTTTTCGATCTTCCAACAACCACAAAAGAAGAGCGTCGTGCTTATGTTCAATTCCGCGATCTGCTCTTGGACGAAGGCTTTACCATGGCTCAGTATTCTGTTTACTTACGTCACGTTAGCAGCCGGGCTCAAGCAAAGCCGGTGGTTGGTCGGGTTGAGCGTGGTGTACCCCCAGAATGTAAGGTGGATATTATTCAATTTACCGACAAGCAATATGCCGATATCATATCCTTAAGAGGCCGCAAAAGGCGTGATTCGCGTGAAAATCCCGACCAATTTCTCATGTTTTAAAAAGGCAAGGCATGATTTTATTATACTTTAAGTTTGAAAAATATAATATTATCAATACCTTGCCTTGTTAGCAGTTGTAGCACTCTGGAAAAGTTAGGCCAACCGCAAC
>CAYMPJ010000015.1:0-45563 GCA_964392325.1 uncultured Caulobacterales bacterium
ATGACAATGATTTAGAGAAATTCGTTGTTTTTATGCCCATTGATCCCAAGTATTATGCCGTTGCTCTTCCGAATGGTATTACTCATCCGAGAACCATTAAAGGAGGGCAAGTTGCATCTTGGAACAAACGTATCTTCGAAACATCGAATTATTGCGTTGTAGGTCAAAAATCAATGTTAAAGCTAGCTCGCTGTCAGGCGAAAACCTTGATGGATATACCCGGTGGCAAACATAGTGATTAGGAAGAATCACAATAGATTATTTCGTTCGGTAAATTTAGTGAAATTGCAACAGTTGAATTACATGAATTGAAACTGTTTCTGAGTTAAATTTTTTAAGCGTGTATAATAATTTTTGATAAGTTTGATCACATCTATGTATGGAAAAAATGATTAGTTTTTTGTTCGATTTTTTAGTACAAAATCTACTTAGCGAGGACACGATATTTTCTCGATAGCTTGTGTGTTTTAAAAGCTGCTCAACAATAAAATTCGTACATGTTTTATTGTGCAACTCAAGGATGCAATCAAAATGCATGCCGCCAATGTCAGCTACAAAGTAACCATCCGAAATAACATACTCCCCGCCCGGTAAATCAATCCGGGTACGGGAGCGAGGCTTGCCGCGCTGATAAGGCCGGGAAGTGTCGCCCTGATACTCATGGTCAAACCATAAGATGCGTCCACCAGCCTCGGTTACCCAACGTCTGATCTGGATGTGTGCACTGATATAGTGATAACGATGTGGGTACTTAAAGACTGACAAAGTCGGATGTCGGCTGGGTATCCAAATGTCTTTGGGATCATAGCCACACTGCTCAATGAGGGCTATTTTGCCCGCCCCGGTCATGTAGTGTAGATAATGCCGTTTACGCACCGAACCAAACTCATCGCCGGTTAGGCGGATGTCCTTAATTAGCGGACGGCCAGTTTGTTTCAGTTGAGTAACCGCGCCGCGCCTGACGGAAGCGGCGTTCTTGCCGATTCCGAGCCGGGCTAAGTGTTCGTCACTCAGGAAATGATAGACCGCTAAGGCCTGCAATACGAGTACTGCCGAAGGGCTTAATCTCATATTGTCCTAGGATTATTAACAACTACGGAATTATTAATCTTAGGTGCATGCTGACGGTTAAACCGCCGTCGCCGCGCCTGCCACGCTTGGTCATTCCAATAGCGCCGCCGATTCCGCCGACGGTATTTAACGTCAAACAGTAACCACTTGGGCACGCGGCAGCGCCAACGCGGGCGCGTGGTCTTACGGCTCCCGGGTGGACGCGTGCCCATGATGATAAAGTCACCGGGCGGCATGCCTTGCAGGACTTCGATATCCTCCATTCCTAAGGCCTTGGTCATCACCGCTAAACTTTTACCCTCACAGTTCCCCGCCGCCAGTACCCCGAGTGACAGGGCGGCATTCAGTAACCGGGGGCTGAGATAACTCACGTCTTGCGTGGCCAGCGTTAAGTGCAGGCGACACTTTCGCAGTTCGTTGATCTGGGTAACGGTGAGTTCACTGACAAAGTTCTGGGCTTCATCCATGATTAAATGGATGGGCGGATATTGATGGATATACTCTAAGGCTGGCCGTCGCTTCTGCGCGATCAACTGTACTTTGGCACTGAGCAACTGCCCCAAAAGCTGAGTGGAATGGGTGTCTAACGCCCCAAAGTCACAAACCACGATCCGCCGCTGCCGGGTCATCTTGTCCAGATCAAAAGATGTTGGCCGCAATAAAATCTGCTGCAATGCAGGGGAGGCCAAAATCATCTGGATACGACTATAGAGTGCCTTACGGGTGGCCTTAAGGGTATCCTTGCCGTAATCGGCAAAGAAACTCCGCACCACCGGATTACAAGACCGCTGTGCCCCATAGGTGGCCAGATCATTTCCGCTGCCGTGTACGTCCAGAAACCGCAATAAGTCATAAAGCGTGGTTTGCGGCTTCTCAATCAGTACGTGGAGGCAATTGGTACAAAGCGATTGCATCAAAGGCGTGTATTCTTGATCAGATATCACCTCTAACGCCGCCCCATAAAACCGAGCCTGCCAGAATAGCTGTTCTGGTGACTTGTAGGGGTCGCTCAGGAAATCAATACTGGGGGAATGCGAGGCCGCTCCGCCAAACTCCAGATACTCAATCCGATCAAGCCGTGTCGGCAACCGCCAGCGAGCGATCTGCTTGGCCATCTCCCCATGAGGATCGAGGAGCACCACCGAAGCCCAGCGATAGCGGTGAACGTATTGCCACAAAATATGCTTGAGCAACTCGCTTTTACCGCGCCCCTGTGCCCCGACTAAAAACATACCCATCTGCTGGGAACGTTCACTGATGCGTACTTGCCGTAAAGTGGGGATAGTGTGGTCTATGAGCCAGGCAATAATGCGCTTACAACGATACCAGCCAGATTTGAGCATCTGCCATTCTGGAAGGATAACCGTGGAACGATTACGCACCGACTTTTTTTGCATGGGAGATTACCAGTCACTAAAATCATGGGTGCAACCGGGTGGCAAAAAGTCGGCAATGGCGATTGGGGAATTTCCATTTTACCTTCCATTTTGTATCCCGCAAAGCGGAAACGAAAAGCCAGTCATAGACTGGATTAAACGCTCTTTGAGCGCTTTAACTTGAAGGTATTTCCGATAGGAAATACTGAATACCGGCAATCAATTGTTCAAAAAGCCTGTAACGTTACCTATAACGTTGGTATAATCTCTAAGGTTATAGGGTCTTTAATATCCATTGGCGAAAGGGGTTGTCAGGGGACTGATTTCCTAAGAAAAACCAAATACTTATGGCGGCGGACGAATGTCCCACCCGCCAAAGCGAAAAGATTTAGTGAGAAATCAACCCCTGACCCCACCCCCTACAGACTATCTTCGATCACGCCCTCCGGGGGCGGGGTCAGGGCTTACGCCCTAACAACCCGAAATTCTGTCCGCCTGCAGCGGCGTACCACAGAATTTCTTTGTTTTGGCTGACTGCCAAGGGGCAGTGCCAAAACCTTTCGCCTAAAAAGAGATTTCTCGAAAATCCAAAAGAGTAATCAACCGACCAATACCGTGCGAACATCAAATGCAAAATTAAAAGCCAGAACGGTAATCATGGCATCCAGCCATGTGTCTTTCGCCTCAGGCATCACTTCGGCAATGTCTCCCTGCAAGACGGCTTTTCTCGATAATTCTAAGAGTGTTTGATCTTCAAATCGCCTTGAAACTGTATCTTCAATAATTTTCGCAGCGCGTTTGATCATTTGGGTAAAGGGAATTTCTTCTCTTAATTCGCCTGCTTGTAGAATGGTCTCGAACGGTCGGCTCTCAATATCTTCCGGCTCTGAATGCGCGGCTCCAGTATGTCCGGGGCTATCATATGTGAAGCGTCCGTGCCCGCTAAGGGGCCGACATTCAGAAATATTGCTATTTTGAATTACCGAGTTATTGCGGGTATGCCCTATAAGATCGGTGTACTCATGAAACGCTGCAGCGGCATAAACTACCGCGGCTTGGTTACCTCCAATTCTGGCTAAATCTGCGAGCCTTTCTTGTTGGTGATGGGTGAGGTCAAACCGAAAATATGGATGTCCCCAATAGCTCCATTCTTTCGCCGAACTTCTTGAAAGATAGTCTGGCCTTTTGAATTGTAAGAACAGATTGAGGCGAAGGGCTGGTAGGCGATGGTTAAATAAGTCGCCTAATCGGCGTAAATCGTTAGTGGTAATGCCATGTGGAAAAGCACTTGCCCGTCTGGCTAAGCCCGGAAGAAAGTACCGAAAATCATCAAAAGGAAGAAACCATGCTGTATCGAAGCCTAAAAATCGTTCGTCAACTTGGTCGGGCGAATAGAATTGATGACACCGTCTTCCCAGTTCAATAATGAATGCGTGCTCGTAATATTTCTCTTTAAATTCGGCCTTCACTATGTTTCTCCTCTTATTGTAGACAAAGCTATAAGACAGCCTTTTTGAATTACTTTTTCTATGCAAAAATAGGATGTCGAGCCGGTTAGAGGTTAATGTCATTTCTCTTGGCTCAGGGAAAATTCACACGACGGGAACCATACCCGGCTCACTGCGACGTAAAGCATTTGAACCCCTGCGGGGATTTCTGCTTGACGTCTCCGCTATTTGAGCCGGGCGATTGGTCCCGGTGCTCAATATTTCCTAATCCAATAATAAAATGAGCCAATCACCTAACCGTCCCCGTTACACTGTTTTCACTGTTAAAACAGTCGAAGGTCAAAAACCGCGCTACATCAATATCGGTGCAGCCTTTGCCATCAAAGAGGGCACAGCACTTTCCCTCAAGCTTGATGCTCTTCCCCTAAACGGTCAGCTATTGCTTTTCCCTCCTAAGACGGATGAAAGCAGCAAAAAAGCGGAGAACTAATCTCCGCTTTGCCCCGCCTCTGGGCGGGGCTTTAAAAAATCTTCCGATAACCTTTTTCTAAACTCTCTAGCTTGAGTAGAGTTGTCACCGTAAGTAGCAATCATTCGTTGCCGTATTTCTTCAATCCATATTTCTAACTGCTCAACTGATGCATTTTTAAGCAATTCTTGTTGATCTGCTACAGGTAATGAGAGAAAATCGCTAGGATTACGAAGATTAGTACTCTGCTTACTATGGTGGCTCGGTTTGGGGGCATCCTCCGCCCTAGGATTAATTGAAAAATCTACTCTATTGAAATCGTGATCATTTTTTCTCATTTCTGAAATTAATTGAGGTAATTTAGATAATTCAAAATCTATATCTTTATAATAATTAATTTTACTATTATTGTCAATTAAATTGAGTAAATGAATAAAAAGTCCATATAATTCAATGTCTATTTTTCCAAGCATTTCGGCAATGTTATTTGAAATATAATGTATTTTACGGATTATGGTTCGTTTGTCAGCCGGGTCGATTTCTGTTGGGGTTGCATTAACTTCTTGTTCGATAGTTCTAATAGCGTTGTCAACAAGCGTAGCGATCTCCGCTTGTGACATATCATAGCTTGAAATTTTGCTTTTAATTTTTTCTTCGTCGATAGCGCTAAATAGCTCTAATGAACTTATTGTGATAAGCTCTGTACCAATAGTATAAAACTTAAATTGATTGAGAATATATAATACTTTCTCAGAAATTTCCTCGATTTCATGCTTCTTTCTGAAACTCAACGCACCATTATGGCTGAAGACCGTTTCGTAAATTTTCTGTGATAAATTGAATAGTTCATCAACGGTTACAAATAGCAATTTAGACTCGTTAAAAATCTTTGATGTGTAGAAGATAGAGGTTGCCCTTTTCCGGTCTTCTAATTTTTCTTGAACGTTTCTTTCATGTAGCGCTACTGAAGCGAAAATACTACAGCCAATGCCTATTATTCCAACAAATGCTGCCCCCAATTGCGTATTGAGCTTTACGCCGCACCAGTAGAAAATCTCCCAAAAAAAATTTCCGACAACATAAATTGTTTCTATCAGCCAAAAAATGTGTTCCATTATGATCACCCCACTGCGCCTAATCTATACCCGAAGGCACACCCTAACCGAGCAGATCGGTATTTTCAAATGAGTAATAGAAGAGATGATGATTTTGGGAGCGTTAGAGAGCAGCGTCGCTTTTTATTTGAGCAGTGCCTGATAATCCCCACTAACCTCCTGCCAGATCGGTTCCGCGAGCATTGTCACTTCACTAACTTTATCTTCCGTAGTGAACCACACCCGTTCACTACCTACCTGATCGGTCAGCATATCGCGGATATTTTCTTGCCTGCGGACGGAGTTGGTTTGCAGCAGCAATCGGAAATCATCAAACTTGCCAAATTTCTGGAACGTCTTGAATTGGGCATACAGAGTGTACCCAATAATCTTATTACGGATAACTTTTAGCCCCTCGGTGCCGCGGTCAATTTCCACAAAGTAGAGCCGTTGGTGTTTGCTGAGGTTGCCTGTGCCGCGTAGGATAACCAAAGCGTCCGGGTAGACCGTATAGGTTTGGCGGTTCTGAGGGTGCACCACTTCATCATAGAGTTTATAGCGATGCTTGCCGATGGCTTTATTGGTGTGGGACTTGAGTTCGAAGTCGGCGGTGAACCGGTGCAAGGCAATCTTATTCTGCGCGGCGATGGCTTGGTGCAAACAGAGCTGGAACTCGGACACGTCCAGCGCGTGTTGCAGAAAGGCCGGTTTTACCTGACCGCTTTTGCCGGGAAGTCCGGCCACGGCCATATCATCTTCCAGCAGCGCCAAGCCCTGTTTATCGAGAAAGTATGCCACTTCCGCCGAGCCTTTGCCGACCGCAATCATGGCTTCTATGCGCCCGACAAAGCCATGATGGAACAAATACTTTAATCGGCGTCGCGTACTTTGGGGTGAGGTATTTTCGGGAAAGTGCAGGCGCTGGATTTGTCCCGTCCGCAGATAGCGATATTGCGCCAGTGAGTGCAGAATGGCCATATCGCGTTCGGTCAGGGAAAAGCGTACGGCTTTTGGCTGACGGGTGGTTTTGCTGAGCTGGCTCATACAAACGGGTCGTCATCCACCTCGTTGGTGGATTTTGTTTCTGTGGCTTCGCCTTCAATGACGGTAACGCCCCCATGGGGCGCGCCTGACCAGCGTAGGGCTTCCCCAAACACGGCCTCTTGCCGGGTGATGCGCTCGATTTCAATTTGTTCTAACGTGGCATATTGCGCCGGGTGGTGGGCAATGCACTGCTGCTGGAAGCGATCAATTTGTAGCGGCGTGGTATGGGGGTTAAACACCGTCGGTTTCACTTCCGCAATCTGTAGTCGGATGGGTTCGCGGTTGCCCAGTCGGATAAAGGCTTCGGCGATACCTTGATTCTTTATTGCAGCCGTTTCGAGGTAGTGCAGTTCGTCTTTCGTCCAGAAGGTCTGAGTAGAGAGTTCTTGGAAGGCTTCGGGGACGTTTACCCAGCTTTCTGACTGCGATTGGGCTTCGGTGGTTTGTTTTGCCCAGCCGCTATGTTCGGACTGGCTGTAGTTTTCTGACTTTGCATTTGACTGCCCCGATTGGTTAGCGCTGGTCGGGAATACCGGCCCGCTAAAGGCCGGGCGGTAGGGTTCGGTTTCGGACTGCCCGCGACTCGACGTTTCACTGGTCACCGACCCACTGCCAGAACTGTGTCCTCCGGACTCAGTCTGGCTACTGCCTTGCGAGGACGACTTGGTCGTCCGTAACTCAAGTGAGTGCCGTTCTTTGCTGGTGTAGAGTTCCTGTTTGACTTTTTTAAGGTCAACAAAACCGGTCATCAATTCATCCGACATGATCTCGGCGTCTTCTCGCGACAACCCGCCAAAGACGACTTTGTTCTGACAGTTGGTCAGCACCGAGGCATAGAGATACTCGTCTTCTCGCTTGAGCTGGGCTAAGTGCTGGTGGGCTAACACCAAAAACAATTTGAACTTGCGCGCTTCTTCAAGTGAGCGGGCAATGTCGCGGGTGAGAAACTGCGAGAATTCATCTATGTAGAGATAAAAGGGCTTTAGCTGAGGATCGCGCGTATCGCGCAGCTTGGCACAGCGGAAAATCTCGTTGACGAGCATAATTCCTAAAAGCTGGCAGTTTTCTTGTGCCACTCGCGTACCGCCATTGAGATTGATGAGTACGATCTTGCCGGCGTCCATAGCCGCTTGGAAATCAATCGTCGCTTGTTGCTGGCCAATGATGTTGCGAATAATCCCGTTACGCAGAAACTTTCTCAAGCGGTTGGAAGCGCCCTCCAACAATAGCTGTTTCTGAGTATTGGAGGAAGCGGCAAACATCTGCCAGTCATCCAAGATCAGATCGTTATCGACCTTAGCTAATAAGCGATTACGCGCCTTTTGGTCTTGTACGGATATCAGCGCACCCGCCTCCACTAAGGTCAGCTCATTGCAGATAATGGTGTAAAAGATGTTCTCCAGCCACTTAGTAATGCGGGGCGTGCGGTCGGTATTGTCCTGCCCCCACGCCTTGAGGCAAGCACTGATTAGGTTTTCCAGTAAGTAATCAATATGATCCACGCCGCGGGGGATTGGGTTAAAGCCTGCTACCGTTTCCGCGTCTGCTGCCGGATTAAACAGGATCACCCGGTCAGCCAAGTGTGGGTACTTGGTGGCTATAAACTGTACCACGTCATCATAGAGAGCCCCGTGGGGATCGAGCAGGCACAGACCGGCGCGGCGGTTGAGGATGTCCTGACGGATGAGAATTTCTAAAAACTTTGATTTCCCCGTTCCGGTCGCACCGAGAACATGGGTGTGACGTTGACGATCTGTGTCACTGAGGCGAATGTCTTGTTGGGTGCGGAAGGATGCGCCCACTGACTTTGCCCCTCTAAAATGTCTAGCCATCTCGCCCAAGGATGTGTCGGCAGGGCGCAAGACAGAAGATTGAGACTGAGGGTTTAGCGGCGTGATGGAACTGGTTGGGGGAAGCCCATCTGGATCGTCATTATTCTCTCCCATGGCTTAGCCTTCTTCCAGCCGAGCAATGTCACGATCTAGCATCCGCTGCCAGTAAGCCAGTTTGGTGGCTTTGGTTTCTTCATCGAGGGAGGTATCGTTTTTAACGGTGGTCTGCTTCTCGGTATACAGATCAAGGACACTCTCAATCTGATTGATCCGCTCGGCATCTTTGGATATGTCCTTGAGTTTTTCTAGGGGGATGAGCCCGTGTTCTTTGAATGTGTCTGACATGGCCGTATAGAGTTGCACAAACTTGTTGTGTTTAGTGCCTTTTAGTTGATCGGGATCTATCTCTCCCAGTTTTTCTAAAAAGGCGTCAAAGTGCATTTCTAGAGGAAACTCGGCAAGGCGAGTTTGGCGTTCTAGTTCCAGCCGAGCGGTTTCTGTTTCTTGGTTGTTGGCGCGTTTTTCTGCGGCCACTTTGGCGGCATTCGCGTCCTTGATTTTCCGGTCGAGCTGTTTTTCCCAGTAGTCATTTACCAGCCAAAACACAACGCCACCGGCCAATCCCGCTCCTACAAAAAATGAAAACCACTCCCACATATTGTTTATATCCCGCGTCTAAATCGTCAAAACCTTTCCAAGACCTTACTCAAAAAGGGCTAATTTTTGGCTAATGCACCCGTTTTATTGAAAATTCTAAAGACAAATCCCAATTGATTATCGACTCTTTAGGGCATTGATGCGAGGGTAGGGGATCAGCAACTGTTGGCCTTGTTTTGAACGCTTTGAGCGAAAAAACGAATCCAATGGCCGTGTTTTGGTTTGTCACGGTGTACACCGAACAAACTGGATATGAGCTGATGTTTTTATTTCCTAACCCGTCTTACCATGCCTTCCAAAGCATCAGGCAAACGGATGGAGACAAAGCGCCCGGCCAAAAAGCGCACCATAAGAGGTACATTATGGTCTGGTTTGGTCAACGCTTTGTGGATACTGGTTCACGGCTACGAGCCGAAGAAGCGGTATCGCCGGACATGAGAATGTCCCTAATCCATCAAATGAGACCTGCTTCACGGTAGGTCTCATTTCCCAATATTCAATTCATTTGTTGATTATCTAATCAAATTATCGTTTACAATTATATTTCTGGAGAGCTGACCCTTATCCTCAAACTATGAGTATAAGTGAGATTTTTGGGGCGGAGGATCAGTTTAGAATAGTTTTGGATGCCGAGTTATTTAAATATGAGTCAAAAATCTTGGCATGATCTATGGCCGATAAAATCTAATGATATTACTACTGACCAATGGAGACTTTTATCCGAAGCAGATAGGAAAATTATTGGTAGGCTGTTGTACGAACGCCAACTAGCCAATAGCGGAAACAAAAGCCACGCGAAAGAAGTATCCCGAACACCCTTTTTGAAGCTACGGAAACTAGGTTCTGTATACAGCTTTTCAAAAGACCAGTTAACGTATAGGCCAAAGGAATTCCCACTTGCGGATTGTTTTTTTAAAGGGCGGCAAAAAAAATGGAAAATTTATCCTAGACGAAATCAGTCCAGAATTTTGGAAATAGAAGATTTTTCTTTTCTAGATGCACCTAAAAAAACAATTCGTACATTTTGCAATTTAATAAAGGCAGAATGTGAAGATTCTCGCACGGTTATTAATTTTAAAGACAAGCAGGTGCTGGATGTTTCATCATTCTTGCTTCTTTCAATTTTATACCGAAAGCTAAGTAGGTTTTCAGTAGGGGGTATAATGGAGCCATCAGTTCAGAAAGTATTGAATGCTGTTGGCTTAACAAGATACATGGGTATCGAAACGGGAATTGATACGAACTTAAATGATGTGTACGCCTTTCCGTTACGGTCGCTGGAAGCGGGCACCCTTCGCAGCGAAAATATTGCAACACAAACATCTCGAAGAGAAAAAGTTCAAGGAGATTTTACACAATGTGTAAACAATTGGCTTGGTCAAATTCAACCGGCTTTTGAGCTGACAAGTCATGCGCGTAGCCGTCTTGGGGATAGTATTGGCGAGGCACTTGATAATGCTCAACGTCACTCAACTTCTGAGCAGGATGGTGGTTGGTGGATAACTGGCTTTATGGCTAGAAGGTATCACGAAAGTACTACCAAACCAAAATTTGTTTGTCACTTTGCAATTGTGAACGAAGGTAGAACAATCGGGCAGTCTCTGCTCTCCTCGCCGCGAACAAATAAAAATTTCTGGCCATTGTTTGACGATTATCTAAAGCGACACACTAATTTGACGGAAGAACTCGCTGCAACTATCTTGGCGATGCAGCAAGGGGTTTCCCGAAATTTCTCCATTGTAGATGGGGGTCAGGGTTTTTCTGATCTCATTGAATATATTGCTTATTTGGGTAATGCCACAGATAGCTCGACAGCTCGTTTGGCGGTTATTAGCGGTAACTGTATGTTGCGACTTGAAAATCCATACCTGGAGCTTCATATAGATGGTGACAATCGGCGTTTACAATGGTTTAACTCATCACAAGATTGGCGAGAGAGTCCTGACAATAATTATGTTTTTAATCTTCCCATTAATTTTCCGGGAACGATTATAGCGGTAAGATTTGAATTAAATGGAAGTTATTCAGATAGAATAACGAATAGAGAAAATGGAGAAAGAAATAGTTATTGATCTTGGTTCCGTCGGTGATTTAAGCCGCTCAGCTTTTCTTTCCGGGAAAGAAAGGGGTAAAGATGCGCGTGCTCATTTTTTATTGGATGAGGTAGAAAAAAGAGACGGGCAAATTGTAATTCGTATACCACTAGAAATTGCTAGTATTTCTTCCTCTTATTCTCTTGGTTTGTTTTCCGAAAGCGTATCTAAATTTGGATCAATTGAGAAATTCATCGAGAAATATACTTTCGACGGCAATCCTGAAATTGTAGAGCGAATTATATTAGCCTTACACCGTGGCGCATCCGGACCGCCAAAGCTGAATTAGTCTTAATGTATTATATTGCGGCATCAGCTATTCCCAATAAAGCAGAAGGTGTGGAACTCACTCTAAAAGACGGCAATGAGTTAGGAATAATCGATTTCCAACCTCTCGAAGTTAGCATCGCGGACATTCTTACTTTTTTGGCAGCTATTTTTGCAGTTTTATATTCGAAATTTACATCAAAAAGGGATAGGCGTGTTTCAAGCTTCGATACAAATGTGGTGCCTAAGCTTTATGAGCACATTCAATTGCTTAAAAAAATTAATAATAAGCTGTTGACCATCGAAGCGACCTCTCAAAATCGGCGAACACTCCTGATAGAACGTTTTATTAGTAATACCTTTGATTGGGATGCCGCTGTTGATGAAAATTACCAAGATGCTTGCGGTAGCCTTTCTACATGGCTTACTCAGTATTTGCCCCATGAGAAATTCGCTGACGTTTCCTCAACTGATTTACTATCTCAAAACCTTGGCATTATTCACGCTTTGGGAACTAACCCTGATCTTGTTGCTGTCGAAAACGCTCTTGCTGCGGTGAAGATTGAGTTAGGCCGCCTAATCAAAGAGGGCGAAAGCTTATTGGCATGTATTGAACGCCGAAACTCAAAGTTATTTCGATGGCGACCAAACAAATTATCTTAACGTACACTGAGCTCACTTTGTAAGAAATCAAGGATTTGTAATTGATCAAGATTGTCTTATCAGCTCTTCTTCCGATTAATCGCGGCGGCATCCAGACTATTCTTGAGATGCACGGCATAGTATTTCTCAATTATTGCAACGCTGGTGCGGCAATTCTTGGCAATTTGATAGTGCCTGTGCCTTCCATAGTAGCCGGAAAGAGATTAGCTGTACCGCAGGGAATAGAGCGTGCGACGGTTACCCTGACGGTCGAATTTCAACCCTAATTTTTTCCAATATCTGATTTAAATGACGTTTGAGACCAACCGGATGTAGACGGTTAGTCGGGTTAGGTTGATTTCGTTCCAGCACATGCCTGAGGAATATCTAATCATAGAGATTAAGCCCCTACAGCTTGATCAACTCGCTCAATTCAAATTACTGCGGCATTATTTGAAAAAAGTTTTACACACCTTCTTACACACTTAGGGCTGAAATTAAATATGTTGCTTTAATATCAATGGTTTAAGAAAAAAAGGAGCACACTGTAAATCTGGTCGCTTAGCGTACGTTGGTTCGAATCCAACCCCCTCCACCATTTTCATATCTCGCGGCAATACGATTCGCCCAAGCCTCCGATAGGGCGCGCTGACCGCGCGGCGACCTGCCGGTCGCTTTAGAAGTTCCCTTATATGGTTCATCGTCGACTTGCGTTATGCTTTGATCGTGGCGCGAAGGTGTGTCTTCAGTGTGACAAAGGTCCGCTGAAAACGTTTCTCAATGTGAACTGTCAACGAGGGGTATGTTATGGAGGGGTTTGCAAGCTTGTGCTCTGGTTTACTAAAAGATGATAGTACAAGCCGTCCTGATCCTGAATAAGGTTTTCATGTGTATCGTTTTGAACGATAGTACCTTCTTTGAGAACAATGAGTCGATCAACATTAGCAACTGTCGAAAATTTGTGGGCGATAACGATCGTGGTGCGGCCTTCCATTAGATGTTTGAGTGCTTCTTGTACCTGAGCCTCGTTTTCGGAGTCTAAAGAGCTGGTTGCTTCATCCAGGATAAGAATTTTAGGATCTCGTAGCAAGGCGCGGGCAATGGCGATACGCTGTTTTTGTCCGCCCGATAATTTTTGTCCGCTACCACCCACGAGCGTGTTGTATCCATCAGGAAAGCCAAGAATAAATTCATGAGCATTAGCATGTTTGGCAACTTCAATAATCTTTTGATCTGAAATCTCGCTACCATCAACTAAGGCGTACCGAATATTGTCACCAATGGACCCCGAAAATAACATCGGTTGTTGTTCAACAAGCGCAATATGCTGCCGAACAGTCGCTCTGTTGAGCAAAGTCGATGCGACCCCATCAAACTTTACTTGCCCAGAAGTCGGCTGGTAAAAACCTAAAATTAGGTTCACCACAGTCGTTTTGCCAGCGCCCGAAGGGCCAATAAGAGCAATTTTTTCACCACTTTTGATGTGAAGATTAAATGAGTCCAATGCTTTTTGGTTTGGCCTTGACGGATATGCAAAATTAACAGAGTCGAATTCAAGCTCACCTTTTAGTTTTGGTGCTTTAGTGTTTTTATGCTCTGCTTTTTTATTCGGTAAGTCATCAATGATTTCAAAAATTCTTCGCGTCCCACCCATGGATTGCATCCAGTCATTCCATATCGAGCCAAAGGTCGATAGGGAACTACCCACCATGCTTGCATAAAGGATAAAGGCCATCAGATCACCGGTGGTGAGTTTTTGCTCTGATACCAACGTGCCTCCGATCCATAAGGTGATCACAAGTGCTGCGCTAAGGACAATCCGCATCGCGCCTTGAAATCCGGCAATTGATCGCGCATTGGAAAGCGAAAATGAAAGCGCTTGTTTAGTTGCTTCACGGTAATTCTGCTCTTCTTTATCTTCTCGTGTAAATGCGTGAACCAATCGAATATTAGAAAACGCTTCTTGAGCCGTATGCCCGCACTTGGCTAATTCTGCCTGCTGGCGTTCCGTTATTTTGCTGACATGTTCGCCAATCCATTTCGCCATAAAAATCGTAGGCGGAATAATGATCAGCATTAGCAAACTCAGCTGCGGAGAAAGCATAACCAATAAAACTGAGCCGCCAATAATCGTCAAAGATACTCTTAGGAAAATCGCCAAGCCCATTGTGAGCACATCTTGAATTTTTTCGGTATCAGACGATAAACGGTTTGTGAGCGCTCCCACATTATCCTTGTCGAAAAAAGAAATCTCTTGACGAATTATTGCTCCAAAAAGCGATTGGCGGAGTTTTGTAACGATAATATTTCCGGTAGAAATAAAGATGTAATATCGCACCATTACTGCGATGGCATGAACAGCTAGAGCCAAGATTACAATGGGAGCGATAGACGCAATCCAGTTTGGGGCATTTAGTAAAGAAGAATTATCAACGAAATATCCAATCGCTTTTGGGTATGCTAATTCAAAGGAGATCGCCACTACCAACGCTAGTAATCCGATCAGCATGCGTCCAGCATGAGGCTTGAGAAGCTTCATGCACCGGATCAAGAAATTGGTTTGGACCTGCGAGTTCATTCTGCGCCTTCACTCTGTATCTCGTCCATTTGGCTCAGGAAACTATTCCAATTTGCGTCTCCAATATTCCCGCTGGCTTGAACTTCCCTTGCTTCATCTAAAAAAATATATGATGGCGAATTGCTGCGCGGGTTCAAATATTTACTTGTTTTATCGTCGATCAAAACCACATGATTTGTCAGTTTTGAGTCTTTCAGAAAATTTTTGAGACGGTTTACTGGTTCAATGCTTAACAACCACGTTGTGATCCCTGCGTTGACCGATGTTGGCAAAATGCGTTCGAGTTCGGGTAACTTGCTCCGGCAAGTAGAACATCTGGAAGATAAGAAAAGAAAGACATAGGCCTGAGCTGGTGTTGATTTTATTGAAACCTGCTGACCACTTGTTAGATAAGCTCCGGTAAAGTCTTCAACGCTTTCTCCTGCCGGAAGCATTAACGGTGTATTCTCGTCAAATTGGGCTGCAAGAGAAATTCTGGAAAGCCGGAAGGTCAAAAATAAATTTAACGCCACAGCGAACGCTAAAATCGCCATAAGTATCCATATGATTTCAATTTCATCACTCATCTGACGGTGCCACTCAATCTTGTTGCTTCATCATTGATGACAAGATATCCAGGTTCATTGAAATCTGGAAGATAATAGCTGCGAACGGGATTGTAAAAATAAATGTATTTAATTGGAGACCAGGTAGTAATTGTAGATTCAGCAAAAAAGCAATTGCACCAAGAACGCAAAGATTCCTTACCAGGTCATATTTCGAGAGCAGTTTGTTATCACTCCCAAAACAATTGCAATTAATCATCCTATTTTGTATGAGTGCGAAGGCGATAACAACTGTAAATATTACAAAGAGTAAACCGCTTCCTATTGTTGCAAGGTACGTTATCCGTCCACCAACAATCATCCCAAGTGCAAGAATCCACTCCGCTCCTATGATGATGAGAGCCATCCATTGACTACCCCACTGCGGAATAGAAAACGAGATCACTAAATTTTCCCGAAATTGTCCAACGTTTTTGGATTTGCCGAATGCTGCCGAAATTAGAAGCATGAAAATATAAAGGCGACATATTTCGCCGACTATGGCCACTGTGTCCCCCATCAAATTAAATCTTAATCCAGTTAGGGTAGATCGTATCTGGCTGCCTTTGCCTGACGCGTGAGACCTCCGCGGTAGCAATAAGGGTATCGTTCCAGGGGTCATCGGGGGCTTTGCGTAGGCCGCTGCCGATTAAACCAGCAATATCTTGCGATATCTGCCATATGAAAGGTTCAATCTCGGGTTGTAAGAGAACATTCAAGCCCAATTCTTTCATTTCATCCCGGGTCAAAAAATAACTATGAGAATGAAATCCAAATAGAAGTTGATTGATAATTTTTGTTCGCGTTTCCAAGCTTTCATCTGGTAGCTGTTTAGCTAATAATTGTTCACTTATTTCCTTTAATTCAAGCGTTGATCTATAAAATGATGTCAATGTCGTCGGAAAAATACTGCCAGACAACATGGATAAGGATTGCACACATGCGTCCCTTTCATCCAGCTGAAACCAGTTGCGTGCCATCTCACCAAACAACCGGATATCTTGTGCAGCGATAGAACCGGGCGCATCGCTGTCTCCGCCATGTCCTGAATTTAGATGCGGATCAATTGGTGAAAATAATGCAAGTGGCCCGGCTATGACTTCATGTGCCCCAAGCGTCATAATCGTGCCTGATGATTCACAATGATGCGGAACCAAAATACCGAGATGGTCAGTGAATTCATGTAACAAAAGTATAATCCGGCGGGCCGCATTCACAACACCGCCCCGGCAATACAACACAAGATCGAGGCGCTCCGAATGTCCTATTTCGTTTAACGCTTCAAAGATTGACGGTAGTAAGTCAATTTCAACATTTGAACAGGCGAATACCAAAACCTTACTTTGTCGGCTTTTTTCGATCGCTGTTATTTGTGATGTGTCAACTTGTTTAATCATTATCTTCCATACGCCCCGTCAACGAGACAGTTTGCCATGGTTTCAACCATATTCAACTCTGGAATGAGCTCCTCAACAAATAAGAACTGGCCCCCTGGGTTATTCTCCAGGAAAACATACTCTTCATCCGGCGTAACAATCAGGTCAATTGCTCCATAGTTCAGATTATAACTAAGAATGAATTCTCGGCAAAGTCGTTCCACACTTTTCGGAAGTAGAGTTGCTTCATAACGAATGTCTGCGCTGAAATCTCTATAGTCTATAAGGGTGCGGTTATCATCTTGCGAATGAATTTTCGCCGCGAATAATGTTTCTCCAATAACGTAAACTCTTAATTCAAAGGACTTATCTATTAATGATTGAAAGCAACATGGAACTTCTTCTACCGTGTCCAGATGCGCCAAATGTTCCTCTGTAATCAATGTTGTTGGGACACTGTTGGCAATATTGTTTTCATCTGTCGATAAAAGGGGAGAAGACATCGTCTTGTAAATAATATCATCGTTGACTTTAGATTTAAAGTCACGGACCGAACCAGGTTGGTTTGAAATGATGGATTCCGGTATTGAAAACCCCATTTTGTTGGCACGAAACAGTTGTTCGCCTTTCCACTGTGCGTTTCGCAAGGCCACTGGGTGGCTCATCCAGTAACAGTCGAGGGAAAGTAAAAAACCATGTAGAAAATGATCGGTCTCATTCACTGCAAAGTTTTTCTCATCTTCATCAAGGTCATCGCTCGTAAAGGCAAAGTCACCAGGTTTGCGCAGCCATACTGCACCTATCTCATCAGCATTGACTGTATCCTTGGACGGTAAGTGGGTTATAGATCTTACCCATTGCGTTTGAAAAAATTCATACACGATAGAATAATCACGTGGAAACTCATCCAAATTAATTAGAAATGGACGTTCCCCCCGCCCAAGCAGTTTTGCGGCTACCAAGTCGGCATGGATATCACCGCTTTTAGTAACAATTAGAACACGTTTAGTTGTTGAATTGATTGTGTGTCACCCATCTTGCACGCACAGGTTACTTATAACAGCCGATAAAAACTGAAATACCTATCGTCTTACGTATAATCGCTTCTACGCGGACAAGGCTCCGCGCATACTGATGGTTAGTTTTTCAAAAGAGGTCGCCACAAAAAGCAAAATGAATAGCTCACGCTAACAAGTTATGTAGCGACCATTGTATTATAAACTTGCACCATCAAGTCAGTGCAATAGCTCTGGATTAATTAGCAGTATTGTGCGCCATCACTCCAAGCAGGACAATGCCAGCTTCCGGTGCATCCTGCGATTGAAACGCCGTCACGCACTTGCCATTTTTTGTCTTTATTGGCTTCTTGCTTAATGGCTGCGTCTTGTTTTTTGATGTCAGCTAGTTTGAAGGCAAACGTTTTTTGCTCTTTTTTCATTGGAATAATTCCTTTCATGTAAATCGTGAAAATATTACTCTACGAAGCAACAGTCTCACATCATTTATGGAAAATCAACACTTATTAGGTGTGGGAAATAGGTTATGAAGAAAATTTCATTTTAAAATAAGGGGTTAGGCATTGTGCCTCTTTTGCTTTTGTTTTTAACGATTTAAATATTCCTCGTGCTGAGGAGATATCCTTGTAAAGGAATCGATGAGCAAAATGGACTAGGTATCGGGTTTGATACGCATAGAAACTTTTGAGGAGGTCGTCTGTAATTAGATCATATATGTGAAACGAGCGTGATCGCGCTTTTGGTGTCTACGTTCAAATATTCTTCGTCCAGCTTAACCAATTTATTTATCTCGAGACAATTCGTTTCGTTCATGTCTTCGATGGAACGCTTACTACGCGGCGACTAGTCGTTAGCTTGATTGTGAATCCGGTGTTGCTCCCTCGGGTTTTGCCATTTTTCTTTAAACGAAGATGCATCTTGTTGAGCGCTTCGCTTTTGTCAGAGCTGTCATGGCTCTTCGAAATGGCTTTCGCTATAAGGGTTACCCAGCTTTTATTGATCAAAGGATATGCTTGTTTTATTTTCCCGGGCGACGTGGACGCGTACTAAGATCCACGCAATGAGGGCGGGTAGGGCCTGAAGCAGATATATTTTTGGGGATACTGTGAGGCCGCCAAAAATTCCGACGGCGATGATGATCATGAGTATGACCCGTGCAGTATTTCGGCTGGAATAAAACAGGCAGGATAAAAGCGCCACGGCAAGCATGAGATTGTAAAACCCTTGATTGAGGGCCAATTGAGCGCTGATGGCGGCTTCTTCGGCGGTCATATCAAAGACCGAAAGCCCGATGGGTTTTGTCCAGGCGATCATCTCCAACCATGCAAATCCAATATGAAGCAAGGCCACAACCACAATCATCAATGTTCCAAGTAATCGCATTAAACTATCCCTCGTGGCTTATTAAAGAGCTTATATTACTTTTAACTAGAGGATATATCCGGAGATAACAATATTAAAGAGTTATTCTTGTAACCTTAGATTGTCGACCGTTATCGCAATACTGTTAAAAGCAGCTTCCAGATCTAGCCCTTCCACAAAGAAATACTGACTGGTATTAGATGCGCAATTCTCGAGAAATTCATCTGCATCACTTCCCGTAGTTATGTCAAAACCGATTGTAAAGACTAGAATATTGTTATCTTTGGCTTCGTCGCACATTGCTAACCCAAGCACCTCGGCATCTTGATGTGAGTCAACGCCCTCTACATTTTCTGTAGCTTTCACATCGCCATCAGACATCATTATGATTATTTTCGTTGTGTCAGAATCGTTATACGCGACAGGCCTATCTGCGAAATCGCCGCCGACTGTTCCCGCAAGAGCCGGCGAGAGAGCTTTTAGCCCCCACAGCATACCGATATGTGAATCAGTGTTTGATCCGTGCACAGGGGCAAAACTTGATATTGCGTTGCTTAGCGCGATCTCATTTGAAGAGTTAAGCTGGATTGGCGCCAGCGCACATTCATCAACATTGTCATTGTCGAAGATATCATCTTGATCAACGATTTCGCGTGTGCCAGCAATGGGTTGATCGTCAAAGTCAGAAGCTAGATAAAACAAACAAGGCTTGGCAGCAGGGGCGGTGTAATCAGCAGGATCTGCGTGATCATCAAACAAATCCCCCAGATTTACATTTCCAGCGAAGGGAATAAGATTGATTGATATGGAGGAATCGCCATCTTCTAAAATATTCTCGACAAATTCGCTTCCCGCATCCCTTAATAAATCGATTTTTCCATCATCAAGCATTGAACCAGAAATATCGAGAACCAATGATATTTCCAAATTCGACCTATTAAATCCCGCAGCCGAGCGTGTACTGATATCCAAAGTCTCGAGGCCTGTTGCTCCAAAAACTGTCAATAATTTTATAAAATGAGTAGGAAGCGCAGTATCTACTGACCCGGTCACTCTTAAACCGGAAAAAGTTTCCTGAGTTTGAATGCTTAAATTAATATCGACATCCGTTAAATTGTATTTTGCTGGATCGAAATTGATATTGAAATATTCAGTTGCAATATCTTCGGCATTACTAGAGGTAGACGCTGGATTAGCCGCTGCTAAAACAGCGCCATCCATTACGGATTGTAGTTCAGATCTTAAGGAGGTGGCGCGAATAAAGTCGACGGAAGCGCCGCCAATTATTAACAGTATAAAGACCATTATACCGGTCATTATTGCAACATTGCCAGACCTATCAGAATAAAAACCCATATACATTATCCAACACAAATTATTTAAATTGAGTGTCAGTTTGATGCATATATTTTAATAACTTGTTTAATTTTAAAAAATCTGCTGATTTTTCTGAAGAAATTTACCTGAAATTAGCGTATTGTGGTTGGTTAATAAAGCCTGAAAGTGATTTCGGTCTTAATGTGCGAGCCTACTAAGCCCCAGGTTCCTGGTCATAGCCGGGAACGAATGAGATTACGGTCTGGAAAGCCGCTGCTGCCCCGCCGCCGCCAATAATGCACATTAGCAATGTAGCAGGTAGCGCGCCGATTAGTTGATTTGAAATTTTCGCGATAAAAAATGCAATCAACAACCCCGCTGCCGCGCGTGCGTAAAATCGTAAAATATCAAAAAATGGATCAGAGTAAGCAGGCATTGGTGTGTCAGTAAAATGCGCGGCGAAACGCGGGCGCACGAGCCATACATAAAACCAACATCCAAAAGCTGCGGCAATCACAGCGCCATATAATGATTTATCTTGAAAGAGTCCGGCCAATAATTCGCGGGCGTGGGTAAATGCCAATCCCGCAATGAGCGCCCCTAACACACCAAATGCCGTGCTCGCGAGCGCTGTTGCGATCGGGCGCGTATTTTTTGCCGTGCGTAAAACCTTATTCGCCGGTTTTGAGGGAATTCCCCAGTTTCTGCTCATTTTTGCTCCGTAGCGCTATTCGCCCCGACTATAAATTAGGCCTGTTTCGATGTGGCGTCGATAGTTGATTTTACATCTCTTAGTACCTCATAAAACATTTTCTTCGTTAAGCGTCCCGTTTGTGTGTTGTATCTCGAACAGTGATAAGAGTTGAAAAGGGTAATATTGGAATATTTATCATTTAAAACAGGTGAATATCCATTTTCTTTAAGGTCATCAAGGCGGTGTTTTATTCCATGACGAAAGGGAAGGCTGCTCTTTTTGAGGCCAATACTGGTCAGAAATGCCTGATGGGCGAGGGTGCCTAGGCATAAAATGGCCTTTAAATTTGGCATGGATTTTATCTGCTTTAGCAAAAATGGCTGACAGGTGCGTATTTCTTCGGGGGTCGGTTTATTCTGAGGGGGAACACACGCGACAGCATTGGTGATACAGACTGACAAGGCCTTTAAATTATCATTGCCAGAACTGTCGTAAGTGCCCTCAACAAAATCATGATCGATGAGGGCATCGAATAGAAAGCCGCCTGCGCTATCGCCAGTGAAAACACGTCCGGTGCGATGGGCCCCCTTCAGGCCCGGTGCTAATCCGATAATTAAAAGAGGAGCATTTTGTGGTCCCCATGGGGGAACGGCGCCATTAAACCATTCTGCTTGTTGCTTTTGATAGAGGCGGCGATAGTCGACCAACCGCTTGCACTTTCGACACCCTTTAGGGGGCACCCCTTTTACGGGCTGGTGAGTCGAGGCGTTGCTCAAGATTGCGCATCGCAAGTTGAGTTTTGGTAATCTGACGCTGCGTTAATTCTAGTCAATATCCACATATTCGTATTCATCATCATAATCGTAATTATCGATGTCTTCGTGGCGTGCTTTACGCATCCCGCCGCTCGAGCGACCAATGGTATTGCCAAGGTCAGCCAAGTCAATAAAGTTATCGGCTTGACGTCGCATCTCATCAGCAGCCATGGGGGGATTTGTTTTTATAGATGAAATCACGGTAACCCGTACAGCTCTGCGTTGAACAGCTTCTATGACTCGCCGGAAATCACCATTGCCACTAAATAAAACGACATGATCAAGACGATCCGCGAGCGCCATCATCTCTACGGCCAACTCGATATCGGTAGATCCTCGAAACCGCTTCTTGCCCTGCGCATCAGTATATTCATGAGCTATCTTGGTAATCATTGTATAGCCGTTATAATCAAGCCAATCGACAAGCGGGCGCAAGGGAGAATAGTCTTGATCTCGATCTTCTTGCATTGGCGTAAAATAAAATGCCCTAACAAGCCGTGACTCTTCAGTTGCTAAAGCCAAAAGGCGCTTGTAGTCGATATCAAAATCCAGATTTCGAGCGGTTTTATATAGATTGGCACCATCAATAAAAAGTGCGGTTTTTTCATCGGCTTTCAGATTTAAAAAGGCGGCCATAATATCCCTAAAAATTTGTAATTTAAAATGCTATGTCAGTATTCTATTTGATATTAAAAATTGTGATGAATGTATGTTCAGTGTAAATACAAAATAATATAAATTAAATTAAAAAAATAAAAGCAGGTACTATCAAAAAACTATTAATTCAAATATCGGGTTATCATATTTCAGTATAGATTCTATCGATGAAACCTATTGTACTAAAAATGATAGACGATGTCGAGAGTATCTATTTGAAAGTGTTTCTTCTCGTAATAGCATATGGTTCGAGAAAATTTTCAACTATTAAAGACATTCAAAGACCATGCTCTATGTTTTGGCAGGCTAAGGCCTGTTTTTGCATGTCAAATAAGCATATACATCCTAAATTAAAATTTTTGTAACACCGGCACGGGCACGGATAGTTTATGGTTTTTTGTTTAAAAAATAGCTTCTTGGTTGTCGATTGCGGGTATGTCTTATGATGATTATCGCATTAGGCTCCAATCTTGAAAGCGGAGGCGATAAACCAGCGGAAAATGTTCGGCGCGCTATCCGTGTATTGGACCGGATGTTTACCCTCTCAAAGATATCGAGTTTATATAGCTCGCCGGCTTGGCCAGAGCGCAGTGATCCCCCTTTTATCAATGCAGTTGTATCATCAGAGAAAACGCTGCCACCCGCACTTATTTTAAAAGCGTTGCATTCGATTGAAGCTGCTTTTGGACGCGAGCGCTCTATCCGCAATGCTCCGCGCATTCTGGATTTGGACCTACTGGCAGTGAATGAAATGATCATCCGGCCAAATGATCAGAATATGGGCAAGGGGGAAGGCGCCCCTATGAACGAGACAGGATTAACGCTACCCCATCCGCGTATGGCCAATCGCGCATTTGTCTTGGTGCCACTGGCGCAGATCATGCCCGATTGGAAACATCCAGAGACTGGTTTAAGCGCGTTGGAAATGCTGGAAAATCTAGGGGAAGTAGAGATCGAGGCCTATAGCGATTAATGCCGGGTGGGTAGTTGGGTTCGTAGCACTGATAATGGCACATATTTTTTTGGTAATGTGCTTACAAGTCTTTATGGGACTGGCTTGTCTCTAAAAATTAGACAAAAAAATCGCCATTTTCTTTCAAAAATGGCGATCAATCCGGTTTTACAAATGAAGCTAGATGCCTATTTGATTTTGCCTTCTTTAAATTCAACATGCTTACGGGCCACTGGGTCATACTTCTTTAGAACCAGTTTTTCTGTCATGGTCCGGGTGTTTTTCTTGGTTACATAGAAAAACCCTGTTCCAGCGGTTGAGTTAAGGCGTATTTTTACGGTTGTTGGCTTCGCCATGGGGAAGTCTCCAAAAATTAGATTACGGCGCAAACGCTCGCGAATAGCGGCGGACAATAGGAAATATCACGGCCCTGTCAAGGGGTGAATTGGGTTGAAATCGCGTTGAAATAAAGCAAACCCATTTCACCCCTGATTTGGCGCTAGCCCCCGTTACGGTGTGTTCGCAAAGCCATGCATGTAATTGGCCCATTGTAAGCCAATTAGCGCGCCCTTGGAACGGGGTAGGAAGTAAAATGTCGATACCATTAAAACCGGAATCCAGATCAAGAATTGCATGCCAAGGCTCGGTTCGAATATCTGCCTTACGGCAAGGGCCAGCGGAATGATAACATGGCCCACAATCATAATTGTGAAATAGGGCGGGGCGTCATCGGCACGATGTCCACTAAAATCGAGATCGCAAACACCGCATTGATCATGATTGGTCATGTAACGCGCAAAAATCCGCCCTTCACCGCATTGCGGGCATTTTCGTAAAAAGCCTCTAGCCATCCCCTTCAGCCATGAGCGTTTAGCAACTGGATTATAGTCTACCGGCATTGAGCCCTATTTCTGCTTGGCGCGTTTTTTCAAGTTGAGCGCATTCTCCATGACATGGAAAATATAGCTTTGTTCAACGGTTCCACCAAATAGATAGGAACGAGGGCCATTCGCATAAATTGTGACATCTTGTCCGCCGTGGGTTTCAGAACCCAAAGGGATCGCAGCAGATTGCTGGTAATCGTGATCGGCAATGGTCTCATCGGTTGGCACCGGGCGCTCAGCACCGCTATTTTTGTGTCCGGGCCCATTCGCATAGGCGAGGGTCGTATAGGGCTTGTTATCTTGTGCGAGCGCTACGCCCTCTGCATTGTTAAAGCGTTCATAGGGAGAGCGCACCACACCCAATATATCATTGCCTTTTTTAGGGTATCCCTGAATGGATAGTGTATGGCCATGGTCTGCCGTTGCAATGATCAATGTATCGCGGTCATTGGTCATTTCTCTGGCTTTGGCAATGGCTAGCGAGAACATTTGCGCATCATGAAGAGCTCTGCGGGCATTGCCGCCATGATGGGCGTGATCCACCCGGCCAGCTTCGACCATCAGGAAGTAGCCGTCTTTATCTTTAGATAGGATTTCAATCGCTTTGGTTGTCATTTCTGATAAAGAGGGTTCTGTGGGCTCGCCCGCGCTTGTGCGATCCAGTTCATATTGCATGTGGGAGCGTTCAAACAGGCCAAGAACCCGCGGAGATGATTCGGGGTCAATCGCGTTAAAACCCTCGCTATTCCATACATAAGAGTGGGCAGGGGACTTTGACTGCCATTCTTCTGTGAGGTTTCGTCCATCTTTGCGGATGCCGTTTTTCCCCTCGTCTTCCGGATCTGCAAATGTTTCGGGAAGGAAGTTTCTTCGCCCGCCCGCCATCGCCAGATCGATCCCGTCCCCATATTCAAATTCGATGAGCTGACGCGCAATATCTTTGCAGCCATTGGTAATGGCTTCTTCCGAGAGGTTTGTATCAGCTTCCCAGTCGCGGTTGGCTGCATGGGCATATACAGCTGCAGGCGTCGCGTGGGTAAGCCGTGCGGTAGAGATTATTCCGGTCGCCATGCCCGCCATTTCGGCAAGTTCGGCAATGGTTAAAGCGCCCGCTTTTGCAGCGGAGGCGCAGTTATTGATTTCAACATTATCATTCAAGGAAATCACGCCGGCCTTCGTTTTTACGCCAGTGATCATGGCGGTCATTGTCCCGGCAGAATCCGGGGTTTGAGCGTTGGTATTGTAGGTCTTTGACATGGCGAGGTAGGGAAAGCGCTCAAAAGAAAGTAGATTTTCCTCACCCTGTTCGCCCCGGGTTTGCCCATCATAAATCCGCGCCGCTGTAATTGTTGTCGGGTCCATGCCATCGGCGATGAAGAGTATTACATTTTTTGCCCTACGTTTATTTGGGCGAACGGCCTTGCGCGCTTTGAGGGTTGCTTGACCATCTGCAATCCATTTATTTTCCAGTGATGCTTCTTGCGCATGGCTTTTGAAAAAACCGCTCTCGCTTGCGAAGGGTGTAAAGATCAAGGCTGGCATCAGAGCGAGCAATAGGGGGCGTGCCGTCACGGACCGGTTTATGCGACGCGTAGAGTGATCGGGTTTTTTCAAAAATGATTTTTTCATTGAAGGGAGAATCCTTTCTTTATGCTGAACCACTATTGCATACGCCATTGCTATGACAAATAGATAACATGGTAGGTAAATGCTTCCAAACTGTTCAGATTAAATGGGTTAAGCGCCTAGTCCTAATAATGCACGAACCGACATGATTATCAAAACAATTGAGCTGAGGGAGAAAAGAATGAAACGCATCATTACAATATTGACTGTAATTTGAATGAGGGAATGAAGAACCCTCAAAATGACATATCCCCATGCGAGATAAATGGCGGGCGTGTCGGCGCCATTGGCAAGATGGAGATAAAAGCACAAAGCATAAAATATGGTGGGTTGTTCGTGAAGATGATTATAGTTGTCTGCCGCCGCTCTCGCACTGGAGGGGAGGGTTTCTAGAGAACCTGGATGGGCTGCGTCCTGCGGCTTAATATTTGCCTTTTGCATAGCGGGTATGCGCCGCAGATACATTAATATCCACATTAATAGCGACCAGATAATCAGTGCAAGTACGGGATTTGATATGGTCTGAAACATTTTACCAACCTTCGAATGAGCCAGTTAAGAAAATACTGGTGGCGCGCTATCCTATTTCTATTTTAGATCACCATGAAAATAGTGCTTTGGCTAGCAACAAATGCAGGTTACATACGCCTATCGGGTTTGGGGGGCTATGGTCTTGGCCAGATGAACGGACCGTTTCATGAGAGGGATAAACAAAATGCGCATACTTGTTGTTTTTTTACTGGTCATCTCGTTTGGACTAATAACCGAACTGACTTTAAATCCGGCCCATGCTTGTTCGTGCGGGAGAGCTGAAAGTGCCAAGGCCCATATTGATGGTTCTGATGTGATTTTTGAGGGTAGCGCTATAAAGGTCAAACGCCCGGGCTTTTTATGGTGGGGGCGTAAACATCCCGATAATGTAAAAACCAAATTCAAAATTCATCGCCCGGTCAAGGGTATTGACGGAGACAATATCTGGGTTTCCCATGGGACGTCAGGGGCTAGCTGCGGCGTTAATTTCGAGAAGGACAAGACCCATTTAGTCTTCGCCGGTCGCGCTGAAGATGGCAAAGTCTCGACGCATCTTTGTTCTGCCTATGTTTTCTTTCCGGTTGAAGACTATGAAGCGGAATTTGCAAAACTAAATCAAAATACAGATTAGTTTTCTTGTTGAGACAAGTGAATTATGCTGACCAGATTTTTTTAGTCGGTGTAAAGATTTATTATGGAAGTAGAAACCGTGGCCCCGCGCCCTTGCCTGATGCATGATCATTTTCATTGTAAATCTGGCATTTTTTTAAACTCAAACATCCGCAACCGATACAGCCATCCAATCGGTCACGCATGCGCGTCATTGCATCAATGCGTTGATCAAGAATGGTGCGAAAATTCCGGCTGATTTTCTCCCAATCCTTTTGTGTGGGGTTGCGGCCATCGGGTAAATTTTCGAGTTGCCTTGCAATATCTTGCAGGGAAAACCCAAGCTGTTGAGAAATCAATATAAAGCTTAATCGCCTTATATCTGCCCTTAGGAATTGACGCTGACCACCAGCGCTTCTGATTGAGTTAATCAGGCCCTTGGTTTCATAAAAGCGAATAGCAGAAACCGATGTTCCCACGCGTTTCGCCAGTTGTCCGATCGAGATGTATGTTGGTGATTTCATTATTTTAAAAAATTGCTTGACCTCACCTTAGGTTAAGGAATTACATTTTGCAATGAAAAGGAAATTTATCTTCCCCGGACAGGTTTTTACAAGGAAAGGATAATCAATGGCGCAGGCAATAATCGAGCATGTGAATTTAACCGTAACCGACCCGAAACATACAGCAGAGGTTTTATGCAAAATATTTGAGTGGAAAATCCGCTGGAGCGGGCCATCGCAATTGGGCGGGGAGACTTATCATGTCGGCGGTGAGCAAAGCTATGTCGCGGTTTATTCAAAAGGCCATTGCGAGAAAGCCGATGTTACAATGGGAACTTTACGCGGGGGTTTAAATCATGTTGGCGTGGTGGTGGATGATTTGGACAGGGTTGAAGAACGCATAAAGGCTGCTGGTTTTGAGACATCCTTTCATGATGATTATGAGCCCGGTCGCCGGTTTTATTTTCTTGATCATGATGAAATTGAATATGAAGTGGTGAGTTATCAATGAGGCTCAATCAAATCACTATCAAAGTAACAAATCTCGAAGCATCAATCGAGTTTTATCAAAAGCTCGGTTTGAGGCTGATTGTGTGCTCGGGAAATCCGTATGCGCGATTTGAAGATGAAGAGGGTAATACGACATTTTCCTTAAGCGTAGTTGAGCAGGCGATCCCCGGAGAGACAGGATTATATTTCGAAACTGATTATCTGGAAAATGAGGTGGCCCGGCTTAAACGCGCAGGCATTACCTTTGAAACGCAAATCACCAAACACACCTATCTGTGGACGGAAATCTGGTTTCGCGACCCTGATGGCCACCGCCTTTGTCTCTATCATGCAGGAAAAAATAGACGTTTTCCGCCGTGGAGACTTTAACTAAAAGGGAGCATTCTAAATGAACACAGGAAAATTAGTAGGATCGCAAGAAACCACGTCCGGCACCGGGCTTGAATTTAAAAACCCTGATGGTCTCTCTCAAGCTTTTTTGCTTCTTGCCACCATTCTTCCATCTCATCGAGGGTAGGGTGCACACTTTCTGATTGATTATATTTTTCTTCAACATGGGCAAAGCGCCGTTTGAATTTATCATTGGCGCGCCTCAGGGCTTTTTCCGGATCAACCTTTAAATGGCGCGATAGATTGGCCATGACAAACAAAAGATCGCCGAACTCATCTTCGATGGAATCACTGTCCTTGGACGCCATCGCATCGACCAGTTCACCCGTTTCTTCTGAAATCTTATCGAGCACTTCATGGGCATTGGGCCAGTCAAACCCGATTTGTGCGGCACGTTTTTGAAGTTTCACAGCACGGGTTAGCCCCGGCAGCCCCACCGGCACATCATCGAGGAGGCCGGTATTGCCTTTCGCGGCACGTTCTTTTGCCTTCATCGCTTCCCAGGCCCGGGCCTGTTCGTCTGCCGAGCGTTCATCGCCGGTGGCAAAAACATGGGGGTGGCGGCGTATCATCTTCTCGGTAATTGCCACAACAATATCGCCAAAATCGAAGTGGTTTTTTTCTTTCGCAATTTGTCCCTGAAAAACTGTTTGAAATAGCAAATCGCCAAGCTCGTCGCGCAAATCGTTAATATCACCGCGCGCGATTGCATCGTCGACCTCATAGGCCTCTTCGATCGTGTAAGGGGCAATGGAGGCGTAATCTTGTTCCAAATCCCAAGGGCAACCAGATTTGGAATCGCGTAAACGGGACATTACTTCCAATAGTGTGTCGATATTTCGGGGATCAAGCTTATGAATGGGATCAGATGGCGCCATAGGGTGAGGCCTTATTAAAATAAGAGTTAAGGGCGCGATTGGCCGGTCCCGGAAACGCGGTATTTATAAGTGGTCAGACCTTCCGCGCCGACGGGGCCGCGTGCATGAAGGCGTCCGGTTGCGATACCAATTTCCGCGCCGAGCCCAAATTCACCGCCATCTGCAAATTGTGTCGAGGCATTATGCATAACAATGGCGCTATCGACAGCGCCCAAAAATTGTTGGGCAGTTTTCATGTTATCAGTAATGATGCAGTCCGTATGATTAGACGAATGCTGGCCGATATGGGCGATTGCATCCTCAAGACTATCAACACAGGCAATGGAGAGAATATTGGTTAGATATTCAGTGTCCCAGTCTTCATCATTTGCGCTCTCTATTTTGGCTTTAGGGACGGCACCGCGGATTCTATCATCTCCTCGTAAGCTGCACCCGGCCAGGGAGAGTTCATGAACGATCTGCCCTAAATGGCTGTCCAGCACATCTGCGTGGATCAGCATGGTTTCGGTCGCGCCGCAAACGCCAGTGCGCCGCATTTTTGCGTTAACCATAAGTTGCGTCGCCATATCCAGATCTGCATCCTTGTCCACATATGTATGGCATATGCCATCGAGATGACTAAGCACTGGCACGCGCGCTTCTGACTCAACTCTTGCGACCAGTGATTTACCGCCTCTTGGTACGATCATGTCAATCGAGCCATCAAGGCCAGACAACATCTCACCCACCGCTTGGCGATCCGTGGTGTTAACATATTGTATCGCCGTTTCTGGAAGGCCAGCGCGTTCCAATGCAGTTGCGAGACAGGCATGCAAAGCAAGAGAGGAGTGAAAACTCTCAGAGCCGCCGCGTAAGATAACTGAATTTCCAGACTTCAAGCATAAAGCCCCAGCATCAGCGGTTACATTTGGACGGCTTTCATAGATAATACCGATCACCCCAATGGGCACGCGCACACGTTCAATCTTGAGGCCATTTGGGGGGGTCAGTGTTGTTATCACTTCCCCTAAAATATTAGGCATATCAGCAATTTGGCGTAAACTGTTGGCAATAGATGTAAGGCGTTCGGGGGTTAGCAACAGACGGTCAAGCATGGCCTCGGTTAAGCCTTTGTCCCGCCCTTGCTGCATATCTTTTTCGTTGGCTCTCAAAATCTCATCAGTTTGGGATTCGATTAAAGTGGCCGCGAAATTGATTGCCTGATTGTGCTGATCAGGTGTGCTGTTGCGCAGGGCAAAGGAAGCCGCGCGGGCAGCCTGACCAATGACGTTCATTTCCTTCGTTAATTCCATATTATCTTGCATTTTCAATTATCTTTGCGAATTTTTTATAGTAACTTGTAGCCTTAATATATACGTAGTAAAGGGTTTGTCAGGCTGTATTTAAAGGCCGGTTTGGAATAAACGACTTATTGTTGGGTCAGTGAGTTTACCCACTGAAATTTTTCAAAACAAGATCATCCCGGTGAATGAAAGCTGGACGGCGACGATACCCCAACACAGCTTCGGTTTCTTCTGAATGAAGCCCCTTAATAGCTTCAATTTCCTCACTATTATAGCTTGCAAGTCCAAGGCCGATAATCTGGCCTTGCTGGCTTTCCACACTGATAAGATCACCTAATTGGAAAGATCCGGAAAGCTCTTTTATGCCCGCCGGGAGAAGGCTAGCACCATCAGCCAAGGCGCGGGCTGCGCCATTATCAATGATGACTTTGCCGGTTGGTTTTTGTCGTCCTGATATCCATTGCTGGCGAGCCGTAAGGGCTTTTACAACCGGGAGGAATAAAGTCGATTTGGAAACCCCTTTTCTGATTGCCTTGAGAGGCGGATTGTGAGAGTTAGTGTCAGGATTATCCGCTTGACCATCCGCAACGATTACGCTTGCCCCGGCATTGGTTGCAATTTGCGCAGCGCTGATTTTGGTTATCATGCCTCCTGAACCCATTCCTGTTTCTTCATTTCTTCCCTGAGCATAAGTGGAAATTTCTTCATTAATTTGGGGAACTAGTGGTATATGCTTAGCATTTGGATTAGCGGTAGGATTCCCATTATAAAGCCCATCAATATCGGAAAGAAGAACCAATAAGTCCGCGCCAATCATCTGCGCAGTGTGTGCAGCCAAGCGGTCATTATCGCCATAACGAATTTCTTCAGTCGCCATCGTATCATTCTCATTAACGAGGGGGATAATTCCAAACCCTAATAAAGTCTCCATGGTGGTACGCGCGTTCAAATATCTTTTGCGGTTTTCCGTATCTTCCATGGTCAAGAGAATTTGCGCCACTGAATGATCGTGAGGAGCGAGTGCGCTCTGCCAAGCTTGCACAAGGGGGATTTGTCCCGCTGCCGCCGCGGCCTGTTTTTCGTCGAGGCGAAGAGAACTATTGGTTGCATCGAGATCGAGTTGGCCGCGCCCGAGAGCAACCGCGCCGGACGTTACAATAATCACCTGTTTTCCCTGTGCGCGCAGATCAGCAATATCTTGCGCAAACGCAAGAAGTTGGGCCTTGCGGACATCGCCATCCGGGCGACAGACGAGAGAAGAGCCAAATTTCAAGACAATTTTCTCTGCCCGCTCCAAAACCTCGCTCGCCGTCATGCCCTGATGCAATGTCTGGGAAAATGACGAGGAAGGGGAAGATGAGGATGAAGATTTGGTCATAAGGGCTTTTATCAGCTCAAAACAAGATCTTTTGATACTCGCATCGGTATGGATGAACAATATGTTTTCGCGATGCCATTTGCGGGGAGGGTGATTTAAAAAGGTTAACGCGATGAGAAGAACCCGTTTATCAATATATCTTGACCGCAAAGCCATTATTGAGCAGAACAAAAGTTCGCGTCTTGAAAAATATGACGCATAAATCATCCGATTTTTGTATCATCAATTGAAACCCCACGATTACTAGGGAGAATAGTTATGCCTATCCAGGAAGCCGATTATATATGGCGAAATGGTGAAATGGTGCCTTGGGCACAAGCGACAACCCATGTCCTAACGCATGCGCTGCATTACGGCACCGGCGTGTTTGAAGGGATCCGGGCCTATGAAACGCCTCATAAAGGTGTCTGCGTGTTTCGGAATAGGGAGCATATTGAACGGCTGCATTTCTCAGCCAAGGTTTACCAAATTGAGATGGCCTATGATGTTGACACCCTCATGGAAGTTTGCCGGATGTTGGTTCGTGAAAATAAGCTGCAATCTGCCTATATCAGGCCGCTAGCTTATCTGGCTTACGGAGAGATGGGGCCTTCCTCGATGAACTGTGAGACCGATTTGATTGTCGCCGCATTCCCGTGGGGGGCGTATCTGGGTGATGATGGTTTGAAAAACGGAATTGATGTTGCAATTTCAAGTTGGCGCCGCTTTGCCCCTGGGACAGTTCCTGCAGGCGTAAAGGCCGCGGGCAATTATCTCTCCAGCCGCTTGGTGAGCATGGAAGCCAAACAAAACGGCTTTGCCGAAGGCATTGGACTTGCCCATGACGGCACCGTGAGTGAAGGGGCCGGTGAGAATCTCTTTGTCGTTTACAATGGCAAGCTGATGACGCCGCCTGCTGCTTCTGCAATCCTTTCCGGAATTACCCGCGATAGTGTGATGACCCTTGCTCGAAAGCTTGGTTATGAAGTGGTAGAACAGGCATTGCCGCGCGAACTGCTTTATGCTGCCGATGAAATATTCCTGACTGGCACCGCTGCAGAATTGACTCCGGTCAAGTCCATAGATCGCCTCCCGGTTGGTTCGGGTGAGCGCCCTGTGACGAAAGCATTGCAAGATGCATTTTTTGGAATTTTCTCCGGATCGACAGAAGATGAATGGGGTTGGCTCGACCCAGTGGCCGGCTGATATCCTTTAAGATTTAAGCTCCAAATATAGTTACGAAGAAAATTTATACATCGGGAAGGCATGATTACCTTGCTGGATAAGGCGCAAAAAACTAAATATTGTGCCAACCCATACGAACGAACACATTTTGTTCTGTTTATTCTTTTGGTAATCTTTCCACAATTGCTGTATATTTAGGTTGAATCTGTTGATTTCCTAGGAAAAACCTCTTCCTATAGTCGAAGCGATGATTGATTATATTCAAGATCACTCATTGATTCCCTGGTTGACGGGAGGAAACAGCTGGTTGGCGTATTTGTAAAACGGCTTGTGCCTAAAATTTGTACAAGTTCAGTTTTAGACTGCTTGGTAAGAGGAAGCGTGAATCCTCGAATACTGGTTAAATCTGGCCCATAATTTTAGAGGCCCTCACTTAAAACAGGCCCTCATTTTAACAGGCCCAAAGGAGATAATAATGAGCAAAAGAGATGATTTGATTGCAAAATATGCAGAAGACATGAAGGAAAAAATGGGCATGACTCCCGATATGGATTTGCTCACAAAAGTGACCATTGGTCTTGGACCTTCAATCTATAATGCCGATAGTTCTACAGTTTCTGGCGGTGATGAGTCAGAACTTGCGACTGTTAAAAACAATTATTTGATCAAGAAGCTGGGCCTTTCAGATGGTCCCGAGCTTGATAGTGCAATTAGCCAAGTGATCGAGAAGTACGGAAAATCAAACCGCAATAAGTACCGCGCTGTGGTTTATTACATGTTGTGCCAGCACTTCAATAAAGAGAGCATTTACAACTAAGACAGTATAAGCCCCCGTGGAAGCGGGGGCATTACTTTTTCAACCTATTTTGGATTGTTTCCAACTAAATTCCAGGGCGGTAACCCGGCCCGGTTGCTTGTTGGATGGCGCCTGACGCACCCAGCTGGTTGAGGGCGTGCTCGCGGAATGGCCATTTTTGCTGCTCGCTTAAATGGACAAATAAGGGGCGCTTTGCGTTACGAAGAGCCTGCTGTTGATGGCCGTCCATTTGTTGCCATTGCTGCCGGCGTTGCTGGAGGTAGTTGGCGCGGTTAGCCGGTGTTGCTCCTGCATAAAGCTGGGCGGTTTGGCGCTCAATGGTTTGGGTTTGCGCATATCGAAGAGAGCGCTCATAAAAATCTGCTGCAAGACGGTCGACAATTTCGCGATCGCCCGGCCCCATTGTTGACCATAGCTGGGCGGTATATTTATAGTGCTGATACCCTTGGGCGTAGGATGACTGAACACCCGCCTCAAACCCAAAAGAAGAAAATAAGGTAAAACCGAACACAAACCCGGCGATTAGTGACTTTGCCCACATGGAAAAACGCTTCCGATACTCTACTACTCAACAAAAACTGAAGAGGAATTAAAATGCTGAGGGGCTGGCCCCAGAACATCGAACTCTCTTCGATCGATGGGCAAACAGTAGCAATGGCGTCTTTATGTCGGCTGAAAACAATGGGCAAAA
Source organism: uncultured Caulobacterales bacterium (assembly GCA_964392325.1). Taxonomy (GTDB): domain Bacteria; phylum Pseudomonadota; class Alphaproteobacteria; order Caulobacterales; family Parvularculaceae; genus CALLPQ01. The sequence goes on from CAYMPJ010000015.1 coordinate 34,609, forward strand.
TTTGAAGGACTGTGATTAACCATAAAATCGTATGGTGATTTACAAAATTACTTGCAAGAGCCTCGGGGTTACGCTAAGGGACCGCTTTACGAACACGCTTAGTGCGCGTGAAGTTGTAAATTTTTAGGATTAACAGAAAAAATAAAAGGTTTAATCATGGCAGTTCCAAAGAGTAAAATCACTCCTTCACGGCGCGGGATGCGACGCAGCCATGACAGCATTACCAGCACAGCTTACATTGAAGACAAAGAATCTGGTGAATTGCGCAGGCCACATCATATTGATCTTAAAACCGGCAAATATCGCGGTCGTCAGGTTCTAGAGCCAAAAGACGATTAGGTTTTACTTTTTTCCAGACATATCGTCTTTGGATTTTAATGGAGCCTCTATCGGAGGCTCTTTTTTCGTCTATACTTATTCCTATATAAGTGATTTGGATCAACGCAACCACGAGGCACTATGCGCAATTATCTTGATTTCGAAACTCCAATTGCTGACCTTGAAGGTAAAATTGAAGCTTTACGGGCGATGGAAGACGGGGACGAGGTTAATGTTGGCGAAGAAATTGGCCGGTTGCAATCCAAGGCTGATCAGCTTCTCAAAGATACATATTCAAAACTGACCCGGTGGCAAAAATCTCAAGTCGCCCGCCACGCGACGCGCCCGCACTTTTCCGATTATGTCCGCCTTCTTGTAGAAGATTTTACGCCCTTGGCAGGGGACCGGCGTTTTGGCGAGGACAAAGCCATTATGGGCGGACCAGCCCGTTTTCGGGGGCGCTCCATTGTTTTGATTGGCCATGAAAAAGGGTCCGATACGAAATCGCGTGTAGAACATAATTTTGGATCGGCTAACCCGGAAGGCTATCGCAAGGCAACGCGCCTGATGGATATGGCGGAACGGTTTAATCTTCCGGTTGTAACCCTCGTTGATACCCAAGGTGCTTATCCGGGCCGGGGCGCTGAAGAACGTGGACAGGCGGAAGCCATAGCCACCTGTACGCAAAAATGTTTGAGCCTTGCCACTCCGCTTATCTCTGTGATTGTCGGAGAGGGCGGGTCTGGCGGCGCCGTTGCGTTGGCGAGTGCAAACAAGATTTTGATGCTTGAGCATTCGGTTTATTCCGTGATTTCTCCAGAGGGCTGCGCATCCATTTTATGGAATAACACTGAGGATAAAGGGGCAAGCAAAGTCTCTGACGCGGCCGAGGCGATGCGGATTTCTGCGCAAGATCTCCTTAAGTTGGGTGTTATCGATTCCATCATTGAAGAACCGGTTGGGGGCGCACACCGTGATGTGGAACTTGTTGCCGAGCGTCTTGGTGATGCCGTTGAGCAGGCAATTCATGATTTTGATGACATGTCTGCCGATGAAATTAAAAAAGCCCGGCGCGAGAAATTCCTGGCCATGGGTCGTAGCGGCCTGAATTAAAGATAGAGGGTTTTGGCTAAAAAAATTGTCTGCCAGTTTGAGCGTAAAGCTAGGTTAAAAAAGCTGGATCGATTGAAAATTTTTTATTCAGACGTCTGAATATCTGGCCTTTATCGTTTTGCTTGTAAAAATTATTGGCAAAACACTTGATCTAAAAATCTATCTTCGGAATTTTAGCCAATCATCAATGCGCGCAAATAAAATATAAAGAACCGCCAGAATGATCACAACCGTCAGGGCAAACTGGATTTGCGCATCGGTTTCATGACGTTCATGTTTTGCGGGCGGGTGCGTTACTGGAACTTCAATGACTTCTTCCAGCCCTTCATCCTCGCTTGATACATTACCATCAGCATCAAGTGTAATCGTCTCATCTGCCGTATCCGGTTCTAAATCCGGGCTTGCCTCTGACTCTGTTCCCGCATCTGGCACCGTCTCATCAATATCGATTTCTTCCCCTTCAAGATCAGGGATAACAATGTCATCATCAGCGCCATCAGTCGCATCTTCATCAAGAGGGGGTTCATCATCTGAATAGCTTTCACTATCTTCCGTCAGCGATATACCATTCTCGATATTGGTTTCCATTTGATCCAGCTCAACAGAGGCATCTCTACCCATATTTGATGCTGCGACGCCTGAAGCGCCGGCGACCGCCGCCCCTTGAACAGTTCGGCTCTCCCCGAGGCCGGTTCTGCGTGGGGGATCTTCAGTAGGGGTGATCCGTGTATTATCGTCGATTTGTTCAGGGCGCGCCGAAACCGGTCCTGTCGGTGTTAAAAACAAAGAGCGTTCTGCCGCGCGCCGTCTCGTTAGGCCAGCTACGGGCCGTAAAACCCCTTGAACAGTTGCCTTGTTAAACCATGTAAGTGCATCAGCGGCTCCTTCGCGGTCTCCCTTATTAAGGCGTCTTCTTGCTGTGGAGCGAGTAAAAGCACCAATTCCGACATTATAGACAAAGCTAACCAGTGCATCGAATTCAAACTGGTTCATAGGAACATTGACGAGTCTGGATACAGCCTTTTCCCGGCTGACCAGATCATGGCGGAGCAGCGCTTCGGCTTCTTGTTCACTTATATGCTGATCAATGCCAACTTCCGGACCTGTGTGACCATATCCAATAGTCCAAATACCGGCGATATCGCGGTAGGACTCGAGCTCAAGGCCCTCAAATCGTTTGATTAGATTTATTCCGTTTTGAGATGTTTTCATAACTTCACATCCATCAATCACTCTATCGGTTGTCAGGCCAGAATATTAAGGCAGTTCGCAAGGCCAATCCCTAAATTTTAAGTCCTATAACCAAGTTGTCATAACTGAGGTCTCTCCCAATAATTTACCCGTTATACCCACTATTATGTCACCAGTCGGTTTTCTTCAATTCCAGTGTTTTTGGCGGGTGCTTCTTATTTCCCGCGCTTCTATTGTATTACGGCCAATCCGGTCTTTACCTTATTTGACCAAGCCTTTGGCAAATACTGACACATTTTAGGGCTCAATTATACGTCAAAATTAACCATATGCCATGACAACTGATAAAATTCACACACAAGACATCAAATCTTGAACATATGTCCTCAATGTGACGATGATTCGGCAATGGGCCGTTTGGCTGCCTTTTGGCGCTTATTTCCATGATCTTGCCCTGGTTTTTGGAAACCCGGACAATAAGGGAAAAATAGGGACCGGGGATAGATTTTCTCCATTTATTTGAATGGAGAATAAAAGTCAGGTTTTATGAATCGCTTTTTTTAAGATCACTGTTACACTCACATTAATGATTTAAAACAACCCCGAAGGATAGCCAGCGTGGAAATCACAACTCGACTAACCAAGCTAAAAACCATCACGGATAGCAAAAAGGCCAAAAGCGCTGGGCGTCGATCCATATCTAACCGTATTGTAGCTGGCGCTTTGTCTTCGGTTCTTGCGCTTTGCATGATGGGTAATAGCATGGCCCAAATTGCGCCCAATACGCTGCCAACGCCAGCTGCTCGAGTTTATAATTCTATTTCCGTCGATCAGATGGCTGAAATTCTCGGGTCGTTGGGCATCGCTAGCCGCGCCATTCCTGCCGAGGGGATTGCATCGCGAGGACTGGCAGCTCAGGTCTCAGGGGGCGGTGCATTTTCCGTTCGGTTTCTGGGATGTGCCGATAGAGTGAATGGGACGGGATGCAATCTGATTTTATTGCGCACCGCGCTAAACAATAGCGGTGTTTCCTACGAAGATCTCAATTCCTTTAATATTTCTGCCATTGCGACAAAAGCCGTGAATTTGCCAAACCGCAATATCGTTGCCTTTCTGCGTACATCGCTAATTCGCGGCGGTGTTGGTACGGAGCAATTGCAAGGTCAGGTGGCGATATTTTTGAGTGATATGGACCTTTATGTCAAAACCCAACTTGGTGCGACTTCTGTCAATTATGATGAGCGTTCCTCTGAACTTAGCACAAGAAAACCAGCTGATGAGAAGATTTCACAAATTGGTAAATCAGCGGGCAATGATGGCTCGCCCGTAAAAGCCAGTGCAGCTAAGTCGGATAATTCAGATGTGGCGGATGATTTATTGCTGGAGAATGCAATTACAAATACGCGGTCCGTGCGATTTATGAACGAAGAGATTGCCGGTTTTCTAAAATAGAATTTTTAAGCGCACTCATTTACGCTAATAACGACCGGATGTTGGTTTGCATTTGGTGTGGCTTTTTGTGAGTAGGTGCTAAGTGCACTGCCATTTGCACCATCGGTCTTTTGTGCTTCTTTCAATACAGACCCGACAATGCCCTCACTCACTCTGGTTGCGCCTTCCAGCAATGCAGCTTGTCTGCTGGCAAGACTATTAAACCGCGCGGTAATATCGCGAAGATTAGATAAAAGCTCCCCATTGGTGTTTTCAATCAGGTGCCGGTTTGCCGCTACTTCGCGGATGGCTTTGGCGTAACTGTTTGCAAGGCGTGCTTTCTCGTCTTGAAGCGGCCCCATCTGGCTGGCTTTACTTGAACTGAGAAACTCGTTTTCTTTTGCAAAAATATCTGCCAGCTGAGCGGTGATATCGATCAGATGTTCAATTGTATTTTGTTGATCATGTGTATGCTGAGCGCTTTCACTTGATTCAGGAGATGTCGTTTCGATTGGTTGGTTTTGCATAATGGGACCTATTCTTGTTCAGCCTGAAGGTGAAGCAGGGTAGCTTTTACTTGATCGGCAATGCCCAGACCGCCGCGCTCAGCGATGGTTTTGGCATATTCTTGTGTGAGCAGGGTTTTAAATGTTTCTGATTGCGGGCCGCCGCCGGTTAGCTCTGATTGTTCAACGGTTGAAAAAATTGGTTCGAGTAATTGAGCCAGAACAAGGGCTTCAAATTCTTTGGCGGTTTTTTCAATGCGGGTTAGCGCAGGGTCGGCAAGTTTAGAGAGTTGATCTTCTTGCGGAGCAAAATTTACGGGTGCGATTGTCTGGGGACGGGTTATTTCAGCAAGTGTACTCATCTAGCGCACCACAATATCGGCTTGAAGGGCGCCAGCAGCTTTGATGGCCTCAAGGATTGAAGTCATATCGCGCGGGCCAACGCCCAGAGCGTTTAGGCCATCGACAAGATCGCGAAGCCGCACAGAACCATCAACGATCTGAAGCTTTCCAATCGGTTCGGCAATTTCAATATCTGTGCGGGGAACAAAAACAGTCTCACCGGAATCGGAAAAAGGGGCTATTGGTTGGCTGGGAATAGGCTCTTCGGTTATTGAAATTGCCAGACTGCCCTGTGCAATTGCAACAGTCGACACTCTGACATCATCGCTGATGACGACGACGCCAGAAGCTTCATCAATGATTACTCGCGCCGTTTGGTCTGGCGCAACGGGCAATCCTTCGATCTGGCTGATCAAGTTCACCATATTGCCGGGAAAGTTGGCCGGGCGATTTATGGTGAGCGTGCCGGGATCAGTGACAATGGCGCTGCCTTCCGCGATGGCCTGATTAATCGCGAGGGCCATGCGCGAAGCGGTCGTGAAATCCGGGTTTCTAAGGGCGAGGCGAATTGACTGACGGCTAACAAGATCATAGGCCAGCTCCCGTTCGACAACCGCGCCATTGGCAATACGGCCATTGGTGGAAACGCCCTCGGTTATGGAAGCGGCCTGACCACGCGCCGAAAAGCCATTAACGGCCACTGATCCTTGGGCAACAGCATAGACTTCGTTATCGGCGCCATAGAGGGGGGTGACCAGCAATGTTCCGCCGCGAAGGGATTCCGCATCTCCAAGCGCACTCACCGAGACATCAAGATGGGCGCCCCCGGTAGCAAAAGCGGGCAAGTTCGCAGTGACCATCACAGCCGCGATATTATCGGTATCGACAAATTCAGAGCGGATATTGACGCCTAATCGCTCAAGCATGGAAACGAGACTTTCGCGTGTGAAAGGCGTGTTGCGTATGCGATCACCAGTACCGGGCAGGCCGACAACCAACCCATATCCGACCAGCATATTTTCCCGCACGCCCTCAACATTGGCGAGATCCTTGATGCGCGATTGTCCATAAGCTGCTGGAATCAAGGCCAATGAGGCGAGTAGGCTTATCAATAAAACGCCATTAAGCGGGGAAAACTTGTCTCGGAACAGGGCCATTTATCACCAAATACACATACAAAAATTCAATACTTGCGATATTCAATTGCGAAGCTTGTGCCATTTTCAATGAGCGCGGATAATGCCATTTAAAACAATGAGTTAGTTTGTTTTTCCTTATTTATTGAGGGGCCTTGAAAGGGCAGCGCGGGAGCAAAACTGCACTTACTGCCGGGAACAATTTGCCTACTTAACCAAACCTTAGCCAAAACCCTTTAGACCTCAGGGATCAGCAAAGGGAATGCGATCTATGCGAGTTGCACCGAACAATCAAATTGCCGTTGCAGGGCGTGCGAAATCCGGAAAAACCCGCTCAAACGGCGCGTTTACGGTGTCTTCTCTATCGAGTGAGGCGATCAACACAAATCAGGAAGTTGCATCGCCAGTGAGTTTGGAGGCCTTGGTTGCGCTGCAATCAGGAAAGGGCTCTCGTGATGAAGCCTCGCAGGAGGGGGTGGACTGGTCAAACAATGTCTTAGACAGGTTGGAGACGCTCCAACGCGATATTCTCCTTGGCCGCATCTCGCTCACGGGCTTGCAGGAGATAGAGAACACCATAAGCCGGACTCTCAAAAACCACGATGATCCGGCATTAAACGCCATACAAGCACAAATCCTGCTACGCGCCAGAGTAGAACTTGCCAAGCTGGAACACCAGCCATCGACAGAAGAGTAGTCTAGGCCTGATTTGGGCTGGGGGGATAAAACAGGGCGTGCACACAAAAAGTTGTAGAAATGCCCGAATATTTGAATTTCCTTTAGAGGCAATTTTTTATAATGAATTTGTAACATGAATCGGCTATGTCGCTCTGAAGGTTAGGGCATCAATAATCTGGTCATACCAATTCGGTGAGATCGGACACAGATTGGAACTCAAGGGGTCTTTTAGATCAGATCCAATTTCACAGGAGTAAAAATATGTCAGCTGTAAGCGCGGACGCGTATCGTCCCACTGATAAAGAGCCTTTTATGAATGAGAACCAATTGGATTATTTTCGTAAAAAGCTCCTTGATTGGAAATCTGATATTATGCGCGACAGCCGCAATACTTTGGACAATCTGGCAGAAGATACCAATACGCTGGCCGATGTTGCCGATCGAGCATCCAGCGAAACCGATAAAGCGCTGGAGCTTCGTACAAGGGACCGGCAACGCAAACTTATTTCCAAGATCGATGCCGCTTTGCGCCGGATTGAAACCGGTGAATATGGCTATTGCGAGGAAACCGGCGACCCGATCAGTTTGAAGCGCCTTGAAGCGCGCCCGATCGCAACCCTGTCACTGGAAGCCCAGGAACGCCATGAGCGTGCCGAGAAAGTTCATCGCGACGATTAAATGTCAAGGAATACCAAATTGTTCGCTGCTTTGCGACGCGATTTTCTAGGACATGCCCTCGACAAACAGTTTAAATCTGGCTAAATGCCACCTCCTTTGCTCCTCAAATTAGCTGCCGTAGCTCAGAGGTAGAGCACTCCCTTGGTAAGGGAGAGGTCGGGAGTTCGATTCTCCCCGGCAGCACCACGAGCCGAGACCGTTTGCGAAGCAAACGCAGCTCTGGCGAGATTGAGATTGTTCCACACCCCAAAAATTTAGAATTGGTATTCTCTTTTTTTCGCTCGCGAATAATCGCTTCGCGATATTCTTCGCGGGGGCGGGCTGACCGCCCGAGCTGCGACCGCGGCTTTGGAATAAGTTTAGACTTTGATAACCGGCGCAAAGATCGTTTCAAAACTGTCTTGCAGGGCTGCGTCCAGCTCGTCCATTGTTACCGGCAATCCCAGATCGACCATCGATGTGACGCCGAGGCCCTGTTCATCGATCCCACACGGAACGATCCCTGAAAAATGCGATAAGTCTGGCTCTACATTTATTGAAATGCCATGAAAGCTAACCCATCGGCGAATACGCACGCCTATTGCCGCGATTTTATCTTCACGGGTCGGACCGCCCGGCTGTGTGCGATCAACCCACACCCCGACCCGGCCAGCGCGCTGCTCTGCATCAATATTGAAGGTGCCAAGGGTTGAAATCACAAGCTCTTCCAGCCCTTGCACAAATTTACGCACATCGCGCCCGCGCTTGGTCAAATCCAGCATAACATAAACGACCCGTTGGCCGGGACCATGATAAGTATACTGACCACCACGCGCAGAAGGATAGACAGGAAAATCGGATGAAAGCAGGTCCTGCGCCTTCGCGCTCGTCCCCGCCGTATAGAGCGCTGGATGTTCTAGCAGCCAAATGCATTCTGCGGCTTCGCCGCGATGGATTTCGCCCGCGCGTTTTTCCATAAAGGCAACCGCTTCTTCATAATCGGTTAACCCGCTGCTGACCCGCCATTCAACGGGTGAAGCGGCGTAGATAGGGGAAGGAGTGATGGAATTGGCTGACATGGAGAATGAACTTAAAATATAACTTTGGTGATCTGGTTAACCGGAAACTAATCTCTATCGGAGAAGCTATCTGTGGATGAGTATAGTGGTAATCGGGACATAGACCCATGGCAATGATGGATGGACTTTTTGTTGATGTAAAAATCGTGATAGGAGAGGCGCAAATGCCCCTATCCGAGATTTTACAATTGGGGCGAGGCGCTGTGATCATGCTGGACAGCGCAAATTCGGGAATTGAATATAGCGATAGCGACCCCATCGATGCGCCGCTGCGGGTTGAAGCCAATGGCAAAGCCATCGCCAATGCCCATGTGGTTTTGCGCGGCGAAGATGTCGCCGTTGAGCTGAGCGCTCTTTAAGCGTTACTCGCTATCTAAAAACCAGACTTTAGCTCAAAAGCTTCCCTTTTTAAGGACGACCTTGTGTTAATTGGGCGGTGCCCGAGACGGCTTGTGGGGTGGTGGTGTTTTTCTCGGCTCTATTGGTTGTGTTTTAAGGTTCGGGAAATTTTGGCTCATATTGGCGTGATAATCTTCAAGGATCACTCTTTGAAAAGGCCTATCCAGATCTGAATGATCATTTGGCGCGGTATTTTTTATGATACCGGATTGGGGTACGGGCGCATCGGTGTTTTTGTGTCGCGCAATTTTGATATTATCCGCAGCGTCCTCGCCCTCATCTGACAATTCATCGCCAAACTCTTGTGAAAAATCCTCTAAATAGTTTTCATCAGAATTTTCCGGAAAATCATCTGTGTAAAGATCTTCAAAGGCCGGGATTGGGCCAGCGGTGCCAGAGGCATCAGGGGCGCCAGAGAAAGGCTTAAACGGGTTTTCGAATTTGGGTGCAGGTTTTCCGGTACGCAACCGTTCAATAACCTGATGGGCCCATATCGCACGGGACATGTTTTCCATCCCTTGTGTGAACGGTGATTTTACCCGCCGCATTTTAGGGGAAGCCGTGCCGCCATTATGGGCATATGCCATTGAGCGTGCGCATTCCCCCGCTTCCTCGGCCAGATCAAGGGTTAAAAGCGAGAGCCGCTGATAGCGCTCCATACGCGCTTGTTCGAATGAGGACTCATCGCCATCATCAGAACTGTTGAGTTGCGGAGTATATGCGTAATTTTCGCTTTCCATAAAGTGCACTATAGGGCCACATCAACAGGCGGGGATTACTTTTTTTAAGGCTGGAGTTTTGTTGTTTTTGGAATTTTCCCTGATTGTCATCCCCGGATAAGCGGGGATCCACGCGTAAAATCGAATGGTGAGGGTGCTTTTTATGGATTCCCGCTTTCGCGGGAATGACAGCCAAGAACAGGGACGCCAGCCTACACCATCAACGACAGTTAAAAGTCACAACGAAATTATTCGCCGGCATATCGACAATCTGGTCAAGATCTAACCCCGCCTTTTTTGCTAACGGGAGTATATCATTTTCCAGATCTCGCACGCCCCATGAGGGATCGCGCCCGCGCAGGCTTTCATCAAAGTCGGCATTGGAGGAAGATATATGTTTTCCATTTCTGGAAAATGGTCCGTACAAAAATAATTTTCCGCGAGATTGCAATAAACGTCCGGCCCCGGCAAATAGCCCTTTGACGGCTTCATATGGCGCGATGTGGATCATGTTTATCGACACCAATCCGTCAAATTTTGATGTTTCTATCTCTCCCCAATGGTCGCTTATTACATCGATAGAATGAGGGCTGTTCATATTTTTGAGGCCGGCATGATTAATCCATGCAGAGATTGAGCACCGGGACTTAAAATCCGGGTCACCGCTGTGCCAATGAATATCGGGGAGTGCCGAGGCGATATGAACGCCGTGCTCGCCAGAACCGGAACCGACCTCTAAAATTTTTCCGGTTTTCGGCATGAGGGAAAGATAAGTGTCACGGATAAAGTCGCGGTTTCGAGCCGCTGATGGAGAGAAGAGGCGCTCCCCCTCAAGGGTTCTTGCTTCCAGGGCGATCTTTTTTCCGTCGCTACCGGTTTGATAGTCGTCACTCATGCGGGCTGGCTAGTTTGAGGGAGCGAGCGGCGCCCCGTAAATCGCATCATCGTCATATACGGGTTCTTTATAGATATTATCCTCATAGACCCCATCGCGATAGATACTGCGATTATCGGTATTGGTGTTTGGATAAGGAGTGGAGCCCGGATAATAAGGCTCTCTGGTTGCAACCGGCTGTTCTGGGCTTCTTGTCAGACTTCCGTTAGTTGACAGGGTAGTAACCGGGCCATCCAGTGGGGGAACAGAGCTAGATGTAATTGTTCCCTGATTATAGCTGCCTGATGAATAGCTATCTTGATAGGATGTGCCTGATGAATAGCTGTCTTGAGAATAGCTATTTGGGGAATAGCTATCTTGCGAGTAACTGTCTTGGGTATAGCTATCTTGCGAGTAATTGTCTTGGGTATAGCTATCTTGAGAGTAACTATTTGAGGGGTAACTTCCTTGAGAATAACTGTCTTGCGAGTAACTATCCTGAGAATAGCTAT
>CAYMPJ010000015.1:45663-85935 GCA_964392325.1 uncultured Caulobacterales bacterium
GAGTAACTATCCTGAGAATAGCTATCTTGGGAATAACTCTCCGGGTTTTTGCGGTTCCATGTGTTAGTGCGATTGTAAATTCGCCCAGTGCCGGAGGTTCCTTCATTGTATGAGGAACCATTTTCCGAATTTAAAACACGGGAACCTTGAACAGTGTCCTGCCTTGAATATTGCGAAGAAATGTTCTCGGCAGTTGCCGTAGATCTGGATTGAATTCTATTGGCAACATGAACCTCATGCCGGTTTGCCAAATTCAAAGCCATATCGCGCAACGGGAGCGATGATGGATTATCCTGAACACCCTTATAAACAATGTCGACGGGCGTCACAGCTGCGCCGTAATATGCATGATTGAGCTTGTGGCGAATTTTGAGCAGGCTGCCTTCAAGGCTTAGGCCACCATATAAACCGCGAGAGCGACTAAAGGCGAGTATATCTGCGGTTTTGGCTTTTGCGCCAATGCCCACCGGACCGGCAGCAATCGAGATATCACCGCCAAGCTTGGCGTTCGATGAAAGGATGCGTTCTTTACCGCGATTGGTCATGGCGAGAAGTACAAGTTCAGAAACTTCGCCGCCAGCTTGTAAACCAAAAGAAACCGAGCCGAGGGTCAAAAAGGTTGGACCGGACCATGACCCATCTGCATTTCTGGCAACCATCACCGCATCTCCTGCAGAGCCGCCGAAAATAAAACCGGCGCGCGCAGATCGGGGAACGATTATAATCGCATGGGCATTTTCGGCAGTCTTCCACAAGCCGGTGAAATCTGAATCCTCGACAAAATAGCGTAGGCTATCGGCGGCCTTGCGTACCAGTCGTTCCGATTTTTCCTTACGGTCTGCGCTCAATGCGGGTTGCGATACCAGAGCAATAAAGAGCCCGGCATAAGTCGCATAACGCATGAAAACTTTTGCGAAGCTAAAAAGTTTAGAGCGTTTGTCGGCTATATTTGAGAGTATCAGTCCCATGATTAAAAACCTTCCATTCCCATAAGGGAGCCAAAACTGCGATTAGAAATTCTTGTAATTACCAATAGCTGTAAATCATTGAAATTGCGAGTAAGTTTCGAATCACTTTTGCGGGAATAATAAGCGCAAAATGTCTGGGTTTGAATAGCAATTTTCAACGCTTCACCGGATTTCATAAACAACTCACATCATTGGTTGTGCTCCGTCGCAGCCATATCCTTCAACGATATCAATATAACTATGATGATTGCAGTATTTTAGGGCAGTTGCGCGCGTTTTCTAGTGAATTTTTGCTTATCTTGCGCACGTAATCGAAGTATAGCGTGTTAGCTATGGGTGAATTTTTCACCTGTTGGTTTATTTTCACACGCCCCTTACACGGATTAACCGACTCCAAAACTTTGCACCAAAGACCCGGCAATGAGTCGCCAGCCATCAATCAGCACGAAAAATACAAGTTTGAAGGGAAGGGAGATTACAATCGGTGGTAGCATCAACATACCCATTGCCATCAGAATAGAAGAAATCACCATATCGATGATCAAGAAGGGGATGAAAACCAGAAATCCAATTTCAAAGGCTCGGCGCAATTCGCTGATGACGAAAGCGGGGGTGAGAACATGAAGCGGTGTGGCTTCGGGGGTTTCAGGGGTGAGTTTGGCCATTTCAAAAAACAGGGCCAGATCTTTTTCCCGGGTTTGGGCGAGCATAAAGCGCTTTACCGGTGCGGTGGCTTTTGGAAAGGCTTCTTGCAGCGTGATTTCTTCATTCATGTAGGGTTCTATTCCATCCGTATACGCAACTTTTAAGGTTGGTGCCATAATGAAGGCGGTCAGGAACAGGGCCAAAGAGATAATGACCGGATTTGGCGGGCTTTGTTGAACCCCAAGCGCGGTACGCAGCAAGGACAGGACCACCACGATCCTGATAAAGCTGGTCATCATAATCAGGATCGAAGGGGCAAGAGATAAAACTGTTAACAGGGCTAAAAGCTGGATGATGCGGGCAGAAAAACTATTAGCGCCGCTATCCTCACCGCCAAGATTGAAGGCAATTTCTTGCGCATTGACGGGAAGGGCGCTCAGCGCAAGTGTCATGGCCGCCAGCACGCATATCCCGAAAAAGGGGATCAATCTTAAAAACAGGGTTTTGCAAGCTAAAGCCATAAATTGACTACGCAGCCTCTTTTTTTGTCGCGTCGGTCGGTTGGGTGTTTTTGGACTGAGCTGTGGTTTTTGCTAGCAGTGAAGCAAAAGAGAGTTTTGCAAAGGGATTATCTCTTGCAGCGGCATTTGCAGTTTCGCTATCAGTCTGTTTGGCGGGCTGGCTGGCCAGAGTTTTTTGACTTTCATCATCATGATGCTGAGTATTCGTTGATGGTTCCGCAAACTCTTCCACAGGTTCTTCGTTCTGGGCCAGTTGCGGGATATTGCTCTCAATCAGCGTTTCCCCTTGGGGGCCAAAAATCACCAGATGCTCGCGATCATCGCAGCGCATAATGACAAGTTTGCGTTTTGCATCCAGGCCAATCGAGTCCACCATTTGCAATCGTGCGCGACCCTTATTTTGCTTGATAAGCGAGACCATACCAAAACGCCGCGCTGTATAGGCCAAGGCGCCTATTAGTCCGAGTACAGCCAATAGGGAAAAGGCGATTCTGGCGATATCAATCAGCGTCATGGGATTGCTTTCAGGGCAAGTTAATCTGTCCCAAAATGTGACGCTTTATGCTTAAGTTTACGTTAAAATCCCGTCTAAAAGCGGGAATTTCGGGACGCTGACCGGGAGAGAAAATTTTTCAGTTCATCAGCGCAAAGAAACTCTCCGCCTAACTCTTTTTTAAAATAGGTAAAGAAATCGTTACAGGTGCCAAGGAGCTGTGCGACACATTCTTCACTTGCGCAATAATTATTTGCGCCAGCGGTTAGGCTAGTGGAATGAAGGGTAAAAGTAAGTATGGGAACTTTTTGGCGGATAAGATTTTGGGTGATAGCTTTGAGGTCGCTCAAAGCTGTGCCTTCCGGAGAGAGGCGCATGGCATTTGTTGGCAGTGATAGAGGCGGCGAATTTTTAATCGATGGAGAAAAGCCGGTCATGGCGTTCGAGCGCACGACCTTATTGCTATGACGTAAAAATTTCACTCCGCTTACAGGCAGGACAGTTACAAAATCATCGGGTGATTTTGGATCGGTGGCGATTTGAAAAGGCATATTGGAAAGCCGGGAAAAATCAGGGCCGCCTTCATGGGTGAAATCAAATCCGGCACAGGGGCTAAAATCATGGGTGATCCCGAGCTCTTCCAGCATTTTATAATTTTCAGGCACGATGCCATAACGACCGGCCCTATGAAGGGTCGGGGCCTGATTGAAAGTATTTTCAAATGAAGCGATTAAAGACTGCATTTTCTGGCGATGCATGTCTTCATCAAGATTATTTTGAAAAGAGTAATATAAAGATTGATAATTTATATCTGAATTCGCCGTCAGTGGTTTTGTCACCCACTGATGTAAATGAATGCCGAGATGGGCGGCTTTGTTTGAAAGCAGATTTTTATAATATGACGAGACGGACGTTTTTTCGATCAGGGGTTGCGTCATAAAATAGATGGGCTTGACCCCATGCTCCGCGCTTAAGCTTTGGAATTTTTCTACAGCGTTGGTATCGCATATTTTATAGGCATCTTGCTCAAAGCGGTTCCAGTCAAAACTTTCTTCCGTATCAACGGTCACGATTAAACGGGGTTTGATTGGCTGTTCGCCGCCAGCTTTAAACACAGGGCTGCAAACGGGCCGTGCGTTGCGTTTATGCCTGTTGGTAACAGTGGTGAATATCTGTTGCATTTTCTCGGCTGTATGTTTCCAGGAAAATTGCTCGGCATAGGCGCGCGTTTCTTGGCGCGATGGTGGATTGTTTTGTAAATCCTTGATTGCGTGCGCAATAGCTTCGGGGGTGCGGTCTGCGATAAGTCGCCCGGCGGCTGGAGATTTGATGACCTCACCGCAGCCCCAAACATCTGTCGCGATACACGAGGTGCCACACGCCATTGCTTCCAATAAAACATTGGGCCAGCCCTCGCGCGAAGTGGCGAGGACTAAAATATCGGCTAGATTATAATAGGTTTTCAATTCTTCATGGGGCAGGGCGCCTGTGAAGCGAATTTTATCGCCATTGCCGGTCTTTTCTACCAGTTCTATCAGGGATGTTTTTTCTGGTCCCTCGCCAATCACCAACAGCGTGGCGTCCGGCGTATTGGTCATCGCTTTGATGACACGGTCATGACCCTTTCGTTCAATCAGGTGCCCCACGCTGACAATCACGGTGCCATCGAGACCCATCTTTTTGCGTAAATCTGACCGCTCGGCTATCGGCGAGAAAATATCCAGATCGACCCCGTTGCGTAAGGTCGAGATTTTTTCGGGAACAATCCCAAGTGAAATCATCTCTGTTCGCAGGGCCTCGGCCACAGTAATTGAATGGTCGGCCTTGTTTGCGGCCTCCACAATCATTTTCTTTTGCAATTTATGATTCGGAATAAGATTAATATCGGTGCCGCGCGCCGTAACCGTTACCGGCTTCCCGTAAGCCCTGGAAAAATTTACCGCTGCTACGCCATCGGGGTAATAATAATGGGCGTCGACTAAATCGAAATCCCAATTATCTCTTAATAATTGATCGGCTGCTTTCTTAAAGGCGCGTTCAAGGGCGATTGGCGCATAGGACATGGATATTTTTGGTGCCAGAAAATATCGCGGATGGATGACCTCAAAACCGTTACGGTTTTCGCGCTCGGGCACTTTTGCAAACCGGGCATAGTGGCCGAAAATGCTATTTTCAGAGGGAAACCAGGGCACCGGGGCGATAACTTTAATATCGGCGTCATACAGCTCGCGATAAGCGCGCAGCCGATTTTCTACAAATACGCCATGTTGGGGCATGACCGCATTCGGAAAGAGCGTGGAAAGGACAAGAATGCGCATCAGTGAGGTAATTTTTTCTGTAAATTCAAGGAATCATGAATAAGATAACAAAAATGTACAAAGAAATCATGACGCATTTACGTGATGTTTTGATTTAGTTCTTTGTATCATTGCGCACAGTGCACTCGCTTCAAGCCCCGTCAATAATTAAGGCCGGCAATATAAAGCCGATAAGTATAAGGCCATATAAAGCCCATATCCGGCCACACAATGCCCATGGATATGCTGTCAGTTAGCATAAAACATATCAGAATCACCGTTTACTATTCGTTAAGAATTTTTGCGATCTACTGGCTTTGGCAACCGATAAGAACAATTGTCAGCATATTGTTAACGAAATCGCGACTAAGGTGTGAATATAGTTGTAATGCTACAGAACGAGCAAAATGGTAAACAGAAAGCATGACAGGGAGGGGAGAGCTGAAGAGCGAGACGCTACTGACGTGCAACCACTCAAGGATTGTCCCATGCAAGTTAATTCATCTTCCAGATTTGACCCACAGTTTACTTCTGTAAAGCGCCGACAATCTATCTCTTTTGCAAATAGTTCGATCCTTAACGCCCATAATCTTAAAGCAAGTAATGCTGAAGCCGCTCCCAGCGCACCAGCGATGATGCAAACCGACCAGAGGCTACCCTGGGCCGTGTGCATTGCAATATGGCTAGGCATCTCTATCGGGTGCTGGTTGGGTCTGATTATGATGTTGCGCAATCTGTTTTAGTCGGTTTCCTAAAACTTACCCGTTCTTGTGAAAGCCTTTTCACTCCCGAGCTTGCACCTTCATTTCGGCTTAAGAAAATTAACCACCATATTTTTTAAGCGTCCTCTGATATGAGAGCGTTATAATTTCTTCCATAACTGATTGGTCGATATCGCTTAATTTATTCACATATAAACAGGCTTTGCCGGTTTTATGTTTTCCAAGCTTGGCCATTAAGCGATGATCGGCACCGACTGATCCCAACACATACAAAACCAGACTCGTCTTTCGCGGAGAAAATGCGACATTGGGGCTGTCTCCTTCGCGCCCTGATTCATATTTATAATGATGTTGGCCAAAGCCAATAATAGATGGGGGCCAAAATTTTGGCGGATGGCCCGTCACTCTTTGAAAGATTTCCAATAGGGTTTTTGCATCTGACTTGCGGGTTTTGTTTTCGATTTTTTCGATAAAGGCGCTGACATCATCCGTCATATTTCCATCCTCACTTTATTACCCCTTGGGAAGCTTCACTCTGAGGGCTATCGCGATGCAGTTTTTATCATCTGGGTTTGGGTACAAGGTGATATTTGCGGTTCTGATCGCTGTAAAAACCAGAATTCGAGCCCCGCAAAAAAATACTATCCAATAAAGTCGATTTATATACCTCACTAAAAATACAGTTTTCTTCCAAGAAATTGGGTCGCTACTCTTTAGAATAGAATGCTGGCCGCTCACGTTATTGGTGTATTTTGTACCTTATTGACACCAAATGTGATGTGTATTTTGCAGAAAATTGTATATTAGCACTTGCTAGACCATGGTTTTTTGCACATTAACTTATCGTTAGGTATGAAATATGCGTGAGGATACGCTGTAACCGTCTTGTTGTTCTGAAATGGGCCTTATGGGGGGCTTTGGAAAGAGCAAGGTGCGGTTGTAGATAGTGTTTCCGGTTTCGCGTTGATTACCTTTTTGGATGTTTGTTTTGTGTTTATTTCGTTTTTTTGCGTGCTGGGATTTCGTGGGTTTGTTTGGGAGTAAGTGAGTATGATACCGCTGTTTGGTATAGGGTTGCTGGCTATTGCTTTAGCCGGTTTTGTTTTGTTGAAATTAGCCTTTACGACGCGACTTGGAGAAATCCCCGGTGGCGGCTCTTATCGTACCCGCGACTATATTGGCTATACGCTAAAACAAAAGCTCTCCCTCGTATGGAAAGCTTTATGGGGCGGGCCTGCGGCCCGTCAAATTGATCTGGAAGAATTCCAGTTTAGCGAGATTGAAACCTCTCTTACCCGTAAAAATCGCAAAAGAGGGCGCTATCCAAAACGCTTGCTCGATATTGCAGCAAGCTTGATTATGCTATTGGTTCTTGCGCCAATGTTACTATTGGTGGCAATTGCGGTTAAAATTGATTCCCCTGGCCCGGTATTTTATCGTCAGCGCCGTGTTGGTATTAATGGTAAAATTTTCGAAGTTATCAAATTTCGCTCTATGGTTAGTGATGCCGAAAAAAATGGCGCACGCTGGGCAGATAAAAACGATAGCCGTATCACCAAACTTGGACGCCTATTGCGTAACACCCGGATTGATGAAATTCCACAAGCGATCAATGTGTTGCGCGGTGAAATGAGTTTCGTTGGCCCGAGACCCGAGCGCCCGGAATTTATCGAAGTTCTTGAAAAAGAAATTCCCCATTACAATGACAGGCATGTGGTTAAGCCGGGCATTACAGGATGGGCGCAGGTAGAATATGAATATGGTGCGTCTGTCGATGATGCCCGTAAAAAACTCACCTACGATCTTTTCTATATCAAGAATTTCAGTATCGCATTCGATTTTATCATTTTGATGAAAACCGTGAGAGTTACCCTGTTTGGTATTGGCAGCCGGTAATGGCCTCACTCGAGTTTTTTTTGTATAAGCTTCGCTGGAGTGGCAGCAAAAAAAAACGCTTGGTGATGTTAACATTTGCGGCAACCGGGTTTGTTGTTGCCGGTCTTGCTGTTGGTCTTGTTGTTTCGAAGAAAATTTTTGACGAAAATGATAAGACCAAACTTCAGGCTCAAAATCTGATTGATAGTGATTTTGTTGTGAAGCCCTATAATCCGATTACGGATAGGAGCACAGCAATCGTAGATGCGCGTTACACCGCATTAGAAGAAAAATTCCAAACCAATCCGGATGATGTTGATACAGCACTCGATCTGATCGGTGTCATGATAGAGTATGGCAATCGCGCAAGTGGTCTTGCGATGATGCGGGCGAATGACCATCTTATCACAAAACCGGATCAGCGCATTCGCCTCGGGCGACACTATATGCAGCTGGGTTTGAATGAACAGGCGTCCCAGCGATTTTCTGAAATCACAAGAGATGATCTTGGTTTTCAAGAGGCTAAAATGCTTCTGGGCGAGGCGCAGCTGCGATTGCGTAATTATAACGAAGCCATGCGCTCGGTTGAGGCTATAGCCGGATCAAATGAAGCCGACTTCCTATTGGCTCGTCTTTATTACGTTATGGGAAAATCTACGCAGTCAAAATTGTTGATTAATGAGATCCATAACCGGTTATCGCAAAATCATGCGTTGTTAGGGCGGGTGCGAAAATTCCAGACCCGCATAGCGCTGGATGAAAATGATCTCGATAGAGCGTTAAAAATTTCAAAACAGTCGGTCACTGCCAATCAAGGCACGTCGAAAACCCCAGATACCCCAGAAACCAATATCAATACGCCTGCGTTGAAAAATGCCCAATGGCAGTATCAGCTAACCCATCTTGAAGCCTTGATACGTAGCGGTGAGTTTGATGAGGCTGAGCGGGTGTTTTCTAAATTGGAAAGCCATGCCGGTGATCACCCCTCAGTGCTTGAGTTACGGGCACAATATTATGCGGCAAGCGGACAATTCAGACGTGCCTCGCAAGTTCTTGACGGTTTGAAAAACTGGTCAGGAGGCGCGCTGCGCCGCCCGCTACTTTATGCTTATGTAAAGCGCGAAGTTAATGATTTGGCGCAGGCCCGAAGGGCAATTGATATTCATTTGAGTAATGCCCCCAATGACTGGCTGGGCCTATCGCTTCTGGCTAATTTCCATTTGGAAGATGAGCGATTTGGTGATCTTGAAGTATTACTCGATCATCTTGATAAGCATGCGCCATCTGTCGAGATTTCCGAGTTTTTTAATTATAAACTGGCCTTGATAATGGGCAATTATGATAGGGCGCTGGATTCTATAGATGCAATTATCAGTGATGATCTCTCGGGGCGCTTTACCCATGTCGGATCAGGGGCTCCGGTCGCGGCAATGTTGATTGGTCTAAAATCTCGCGCTGTGCGTGATGCGCAAGATGATGCGATTTTATTTCGCGAACAGCTCAAGACAAGGCATCTGCATTTTTCCAATCAACCGCAAAAAGCGCTCAAATTTTTTGAAGACACCCTCGATAGACGTGCAGCAGAACAAACCCATCCTCTTGACCAGTTAATTCACGGGGAATTGCTTCTGGAAAATTTTCGTGAAAAAGAGGCGCAAGCTGTGCTTTCCAATTTACCGGAAAGCGCCAGGAAAACCCGCCGGGCTGCTTTATTGGCCTTGAGGATAAACCGGCGATCCAATTTGGCCAGTTCCCAAGATCATGAAAGACGCCTCCACGGCAATTTTGAAAGTGTTTCGCAGTCATCGCGCCTGGAAGGGGATGAAGAAACACCTCAACTCTTGCAGCAAATCTTACTGATGGATGCGATCAGGCTTGGCAATATTACCGATGCGCGGGCAATGGTAGAGAGCGATTGGAATTTACTAGACAACCATTCGGTTTTTCTTGCTTTGGGCAAGGGGGTGATACGGTCTTTGGGGCGCACTGATTTGCCTGTCAGCTCTCAGGAAGAGTACAAAGCCTTTGCCCATGCAATTGCGATACGCGGCTATGAGTATATCGATCAGGTAGAAGCGGCGATTTTGGTAGGGTCGCTTTTCGAGGTTTCAAAAGATATGACTCGCGCGAAGCAATATTTTCGCGAAGCGGTTTTAAAGCACAGCAATCAATGGCCGGTATTACGCGAATATTTGCGTATTTCCATCGTGAAGCCAGAAGACCGAAGAGCGGCCAGTGCTTTCTTGAAAGCGTTAGCTGAAAATACACGCCAGCTCAGCCCTGATCATAAAACAGTGCTAAAAATTGCTGCGCTAGTTTCTGATGCGCAAACCGGTGACCAGATGCGCGCTTCTTTATTGAAACTCTATAAGCGGGAAGCGTCGCCAATCATCGCGTTGGCTTTGGCCGATAGTTTTGACTATTTCGAGCCGTCCGGCGCATCCAAGGCCGACGCATCCAATGGAAGGGCAAACAGACAGACCGGTGAGATTGTTGCGATTCTTAAAAATGCAGCACAAGCCCCTGACTTGGATGATAAACTTATGGAAAGCTTAAGTATTTCCCTTGCGCGGTTCGGGGAGGTTGATTTGGCCGCTTCCCTGCTGGAAGGAAAAATTACGTCTGGATATTCTAATCGGTCTGATGGGCATGATCGAATCACGCCTCTGGTCAAGGCAAGAGGCCGACTGGTATATTTGCGGGCGGATTCAAATTCTAATCAAAGCAAACCCGTAAATAGTGGCGCTTTAGAGGGCACAGCACAGTCGAACGAAGAGAAGCTAAAAGATATCTTTTTCGCAAGGTGGGCAATAATGCTGATAAAACCGGGATTTGTGGACTATGAAAGTCTTGAGGCTTATGCGCTGGCTCTTGAGCGCGGTCATTATGACAATCATGCTGTTCGCGTAAAACGGGAAATAGGAAGTTTAAGTTCGCGTGGTACTTTAACCGGTCAACGCCGTGGATCAAATTTGAGTGATCATGGTGATAGTGTGTCCCATAATGGGGCAAAACTCGCCCAAAAAGGGATATAAGAGAAAGCGGTGTAGGAAAAAAGCTGAATTGAGACCCTTTATGAAGTAGAGCGCATAGGAAGTGAAAAGCTCGCTTTTGTGGGTTTAAAGCAAGCGAAATGAGCCTCTGGTCAGGGTTTTTGAATATTGCCCGAAAGCCCATGAAAATGCCTTAATTCATTGGCTTAAAGGGTTAAATCTAAAGGTGGCAAGGAACTTGCGATCAAGCTATAGCCTATTTTGTTATTGAAGGGCTTGGAATTGTGTCACTGGAGGATTTATAGCGGCGCAAAATGTGGGAATGGTTTTCTAAGTGGGTCGATTTTTGGGTTAACGAATTAGGATTATAAAGGAACGAGAGATGATAAAAACAAAATTTTTTAAAGCGCTAGTGGCTCTTGCGAGTGGTGCTTTTTTGATGGGCTGTACTTCAATTGGTAGTGAAAACCTACCCCCTGCGCCGACAGCTGCCGAGGCTAATTTGGTCGCTGCTCCAGATTATTTAATTGGTCCTAATGATCAGTTGGAAATATTCGTCTGGCGTGCACCTGAACTTTCCACAGAAGTTGTGGTGCGCCCTGATGGTCGTATCTCAACACCATTGGTTGATGATCTTGTCGCTTCAGGAAAAACACCTTCACAAGTTGCTAGTGAGCTTGAAGGGGTTTTGAGCGAATTTGTTAAATCACCAAAAGTTACAGTGAGTGTAAGCGAATTTTCTTCAACTCTTGAACAACAGGTTCGTGTTATCGGTGAAGCGCAACAGCCAACTGCATTGCAGTATCAAACCGGAATGACGGTTCTCGATGTTATGGTTGCTGTTGGCGGACTAACAGAATTTGCCGCTGGAAACCGGGCAACTCTTTACAGAGTTGTTGATGGTGAGCGCACAGCCTACAGAATTAAGCTCGATGATTTATTACGTCGTGGCCGTATCGGTGCCAATGTACCTGTATTACCAGGTGACGTGATTTTGATTCCAGAAAGCGTTCTTTAAATTAGACATTGAGCCCACACAGAGTGTGGGCTCAATTTTGAGTATTAGTGTTTTATTTCTGTAAGGTGTGAGTTGTGATTGATCTATCGGAATTACCAAGGCCTGTAGTTCGATATGGTATCGGATTGTGGAGGCGCAGATGGCTGATTGTAGCGATTGCCTGGGTAATGGCTCTTGCTGGCTGGTTTGCGATTTCCTTGATACCCGATCGATATTTAAGTCGCGCTCGCGTCTTTATACAAGAACCGGTTGTCGATCCACTTATCAGCGATATTACTGAAAAACCTAACATTTCCCAGCGTGTTGAAGTCTTGCGAGAGACGATGCTGACCTTCCCGAATGTTGAGCAAATGGTTTATCGCTCCGGTCTGGATTCAACAATTGTTGCGATATCACCGCTTGACCGTCAAGCTCAACTGGAACGTATCGTTAAAACAATCATTGCCGATATATCCATCGTTAATCCGCGTAGTACCTATTTTGAAATACGCTATGGTCACTATGATCCCAATATAGCTAAAGATGTTGTTGATGCGGCGCTTAATTTGATGATCGAACAGGATCTCGGGGCAAGCATCCGGCAATCAGAGATTATCGAAGAGAGGTTGCGCGAACGCATAGCGGAGTTTGATGCGCTACTGGTTCAACAGGAACAAGAAATTGCCCAATATCGCCGTATTCATTCGACCGAATTGGCGGCGACCATTGGCGATGAACAACAAAGCGAGCGAAAACAGTCTGAACTTAACTCGGTAATCGATCAGATTTCACAGACTTCTCTTCGTGTTGAAACATTGCGTGTGCGGCTTGCATCAACACCCCGGCTATCAACAGGGGGTGAGCTGGATAATTTGAAAATCGAGTTATCGCAATTGCGCAGTCAGTATAATGATAATTATCCTGACATTCAAAACCTGTTACAACAAATCGAACGCCTTGAGTCTGATAGCGCTCTGCCGGACAATGAAGATTATCTTCGTGTCCAAACAGAGTTGCGCAGTGCGCGCGATACACTGGCCGCACTAAAGGTGCGCGAAGAGCGTATCCGGGCCGATATCGAGCGTGACTTTGTGACGATTGGTCAGTCGCCAGAAATTGCGACACAGCTCTTGCGTCTTCAACGCCGGGCGGAAGAGACCAGACAGAATCTGAATAAAATCACTACCCAGCGAGACGCCATCGTAAACAGACGGACCTTGAGTGATGGTAGTTCAGGGCTTGATTACAGGGTACTAGAGCGTCCACGCAAGGCCCTCGTGCCCAACGATCCGCCCAGATTGCCTCTGATTTTGGCAGTAATCTTTCTGGCATTTGGCGCTGGCGGCGCCTTGGCGTTGATGCTGACGTTTTTGGATAAAACTTACACGCAGTCGGCAGACCTTGAGTCGGCCTTTAATATACCCGTTATGGGTGCAATTGGCACAGTAAAGACACCAAATGTAATAAGGCAGACGCGATTTGATTTTATAAAGCTAGTGGGTGCCAGTTCGGCCCTTTTCTTGCTATGCTTTATTTATATTTATGCAGCTGTTCTTCATCCACAGGCGAATGTCCTGAAAGGCACTGACCAATCGGCGGCCTTGAAGTTGGATAATTCTCTAGAAAGAGTTCGATAATGGGATTGATTGAAAAAGCATTTGATAATGATGATGGCCCTAAAAAGGGTTCCGATCAAAAATCAAACCCGCGCGGTGAGGCGTCCAATACGATGGAGCGCTATCATGCGGTCCATACAAAAGAGCCCCGGGGCAATCACACTAAAAAGCAATTCGATTTGGATTTTTCCAGTCTGGCAAGCCAGGGCTTTTTTGTTCCCAATGAGACACCGACACAGCTTTCACTGGAGTTGCGCGTCCTAAAACGCCGGCTTTTGCGGCGCGTGGGATTTCTACGAAATAATGCTGCCGCGATGGATTTGAGACTGCGCAATAATGCGCGCGAGCGTAATCTGGTTATGGTTACCTCAACCCGTCCCGCGGAAGGCAAAACATTTACCGCGATAAACCTTGCTTTGAGTCTTGCGATTGAAGACCAAATTAACGTCACCCTGCTTGATGGGGATGCGCCGCGTCCGAAAATTCAATCCCATTTGGGTTTGCGCGAATCAACCGGATTTACCGATCTGATTGTCAATGAAGATGTATCATTTGAAGACGTTGCGGTAAGAGCGCGTCAGGTGCCCTTTACATTACTCCCGGAAGGGGGCGCGGTTGATCGACCCGGTGATTTATTTGGCACTGTTCATGCACAAAAAGCATTAAACGACCTTTCTATGCGCCATTCTGGCGGTTTGGTCATTATTGATGCACCGCCAGTGCTTGCTACAACCGAAGCAATTGTGTTGGCACCTTTTGTGGATGAAATACTATTTGTTGTGGAAGCTGATTCGACTCCTGAGCAAGCTATTACTACCGCTCTCGAAGAATTATTGGACGTAAACCCGAATATTAGCCTTGTATTGAATAAATGTCTTATCGGGGCTGGCGGATCACACTATGGATCATATTCGGACTATTATCCCACAGGCACACGAAGGGCTGTGTCTTCCGGGATGACGGCGCAAGAGAAACAGATGACTGGAAAGCGTGACTAATGGTGAGGGACGAGGACATGTTAAATCGAATCACAAGTACTTGTGATCATAGGGCGGCGAATGGGGATAAGATGTCTTCTAAAAGTTCTTTGAGAGCGCATTTGCGCAACTTTAAGCGGTCTGGCTTGGTAAAATCAGCAACTGTGCGCACTGGGCTGACGCTTACGCTTGTCGCAAGTATGAGCGCGAGTCTCGTTCTGGGAACCGCGATTGCACAAAACAATACGCCCAATGCTCCGCTTCGCCTGAAATCGGATTTCCTTGGATATAATTTTAGCGTAAGCCCGCGCGTTACATATAGTGACAATATTAATCTTGTCCCTGACGAATTTAGTGACGGTCAATTCATTCTATCAAATCTATTTACCGGTAATGCAATCGTCAGCTTACCGCGTTTTACGGCTTTGTTTAGCGGTGATCTCGACTTTTCTTATTTTGTCGGAAGTGATGAAGATGATGCTGTTTTTGGTGCCGGCGCAGACGATAGCGATTTTTTTGTGAACCAGTCCGTTAGTGGAACGGGTACCGCGACTATTGTTGATAATTTCCTTTATTTTGATATTTCCGGTGGATCATCGCGCCAGCTGGTTGGTGATAACGCTGCTTTTTCTAACAATGTAAACGCAGCGCGTGGTAATCAGACTACCGTTAGTTCTTTTGCGGTTAGCCCCTATATTTACCGTTCACTGCCTAATGAAAGTGTGGCGGAGGTTCGTTATCGCTATTCGCAGTCCTTTATTGACGAGCAAACTGGCGGCGTTTTCTTAAATGACTCGCGCTCTCATGAAGCTCTTGTTCGCTATGAGAGTGGAAGCTTGTTTGAACGCTTGAATTTCGTCGCGAGTGCTTATGGCAATCTGACCGATGAAGATGGACAGGTTCAATTGGGTGTTGATGGGCTCCCTCTTGTTGATGCGGATAATAACCCGCTTTTGTCACCTGATTTTGCTTTTGATCAAGGCTCGCTCGAGTTTGAAGGGCAATATGCTATCAATGATAAATTCTCTCTTTCTGGTGCGATCGGTTATGATGAGATAGAAACAGTCGTTCCGGGCGGATTTTTTGATGATGGCGAATTATCAGGTATCTTCTGGCGCGCTGGATTTGCGCTTAGGCCTGGGCGTCGCTCATCATTACGGGTTGAGTACGGCCGCCGTTTCGATGATGATTTTATCGAAGCTGATGCGCGCTACCAGATTTCCAGACGATTTGTATTTACTGCGGGCGCAAACCGGACATTCCAGACACGGGCTTTGTCTAATGCGGATCAAATTGCACTGGTCGCACGGTCGACACTTGATTTTGCTGACCAGCTGCGTGAAGGCGGTTTTGGAACCCCAAGAGACATTATTCAACTCTCAACGCAATTGGGTAATACAGGCGGAACCACCGGATTTGGTGCCCAGACGATTGGTGTAGGACCAACCAATAATGCGTTCTTTAATCTAAATGGTTCTTTTGACAGAACCACTGTGAGCCTCGGTACGAGTTATCAGAATGCTGATTTTGGTTTCCGCGAGTTTGAGAATGTAACAAGCCAGATTGCTATAACGCGCACATTGTCACGCAAAGTCTCGTTGTTCGGGAACGTTAATTATCGTTTTGCTGATACCAGCTTTTCGATTGCGGATTGTGTCGCAGCGCCAGGTGCATTTGGTCTCTTTTCTGCAGCGCCCGGTTTTGATGCAACGGCTGCCTGTTCAGCTGAAGCGGTTAATGCGGGTATTACCCATACCGTAATTGGTACCCTTGGTGCTAATTATCAGTTTACAAATCGCTTACGTGGATTTGCCTCTTACTCCCGGGCAGAGCGTTTCTCGCCGATTGAACTCTTCGAATATAGCGAGAATTCAGGTACGGTTGGTGTTGTTCTGGATTTTTAATCATGGTTGAAGAATATTTTGGTTTCTCAGGAGCCCCCTTTAAACTAAGCCCGGATTCAAAATTTTTCTTTGGATCGAAGAGCCATAACAAAGCCATGGCTTATCTCCATTATGGCTTGCGGCAAGCTGAGGGTTTTATTGTCATAACCGGTGAGATCGGTGCGGGTAAATCGACCTTGATTGAGCATATGCTCGACCAGTTAAACCGAACCAATGTATCGGCGGCTCACCTTTTGACATCCAACCTTGGGTCAGAAGAACTTTTATCCCACATCCTTTCTTCCTTCCAGATTGAGGCCGCGGGTAAGGGCCGCGTTGCGGAGTTGGAAGCATTCGAAGATTTTCTCTACGACAATATTAATAAAGGCCGCCGGGTTTTATTGGTCGTGGACGAAGTTCAAAATCTTCCCATCGAAACCCTTGAAGAACTGCGCATGTTGTCAAATATTACGCATCAAGGATCCCCTCTCTTTCAGGTATTTCTAGTCGGGCAACCGGAATTTCGCGAGACCTTGGCGCGCAGTGATATGGAACAATTGCGCCAGCGTATTATCGCGTCTTACCATTTGGAAGCTTTGGACGGGGTGGAAACCAGAAACTATATCGAGCATCGCCTCGCCGTTGTTGGACGCGTTGAAGAGCCCCAATTTACGCAAGAAGCCTTTGATCTCATTCATGCTCTTACAAACGGTATTCCCCGGCGTATTAATTCGCTTTGTACACGGTTGATTTTGTTTTGTTCATTAGAACAACGCAAATTGATCAATAGTGCAGTAGTGCATGCGGTTGAAAACGAGATGCGAGAGGAAATGGGATTACCAAGTTTGGTAAACCAGGATGAGGGTTCAATTGTACCCCCTCAAGGTCAACCCCATGATAATGAGACATTTCAAGCGGGCCAAACAGGTAATGCGCCAAATGTTGAAGGCCCCCATCATATGCCTTCAACTGGTGAGCCAAGCGGACAAGTTCAGCCCAGTATGAGCGCAACTGGTAAAAAGGATGTAGTCGCATCGCTAAATGATGTGCGTGAAGCCATTCACGCAATTGATGGTGAGCAGACGCAACAGGCGGCGCCCCCAGCTTCAATTCAGGCCGAGCCAGCGGTTTTAGCCCAGGACAATGATGAGTCGTCGCTTTCAATGTTTGACCGCCTCGAAGCTTTGCGAGGGGATGTTACCAGAGCCCATAAGGGCAATCGTAGTATTCATAAAGCCCTATGCGAAATGGAAGAGCGCCAGCAGGATAATGTTATCAAAATGGAAGAACATCTTTCTAAAGCGACCGCTTTGCTTGCACAGATCGACTGATAGAATAACACTCTCGAAAGATGGCCATTACGATGGATGCTTCAGCGCCCCATAGTTGTAATAATTCAGATTCTCTCGAAGAGGGGGGCACCCAGCTACATGGTAGTGCGGCTAATGGATCGCCCTTTGCCCACGGGATGTCGGTTGATGTTGAGGATTATTTTCAGGTTTGGGGATTTTCCGATGTTATCGCCCGCAGTGCCTGGGATGGGTATGAGTTTCGGGCAGGGGAGGTAACGCGCAAATTACTCGACCTGTTTGATGAGTGCGCGGTTAAAGCAACATTTTTTACACTTGGCTGGGTTGCAGAACGTGATCGGGGCCTTATCCGGGATATCGTCGGGCGGGGCCACGAGCTGGCCAGCCATGGATATGAGCATATAAAAGTGTTTGATCAGGACGCTGCAACTTTTAAAGAAGATGCGGGGCGCACGCGCAAAATACTGGAAGATATTGGCGGCGTGCGGGTTGTTGGATATCGTGCAGCCGGATTTTCTATTGATCAGCGCACGCCCTTTGCCCATGAGGTTTTAGAGGAATGCGGCTATCTTTATTCTTCCAGCACCCATCCGATCGCACATGACCATTATGGGGATCCCAATGCACCACAGAAAATATATTACCCCAATGCTGGTAGCCAATTTATAGAAGCGCCAGTTGCGACAACCGATATTATGGGCAAACGGGTGAGTTGTGCTGGCGGCGGATGGTTTCGGGCGATGCCATACGAGGTTACAAAACAATTATTTTCGCGCGCCGCAAAAAACACGCAAGCGCCTCTGGTTTTCTATTTCCATCCTTGGGAAATTGATAAAGGGCAACCCCGTATCGAGCGCGCCTCCAAAAAGTCGCGTCTGCGCCACTACATAAATATCGATAAAATGCCATCAAAGCTAAAAAAATTAATGGCTGATTTTCCCTTTGATCGTATTGATCACACGCTCCCATTAAACCCGGCCTCTCTCGCCGTATAAGCTTTCATCAAAAGATGATCAGGAAAAGCGGCACATGACCCTTTCGATAGATACTGTATCTCAAGATCAGCTAGAGCCGTTTAACAATTTCGTTCTGAGCCAGCCGGATAGTGTCTTCTTTCATCGCCCGGGCTGGAGCACCTTGGTCGAAGAGGTTTATGGCTATAAAGCCTTTTATCTACAAGCTATGCGCGGACCGGAAATCGTTGGTGTACTTCCTTTATCTCTTGTTACCAGTCCGCTAACGGGGCGAGCCCTGATATCGTCTGCCTTTAGTGTGGGTGGGGGTATTTTGTCGAGCGACGAAGATGCGCGCAGCGCACTAGCAGACTATGCGGGGAATTTGGCAAAAGAACATAATGTTTCCTATGTTGAGTTGCGCAGTGAAAAGGCCACTATCGGGAACTGGCCTCAAAAAACGGATGTCTATGCAGGGTTTCATAAACCCCTTGAAAAGACAGAAGATGAAATGCTCACCGCAATACCGCGCAAACGACGCGCGGAAATTCGTAAGGCATTCAAGTTCGCCGATGAGGGGTCATTGATCTGTCATAGCGGGGGTGATGTCGATCGGTTCTATGCATTATACGCCCGCGCCCTAAGAGATTTGGGTACGCCTGTTTTTCCCAAAAAATTTGCCGAGCAACTCGTGGCCCGCTTTGGCGATGATGTTAGTATCGCAAGTGTGGAATATCAGGGAAAACCGGTTTCTGCGCTGATCAGCTTTTATCATCATGACCGGGTTATGCCTTATTATGTAGGGGCATTGCCCGAAGCGCGCCATGCACGGGCGTTTGATTATATTTACTGGAACCAGATGTGCGAGGCGATTGAGCGCGGTGCTAAAGTTTTTGACTTCGGGCGCAGTAAATTTGATGCCGGCTCTTTTGGTTATAAAAAGACTTGGGGCATCGAGCCCGCGCCTCTTGAATATCAATATTATTTGCAAACCGCGTCGCAAATACCCAATGTAAATCCTAATAATCCTAAATATGCATTGGCCTTGAAAGTCTGGAAAAAACTTCCCGTACCCGTCGCCACCTTTGGGGGAAGTTTAATCGCCCGGCATTTTGCTTGAAATGAATGAAGCGTATGAAAAAACCGGATTTATTACTCCTTACCCATCGTATTCCTTATCCGCCCAATAAAGGGGATAAAATCCGGTCATGGTTTTTGCTTAAAAATTTATGCGAGAATTGGACGGTTCACTTAGGGTGTTTTGTTGATGATCCGGAAGATTTGCAACATGTTGAATTTTTGCAAAATATGACGGCCTCAAGCGTTTTTGTGGAAATTAATCCGGGCCGTGCAAAATTAAAATCACTGACCGGTTTATTGAGCGGGGAAGCCTTGTCCTTGACATTTTATCGCTCAAAGAAAATGAGTGATTTTGTGCGTCAGGCCCGGAAAGACAATGATATAAAAGTGCAAATGGCTTTTTCATCAGGCGTTGCACCGTGTTTAATGCCTAGCGAAATACCGACCGTGATTGATTTTTGCGATTCTGACGCCGAAAAATGGCGCGCTTATGGGCAACAGCGCAAAGGTTTAGGATCATTTATCTATGGCCGTGAAGCCAATATTCTAGCCGATAAAGAGCGCGAATTTCAAAATCAAGCCTCTCATAGTTTTGCAATCACAAAGGCCGAGGCAGATATTTTCAATGATCGCGAGGGCGCGGAGGCCAGCGTTGATTATTGGGAGAACGGCGTTGATACCCACTATTATGATCCGGATGCTGACTTTGAGAATATTGATGTTGGGCGCAATGATCTGGTTTTTGTCGGCGCAATGGATTACGCTCCCAATATTGAAGGGGTGAGCTGGTTTTGCGAGACTGTTTGGCCATCTTTAAAACAGCGCTACCCCGCGCTCACCTTTGCGATTGTCGGGTCAAAGCCCGCACGTAAAGTAGAACAATTAGCGCAGCTTGACGGTGTGAAGGTAACTGGCCGGGTTGAGGATGTCAGGCCATGGTTACAATCGGCCAAACTGGTTGTTACCCCGCTCTTGGTGGCCAGAGGTATTCAAAATAAAGTGCTGGAAGCAATGGCCATGGCAAAACCGGTCATCTCCAGTCAAGCGGCTGCGACGGGCATTCATGCGCGGGTGCGCGAAGAAATTTGCGTCACTCAAAACGGCGATGATATGATATCGCAAATCGCCGAATTTTTAGAGGCCCCGGACAAAGCAGCAAAAATTGGCCATGCAGCCCGTCAACGGGTTGTGCGCGATTATAGCTGGCCTGCAAAGCTTGAAAGGCTGGATAAGTGCTTGCACGGATTGATTGAGCGCTGAGTTTTTCATTGGATTATTGAGGGTAGTATCCCTGCCGCTTTAGATGTTTTCGTCTACTTACATTCCCACCGCATCAGCATTCCAGTCACTCTTGCCTTGTCTGTCATTCCCGCCCCCTCTGTCATTCCCGCGAAAGCGGGAATCCGAAACCTAAAAGCTCTTTGTTTTATTGACAGGTGGATCCCCGCTTTCGCGGGGATAACGTCCATTTTTGAATCGGTGTTTCTTGATATCTCCGATAGTTCATTTCGGTCTCTTTGTTGCGTCTTCCCGATACTTAAAACCGAAAATGAAAAAGCCATCCGGCAAGAACCGAATGGCTTAATCGCGTTAATTTTGATAGCAAATAATTATACTATCCCTACTTGCTATCCGAAAATAACAGGCCCGTTTTTAAAGAGTACAAGGTAACTCTCGTGAGAGCGTAAGCATCAGAAAACTGGCTACTCTCAAATAGCCGGGAGGCTAGCGAAGAAGGGGAGGTTGCTCCCTCTTAAACACGTCACTTCCACTATAATCTGAATGCTGTGCAAATATCTCACTCGACATCCGACCACCTCCTTTCTGTTGCTAAAACAATACCCAAATTAATGCATGATTTTATTGGTTTGGCAAGGGCTATATGGTTAACAAAACCCATTCAGGGTTTGCAAAAATCATCTGTTTTTGGTGGAGGTGATTCTTTCGGTATGCGAGAAGTTTTGAATGGCGCTATAAAATCATCGCACTAATGATATGATCCGTATGGAAATCACATCAAAAAATACGCTTATTATTTGCAGCTCAAATGTGTCAGGTTTGAAAGTTCAAACTGAAGATAATCAGAAAAACTCCGAACACTAACCGATAGATTACAAAGGGCGTAAAGCTCATGGACTGGATGAGTTTCATCAATACGTTAATGGCAATATAGGCGGCAAGAAAAGATAGTACCGCAACGATTGAAGCCGAGATGGGATCCGCTGTTGCCACTTGTCCGGTAAACATATCGAGACCGGCAAGAAGGCCGAGCGCCGCAATTGTCGGGATTGCCAGCAGCATGGAAAAGCGCGCCGCCTCCGGGCGCGACCAACCAAGATAACGCGCAGCGGTCATGGTAACACCGGAACGGCTGGCACCCGGGATAATGGCGAGAATCTGGGCAAAGCCGATCATCATCGCATGGCGCCATGTCAGGGTCTCCACGCTTGGAAGGGAGGAGGGCGATTCGGTATCGATGGGTGCCTGCTGCCCGCGAGGGCGATCCCCGTGCCAGAGTAGAGTACCAAATACGATACTGGAGATGCCGATCACCATTGCGGAGCGCAAATTATCAATGAGACCTGAAAGGGCAACAATGGCACCGACAATCAAAAAAGGAATGCTCGCGGCCAGCATGAACAAAAATAACTTTCGATCCTCACCCGCGCTTCCTTGGGTCTTATGGAAAAGTGTATTCACCCCGCCGCGGATAAGGCGCGCACTGTCGCTGCGAAAATATAACAGGACAGCAAACAAAGAGCCCACATGGGCAGCAACATCGAGAATTGGCCCTTGATCAGCCCACCCATCGACCAGAATGGGCGCGACGATCAGATGAGCGGAAGAGGAAATCGGCAGAAATTCGGTGATGCCCTGAATGAGCGCAAGAATGATAAGCTGGATGAACGGCACTTAGAAACCTCGATAGTTAGGCAATGTGGGCTGAAAATTAACGTGAGGGGCGAAAAAGCAATTCCAATATCGTGTAGAATAACCTTATGGGTATCTTATGGGGTTCTGGCCAAGTGATATAGACCATATTGGTGTATGAAGTTTGTTTTTATCAAAATAAATGAAAAAAGATTGCAAAGTGCCTTTTTTAGCTGAGCAAGCTTTGATACATTGAATTTAGAACCGATTAAAAAGGCGCAAATTATGGTTGAGTTGACGCTCCCCAAAAACTCCAAGATTTCCAGCAAAGGCAAGCTTTATAAAGCTGACCGCAGTAAAGTGGATCAGAATAAAGGGACCCCCCCGAAATGGCAAACCTTCAAGGTCTATCGTTACGAGCCTGACTCTGGTGAGAATCCCCGTGTTGATTGCTATGAGGTCGATGTCTCTGATGTTTCCATGGTGCTGGATGGGTTGCTCAAGATCAAAAATGAAATTGATCCAAGCCTGACTTTGCGCCGCTCCTGCCGTGAAGGGGTGTGTGGTTCGTGTGCGATGAATATTAATGGCGCAAATACTCTTGCTTGCACCAAGGGTATGGAAGATATGGGTGATGGAGATATTACTGTTTATCCGTTGCCGCACCAACCGGTCGTAAAGGATCTGGTTACTGATCTGACAAAATTCTACGAGCATCACGCCTATGTTCAGCCCTATCTTCAAGCAGAAGAGTCAGTGCCGGAAGGCGAGTGGACTCAAAGCCCTGAAGAACGCAAAGAGCTGGACGGCCTTTATGAGTGCGTAATGTGCGCTTGTTGTTCAACCTCATGCCCATCCTATTGGTGGAATGGCAGCAAAGAAGACGGCAAAGAGGAATATCTCGGCCCTGCAGCGTTGCTTCAAGCTAATCGTTGGCTCAAAGATAGCCGCGACCAGAAGACCAATGAGCGTCTTGATAAGCTCGAAGATGACTTCAAGCTCTATCGCTGCCACACCATCATGAATTGCACCACGGTCTGCCCTAAAGATTTGAATCCGGCAGAGGCAATTGCTGAAATCAAAGCGATGATGGTGAACCGGCCTGAAAAATAGCCAGGCTCGCCTGTAACCGGCCCCCCTGTAAGTGCGATTAGCTCTTTGGTGGAGAAAGCCAAGGGTTATGTCTCAAAAAGTGCCAGCATCTCCGGATAAGCGGGGATCTACCCTCTATTATTGAGAACAATTCTTAATTTCTCGAGTCCCGCGTTCGCGGGAATGACAAATGGGGGTGCGGGAATGACAGCGAGTGGTTGATAGGGCGTGCTCTGATTGGGGCCGGGTATTGCCTTTTGGGTTCGCATAAAATAAGATAAATAGATGGATTATTGAGGATTATCCAGGGCTCTAACCAAAGCACCATCTAAGGGGGAAATCATGAATAGATTTTTATTTGTTAAGCTAATTGCGGTTTTTTTCGTATTTGGCTGTGCAACCACAACACAAACAACAGCGCCGCCCGAAGAGCCCGAAGTGATTGCCGAGGGAAGATCGATTACTGCAGAAGGGATCGCTCTCTTAAAAACATTTGAAGGGGAGAGCCTTTGTTCGGGGACAAGTGAACGCCGGCATTGTCCATATAATGATTCCAGCAATTATTGTACAATTGGCCATGGGCATCTGATCAAAAAAGATGCTTGTGAGAATATTCCATACATATTGTCTGATCTCGGATTTGCCTCTGGTATTAGTGACGAAAGAGCGGAGGAGATTTTCCGCGAAGATCTGACGATTGCCCAAGAGGCATTGGAAGCCAATACGATTCATGAGGCAACGGCTACTAATCCCGGTCTAACGGACTTTCAATATGATGCATTAGTGAGCTTTATCTATAATGTTGGCGGGGGGAATTATCGGGATTCAGAATTATTAGAGAAATTGAATGCCCGCAGATCGATAGAGGGTAATCAGGATATTGTTTATCAATTCCGGCGTTGGAATAAATCCGGAGGACAGTTTGTGCCGGGATTATTAAACCGGAGAAACAATGAGATTAATCATTTTTATACAGATTTTATCGTACCCGAAGCCCCACAAACATTGCGCAGAACAGTGCCATCTGCTCCGGGTGCGCCGCCGCCTGTTTATGTTGACCCATGGGTTAGTGATGGTATTGACATCGAGACTGGCGAGTAATGATCTAACCGCTCATCGCCAGAAAATTTGACGACCAGCTCAGGTTAAAAGAACAAACGTCGCTCACACCAAGATTGGTGTTAGCTGCAACGTCGATTGACAATTCAGGCAGGGATCACGCTTAACGGTTTATTGATCTTTGGTTTTGATTTGTCTCAATATTTTATGTGATTCATAATTTATTTGGCTCATCATTAATCGCGGGCATCATCTAATTTATAAAAAATCCTGTGATTTTTTTATAAATTAGGTTACTAAGTGGCCAAATTTACTCAGCTCCAGCATTAATTTGGAGCCCATCCTTTGTAGGAGCGAATACACATGGAATTCTGGATTTTTCTGGGCGTTATTGTCCTCTTGGTCTTATTTGTAATCAGTATTTATAACCGTATCATTTCCCTGAATGAGCGCTGTGATCAGGCTTATGCGGATATTGATGTGCAATTAAAGCAACGCCATGATCTGGTACCCAATCTTGTGAATACGGTTAAGGGCTATGCTTCACATGAACAAGAAACCCTTGATGCGGTGATTAAAGCCCGTCAAAATGCTGTCGATGCGAGCGGCCCCGCCGCGCAAGGGCCAGCCGAAGGTGTTCTGGGCGCTTCATTGGGCCGGTTATTTGCCTTGGCAGAGAATTATCCCGATCTTAAAGCCAACACCAATTTTCTTGAATTACAGCGCGAGCTTTCTGATATCGAAAATAAAATCGCCGCGGCCCGCCGGTTCTTTAATAGTGCCATTCAGGAATTTAACACGATCATCCAGCAAATTCCCGGCAATTTCATTGCGCCAATGGGCAAGTTTGAAAAACGTGACTTTTTTGAAATTCCTGAAAATGCCCGCGTTGAAGTTGAAGCAACACCGGACGTATCGTTTTAACCAGTAAAATGGCGGCCATATCTGTGAGGATATGGCCAATAGCAAAAGATGAACGCAAATGGGCGCTTTTGGCCTGCAGACCCATATTTGGAATAATAACCTTAAATCAATCCTGCTTTTAGCAGGGTTTCCGGTTTTGCTCCTTTTACTGATGTTTGGTCTCAGTTTTCTCATCATTGGCGTATCTTCACCAATTGCCAGTTTTACAGACGGAGCTTATCAAGCCCTTGATCTGATGGGGCAAAGCTGGATTTATGCGTTTCTGGCTGCGGGTGCATGGTTTGCTATTGCCTGGCTGTTTCATCAAAAAATGATTGAGGTCAGCACACGCTCCCGTTCCCTAACCCGCGAAGAGGCACCAAAAGCTTATAATCTCCTCGAAAATTTATGCATCTCACAAGGCATGACAATGCCGAAGCTTAACATTATCGAGAGCGAGGCCTTAAATGCTTTTGCTAGCGGTGTTTCCGAGAAAAACTATACAGTCACACTCACGCGCGGGCTGATGAAACGGCTCAATCGGGATGAGTTGGAAGCGGTCATAGCCCACGAGTTAACCCATATTCAAAACCGGGATGTTCGTTTACTGATTATTTCAGTGATCTTTGTGGGTATATTTTCTTTTATCGGGGAAATGTTGTTTCGCGGATTTTTTCGTACAGGGCGTCATATTGGCGGATATACCCGCTCACGCAATGGCGATAGCCGTGGCGGCGGTCTTCTTATTATCGTGGCGATTGTCATGGTGGGCGTTGCCTATTTTCTGGCAATGGTCATTCGTTTTACGCTCTCGCGCAAACGCGAATTTCTGGCCGATGCTGGCGCGGTTGAATTAACCCGCAATCCCGATGCGATGATATCGGCGCTTGAGAAAATTTCCGGGCGCTCAAATCTGGAAGCGCCGGCGGATGTGCAACAGATGATGATTGATAATGCCAAGCCGTTTGCCGGACTTTTTATGACGCACCCGCCGATTGAAAAACGCATCGCAACCTTGCAGGCCTATGGCGGTCAGGATGCATACGGGCAGAGCTGATGGTCGTTCTTGCAATTGCATTTGCGGTGACTGCAACTCTTTATGCGATGGTCGGGTTTGGCGGCGGTTCCACCTATAATGCGCTATTGGTACTTGGCGATACGCCCTATGGGCTGGTGCCTGCAATTGCGCTGATCTGTAATATTCTGGTGGTGACTGGCGGTACTTTTCGTTTCGCAAGGGCAGGGCATTTGCAATGGAGACGGGTTATGCCTTTTCTTCTTGCCTCGGTGCCAGCCGCCTTTTTCGGTGGGCGTATAGCGGTTTCGGAAATTTTCTTTATTGCCCTGTTGGGGGCCGCGCTTTTATTTGCAGGAATACAGCTTTTACGCACCGAGCGAAAAGGGGAGGGTGAACTTGCGCAAGGGGCCTCTGACCGAAGCTTGCAACCTTCGGGCGGTCAGTTTTTTCTCTCCGGTTTTGCCGGTGCGATGATTGGGTTGCTTTCGGGCATTGTTGGTATTGGCGGGGGGATTTTTTTAGCGCCGGTTCTTTATGCTTTGCGCATAAACGAAACCCAATGGGGCGGCCCTAAACAAATTGCAGCGGCGAGCAGTCTTTTTATTCTCGCAAATTCGCTTGCCGGTTTAATCGGACAAATACTGAAATTGAGCTCTAGCCAAGAGGGGGTATCTGCCCTTGCGCCGTTCTGGCCTTTGTTTGTTGCGGTTTTAATTGGCGGGCAGGCGGGGTCTTTACTGGGGAGCACGCGGCTTAGGCCCTCCATCATCCGCCGAATGACAGCGGTTTTAATTCTCTATGTCGCAATCCGGTTATTGTGGCGTTTGGCTGAAATGCTTTAGCGACAATTATTTGCTGCTCGGTTTTTTACCCAGCAATATTCTTTAAAAGGATGTCGATTATTTCATCTTGAGCCGCCTTGGCCGCTTTTTTAAAGGGGCCATTATGGCCAATGGCTTTTAAAGAATAATCGTCCGGACTTCGCACAAGCATTTCGGTTTTTGCATTGGGATATAAATCCAGCATGACCTGACCGGTTTTGGGACTGGCGACCTGATCATCCGTGTAGATCATTGAAGTTATTGGCCGGGTTACATCATTATAGCTGTGACCTTTAAAAACATCATCTGTATTCAACTCATTTAAAAAATAGCGAGGTTGGTTACACCATTGCTTCCATGGCTCGAACACGCCTCTGGGCAATGACGCCCCGCTCCAACCGCCCCCTTTTTTTACATATCCATGACGCTTTAATGAATATGGCCCATAAATATGCCACAAATAAGAAGCGGCCAATGCGATGCCAGGCTTATGGTCTCGCCAATAGCCCGAGCCGACACATGTAAAAACATGGGCGCTAACCCGGTCATGATTGTCCCATAAACCCAGAAAATGCCCGCCAACACTGTGGGCGACATGAACGAGGGGAAGGTCCGGCGCTGCGGCCGCCAATGCATCAAGCGCGGCGGGGGTGTCGTGTCGGCCCCACTGGGTGTAGTGCATTTCAAACGTGCTCAAATCTTCCGGGCTGGATTGGCCGATGCCCCGTGCATCAAATGTAAAGACAATAAATCCACGCTCGGCGGCATAGTCGGCAAAATGGGAATAAAAGCGCTGTTCGAAACCGGTTCCAGCCGTAATCAATAAGCCGCCTATTGGTTCCGAGAGTGGGCGTTTTAATGTGCCTACAAGGGGGTATCCATCGCGGGCGGCGAAACTGATTTTCTCGGTTTGAGGTGAGATGTGGTTCATGGGGGCGTTATCCATCGAGTACTACAAACTATCTCCAAGATTTCTGGTCCTAGATTTGGCATTTACGATACCATCAGGCAAGCAGCGTGCGCATATCGGTGATGCCGTTCCCCCTGTCATGCCGTTCCCTTATGTCACTTTCGTTCCCCCGTTATTCCCGCTCCCCCCTGTCATTCCCGCGTAAGCGGGAATCCTGAAATTCAAAACTTGTCGAAACAGGTCCTTGAATCTCTTGTTTGTGGGCCCGGTTGATTGTATGTGCTGGGTGTAAGTTCGAAGAACCGGATGAAAAATTATGGATTTCCAGATTGCCCGCAAAACCATGGTCGATAGCCAGGTGCGTCCAAATGATGTGATGGACATTCCGTTACAATTGGCGATGGAAGAAATCCCCCGTGAGATTTTCTTGCCCGGCACCTATCGTGAGCTGGCTTATGCCGAACAGGAACATGTTTACGGCAATGAGGGTCATCAGCGGGTTATGTTAAAACCGCGCGATTTTGCTAAGCTTTTGGCCCACGCAACGCCGCGTTCCGGCGAGCTGGTGCTCGATATCGGGTGCGGAACAGGATATTCCACGGCCATTCTGTCGCGCTTGTGCGAAATGGTGGTTGCGGTTGAGGCCGATGAGGCCTTGCACACCAATGTTGCGGATAATATGTCAAATTTGAAAATCGATAATTTTGCGGTTGTTCAGGCGGACCTTGATAAAGGCATCGTTGAACAAGGGCCCTATGATTTGATTTTTATCGGGGCGGGAATTGCGCGCAAACCGGATGTCTTACTCAACCAGCTAAAAGATGGTGGGCGTCTGGCCGCGATTTGGCGCGGTGATTTGGCCAATGGGGGCTCCCGGCGCGGGGTTCTTTATAAACGACAGGGTGATGTTTTCTCGCGTATCGACCTATTCGAAGCGGGTAGCGGTGCCCTGTTGGAGCCTTTTGCCGCTAAGCCAGAATTTCGCTTTTGAGCTGTAAATTCATCCTGTCCGGGTTTTAAATTTTCAAGTGATCCCGGCCCGATCAGGGTAAAGGCGATTGCAGATCATAGAGACGACGGGGAGTCTGCGACCATTCCGCATAATGGGTTTCAGCCGTTAATTGCCCTGAACACTCAATTTTGATTAACCATATAGAGGAAATGCCTCTATATGGTCGGACAAGTAACTAATATTATAGGCCAATTTTTAAGAGTAATGGCGACTATTGAACGGGATTGCCGATTTTAGGGGTTAAGAGCTTACAAATGTTTCGCGAACATAATAATGCGCGTTTTACGCGTAAAGATTGTATTTATAGTGTGCTTTATCTATCCTCTCTAGTTGAGTTAACGATGAGACCCAAGGTGGATTTTTTCCATGGCTAAACAGACATCCTCAGCCCAAAGGGGCACACCGCGCCACAGTGAGGCGCTTGAAAACGCGCGATTTGTGGCGAAGAAGCATTTGTGGCGGGCCGCATTTCTAAGCTTTTTTGTTAATTTGCTGATGCTTACCGGCCCCATTTACATGCTGCAAATCTATGACCGCGTCATTGCAGGGCGCTCATA
This sequence comes from uncultured Caulobacterales bacterium, assembly GCA_964392325.1. Classification (GTDB taxonomy): domain Bacteria; phylum Pseudomonadota; class Alphaproteobacteria; order Caulobacterales; family Parvularculaceae; genus CALLPQ01. The sequence continues at coordinate 75,237 of CAYMPJ010000015.1, forward strand.
CGAGACTTTGCTGGTGTTTTCAGGCCTTGCTCTGGTGATGTTTATCGCCATGGGGGCGCTGGATTTTGCGCGGGGGGCCTTGTTATCAAGGTCTGCTGAAGTCTTTGAGAGTGAGTTGAAAAAAACCACTTATGATTTCACCATGGATGCAGCCAGCGCAGGGCTTGCGATTGGTGATCAACCGATGAAAGATTTGCGTCAGGTGCGATCCTTTATGGCCAGTCCTGCTCTGACGGCTGTTTTTGATGCCCCGTGGACACCCTTTTTTCTGTTCGTGGTTTTCTCCATGCACTGGGCGCTTGGCATGGTTGGCCTTGTCGGTCTGATTGTATTGCTGATCATGGCGTTGCTGAATGAGCGCATGTCTCGTAATGCGAACACAAAAGCCAGCAGCAAATCCATGGAAGCCGATAAGATGGTGACCTCGACATTGCGTAATGTCGCGGCAACTGATGCGATGGGTATGCGAGGGCCCTTGCAGCGTAATTGGAGCAAAGTCTCTGAAGAAGGCTCCGAGTATACCCTTTTAGCCAGCGATACTAATGGCGGCATGACAGCTGGTACGAAAGCAACCCGCATGTTTTTACAATCTGCAATATTGGGTACGGGTGCATTTCTCGCGATTGGCGGTATTGTCACCCCCGGTGTGATGATTGCTGCATCGATCATTATTGGCCGGGCCTTGGCCCCAATGGAAATTGTTACCGGCCAATGGCGAAATTTTGCCATGAGCGGCGCCGCTTATAAGCGCCTTAAAACCTATTTAGGCGCAGCAAAACTCACTAAAGAGCGAACGGAATTGCCGCCGCCAACGGGCATATTGGATGTCAATAAAGCCTTTTGCCAACCGGGCAGCGCCAGAAAGCCTGTTCTCAAAGGGATTAACTTTCATCTCGATAAAGGCGAAGCCCTTGGTATTATAGGTCCGAGTGCGGCTGGTAAATCTACATTAGCCCGCGTCCTTGTGGGCGTGGAGAATTTGAATTCCGGCGAAGTGTGTATGGATGGTGCGCGCATATCCCAATGGGATCGCGATTTGCTGGGGCCTTATGTGGGCTATCTTCCGCAGGAAGTAGAATTATTTGGCGGCACGGCGGCGCAAAATATTGCTCGTTTTTCTGATGATGCAACCTCTGAAAACATAATTGCCGCTGCTGAAATGGCCGGTGCCCATCAGATGATCCTCGGATTTGACGAAGGCTATGATACGCAAATCGGGGAAGGGGGCTCGCATCTTTCTGCCGGACAGCGCCAGCGCCTCGGCCTCGCGCGCGCAATTTATGGCAATCCGGTTCTGGTGGTGCTTGATGAACCAAATTCAAATCTGGATGCGGATGGTGACACCGCCCTTGCAAAAGCCGTACAGGGATTAAAAGCTATGGGCACCACGACTATAATTATTGCCCATCGTCCGAGCGCCATTGCATTTGTTGATAAACTTCTCTTGCTTGCCGATGGTGAAGTAAAAGCTTTCGGGCCCCGTGATGAAGTGTTGCAAAAGATTGCCCCCGGCCGGGTCGCATCTTTTGAAGAGGCGGCAAAATCAAAAGACCAGCAGATAAAGAGTGATGATGCAGAACGAAGAGCATAAAAAACCAGCCGATGCGGCTTTCTTCATGAAATTCAGCCTCACTGTGATCGGTGTCGTATTTGGCGGCCTGGTCCTGTGGTCGATTTTTGCCCCCATTCAAGGCGCTGTAACCGCACCCGGATCAATTGCGGTGGATGGCAATCGTAAAGTTGTCCAGCATCTTGAGGGGGGTGTTATTTCAGATATCTTTGTCCGCGAGGGCCAACGAGTTGAGGCGGGGGATGTTCTTGTCTCTCTTGACAAGACAATCTCGCAAGCAAGCCTTTCTGTTATTGATAACCAGCTCTCCGGTCTTTATGCGCGCCGTTCCCGTCTCTTTGCCGAACGTGACGGGTTGGAGGAAATGGCACCGGCGAAAGGTGTTGCTGCGATCATCAATGATCCCTCTTTTAAAGAGTCGCTATCGGGGCAAGAAAACTTTTTTAAAGCGCGCGCTGAAACAGCACAAACCCGTCTTTCATTGTTAGAGGAAAATATTGTTCAGCAAAATGAGCGTATTTTTGGTCTCAATGCTCAGATCAGATCAAATGCCTCACAGACAGATATTATCGAAGGAGAATTGGAAGGGGTGCGCGAACTTCTAGTCGATGGCTTTTCAACCCAGATACGCCTGAATGAATTGGAGCGACAACGAGAAGCGCTAAGCGGAGATCGTGGTTCGCTATTGGCACAACGCGCTGAAGCGCAAAGCCTGATATCTGGCGCGAAGTTAGAAATTGAAGGCTTGAAAGAGACGCGCCGTGAGGAAGCAATTGCTGAATTGCGCGAGGTCGAAGGTCTTATCGCGGAACAGGAAGAGCGCCGTATCGCAGCTGACGACAATCTAGTCCGTACAGAAATTAAAGCACCGATTGGTGGCCGTATTCTCAATTTATCAGTTCACACTTTAGGGGGCGTTGTCGGGCCGGGGGCACCGATGATGGAAATTGTGCCGGAGGGAACCACCCTTCTTGTGACTGCGCGCATCGACCCCCAAAATGTCGATAAAATTCAAGCGGGACAATCAACCCTGGTGCGCTTTTCCGGCTTTGGGTCTCGTCAAACCCCGGAGACCGACGGCACTGTGCGTACGGTATCGGCTGATGCCATTATTGATGAAATTACTGGCGCTCCTTTTTACATGGTTATGATTGATTTACCCGGTGATAATGAGTTAGATAAGGTCCTTGGTAAGAACATTATTGTACCGGGCATGCCGGTTGAAACTTTTATTCGTACAGATAAGCGCTCGGCAATCAGTTATATTCTGAAACCTCTAATGGACTCATTTGCTCGTTCGCTACGGGAAGAATAACCTTTATGCAGATTTTGTTTCTTCATGACAATTTCCCGGCACAATTTGGATATTTAGGAGAGTTTCTAGCAGCAAATGGCTGGGACGTCTGGTATGGCACGCAGCGCGAAGGCGCCAGTCACCAGAAAATAAAAGTCTTTAATTATAAACCTCACCGGGAAATCACCAAGGACATCCATCACTATGTCGCCAATTTTGAGCGCGCCGCCATTTCGGGGCAAGCGGTCGCTCGATCAGCGTTGGCGCTCGCGAAAAAAGGGTTAAAACCCGATATTGTTATGGCCCACTCCGGTTGGGGGCCGGGAATTTATGCAAAAGATATCTGGCCGAATGCAAAATATGTTGGTTATTTTGAATGGTATTATCGCCGGGATGCTCCTGATACGTTGTTTATAGAAAAAGAAAGCAAAAATCTCGATCAACAATTGCGAACGCGCTCACGCAACGCCGCCATCATGATGGATCTCGCGCAATGCGACCTGGCTGTTTGTCCTACCAATTTTCAAAAGGAGCAATTTCCCGAATGCTTCCATGATAAAATGCGCGTCATGCATGATGGGATCAACACTGATTTATATGCACCCAAGGCCGGAGCAAAATTAAAGCTGCCTAATCTTGATCTTTCTCATGTTGATGAGATCATTACCTACGTCGGGCGCGGGATGGAGCCTTATCGGGGCTTTCCTGAATTTATGAGAGCCTTGGAACTGGTGCAAAAGCAGCGGCCGAATGTGCATGCCGTGATCGTTGGTGAAGACCGGGTCGCCTATGGCAAGCCACTTCCCGAAGGGCAAACTTACAAGAAGAAAATGCTTGGCGAACTTGAGCTCGATATGTCGCGTACACATTTTACCGGATTACTGCCAAGGCCATCCTATCTGGATGTTTTGCAGGCTTCATCGGTACATGTTTATCTGACCGTGCCATTTGTACTATCCTGGTCGATGATGGAATCGATGAGCGCAGGATGTGCGCTTGTTGCTTCCAATACAGACCCCGTTGGTGAAATGCTGAGCGATGGTATCCACGGCATAACAGTGGATATGAAAGATGCGCAGGCTGTCGCTGACAGGATTATCTATTTGCTCGACCGACCGGAATTACGTCAGACTTTGGGGGAGGCGGCGAGATTGGCGATGATTAAAGATTATTCACAAAACGACGCATTACCGGCAAAAATGGAAATGTTGCAATCTCTATAGATGGTCCCTAAAGACAGGTTCTATAGCCATATCCATCTGTAAGATATTGATTTTGCTTGGTGTTTTGTGGTTGAGCAATGCCAAAACCTCATCAGGGATATCGCTTTTGCTTTTGCAACATATCGCAATAATGCTTTATTTGTATCTGGCCTCGTGTCGGCACAAAGTAACGTTTTAGTGAGTGTATCCGGATAGGTTAATTCGCCTTAGTTGTTAGTTTAGGCTAAATCGCCTCCATTTGTTAGTATTGTCAGGTTTTATGAGTTACCTCAATGAGATGACTGTTGATCGCGCTGTGTCGCTTTCCGGAATTGGTTTGCATTCTGGCAAATCAACAACTGTAACCATCAAACCTATGCAAGGCCGCGAAGAGAGCGCCCCAGAGAATGCACTAGAAAAAGAGAATGCACTAGAAAATAAGCAAGAAATCATACAAGCGCTCAATCAGGGGATTGTTTTCCGGCGCGTCGATTTAGCGGGAGCGCCGTGCGTCAAAGCCTGCGCTACCAATGTAATTTCAACAAGATTAGGCACCTGTATCGCGAACGAGGCGGGCCACAGAGTTGCGACTGTCGAACATCTTATGGCAGGCCTTGCTGTTATGGGCATATCGAATGCAATTATCGATATTGACGGGGAAGAGGTGCCAATTCTTGACGGGAGTGCGGCCCCTTTTGTGGAAGCACTAAAAGAAGCCGGACAGAGAAAACTCGATCAGGTTCAGGAATTATTTGTCGTCAAGCAGCCACTGGAAGTTCGCGATAGTGGACGTTTCATTCGCATTGAGCCGAGTGACCAGTTTGAACTTGATGTCGAGATTGATTTTGCTGATCGCGCCATTGGTCGCCAATCGATATTTTTGGCAATGGGCGATCTGGATAGCCGTGAACGGTTGGCTTTTGCCCGCACATTTTGTCAATTAGAGTCCGTTAAAGCGATGCGTGAAGCGGGGCTATGTAAAGGTGGTAGCCTCGAAAATGCGATCGTGGTGGATGATGGGCGTTTGTTAAACGGCGAAGCCTTGCGTGATCCCCAGGAATTTGTGTTGCACAAGGCGCTTGATCTGGTTGGTGACCTTCATCTTTTGGGAAGTCGCATCATTGGCCGTGTCACTGCTTTCAAAACCGGACATGATCTTAATAACCGATTCTGCCGTGCATTGCAGGAAATGATAATCGCGGAACGTGGGGATGTTCAACAATCACCCGCTATTGGGACAATTCTCGAACCGATGCAGCATTCGCCGTGGCGTGTTAAGAAAACAGCATCCTCGCAAAAACCCTTCGTGGCGGCCAAACCTGCCCAGCCGGAAAAAACCATTCCAGAATATGAGCGCGCGAGCTAGTTTATCACTTTACCGGTAATCCCCTCAAAGGGGTTTGACCTGTGATGTGGGCTTGTTTAGGGTAGAGACAGGGTTACATTATATCGGAATCAACCATGCCTGCTGTACAGTCATTTAATCTCTTTTCCAAAATCGCTCTGGCAACCCTATTGGTGCTGGGCGTATCGGCCTGTTCTTCTGGGGATAAGCAAGACAAATTTGCCTATGTAGAGCGCCCGGTTGAGCAACTTTATTCCGTTGCTGCTAGTCGTCTAGAGCGAAAGCGCTATCCGGAAGCCATTCAGCTTTTTGAAGAAGTAGAGCGCCAGCACCCTTTTACATCATGGGCCCGGCGGGCAATCTTGATGAAATCATTTACCCATTATCAGCAAAACGACTATGATGATGCCATTGCCGGCCTTGATCAGTTTATTTCGCTGCATCCCGGAAATAAGAATATTCCTTACGCTTACTATTTAAGGGCAATGTGTTTTTACGAGCGTATTCGCGATGTAGGACGCGATCAGGAATTTACCAATAATGCAGTTAATGCATTAAATGATGTTATGCGCCGCGCGCCAAATACCGAATATGCAAGAGATGCGCGTTTAAAACTCGATCTCACTCAAGATCACCTTGCTGGTAAAGAGATGTATGTTGGCTTGTTTTATCTCAAACAGTCTAAACATATAGCCGCGATCAATCGCTTTAAATATGTCATCAATAATTATCAGACCACAAATCATGTGCCAGAGGCGTTGCATCGTCTTGTCGAATCCTACCTGGAGCTTGGCATCATTGAAGAAGCCAGATCTACAGCTGCTGTATTGGGGCATAATTATCCCGGTTCGAAATGGTATGAAGACAGTTATAAACTCTTCAAAAAACGTGGATTACTGGAAACTGATGACAGCCTTGCTGATAATGGCGATGGGAGCGAGGCGGGCCGGTAATTGGGCTCGCTCTTGAATGTTCCTTTCCCGAGCATGCCTCTCTTATACCCATTTTCTCAGGATTTAAGAGTTTTACCCGTTAAGACTTTTCTCCTTTAAGAGCGGGTGTGAATCCTGTAAATTACCCCGATAAAACCCGGCAATGTTTTAATCAGTGTGATTCGTGGTTTCAGGAATGCGATGCTGACTTCTCTCCATATCCAGGACTTTGTTCTGATTGATGAATTGTCCCTTACTTTGTCTCAGGGATTAACCGCGCTTACCGGCGAGACCGGGGCGGGTAAGTCTATTCTGCTTGATGCGCTGGGGCTTGCTTGTGGTGGCCGGGCAGAGCGCGGGGCGGTGCGCCGCGGGGCAAAACAAGGGGTGGTGACCGTTGTTTTCGAGCCGCCCTCCAACCATGCGGTTTGGGCGCTATTGGAAGAAAATGGCCTTATCGGGGAGATGGACGGCGAGGAAAGCCAGATTATTTTGCGCCGCGTTCAAGGGAGCGATGGTCGCGGGCGCGGATTTATCAATGACCGCCCGGTCAGCGTCTCCATGTTGCGCCAGATCGGCGAATGCCTCATGGAGATCCATGGCCAACATGATGGGCGAGGTTTTTTAACCGCCTCTACGCACCGTGAATTACTGGATGATTTTGGCGGCCATGAAGTTCAGGTTAAAAAAGTTCGCGCGTGCTGGCGCGACTGGCGCGAGTCGGTTTCAGCACTGGATGAAAAAAAACGCGATCGCGATCAGGCGCTGCGTGAGGCCGATTATTTGCGCCATGTGGTCAGCGAGCTTATTGAAATCGATCCCCAAGAGGATGAAGAAGGCGATTTGGTCGAGACGCGTACGCGCTTGATGGCGGCCGAGAAAATGCTTGATGAGGTGCGCAGCGCGCGAGAGAGTATTGATGATGATGGTCTCGAGGAGCGTTTCTCGCGGGCCGCCCGTCAACTTGCAAGCGCTTCTGGAAGGCTTACTGAGGGCGATAGTTTATTCGATGAAGCCAGCGAAAAAATCGAGGCAGCGCTCAGTCATATTATGGAAGCGCGGGCTGTGACCGCCCAACTTGCCGACAAGCTTGATCCAGATCCGCAAGCATTAGAACAGGTCGAGGAGCGTTTATTTGCGCTGCGCGGGGCGGCGCGCAAGCACGGTGTTACCTTGCAAAACTTACCGGCGTTTTTTCTGCGCGCCAAAACAACATTGGAGAGCCTTGATGCGGGGGAGGCGGCATTTGAGGATTTGGAAAAAGCGGTACGCGAGGGAGAAACCCGTTATATGCGCGAGGCGGAGCGGCTTTCAAAAAACCGCACCAAGATTGCTGCAATTCTTGATAAAGCTGTGATGACGGAACTTGCCCCTTTAAAACTGGGGCGCGCGCATTTTACGACTTCAATCGAGACAGATAAAACTAATCCGGGTAGTGATGGTATTGACCATATCGAATTTATGGTCGCAACCAATCCGGGCGCGCCTATGGGGCCGTTAAAAACCATAGCCTCAGGGGGCGAGTTATCGCGGTTTATTCTGGCAATGAAGGCGGCGCTCTCGGCTCGGGAAAACCGGACAGTCATTATTTTTGATGAGGTGGATGCGGGGGTCGGCGGTGCGGTCGCGGAAGCTGTGGGGGAGCGTCTTGCGCGTCTTGCCCATAATACCCAAGTGCTGGTCGTCACCCACTCGCCGCAAGTTGCTGCATGCGCTGATGCCCATTGGCAGGTTTCAAAAAAACAATCAGCAAAAGAAACCACGACCGATGTAGTGGTTTTGAGCGATGGCGAGCGCATCGAGGAAATTGCGCGTTTGCTCTCGGGGGCGAAAGTGACCACAGAGGCGAGAGCCGCAGCCGGTAAGCTTCTGGGCGTCACCGTTAAGCCGGGTCCGCGCGCCAAAGCCGGTGTGAAATCGACAGCGAGACAGAAAAAAGCGGGATAATGCAAGAACGAGACTTTTCCGCAATGCCGGTTGAGGCTTTAACGCCCGAACAGGCCGGTACTGAATTAGAGCGACTCGCCGGTGTTCTCGCGAGCGCTGATGATGCCTATCACGGCAAAGATGCCCCGATCATGATTGATGCGGAGTATGATGCCTTGCGGCGGCGCAATATGCTGATTGAAGAGCGTTTTCCCAAACTCATCCGCGAAGATAGTCCGAGTAAAAAGGTGGGCGCTGCCCCTTCAAGTCGCTTTGAAAAGGTGACCCATGCGGTTCCCATGCTCTCCCTTGATAATGCATTTAATGACGAGGATGTCGTAGATTTTGATGCGAGTATTCGCCGGTTTTTGACCCTTGATGAGGCCGCTCCCCTTAGCTTTACGGCTGAACCAAAAATTGATGGCCTCTCGGCGAGCCTTCGCTATGAAGATGGCATTTTGGTAACTGGTGCAACGCGCGGTGATGGCCGTGTAGGCGAGAATGTGACCGCCAATTTATTGACCCTGAAAGATATTCCCAAACGTCTGAAAAATGCACCGGCAATTTTGGAGGTGCGCGGCGAAGTTTTTATGTCCCATCAGGATTTTGCCAAGGTAAATTCTCAAAGAGAGAAAGATAATCCGGGTAAAGACCTCTTTGCTAACCCCCGTAATGCGGCTGCGGGGTCTTTGCGCCAACTCGATAGCGCAATCACGAAAAAGCGCCCCTTGAAATTTTTTGCCTATAGTTGGGGTGAGGTGAGCGAACCATTTGCAACAAGTCAGTGGGAGGCTATTCAGGCTTTTAAAAAGTGGGGATTTACGATCAATCCCAATACAAAGCTTTGTAAAAGTGTTGATCAAATCATCGCCCATTATCGCACAATCGAGGCGGAACGGGCCGGGCTTGAATATGATATTGACGGCGTTGTCTACAAGGTTGACCGGTTGGACTATCAAGAACGCCTTGGCTTTCGTTCAAACAATCCGCGCTGGGCTATTGCCCATAAATTTGCCGCTGAAAAAGCGATAACCAAGCTGGAGGATATTGATATTCAGGTAGGGCGCACTGGTGCGCTTACGCCAGTTGCGCGCCTGACCCCGGTTACGGTTGGCGGGGTCGTGGTTTCCAATGCCACGCTCCATAATCAGGACGAGATTGAGCGCAAAGATATTCGCATCGGGGATACAGTCGTCGTGCAGCGGGCAGGGGATGTGATCCCGCAAATTGTTGAAGTGATCGCCGATAAACGCCCGAAAAATTCAAACCCATATACCTTTCCCCAAAGCTGCCCTGCCTGCGGCAGTCCGGCGGTTCGTGGTCAGAATGTGAAAGGGGATATGGATGTCGTGCGTCGTTGCACTGGCGGGTTAACCTGTCTTGCACAAGCGGTTGAAAGCTTAAAGCATTTTGTTGCGCGCAAAACCATGGATATTGATGGCTTAGGAGTGAAACAGATAGAGAGTTTTTTCGAGCAGGGCATTATCCGTGAACCAGCCGATATTTTCACCCTTCAAGAGCGTCAGGAAAATGGTGAGATTAATCTTTATACCTATAAAACCGATAAGGATGGTAAGCTTGTATTAAAACAGGGTAATCCACAGCCCACCAACAAAAAGTCGATTGAAAATCTTTTTGCATCGATAGAAGCACGTCGCAAACCCACACTTGACCGGTTTATCAATGCGCTCGGAATTCGCCATATCGGTGAGACCAATGCCCGGCTTTTTGCGCAGAGTTATGGAAGCTTTGAAGCGTTTGAGAGGGCGGCCATTGAAGGACAGGATCAAGAGAGCGTATCCCATAGTGAGATGCTCGCGATTGATGGTGTTGGTGAATTGGTTGCCTTGGGGGTGATCGAATTTTTTGCGGTTCAGAAAAATTGTGATGCAGTGGGCCGTCTTATTGCCCAAGTCACGCCGGAAAAATATGAACTCACTCTCGATGATGACAGCCCGGTTGCAGGGAAAACGATTGTCTTTACAGGAAAACTGGAATTAATGAGCCGAGATGAAGCAAAGGCCAAAGCACAAAGTCTCTCGGCAAAAGTTGCGGGCTCAATATCGGCAAAAACGGATTATCTTGTTGCTGGTCCCGGTGCAGGGTCAAAATTAAAAAAGGCCCAGGATTTGAACATCAAGGTTTTAACCGAACAAGAGTGGCTCGATTTAATTGGAAGCTGAGTGTTGAGAACCCAGCTCCCACATGAAATTGTTATCCATTCCGGTTAAAAGATAAAGTCACCAGCAACGAGATCAGCCATATCAACACCCGTTAAGGTCAGGGTGTTAATCCCTGCAGTGATGACTGCATTACCGTCAACGTCTTCACCCAGATGGTTGGCAATTAGGTCAGCAAAATCATCAATCTGAATAACCGCGGATAGATCAATCGCTTCAATGGCATTTGCTTGATCAAAGTCAGTGATAA
>CAYMPJ010000016.1:0-81833 GCA_964392325.1 uncultured Caulobacterales bacterium
CTTCTCCGCCGTCTAGAGTATCAAAACCTGAGCCTCCTTGTATTAAGTCGTTACCTGATTCGCCCTCTAGGGAGTCCGCGCCAACATCACCGCTAAGAGTATCATTGTCATTTCCGCCGACGATAGTGTCGTTGCCGGCCCCACCTGTGAGGCTATCTTTTCCGTTTCCTCCTGAAATGAAATCATCACCGCCAGCGCCAGTTAGGAAGTCTCTGAAATCACCGCCAAAAATCTGGTCGTTAAATTCACTTCCAACAATTGAAGAGGCTCCGGTTACAAATAATGTGCCTTCCTCAACGGCGCTCTCCACGCCATTTCCACGTATGGCTGAGGGGTCGGCAACGAGGTTGGATGAAATAAAGTAGGCTCCCAAAACACTACTGCCATCAGTAAAGGAGCTTAAATTCAGCTCTAGTCCCGTGTCATCAAAAGTATTAATTCCTCCTATCACTAAGCCGGTAGAAGTAAGTAGCGCAGGACCGAATGCGTTAGGTAGATAGCCCTGTCCAGCAATATCAAATAATGCAAATTCGATGTTTTCTACACCAATAAGAAGATCGGTTTCTCCAGTATCGTTATTTTGCACCGAGTTACCTGTTATGGTGAAATCACTTTCAAAGCCGATCAATCTAACTGTGTCTTCGCCAAAATTCCCGTGAAAAACATCCTCACCCGAGCCACCAATTAAAGTATCGTCACCGACCTCACCAAAGAGGGTATCATTACCGATGCCGCCAATAATAAAATCATTACCCTGATTACCGTTTAGGATATCGTTTCCGCTACCTCCGTTAAGGAGGTCATTCCCTTCATCGCCAAAAAGATTGTCATCGCTATTCTCTCCAAAGAGAGTGTCGGATCCCTCACCGCCAAACAACACATCATTATTATCGCCCCCAAACGAGAGATCATCACCGTCTCCCCCTGAAAGGGTATCAGAACCAGACTCTCCATGGAGTGTATCATTGCCAGCATCCCCAAGTAGGGAATCATTGCCATCGTTCCCGAAAAGCGTGTCCACACCGTCACCACCATTGATTGTATCATTTCCAACATTGCCGATCAGGATGTCATTTTCAGATCCACCATCGAGTTGGTCATTACCAGTGCCGCCGTCCAGACTATCGCTACCTTGATCGCCAAAAAGGGTGTCATCACTATTTTCGCCAAAGAGAGTATCGGATCCCTCACCGCCAAACAATAGGTCGTTACTATCGCCCCCAAAGGAGAGATCATCACCGTCTCCCCCTGAAAGTGTATCAGCACCAGACTCTCCATGGAGCGTATCATTGCCAGCATCCCCGAGAAGGGAATCATTGCCTTCGTTCCCGAAAAGCGTATCCACTCCCTCACCACCATTGATGGTATCATTTCCATCATTACCGATCAGGATGTCATTTTCAGTTCCACCATCGAGTTGGTCATCACCTGTGCCGCCTTCGAGGCTATCATTCCCTTCATCGCCAAAAAGAGTGTCATCACTATTTTCGCCAAAGAGAGTGTCGGAGCCTTCACCACCAAGCAACAGATCATCATTGTCGCCTCCAAAGGAGAGATCATCACCGTCTCCCCCTGAAAGTGTATCAGCACCAGACTCTCCATGGAGCGTATCATTGCCAGCATCCCCGAGAAGGGAATCATTGCCTTCGTTCCCGAAAAGCGTATCCACTCCCTCACCACCATTGATGGTATCATTTCCATCATTACCGATCAGGATGTCATTTTCAGTTCCACCATCGAGTTGGTCATTACCAGTGCCGCCGTCTAGACTATCGTTGCCTTGATCGCCAAAAAGGGTGTCATCGTCATTTTCACCAAAGAGAGTGTCGGAGCCTTCACCACCAAGCAACAGATCTTCATTGTCACCTCCAGAGGAGAGATCATCACCTACTCCCCCTGAAAGAGTATCAGAACCTAAATTTCCATTGAGGGTGTCGTTATCAGCATCGCCGAAAAGAAAATCATCGCCGTCATCACCAAGCAGAAAATCGTTCCCGGTGCCACCGTCCAAGCGGTCATCACCTATACCGCCGTCCAGGCTATCGTTGCCTTGATCGCCAAAAAGGGTGTCATCACCTTCTGCTCCCGTCAGAGAGTCTAAGCCGTCACCACCGAACAAAACATCTTCATTGGCTCCGCCATGGCCAACATCATTACCTATCCCTCCGGACAGCGTATCAGAACCTGAATCCCCGAAAAGAGTATCATTACCATCATCACCAGAAATGGAGTCATTGCCATCGCTACCCAATAATAGGTCCTGATGGTCACCGCCATTTATGGTGTCGTCTCCCTCATTACCAATGATAAAGTCATTATCGGCGCCACCATTGATGACATCATCGCCTGTGCCGCCACCAAGATTATCATCTCCAACATTACCCGTGAGAGTATCATCTCCAATGCCGCCAAAAATTGTGTCTTCAAAGGTGCCACTAGATGGCGCATTATCCGCAGTCAGATCCCCAACAAATTCGTCGTCGCCAATCAGATTATTGAAATATTGATCAAGACTGTTTGAAAAACCTGCCCCTAAAAAAGCCTCAAAAACAGCTGACTGATTGATAGATGTGAGCTCGTCCAGAATAACAGTGTCTGAAATGGACTGAGTGGAAAATGGCTCAGTGGTATTTCCAATCAGTTCATTGAAAAGGTCGAGTTGGTTTGTATCACTTAAATATTGCGCGATGGATGCCCCGGTATCAGGTTGAGTGTCCGATGTTGGGGGGGAGTTAACAAAAGGAATGGGCGCATCTAAAACCGATAATGCTAACCGGAATTGTATCTCAAAAAATTCGGCTGAATAATGCAGGTTATCTTGAAAAAAGGCCGAATAATCTCCTCCAAGGGAATGGACCAAGCGCTCGGGATCGACAATTTCGACATTATCACGGGTGTTTGCAATCTCAAACTGAGCATCACGAACTTCTAAATACCCTTCCTGGTTGGTTGGAATTGATCCAAATTGAATAGAAGGTGCTAATGGCGTAATAACAGTATCGAAATCACCATAGGCATCTTGTAATTGTGTTAGAAGAGTGTTGAGCAAGAAGTCATAATTTTGTGCATCTGAAAGACGTTCTGGTGAGGCCTCATCGGGATTTGACAAAACGATAGCATCAGACTCACCTTGAGACCAAATAATGCCAGCTAGATGGCCGGTGGGGTTTGCGGGATCCCCGATTAAATCATCAATTCTTTGAATTAAATCCCGGTAGAGTTCACCGGTGTTTTCATCGCCATCATCGATCGGGTACCAGTCAGGTCCGTCTGGGTCACGCGCTAAGGAGGACGCAGCCAAAGCTACAGAGTCTAGTATGAAATTTTCCTGGATACCTTGGCTGGCTAAATATGAAGGCGATAATACCGACAAAAGGCCTGCATTACTTTGGCCGACGACCAGATAAATGGGTGTAGTCATTAGTTAACCTTCCAAAGGTGAGTAACACAGATTGTGTACCCGTTAGTATCAGACCCCCCTATGGTCGAATGTTATTTCTTTATATTTATTGAGATTAGTATGCAGCTGTTTTGAAATTTTTCTAATATTTACTGATGAATTTCATTCTATCATTTTATATTTTTTGAAGAGTGTGGTTTTAATTCCATATTGATCAAGCGATTTTGTCGGCTTTTCGAATTTAACAAGCTAATTCGATTCGAGAGCGTTTAAAGTTAGTGTCGCTGTGGAATTGAACCTAGATAAACGCCACCTTTATCATGATTAGACCAGCGCTTAATGGTCGTTCGAAGTTTCTGTTTCTCTCTGTAAGATAGGTATTCATACCTCTTTAGTAAATTAGATGGCTCTGATGAACGCAAATTAAATCTCCATTAATTTTGCACAGATTGTTGCGCTTACCCCCAAATCTCTATTTTCAATCCTTTTTCATCAATAGTTCCATCACTTAAATGAATAAGATCAGCCCCAGAGTTAAGTTTCGCCCTCTCTGTAAGAGCGCATACGGCCGCATCTATGACATCATCTCTAGCCACTCGTATAGGTATAGATTTTTTATAGTACCAATTTAAGGCAAACCCATGGTCAAATAAGGCACCAGCTTGTGATAGCCCCGCCTCGTTCAGGAGAATTAACCGTTCCTCTTCGCCGCTCGAGGTTTTTTATTAAACTTGCAAGGGGTCATTTTATTGAGGCGTGTGAAGGCAAGTTCCGGATGGGCCTCACAAATAGTCGTTTGGAGGTGCGGGGTTATGATATTGTCGATCTCGCGAATTTTTGGGGTGATCATCCAAGCCTGTTTAGAGAGCCCACCGCCCATCTCTTTTCCCTGAGCCTTGCCCCATTGATTAGCTTGATCGTAGCTTTCCATAGTTATCATTGGCCGTCTTGGTGTTGGGAAGACACTGGAGCTGCGGGGCCCTAAAATCTTTCTCGCCATTATCTCGCAAGGGCGGCGTCCCTTACTCATAAGACCAATCGGCATATCGATCATTACACATGCAGCGTGGTTAGCATTAACCATTTGCCCGAAAGAGGGATAAAAAATGCTCTCAACTTGATCAATAGGACCGTGTGCCGGCACTGCTATAGCTATCCAACCATCGGGACACCCGTCCACACCAAGGACATATGGCTTCCCCCAAGACGAGAACACGCTTGTTTGCTTACTACTCACACGATCAGAATGCATAAAATAATGCTCGTTTTTCCAAAAAATCATGGCATGGGGGTTGCAACATAGTTGTCACCGGACATTAATAAAAGCGTTGCCTATGCGGATATTCTAGCAGGGATATTCTAGGACGTTAATGGCCTCAAAATTGGTGTTAAGGTATTGTGGAAGAAAGAACGGGTTTTATAGACATGGTTGGCGTGATTGATAATTTTATAAAATCTGCGCTGTTCTCGCGTACCTTCCGGGAGGGGATGGCACTTGTTGAAGAGACAGCAAATTACCTTGATGGCGAGGGGCGCGAAGTTTCAAAGTCAATGGTTCGCGCTGAGGCTTTATCCTATGCTGGATCGTCGATGCGTTTGACAACGCAGCTGATGCAGATTGCGTCCTGGTTATTGGTCATGCGTGCCTTGCGGGAAGGGGATATGAGCGTTGAGGATGCTTCCGAGGCAAAGTATAGGATACGGGCGAATGAAGAGAACCGCCCAAAGCGAAGCCTCTCAGACGCATTGCCAGAAGATTTGGCAGCCTTAATTAAGCATAGTGATCGATTATATGATCGTATAGCCAGACTTGATGATGATTTATTTACAAAAGATGCGGGTAAAAAAGTTTCAGGAGCTGTTGCGCAACAAATGGCCTTGGCGAAAGCCTTTGGTAAATAACCTATAATTGTCCCGTAAGAACGCTGTCTGTTTCCCATAAATTCCATGGATTTGAAGGGCGTGGATATCAATCAACACAATTTTGAGTGTCTCAACAAAAAAGCCCTGCAAATGCATGCAGGGCTTTTTTGTTGATTGAAACTATTCGCTTTACTTGAGGCCAAATGCGCCAAATTTTTTGTTAAATTTAGAAACCGCGCCGCGATCAGACAGCGTTGCCGGTCCACCAGTCCATGCTGGATGAGAATTGGGATCAATATCCAGGTTCAAGGTTGTTCCCGGCTCGCCATATGTAGAGCGCGTCTCGAAGCTCTCACCATTAGTCATTACAACTTTGATCATGTGATATTCGGGGTGAATGTCTTTTTTCATGTGTCTACTCGCTGATTTATCGCGCAACAAAGGTCCAGATATTGCCGGAACACTGCCCTATCAAATTCCGAACCTTTAAATTCGTAAGCAGGCGCTATAAGCCCAGAAACAAGGAAAAGCAAGCGCTTATAGAGGGGAGAATGAGGATTTGTAGCGATTGCAACCATTATTCTCAAACTTGCTCTAAAAATAGCAAAAAACTCTAGCTGGAGGAGCAATAGGAATACGTTTTTCCTGTCAAAAATGCCAGGCTCTTGTTCTGGCACACGACAATATCGTGGAAATTATTCACCCTATACTTGAGAGGCAAATCGCCATAGCGGGTAAATGACATATTTCTACTCCTTCCAAGCTGGAGCCTATGAATGAACCAAATTAAAGACCTTGCTTTTAAGGGAAAGAATATTGCCCTTGAGTGGTTTACCAGTCCTGAAGCGCTGGCCCAATTTGGACTGCTGTT
The DNA here is from genome assembly GCA_964392325.1 of uncultured Caulobacterales bacterium. Classification (GTDB taxonomy): domain Bacteria; phylum Pseudomonadota; class Alphaproteobacteria; order Caulobacterales; family Parvularculaceae; genus CALLPQ01. Next base: position 6,135 of record CAYMPJ010000016.1, read on the forward strand.
CGCAGCCTTTGTGCTCGCTTGGCTGGTTACCAAATGGATTTCTCCGCGATTGCTCAAGCTGCTTAGCCCCGGCGAAGAGGACATGTCGATCAGAGCCAAGGTATCACGCTTTTGCCTATTATTTCTACCGCTCTTATTACCCTTATTGGCGATAGGATTTACCGCGGCTGGCGAACAGGTAACGCGTTCGATTTTTGACTCTGGAAATGTAATCGCTTTTGGCAATAGGGTATTTGTCTTTATAGCCGCGCGCATTTTGGTCAAAAAAATCATCTTCTCGCCCTATCTGAAGATGATAGGCAAGTATTTTCTCCTCCCCGTTGCCGCCCTTTACGCTCTTGGATTATTGCCGTCGATTCTAGGGTTTTTATCGTCAAAGGTCATCGGCGTCGGCGCTATTAAATTTACTGCCGATAAAATTATTACAGCAATTGTGGCGGCGAGCTTTTTGTTTTGGCTCGGGCGTTGGTCCAATAACCAGGGAACGCAATATATCCGTGCCAGCGAACAAATGCGGCCATCGGTTCGTGAATTAGCGGCCAAGTCATTTGAATTAGCTGTTTATGGGGCGGTGATATTGTTGCTGGTTTCCATACTGGAATTGCCATTAACCTCACTGGCGGTATTTGGCGGCGCGATTGGTATCGGGCTAGGTTTTGGACTACAAAAAATTGCCTCCAATTTTGTCTCCGGTGTGATCCTGCTTTTGGAAGGTCAGGCAACAGTTGGGGATTTTGTCGAACTCGATGGCGGCGAGGCGGGAACGATCATCAAAATGATGTCTCGTGCGACCATATTAGAGAGCTTTGATGGGCGCTGGATCGTGGTGCCAAATGAAGATTTTATCACGACCCGCGTTACCAATTTTTCTGACTCTGGCTCTGCGAACCGATATTCGGTCGATTTTAGAGTCTCCTATGATACTGATATCAATAAAATCCCGGAGATTGTCGGCAAGGCCGTGGCTAAACATCCAGATGTTTTGAGTGAGCCAGAAGAGCCTGATGTGGAGCTGAGCGGATTTGGTGAAAGCGGCATCGATTTTTGCGTGGAATTCTGGGTCAATGGGTTGGATGATGGCGTGAACAAATATTCATCGGATGTATTATTTCTGATCTGGAATGCCCTTAAGGATAATAATATTGAAATTCCCTATCCAAGGCGGGAGGTCTCTATTGTGGGACCTCAGGGATTGCCACAGGTTTGAGGGTGGTCCGGTCTGTTTGATAGGGCTTGATCTATCTCGCGCTCTTATACGATTGATTTTAAGCGGTAATCTGCAGCCTCTCCATAAATAAATTAAATCAAATTTATGGCCTCAAAAAATTTTTAATAAAAAACACCCAGCTGCATTCCAATTTTGAAAATGCTTGATTAAGCTACCATTATTAACGATCCTGTTGACGAAGAGCTTTTAAAGGTATCCTCGAATGAAGCGTGTTTTCGCCATTGCTACAATTGGTGCTGTTATTCTTGTCCTTTTATGGGGCCTTTTTACCTTTAACTCCTTAAATCACTTTGATGATATTGTTTCCAATTTTGATGGACGCTGTGATGCAGTAAGCGGAATTGCTGGTCCTGAAGATGTTCAGGTCGATTTTTCAACCCGCAAAGCTTTTATATCTTCTCTTGATCGCCGTGCAGCTTTGAACGGTAGCAAAGAGGCGCTGCGCGGTGCGATTTATCTGTTTGATATCGACAATCCCTTGAGTGGAACGTCATGGCTGGATCGCACCAATGGTTTGCCTGAAAAACTTGCGCCATCTGGCATACATTTCTATCAGGAAGGATCTCTGCGCCGCCTTTTTGTGGTCAATGATGCCACGAAACAGATCGAGCTATTTGACGTGAGCTTGGACGGTAATCTCACACATTTGGAGAGTTTTACCGAGCGTCGCCTTACCAGCCCAAAAGATGTGGTTGCGACCGGGCCGCGTTCTTTTTATGTGACAAATGATACGTTTAAGGCCAGCGGTTCTCTTAAAGGAAATATAGATTTTCTATTTCGCCGACGCAGCGGGGTGGTCTTTTATTTCAATGGCACATCATGGCACAAAGCCGCCGAGAATATCCGTTATGCGAACGGTATAGGGATCAATAAAAAAGGCGATCGCCTCTACATTACGGAAACTGCGGCCGAGAATCTCATAGAATATAGCCGTGACCCCGAGACTGGCTATCTTACTTTGGAACGCCGTATTGGAACCGGCGCTGCTGTTGATAATATCAATATTGATGAGGACGGTGTTTTCTGGATTGGGGCCCACCCAAGGCCCATAGCTTTGGTGCGTCATAGCCGCGACAAAAACAATCTTGCCCCGTCCAAGGTATTTTCGTTTAATTCTGAAACAGATGAACTAAGCACAATCTATACCGATGATGGCACCTTATTGTCCGGGTCTTCCAGTGCTGCCCGAATAAACCGTAAGCTGATTATTGGTTCGCTTTATGAGGAAAAATTTCTGCTTTGCAATATGCACGTCAAGCAACCTGCCATTGAGGGAGCGTTGAGCCTATAGGCAGGGTGTCCATTGGGCCCACCCAATATATTTTTACACTTTTCTTTTCCTATAAAAGCGGGCAAAAGTGCGTCCTATGAAGTATATTTCCACGCGCGGTGACGCTCCGACAGTCTCTTTCGAACAAGCCCTTTTAGCGGGTTTAGCCCCGGATGGGGGCCTATACATGCCTGAAAGTTGGCCGCAATTTTCTGAAAACGAGATTCGCTCAATGGCCGGCAAGCCTTTTGCCGAAATTGCCAAAACTGTGCTTATGCAATTCATTGGGGATACATTTAGCGAAAAAGAATTGCTGGAATTATGTAAACAGGCATTTGCATCATTTTCTCATCCCGCAACAACGCCGTTGGTGCAAATAGATGATGAAGATTGGATCCTTGAATTGTTTCATGGACCAACCTTGGCTTTTAAAGACGTTGCCATGCAATTGCTGGGCGTAATGTTTGAGAAGGTGCTTGGGCGCAAAAAGAAAAATCTAACGATAATTGGTGCAACTTCTGGAGATACAGGCGGCGCGGCTATCGAAGCTTTAAAAAATAAAGAGCGGGTCAATGTGTATATTCTTCACCCGAAAGGGCGGATCTCAGCCGTTCAGCGCCGGATCATGACGACAAGCGGCGCAAGTAACATAACTAATATCGCCGTAGACGGAACATTTGATGATTGTCAGGCTATTGTTAAAACCCTATTTGGAGATCGTGAGTTTGCCGATAAAGTTGCCCTTGGCGGTGTCAACTCGATCAATTGGGCGCGCATAGCAATTCAATGTGTTTATTACTTCACCGCGGCAACATCTTTAGGGGCGCCGGAGCGCGCTTGTTCTTTTGTGGTGCCAACGGGTAATTTTGGAGATATTTTTGCCGGTTTTGTTGCCCGGCAAATGGGTTTGCCGATCCGCACCTTATGCGCGGCAACGAACCAGAACGATATTGTCCACCGTGTCCTCGAGACCGGCGCCTATTCTCCGACTGAGGTGAGTGCTACATCTTCTCCTTCAATGGATATTCAAGTTGCCAGTAATTTTGAACGGCTTATTTTCGAAGCAGCCCAGCGTGATAGTGATACTGTTCGCAGCTTAATGAACGCGCAAAAACAATCAGGACAATTCACCCTTGATCAGGACTGTCGAAATTTTTTATCGCCCCTGTTTACCTCTAACATGGCTAGCGAAGTAGAGACAGCTCAGTGCATGCAATATCATTTTGATAATGCGGGCCTTTTGATTGATCCCCATACAGCTGTTGGCCGTGTGGTTGCACAAAAAGAAAGAGCCAAGGGACATCTATCAGGGCCTGTTGTGACTTTGGCAACAGCACACCCTGCCAAATTCCCGGAGAGCGTTGTTGCCGCTACAGGGCAAAGCCCGGCCTTGCCCACCTCTTTAGCTGACTTGCATGAACGCAAAGAAGATATCACTGATGCTCCGGCCGATAGCGCGGCAATTCGATCTCTTATTCTGGATAATTATTAAACATGTTCGTAACCAAAGAGATTAGAGAAAATGAGCGGGTATGTCCGTCAACTGACATTGGCGAGGGGCTAAAGTCGTGATCACTCAATTTACCTTAGAAAACGGATTGCGCGTAGTCTTGGACACCATGAAAGAAGTTTCATCGGTCGCCATCGGGATATGGGTGAAGGCAGGAACACTAGATGAAAATGATCAGCAGGCGGGACTTGCGCATCTATTGGAACATATGGCGTTTAAAGGGACCAGTAAGCGTAGTGCCAGAGATATTGCAATAGAACTTGAAAATGTCGGAGCCTCTCTGGATGCTGCAACCAGTCATCAGCGTACGACCTATTCTTCTCGTGTTTTAAAGAGTGATCTTGATAAAGTCTGCGATCTTATTAGTGATATTTTGATTAATCCGGTTTTTGATAATGACGAGCTTTCCCGCGAAAAAGAGGTCGTTATTCAAGAAATAGCCGAGGCAGCTGATGACCCTGATGATATTATCTTTGAACTTCTATCTGAAAAAGCATGGGGGTCCCACCCCTTGGGTAAGGCTATCTTGGGTACACAAAACTCGGTGCGCGCACATACCCCGCAAGGCCTAACCGACTTTATGAATTCTCATTACAGTCCCGATCGCATGATCTTATCTATTGCAGGCAATGTTGATGTGAGGGAGGCTGAACGCCTTGCTAAAACCTATTTTTCTCAATTTTCAAACATAAACAATTCACCCCAGCGTACTAAGCCGCGCTATCAAGGCGGTTTTGTTTACGAGGATAAACCCATTGCGCAAAGCCATATTGCAATCGCATATCCGGGATTTGGATATGATAACCCCGATTATATAGCCGGTAGGCTTTTTGCGGATGTGTTGGGAGGGGGTATGTCTTCAAGATTGTTTCAAACAATTCGGGAAGAACATGGGCTTGCTTATTCTGTTTATGCGTATGCAGATATATTTGAGAACGCGGGTTTGATAGGCGCTTTTATCGGAACAGATCCCGATCAGGCGCAAAGAAGTGTTGATCTAATGGTCGGTGAAATAAAGAAGATGAGCGATTCTATCTCTGAGGCCGAACTGGATAGAGCTAAGAGATTGATGAAATCGTCAATGATTATGAGCCGGGAGAGTGTTCAGGTTCGTGCTGAAATCAATGCGGGACAAATCATGACTTTTAATGAGCTTCGTGATGAACAAACTATTCTAGATCGCATAATGAATGTGAGTGTTAACGATATTCAAGATATCGCTACACACCTACTTGCGGGGCAAGCGCCATCTTTATCGGTTGTCGGGCCTTTACGCTCACCCGATTTATACGAGAATTTGTGCAACTTGAACTAATTGATAGATATTGAATGTCTTCCCTGTTTTCACTTTTGCAAAATGTTACGCGGCCTTCACCTAATGAGGTCACGCTGGTGATAGATGATCTCCTTTTAATGCCTGCAAAAGTATCGGATTATGATGACTGGTTTGATTTGCGAAAAAGCAGTTATAAACATCTAACTCGTTGGGAAGCCGGTTGGGACGAGAAAACGGCCAGCCGGGCAAGCTTTGTTAAACGGGTTCGTCTTGACCAGCTTCATATTACTGCAAAGAAGCGTTTGCCATTGCTGATTCATCTGCGCAAAGACAATACGTTAATTGGGGGTGTGAGTTTGTTCGACATTCGTCACGGTAATCGTCATTCCGCATCAGTTGGTTATTGGTTGGGGGAGCCATATACCGGGCGGGGCTATGCGACGAAGGCTGTAAAGGGAATAATGGATTATGGTTTTGATGCCCTTGAGCTGGTTAAAATAAATGCAGCATGTCAGCCCGGAAATGTTGCATCGCAACAAGTTTTGCGAAATTGCGGCTTCGAGCGAGAGGGACTCGCCAAAAGTTATCTCAAAATAAATGGGGAATGGCGTGATCACGAGCTCTGGGCGCGCATAATGGTAAAAAACTAGGTTTTTTTGTGAATATTATCACAAATTTGCACTCAGGGGTCTTGCACTTATTAGCGCAGCAAGTGAAGATATTAACGTGGTGTTGAGTATTTGATAGTCGATAAGGGTGACATTGCTCTCGGAGAGATTTTGGGGAGTTGGGGAAATGTCACATTACACCTTTTAGGCTTCGCCCTGAGTAATTGAAATTGAGGAAGAGAGTTTCCTTTACTCAATTCTAGAGACAAAGGGCAAATATTCCAACCATCACATGTGAACCAGTTCTGTTTTCAGGACCCGTCTATAATGGGCTTAGTGAAAATAGTGAGTGGTTTCGCATTTCTTGTTGGGGCGGCTTATGGTGGCAAAAGCATATGATTGAAATAGTAGAAGCGTTCGGTTTGATCGGTCAGTTAAATGACCTGCAAATTTCCTCGGCGCATACAAGTGCTTCTAATTTAAGCGCAGTCCAAGGTCGATTGGCGATTGGTGAACTGAATATTTTGCGCGGGGCAGTTTTAGGGTCATTGTTTGCGGGGCTGGCTTTTCTAGCAGGCTTTGCGGTTATAAAGAAAAGCTCGCTTTCTTTCAGCACAGCATTAATGGTTGGTTCGGCTGCATTACTGGAATTATTCTGGTTGAATTTTTTGCAAACACCAAGCCAAAGTTTGGTTGTCCTTTTACAAGGACTGTTTGGCGCCAGCGTTATTATTTTTCTCTCATCCACCGTTAGCATTACGCGCAATCACTCCGGTTTTGGCGGATTAATGTTGGCCGCTTCACTCGTGCTTATTGGTGTTGGGGTCATAAACTTTCTCGGACGGGCTGATTTATCCGGAATGATGCTGCGATCATTATTTGGGGTAGGGGTTTTTGCATTCGTTCTTTCCGTAGTTCAATCGATCCGCGGCGATCGAGGGGCGCAGATGATTTTACCCGGTACATTACTCACAATGGCCGCTTTACTTGTGATTGTAAGGATGGGGGCCGGTGGTCTTCTTGCTCACGGTCTGTTTGCCCTAGGTATTCTTGCTGCAAGCCTTGTTTCAATAACGGAAGGTCGCAAGCGTTTTGATGGTGGTCTTGGGCCTCAAGGAGAGCTTGACCGAAATCCATTAGGTGCTGCCAGTTTTGGTGCGGCGGCACTTGCAGGAGGTGTTGCAGCTGGATCAGGATTCAAACCTACAGAAGCGCAACCTACCGATGAGGGCCAGCTATTTGAAAATCAAGAGGCAGTCTCAAATAGTGCGGGATCGCCAGATACCAAATTATCTAGCAAATCATCAGAAGCTGTTAGCAAAGCAGGATCCGGGAAGGGTAGAAAGCCCGCAATGTCGTCAGATCGCTTATTAGAGGTTCTCGACTTTTCTGGAATTGCAGTCTGGGATTGGAGCCTGGATGGGGTTTATCAAAGCGACTCTCTTTGCACATTATTAGGTGCGGACTGTGAGGCCGATTTCACACCTGAAGCCATGCGCGCTTTTATTAGCCCGTCCCATCTTTCAATTTTTGAAGAGGATGTATTGGGTCATGGTAGCGATGATGGTGGTTTTGACACCACGATATGTATCCATAATGGACATGTCATGCGCGTGCGCGGTGCAAGAGCCATCGATAAAAATGGTCGTTTAGAACGTGTGGTTGCATTCTTTGAAAACCCTATGTCGTCTCCCGCGGGCATCCCTACACAAAGTGAAAATGCTGAATCTGGACTTCAAAATTCTATTCCGGTTAATCCATCTTTCTCAAATGCGGACGCAGACCAGGAAAACCATGTGGCGGCGGCTTATTCACCGGCAGTACCGGTGCCCGATTTTCATGATGACCCTCATGATGAGATGGGTTTTCCTAAGTCGCAGGGCCTTGATGATCGTAATCTAGGCGTAGATAGGCAAAAGAGAGAGCCAGACATCTCTACGCCGGCTTTAGCGCTAAGCGCTGAAAATTTGTCGGTATCAAAAGCTGGAAGTATTGCTTCCGATAGCCCTGAAGAATTAGCGATCGAATATCGTCCCTTAATAGCATTCGGAACAGGTGAAATCGTAGGCTATAGAGCTGATATACCAAGCAGTTTAGTAGAACAGCCCGCGAGCAAAGTTGTGTCGAAGATGATCGAACATGGTGCACAGCTTCTTGAAAGCGAGCATCAGCGCAACCGGAAAGCAATAGAAAATCAGTCAACGAATGAGCGTAAAATATCATCTGATGCGTTTATTGCATTGCGCACTTCGTGGGCTCAGGTCAACGAAGATGGATTTTTCGAGACAATGCATAACGCTATTCGCAAATACGCTCTGCCCTACGGGTCATTGGTTTTGGAAATGGATGGGCTGTCGGCAATAAAAGATATGAGAAGTGCGAAAGCGATTTTTGCACAAATTCGCCAAGCCGGGGCACGGGTTGCTTTTGCTGATGGTAATGCAAGCAATAAGGTTCTAGGCAATCTACATCGTTATGATTTTGATTATATTAGCCTATCCGAGCCGGTAGTTTCCAAGCTTGGAAAATCCAATAATCCGGACCGCTATACCAGAGCTCTTATGACACTCGGTCGTGATTTAGGTTTACGGGTTCTTGCGAGCGGCGTTGATGATCAGGACCTTGTATTGAAATTACGCAATTATGGTTGTCACCATGGTGATGGGGATGCATTAGCAAATTCTGCAGTATTTCAAGCGCCAGTAAATGGGCAGGTCAAAAACGATAATTTGGCGCAAACCCATGAAACAAGTCCATCGGCTGATTTGGCAATGAATGAAGTTTCCCAACATGCTGAAAATGGGGAAACTAATCATAATGCAGGCAAAGTTCAGGAATTGAACCAGACTTTACATACGAAAACGAAGTCACCCTTGCGCGATGAAAATGGAGCGATCTCACTGGATTCATGGTCTTCTGATGTCAATGAAAGTGAGGCTACAAATACAGCTTCTCCTCAATCAAATACTGACAAATCATTGAATGCAATCCCCAGTATTCGCGCTGCATTTGCCAAGTCAGTTCCTTCTTTCTCCCCTGAAGCAAGTCAGGCGAATGGACAATCGGGTGGATTTGAGACTATGCCCGGAGAAAGTATCACTGAAAGATCTCTTCCAAAATGGCGCACATGGGGCAAACAAATGCGCTAACCCGCATGTTTGCTTTAAAAAACGTCGTCCTATAGCAAGAACGATTATGTTCTTGAGATATCTATAAATTCTAGGCGCGCTTTTTATCCGGCGGCATTTTCCTAATTTTATCGCGTAGAAAATCGATTGGTTTTAGGCCAGTGCGTTCTTCAAAATGCCAATAGGTCCAGCCGTTACAGCTTTCTGCATTTTGAGCAAGAGCCCCCACTTTATGGATAGAGCCTTGTACGGTATTGCCATCTTTTTCTTTGTAGGCAAGAGAACCATCCGCTTTAATCCTGGCTTGGTGTTTCTTGTTCTTTGTATAAAGTTTGGTACCAGGGCGTAATAAACCGCGCTCGACAACGGTACCAAAAGGCACGCGGGGCGCATGACGGCGAGAGGGAGTTGTCATCAAATCTTCATTGGCGATTGGCTTAATGCGGGCAATGCGGGTTTTTGCAGCTTTTATATAATCTGTATCCCGCTCAATTCCGATAAAATTGCGTCCCAGAAGTTTTGCAGCTGCCCCAGTTGTCCCTGTTCCGAAAAATGGATCCAGGACTGTATCCCCCGGATTGGTGGAGCCTATCAGTATGCGATATAATAAGGATTCAGGTTTTTGGGTCGGATGTGTTTTCTCGCCATTCTCTCCCTTAAGGCGTTCACCTCCAGTACATATTGGCATCTCCCAATCCGAGCGCATCTGTAAATCGTCATTGCCAGTCTTCAAGGCGGTATAGTTGAAGGTATATTTAGACTCTTTGGATTTTGATGCCCAGATCATTGTTTCATGAGCATTGGTTAATCGGGTACCCCGAAAATTTGGCATCGGGTTTGTTTTGCGCCAAATAACATCATTTAAAATCCAGAACCCTATATCCTGTATTGCTGTACCTACACGGAATATATTATGGTAAGAGCCAATCACCCATATCGCGCCATTCGGTTTTAATAATCTTTGGGCCTCGCTTAACCAATCTCGTGTAAATTTATCATATGTTTCAAAAGAGGCGAATTTATCCCAATCATCATCCACACCATTAACCTGACTATTATCTGGACGGGTTAGATCACCGCCGAGTTGAAGATTATATGGTGGGTCGGCAAAAATTAGATCGACACTTTCATCGGGCAGGGTTTTCATTAGCTCAATGCAATCGCCCTGCAGTATAGAGTTTTTGAGTATGCCGTTTTTTTTCGTGGCTTTTTTAGCGGCGGCTCGCGCGGATTTTTTATTAGTTTTTCCGGTAATTGGCTTTTTTTTCGGACTGATTCTTGATCGAGTGCCTGATGATGCTTTTATGGTCATAATTTGCGAGCGAGCCTTTTTTTGCACATTTAACTGTGCTGCTAAAATGTCAGGGGATTGTGAGTCACGCCGAATCGCGCGTCAAGAGTCCAGGGTGAAAAAACTGGCATCTTAGCGTAAAAAAACACCAGTATTAACAAAAGGTTAACGGTTGGCGTGGCTGTTATTCCTTTTTGAAAATTGAATTTACTGGGCAGACAGAATGTAAAAATGACGATATTATGGGAGAGATTAGGTTTTATGGGTATGGATTGTCATGGGTAGATTAAACATTAGAAATCAGAATGCGGCTATTTCACAGCGCAAAAAGCGCTTGAGTAAGCGCGTTGAAAATCAACGCGGCGGTGTGGTGAAGGGGCTTGTTTTTTTCTTTTTGGGTCTGTTTTTGTTGTCGGCAATTGCCTTGGGCGCAGGGGGCTATTTTGCCTATGAAGAAATCCAGCGTGATGGTCCTCTTACTGAGGAAGAAATTGTATTACTAAAACCGGGGACATCGGTGGGCCAGATAGCGGATATTCTGGCCGAACGTAAAATCATTAGGCATGCTGGTTTATTCAATGCAGCCGTACGATGGCGCAAGGCACAGGGAAAACTGAAAGCCGGGGAGTATCGATTTGCTCCGGGGGTCAATGTTTTGCAAGTCATAGATATTCTTGTGGATGGTAGTTCTATTTTGCATTTTGTAACAGTCCCCGAAGGGCGAACCACAAAACAGATAATAGAAATTATCAATAATAATGAAGTTCTAACCGGTGAAATAAGTTTAGAGCCACGAGAGGGGAGTCTGCTTCCGGAGACCTATGGGTTTACGAGAGGAGAAAGCCGCGATGCCATCTTGAAACGGATGGGGGCAGCACAGGAACAAGCTCTAGGAGAACTATGGGAAACCCGAACAAGCGAACTCCCAATCACTAGTCAGCGCGAGGCATTAATTTTGGCATCAATCGTTGAAAAAGAAACGGGTGTCTCTTCGGAACGCAAAAGAGTTGCCTCTGTTTTCATAAACCGGCTGCGCCGGGGGATGCGCTTGCAAAGCGACCCAACAATTATTTATGGATTAACCGGGGGAGAGCCCTTAGGGCGCGGCTTACGGGAGTCCGAGCTTCGAGGCGAAACCCCATACAATACCTATGTTATTAATGGCCTCCCTCCGACACCGATTTGTAATCCGGGCCGCGCTTCCATTGAGGCTGTGCTAAACCCTGCAGATACAGACGATTTATTTTTTGTAGCCGATGGCTCTGGGGGGCACGCATTTGCTAAAACTCTCAAACAACATAATAATAATGTAGCGAAATGGCGCGAAGTAGAGCGCCAAAGACGGTAAACAATATAACTCGCTTGGTTGGATAGGCTGAAATTATGGCACGAAATGCCACGCCCAGTATGAACAGCATGACTGGTTTTGCTCGTGTCGACGGGGCCCACGAAGGATATCAATGGGTGTGGGAGTGCCGCAGCGTGAACGGTCGCGGTTTGGAATTGCGCAGCCGCATCCCCCAGGGTTACGATGATCTAGAGATCAATATCCGCAAAAAGATAAGCAAAAAACTAGCGCGCGGGAATATTAATCTTAACCTGACAATTAGACATGATGGAGGCGATCGTGATTTTAATCTCCAGCATGATGCATTGGAAAACGTGATTTCCATACTTTCCGAAGTCGAGGACACAGCGGCAAGAGCCGGATTGGCACTGGAAAAACCGTCTTCTGTGGATATTTTGCAGGTTCGCGGTGTTTTTGAAGCAAGGGAAAATGACCTTAGTGAGGATGCTCGAAAAGTTCTGCAAAATGCGATTGAGGATAGTTTTGATAGCGTATTGGAGCAACTCGCCAAAGCGCGCCAAGATGAGGGCGTTGCTTTATTCCAGATAATAGAGGGGCAGCTGGAGCAAATTAAAAAACTAACCGATGAAGCCAGAAATATGGCTGACGGGCTTGCAGAGCAAATCCGAGATAGGTTGACGAAACAAGTTGAAGACTTATTGGCTGGCCATGATCTATCAAAAGAAGTACCGCAGGAGCGTATTGCCCAGGAGATTACTTTACTGATCGTAAAGGCCGACATTTGTGAGGAGCTGGACCGCCTTGATGCGCATTGCTCAGCGGCGCAAGATCTCTTGTTCCTGAATGAACCCATGGGCCGAAAATTTGATTTTCTTGTTCAAGAGTTTAATCGTGAGGCCAACACGCTTTGCTCAAAAGCGGCGACCATAGAACTTAAAAACACCGGACTTGCATTGAAAACCGTAATAGATCAAATGCGCGAACAGATACAAAATATTGAATAGGAATAGAGAATGCTAGGCGGTGATCTTAAAGTTGCAAGACGTGGCTTGATGTTTATTCTCTCCAGCCCTTCAGGCGCGGGTAAGACTACCCTTGCCGATCGTTTGCTAAAAAAAGATGGTGAAATGGTTTTGTCTATTTCCGCCACAACGCGAGAACGCCGCCCCGGCGAGGTGCATGGTCAGGATTATTTTTTCGTATCCGAAGAAGAATTTATCCGTATGCGCGATAATGGGGAGTTTTTAGAATGGGCCAATGTCTTTGGTCATCATTATGGCACGCCGCGATCGCTAGTTGAAGAAACATTGCGATCTGGAAAAGATGTCTTGTTTGATATTGATTGGCAAGGCGCACAGCAACTTGACGAAGTTGCCGGCGATGATGTGGTAAAAGTCTTTATTTTGCCGCCCTCTCGGGAGGAACTGGAACGCCGACTTAGAGCACGCGCGCAAGACCCGGAAGATGTTGTGCAAAAGAGGATGGCAAAAGCCGATGCTGAAATCTCGCATTGGGCCGAATATGATTATGTGATTGTCAATTATGAACTTGTCGAATCAGAAAATTTGCTACGCTCGATCCTGTTTGGCGAGCGTTTGAAGAGACGCCGTCAGGTTGGGCTAGCCAAAATTGTGCGCGATATGACAGATGAAAAATGACGGCGTAGAAGTTTTCAGCAACAAAGAACTGAAAATCATTGTTTAAATTTTATCCCCTGGAAATCGGAAATTTTATAATCCACCCTCATTGACTCCGGGGTGTGATTTCTTCATCACTGCCCTTTATTTCCGCCTAAATTGTTAAGGGTGCTACGACTATGATTCCCCGTTATTCCCGTCCTGAAATGGCTGACATTTGGTCGCCACAGTCAAAATTTCGTATTTGGTTCGAGATTGAAGCCCATGCAGCCGACAAAATGGCGCAAATGGGAACGATCCCGGCGGACGCTGCGAAAACGATTTGGGATCGGGCTGGGGACGCAGTTTTTGATGTGGAGCGCATCGACGAGATTGAGGCTGAGGTCAAGCATGATGTCATTGCCTTTCTCACCCATTTGGCCGAGATCGTCGGGGAGGAAGCGCGATTTGTCCATCAGGGCATGACCTCGTCGGATGTGCTCGATACTTGTCTTTCAGTGCAATTGAACAAAGCCAGTGATATTTTGCTTGGCGGTATTGATCGCATTCTAGCGGCGCTAAAAATGCGCGCTTTAGAGCATAAACATACGGTTTGTGTTGGGCGCAGCCATGGTATTCACGCTGAACCGGTTACTTTTGGACTAAAGCTTGCCGGATTTTACACTGAATTCTCGCGAGCTCGCAAAAGGCTAGTTGCAGCGCAAGAGGAAATTGCCGTTTGTGCTATATCAGGGGCGGTTGGCACATTTGCAAATATTGACCCCGCGGTCGAAGCTCATGTGGCAGATAAATTGGGGTTACGCGTCGAACCTGTATCAACCCAAATTATTCCGCGCGACCGTCACGCTGCCTTTTTTGCCACTCTTGGCGTGATTGCCTCTTCGGTTGAGCGTCTTGCCACAGAGATCAGGCATTTGCAGCGTACGGAGGTTTTAGAGGTAGAAGAATTTTTCTCAAAAGGTCAAAAAGGGTCTTCTGCAATGCCTCATAAACGAAACCCGATCCTGACAGAGAATTTGACTGGCCTGGCCCGGCTTGTGCGAATGGCCGTGGTGCCTGCTATGGAGAATGTTGCTTTGTGGCATGAGCGCGATATTTCTCATTCATCTGTAGAACGAGGAATTGGTCCCGATACGACTGTCCATCTGGATTTTGCGCTTCACCGGATGGCTGGTGTGATTGAAAAACTGGTCGTTTATCCTGAGCAGATGCAAGCTAATCTCGATAAACTCGGGGGGCTTGTACATTCCCAACGGGTATTGCTGGCATTAACGCAGTCCGGGATCTCTCGCGAAAATTCTTATAGTTTGGTGCAGCGTAATGCTATGCCTGCTTGGCGCGGTGAGGGGACGTTTTTAGAAAATCTCAAAAATGACAAAGAGGTCACCGCGAAATTAAGTCACGATGACCTCGATGAATTGTTTGATTTAACCTATCATACCAAGAATGTTGACGCGATCTTTAGCCGTGTATTTGTTTAAGAATGCCGACGTTGAATGAATACATTCACAATTGATACGACGAGCATTGCAACTGCGATCGTGAACAATGTGCTACCGGTTTCGGCTGTGAAATCTGTACGGACGAATTCACCACCTCTGGCTAAAGCGTCGATTGGCTTTGGGCTTGCAAAATCAAGGGGTGTAACTGTACCCAGATATGGGGTGAGGTGCATGGAGACCGCGCCAGCAAAGGGAAGAACAGCAAATAATGATCCAAAGGAGCGGGTAAAGGGCAAAATTACGAGAATGCCAGCAAGTATCTCCATTGAGCCGACAACATAATTGCCTAGGGGGTAGGCCATTTCGGCTAAAGGCAGTCCAGCTTCTGTACCTTTATATTCAATATACGGAAAAATGAAAGCTGCGCCTGAAAATTTAAGATATCCAAAAAAGATCAAAAAAGCACCCACGGCGAGTGCCAAAATCCACTTTAATATATTCATTCTGCGTTCTCCTAATTATAAAAAATTTTAGTCATATTAGCTACATTTTACTCTTAAGCAACACGAATACGAGTTTGATATAATATAGTAGCGATTTGTGTGGGGAAGATTGGGTATTATGCAAGTGCGAAGCTCAGTAAAATCGCATTATTGGTGTAAAATTCTCTCCTAGAGCAGGTTTGCAAAGGGGGGAACCATCAACTTGCTTTTGATTCCTTTGTGGTCTTGGATTCGCAAAAAACAGCCTACTTTTTATAGGTCCGCTCTAGAGCTCTTTGTACATAATATGTGCGTTCACCAGCCCTAGGCGTTTGTGATTAAAAGCATTGGGGAGTGTGCCGATTACTGTAAATCCGTGTTTTTTCCAGAGTCTAACTGCACCTTCATTGGTCGCTATTACGAGGTTATATTGCATATAAAGATAGCCCAGCGCTTTGGCCTCCACCTGTGAGTGTTTGCACATGGCTGATGCAACACCCTGACCACGGGCATTCTCGGCAGTTATATAACCACAATTGCAGACATGGGCGCCAAGCGGGTCCTGGTTGGTTTTAATGTGATAGCTACCCATGAGCTGGTCATCGTCATCAAGAACAATATAGGTCGCGACCGGAAGTTCTACCCATTTATAATGCGCTTCTTCTTTGGATATATCCGTGGCGTAGGGGTAAGTTTCGCCGGCCTCAAAAACTGGCTGACAGATCGACCATACTTGTTCCCAATAATTATCACTATAGGGAATAATACGCATAAGGCTTATTTCTTCCAGACCGAGCCACTGCGCAAAGCATCGGCGACTTTGCCAGTTCGTTTGCCTTGTGTGGAATGATTGGTCCAGAAGCGTTGATCAAAAGAGCTGTCGGCTTGATTTTCGTAAATTACACCCAGTGCAATCGGGAAATCATCATCGGGCATTGAAAGCAACATTTGCGCGAGCGTGACATTGGTTTTGTCATGCACAAGAATATCATCAATTGTGACGCCATTTTCACCTAATGCCACAACTTCTAAGGACATGGTTGAGGTATTAAACTTTAAGCCTTTGGTTTCTTTTGCAAAAATAAGAGGCTTTTGGTGCTCGACATGAAGTTGGTTTTCTGCCGCCGCCACTTTTTCTGTGAAGCCTTTAAAGACATCGGCATTGTAAACGATACAATTTTGGAAAATCTCCACAAAGGCTGTGCCTTTATGGGCGTGGGCGGCTTTTAGGATTTGGCTTAAATTTTTAACATCCGTATCAATCCCTCGCGCAATAAAATGCGCCCCTGAACCAATGGCAAATGCACCTGCATTAAGCGGGGATTCGATGGAACCCTTGGGACTAGTCGGAGAGCGCGTACCCGGGCGCGATGTCGGGGAGTATTGTCCCTTGGTAAGGCCATAAATTTCATTGTTAAATAATAGAACCTGCATATCAACATTGCGGCGAATGAGGTGGAGTAAATGATTACCCCCGATAGACAAGCCATCCCCATCACCGGTTACCATCCAGATATCAAGATCAGGGTTTGAGAGTTTCAAGCCCGTCGCAAAAGCCGGAGCGCGGCCATGAATTGTATGAAACCCATAAGTGTTCATATAATAGGGAAAGCGCGATGAGCAACCAATGCCGGAAACAAATACCGTCTCATCCGGATTTGCTTCAAGATCAGCAAGGGTTTTTTGTACGCATTTTAAAATCGCATAATCGCCACAACCAGGGCACCAACGTACTTCCTGATCGGTTGCAAAATCTTTAGCGGTTAAGGGCGCGTTCATGGGTGCTCCTACACTGTCGTTTGAGAAAAGAGTATTTTGTTTAGTTTTTGGAATGTCGTGATGCTTATTGGCTGCATAATAAACCCATTAAGCTCTTTATACTGTGTGTATAACTTGTTCTGTGTGTAGATCACTTTGCAAGCTGAAATCCCATTAACTTTTATGTTAACTTTTACAGATTGAATTGGCCAAATTGTCTGCGGTGTTTTCCAGCGATCGGATGGTAAATTTTGCAGAATGTCCTGAAAACTCACCAAATCAATATCGTCTTTTTCAGACATAAAAGAGCTAGGGCTGATTTCAAAAAATGTACGGGCATTCTTGTCGAAATCGATATCAACGCGTGTGACCCGCTGAGCAAAAACCTGATCATGGCAGAAAATTTCCGGACGTTTTTCAGATGCGTTTTCGGTCTCACTAGTTTCTTGTGCTATTGCTGTGTTGATAAACATCGCGGTTGAAAATGCTACAATTACCACTGTAAGCATCAAGAACGGGTTTGACAGATTGATATGTGTTCGTTGCATCAGGCTTACTCCGCCGCTTGCACTACGCCGCCAATATTAGCGTGTATGGCTTCAAGAATTTCTGAAATTTTAAAAGGCTGCCCGGAGACTTTTGTCAGCGGTATAATATCAACTTCCAATTTATCGCGCAGCAATGTTGCGCATTGGCCCATATTCATTTCAGGTAAGAGTATGCGGTCATAACTGCGTAAAAGCGTGCCAAGATTTTTTGGCAGGGGATTAAGGTAGGTGAGATGGACTTGGGCTATATCAAGCCCTTCCTCGCGGGCCTGATTTACAGCGCGCCAGATCGCGCCGTGTGTCGAGCCCCAGCCAACAACAACAAGTGGCCCGGAAGTATTTCCCTGTTCAACAGGTTGATCAGGAATAAAATCGGCCACGCTATCTACTTTCCTTTGACGCAAATTACTCATAGCCTGATGGTTATCTGCATCATAGGAGATATCGCCAGTTTCACTGTCTTTCTCTAAACCACCGATCCTGTGGGCAAATCCAGCTGCGCCCGGTGCGACCCAGGGACGCCCAAGGCTTTTCTCGTCGCGCGCCCATACGGCCTGTTTCGGGGTGAGTGTATCATCGGTTTTCTTGTTGATCGTTAGGGGGGCAATCTTATCCATATCAGGCAATGCCCAAGGACCTGCCGCATTTGCTATATAGCCATCTGTCAACAAAAATACGGGTGTCATATGCCGAAGTGCGATACGCGTTGCTTCTATCGCTGTATGAAAACAATCACCGGGATCGCGCGAAGCAATTACGGGAACCGGGGTGTCGCCATTTCTTCCGTACACAGCTTGATATAAATCCGATTGCTCTGTTTTCGTTGGCAAACCCGTGGAGGGGCCGCCGCGTTGTGAGTTAACAATAACGAGGGGCAACTCGGCTGATACAGCAAGGCCAATCGCTTCCGTTTTCAGGGCAATACCAGGGCCCGAACTAGATGTAACGCCAATTTGGCCACCAAAGGATGCACCAATTGCGGCGCAGCATGCGGCAATTTCATCTTCTGCCTGAAAAGTTGCAACGCCTAGATCGCCCATCTTGGTCAGATGGTGCAAGATCGGAGAAGCCGGTGTTATCGGGTAGGAGGCAAAGAAAATAGACGTATCGGAGAGCTCACCAGCGGCGGCAAGGCCGAGGGAGAGTGCCTGAGCTCCGGTAATCGATCTATATTCCCCGGCTTCCATTGGTGCTTGGCCAATTTCAAATTGAGGGATTTCTGCTGAAATTTCCACAGTTTCAGCGTAAGCGTGGCCGGCATTGAGTGCTGCCATATTGCCGGAAACGACTTCTGGCTTTTTGGCAAATTTGGTATTAATCCAATCCTCAATGGGTTTGCGGTCGCGACCAAACATCCACAACACCGCGCCGAGCGCCCAGAAGTTTTTGCACTGATCAGCGCCTTTTTTGCCAAGATCTGTATCTTTTACCGCTTCCATGGTTTGCGAAGTAATGGCAATTTCAATGATCTGAAACCCTTCCAGCTCACCGGTTTCACGTGGGTCGGTTTCAATATTGGCTTTTGCAAAATTTCGTGCGTTAAATGCATCCGTATTCAGAATAATCAACGCGCCTTTGGGAAGCAGGGGCAGATTGACTTTTAAGGCGGCGGGATTAAACGCGATCAGCACATCAGGGGTGTCCCCCGATGTTGCGATCCGGCGTGACCCGAGATTTATCTGGAATGCTGATACGCCAAAAGTGGTGCCGACGGGCGCTCGAATTTCCGCTGGAAAGTCCGGGAAAGTTGCAAAATCAGCGCCCGAGAGCGCAGTCGACTCCGCAAATTGGGAGCCCAGCAATTGCACTCCGTCACCAGAGTCACCAGCAAAACGTATCGTGATAGATTTTTGTTCAGGTACAATCGTCGTCATAAGGGGTCAAAACCGTAGTAAAAGTATACAATTGGACGTGGGATGCGTCACCAGAAGGCGAGATATAAGCGATGATTTCCAATAGAGGAAGGCTGAATTAAGAGATTTTATGCGATTATTCAGGTTTTCACGAGGGTTTGATATAAATCAGGATTGTAGTGAAGAATATCTAATGTATTGAGTTTTTTGCTGAAAAGGAATTCTTGAGAAAATATATTTAATATATTGAAAATAATGCATTATTTTATAATGAATTTATTTTCTGGCAAAATTTTGCAATAGAAAAACTATTCCTGTTGTGTCGAGACATTAGCATAAAATTTTCTAATCACGCTAAACTAAAGAGCCAATTCTTCGCTAGATCAATCTTTGGTAGATTTTGGCTAGAATCATCTGGCCTTTTCACTCAACCTTTGGCGAGGGTTCGGGGTAGAAAAACGTTATGAAATTAGAGCCTGAATTGCCAATATGGGTCTTATTCTGGCGTATATTCGCGGGTTTTACGCCAAGTTTTGCAACAATTGTATTCGTGACTTCACTATAGTATGAAGTTTCCTTTAGGCTGTATGATTAGGGGAATCATATCCTAGGGGTAATGAGGGTTTTAAGGGGGTTAAGGGGGTTAAGGGGGTTAAAGAGGGATCAACTATGGCGCAAACCATTGTTCTGGCACTTGCTATATATTTCGGCATTGGATTGATATTCGGGCTGTTCTTTGTTGTCGTTCTGGCTGGACGGCTTGATTACGCAGCACGCGGGGCTAGTTTTTTATTTCGTCCGATGATCTTTCTGGGCTGCATGGCTGTCTGGCCCTTATTGCTAATACGCAGCCTATCCTTTCACACCATTAATGAGCCAATAGAGGAAGAAACCTCATGAAACGTCCTCATCGTCGTTCGCATCTTGTGATCTGGTTATTTCTCTTTCCTATCACTGCATTTCTCGGCGTGTGGGCTTGGCAACAACGTCCCCCCGACCCGGTTAGCGATTTACCGCCAGCCATAGAAACTCTTTCGGCTGGGGAGGTTTCCTGATGGGACATCAATATCAAGCAGTCCAATGGAATGGTAATAAGATCGTTTATGACATCTATGTTGTCGTTGCGATTATTGCATTTATTGGTGTGTTTATGGCCATTGGCCTGGCAACGCATCCATCGGGAAATGTCGCTGACCCGATTGTTCTATTAATCCGCGCTTTAGGGGTTAGCGCATTTACCATGCTAACCATTATTTTGATGATTGGCCCATTGGCGCGGATATCCAAGCGATTTAATACACTGCTTTATAATCGCCGCCATTTGGGCGTTATCACCTTTATCGTTGCGGCGGCCCATTTTGGATTGGCGCTATTATGGTATCATGGCGGCGGCGGGTTAAACCCGTTCATATCGCTTTTTTCCAGCAATCCCATAAATGATCGCATTCCCGGTTTCCCCTTTGAGATATTGGGATTTGTAGCCTTTTTGATCCTCTTTATAATGGCATCGACCAGCCACGATTTCTGGCTAAACAATCTCTCAGCCCCTGTATGGAAAGCGCTGCATATGCTGATTTATCCGGCCTATGGGCTGTTGGTTATGCATATCGTTCTCGGGGCATTGATGACTGAAAAATCGATGCTTTATCCCGCATTAACGGCAACCGCTTTATTATTAGTCAGTGGGCTTCATATTTATACGGGTATGCGCGAATGGGGCGTGGATAGTGGCCTTAAACGCTTTCGATCTGGAGACTGGATCGAGATTGGCGATCCGATGGCCATTGAAAATGATCGTGCGATTATTGTTCCCTTGCCTAAGGGGGATCGGGTCGCGGTATTCCGTTATGACGAGACTAAAATTTCTGCGGTACAAAATGCCTGCCGTCACCAAAACGGCCCTCTGGGTGAGGGACGCGTGATTGATGGGTGCATTACCTGTCCATGGCATGGCTGGCAATATCGCCCCGATGATGGCATCTCTCCGCCGCCCTTTACCGAGAAGATTGCCACCTATGATGTCAAAATTGAGCAGGGCATTTTATTTCTCAGCACAAAACCAAATAAGCCGGGCGCACGAACAGCCCCGGCCATCATTAACCGTGAGACCAACATGCATGCACAGGTGGCAACATGAGTGATAAGCAAGCATCAAGATTGACGCCGGGGATTACCGAGCCGTCCACCTCAGACAAGGGCGAAATGTTTATCGGCTGGGCACCAGCGCCAAAAGTAGACCGCCGTTTCTTGCTGGGGGTTTTGCCCGTGGCCTTCGCCGCGACAACCGGGATCAGCTTCGCGATTGCCCGCGAACTTGATGATCCGGGGGCCGGCTCCTGGAACACCGGCGCGACCCATGCGGTGACCGGGGCATGGTCTACCTATCCCTATCCAGCCTTGCGCATGCTTGATGAGAGTGTGCCCGGCGGCGTACGCACCGTTTTGGTGGTAACGGCTGGCAAATGTACCTCCGTTTTGGGCAATACGCCCGACACAGCAAGACCGGTTCAAGCGTCCGGGGTTTTGATAGAGCGCAAAAACCGGCAAATGCTCGAAGTGCCACCATTGCTCAATGAGTGGCTGGAAGAAGATGCCAATATCAGCCCTCAAGACATGGAAGTCTTACGAAATCCGCTTACGGAGAAATTGGGCCCTGCGACTTATCGCGGCCTGATTGTGGATTCTAAATGTTTCTTCGGGGTGATGAAGCCAGCGCGCGGGATGACACACAAAGCTTGCGCCAGCCTTTGCATTCGCGGCGGCATCCCGCCAAGTTTCTGGGTGCGCGATGGCAAAGGGAAAGAATCAGTGATGTTGATGACGGACGCAAGAGGTGGTCCGATAACAAAGGAAGTTTTGCCATTAGTGCTCGATCCGGTAGAAGCGACCGGCGAAGTGGTGCGTGTCGGCGATGTTTTGCAATTCCGGGCCGATGTTGATGCCTATCGGCGAATTTAACATCGTTCAAGAGGGCTGTGTGCATACTAGCTGTAGTTTTGATCTTTGGGAAAACCAATATTCGCTTTCTGTTTTTGGATAGAGGGTTCGCTCAAATTTAGGAAAAATTTTCAACCGTCTTCAAGCGTAAACAATGTCAATCCATTGCGACCCACCCCTCACGGGTGAGTTTTTCCATCGGTTGAAATTGAGCTTTATAATTCATTTTGGCAGAGTTCTCGACCCAATATCCCAGATATAAATGGTCCAAATTCAACTCGGCGGAAAACCGGATATGGTCGAGCACCATATATTGGCCGAGACTACGATTCTGGTCATCAGGATCAAAAAAGCTATAGACCATTGATAGCCCATCAATCAGTCGATCAGTGAGCGCAGCAGCAACAAGGCGTTCGGGTTTATCTTGTTCTTGCAACCAATATTCAACAATCATCGCGTCAACGGCTGTTTCTTCAACCATGGCTGAATAATCCAGAACCGTCATGTCGGCCATGCCGCCATCACTATGGCGATTATCGAGATAGGCTCGCAGAATTGAAAATTGTTCGCTGGTCGCTCTGGCGGGGCGAATGCGACGTACAATATCTTTGTTCTTATTAACTATACGGCGCCGGGACTTTGTTGTTGGAAAATCTTGGGCTTTTACACGAACCGCGACACAAGCTGAACAGTTCTGGCAGAACGGCACGTAAATGATATTTTGTGAACGCCGAAACCCTCGTTGTGTTAGTTCGGAATTTTGTAAGGGTGCGTTATCCCCTTTCAGGAAAGAGAAGACTTTGCGTTCCATATGCCCCTGAAGATAGGGACATGGGGCAGGGGCGGTGATGAAATAGTCATCACTATCCTCGATGCCATATCGCTGTGTTATGTCTTCTTTTCGCATTGAAGCGTTGTCCTGGTTTTCTCTCGAGTTAGTTCTTGTTTGGTTGTCGCATTGGGCGTTTTTTAATTGCCAAAATTCTAGCGTTATAAGAGGTCATATGCAAATTACGAGGCGTCATTAACGACCAGAATCTACGAGATCATAATCGGTCAATATGTATAAATATTGAAAGCGATTGTATTAAGGTATGGTTAATTATAGGGGCGTTGTCTGTATATATTAAAGTAGGCCAATTGCGCGAAAATAGATCGGCGCAATGATGGTGTAGGCGATCCACATTACGATAATAAGGGGGCCTCCAACGCGCATATAATCACTGAATTTATAATGACCCGGTGTCATCACCAACAGATTGGTTTGATAGGCGACCGGTGTCGCAAAAGAACAATTTGCCCCAAAGATAACGGTAAGCGCCAATATGGTAGGGTCTATCCCGACGCTCGAGGCTGTATTAACCGCAATCGGCATAAACAGAACCGCGGTCGCATTATTCGAGAGCACATTAGTAATACCAGCGCAAAATATAAAGAATGCAGAAATCAGTACAACGGGGCCAAAGCCTATGGACGCCTCTGCGAGTGCCTGACCAATAAGCGCCGCGCCGCCAGTGCGCTCTAGCGCAGTTGCCATGGCCAAAGCAGCACCAATAAGCAGATATATACGTCGGTCCACGGCGCGGGCGGCTTGTCGTACATTTAAGACCCCAGCAGCGACCATCGCAGCAGCGCCTGTAATCGCTGCGATGGTTATCGATAACACACCGCTGGTTACTGATAAAATTAGAAATGCAAAAATCAAAATAGCAATACGTGCATTGCGAGGGTCAGGAATATCCTTCATGCTCGTCTCCAGCATCAGGACATCGCGCTCCGCACGAAGCGCTTGTATATCTTTGATATCTCCGACAACCAGCAACACATCACCCGCATCAAGGCGAATAGCATTCATACGCTCCCGGATCATCCGGCTTCGCCGTTCTACCCCTAAAATGATGCAATTGGTTTGATAGTGAAATCCTATCTGGGCAATTGTACGGCCAATTAGCCGCGAGCCGGGGGCTACTATGGCCTCAACCATCGATAAATTTGATGATCGTTGAGAGGAGTCATCTTCTGGTTCGAGGACAAAATCAGCCATCATGCCCTCGAGGATTTCTGGATTGGACTTAATCAGCTTTGTGAGGGCCGTGCGCGTAGCGGCGACAATAACAACATCATGTGTTGAAAAGGTGAAATCATCAAAGGGGGGAAGAATGGCCCTGTCTTTTCGCTGGACCATACGCACTGTGATATCTGGTAAATCGGGAAACAATCCAGAGACTGCGCCGCGCCCAACAAGGGGATGGCCATGGGTGATTTCAAGCTGAGCAATAAAATGCTTGCCCTCGGATTGTCGGGTGTTGGTACTTTCCGAGCTTTCTCGTTCCGGTAATAAATACCGACCGGCTGTCAACAAATAGATAATGCCAACGAGAGCCAAAATAACGCCAATTGTGGTGAGATCGAAAAAGCCAATCTCTTTGCCGGTTATGCCATAATAAGATTCGATTGCCAGCAAATTTGTGGAAGAGCCAATAACGGTTGTCATGCCTCCGAAAATAGAGATGAAGGATAAAGGCATCATCAGCTTCGAGGCTGAGATTTTACGTTCATTTGCGATAGCCGCTACGATGGGAATAAATATCACAACGACCGGGGTATTGTTAAGAAAAGCGCTGACTACCATAACAGCCAGAAAAATCATTACAGTCATTAATACGGGATGTTTTTCGTGGAGACGTAGAATATATTCCGTTGGCTCAACCAAGGCCCCAGATTGGAACATGCCCTGGCCGACGATCAATAGGCCTAAAATTGCAAAGAGGGCTGGGTTAGCAAAGCCAGAAAGTAAAACTGAAATATCAAGGCCTTTGCCTCCTCCGCGATTGCCGGTGAGGAAATCGTCGAGGGGGAGTGGTGCAAAATGAAATATGAGAAGTAATGCAATGATTGCGAACACAGACACGATTTCAAGCGTGAAGCGATCCAACGCATAGAAGATAATCGTGACCCCGATCACCACAAATGTTGCCCACATTTGCCACGGGGCGTTTGCCAGTATTTGTTCCATGCGCGTTTCGCATTTCCTTCTCTAGCTGCTAAACTGCCAAGAGCGCTGGCAAGAGGGGTAACAACGTGATTGTGTTCCTACAATTTCTTTACTTTTTACCGATTGGCATGTACGCGACAAGGGAGTAAATACTCTGTTTCTATAGTATCTTGTAGTTTTATGCATAATTCCAGTCTGTTGGGACGCAGTCTAGTGTAAAGTTGCGATTTTAGAGCTTTGTACCCTCATGAATGAAAAATCCTGAATATTCTGTTTAAGTTATATTCTGGTTCTGGAAATAATGAAATTCCCTTATGACTGACACGCAAATTGACAAATATCGCCCACTTAAAGATGCTTTTGGGCGATTTGCAACCGGCGTTGCTATTGCGAGCTGTTGGTCGCCATCGACGGGGCATCCGGCAAACTCCAACACGAAAAATGCGGGAAAAGATGGTCGTAAGCCAGTCGCGATTACCATAAACTCATTTACCTCCGTCTCTCTCGAGCCGCCATTGGTTTTATGGTGCCTTGAAAAACGTGCCTCAACCTATGACGATTTCATGGGGGCTGACCATTACGGAATTTCTATTCTTGATGGTGGTCAAGAAGATTTATCGAACCGGTTTGCCAGCTTCAACCCAAAACCATTAAGCTTAAAAGAAATGGGGCTGACGGGTAAAAGTTCTCTGCCTGGTGCTCCCTTATTGAATGATTGTCTTGCTGCACTCAACTGCCTGATCGAGAAAAGGATCGATGCAGGTGATCACATTATTATGCTAGGGCGCGTTGAAAACTTTAAGAGTGTGCAGGGAAAACCGCTAATCTATTTTGCAAGTCAATATATGGTTGGGCCTCATAGCGACAAAGATACTCCTCAAGGGTAATCAGTTTGGTGTTGGGGTACGTCGAAGAAGAGGAATAAGAATGAGTGCCAAATTCGCATTTTTAGGGCTTGGGGTGATGGGATTTCCCATGGCTGGACATCTGCAACGTGCCGGCCATGATGTTGTTGTTTACAATCGCACACACAGCAAAGCCGAGTTATGGGTAAAAACCTATGGGGGAACCTTGGCGGAAGATGCAAACAAGGCCGTTCAGGATGCTGATATTGTGTTTGCATGTTTGGGTGATGATCCTGATGTGAGAAGCATATGCTCTCAGGTTTTTCCGGACTTGAAAAAGGGTGCAATTTTTGTCGATCATACAACGTGCTCGCCAACCTTAGCGCGGGAACTGGCCGCTCAATTATCGGAGCAAGGTAACGGGTTTATTGATGCTCCGGTATCAGGAGGAGAGGCGGGGGCAGTAAATGGTGTGCTTGCTATTATGTGCGGGGGTGAGCAGTCTGATTTGGAAAAAGCTCAGCCCATTATGGAGGCTTATGCCGCCCGGATAGTCCATGTTGGCGCTTCTGGCCATGGGCAATTGTGTAAGGCGGTAAATCAAATTTGCATCGCCGGTGTTTTACAAGGGTTAAGCGAGGGCGTTCATTTTGCCCAGAAAGCAGAGCTCGACATTGATAAAATGCTGGATGCCATTTCTGGGGGCGCGGCACAAAGTTGGCAAATGGAAAACCGTACACAGACGATGAAAAAGGATGAATTCGAATTTGGTTTTGCAGTTGATTGGATGCGCAAGGATCTGCGGATCGCACTGACTCAAGCTAGAGAAATCGATGCCCGCTTGCCTTTAACGGCATTAGTTGATCAGTTCTACGCGGACGTCCAAGATATGGGTGGCGGCCGATGGGATACATCTAGCCTGTTGCGACGATTAACAAAAACCAAGAGTTTGTAGTTGGTGTAAATTCTTAACTTAATTACTCGTCTTGTTTTTTAATGCCATCAGGCGATCAAGAGCTGTCATGGACTCATTTCCAGTACTTTCAAGAGTAGATATATCGGCTTTCGAATGAGTACTGATGTCATTATTTTGTGCTTTATCAGCTTTCTGTGCAAACCGGGTATCAGCAGCGCGAGCATTGCTATAGTTTGCAGTATCCTGACTGGCAGTGCTCAGGGACTCAATATTTTTAGCATCAGCTCTATTTTGAGTATTGTCCAGTTCATAAGCGCTGATTTTATTAGCACGAATAGCGTTATTCATTTCAGGATTTTTGTCTGATCGTACCGCTTCTTCTTTGGAGGGTATAGGTTGTGCATTGGCTTTCTCTTTTGCCAATTCAATTGACTGTGCAACCCATTTTTCCCGCGTAACTCTGCCCGGAAAGTCTATACGATTGTCAATCCAGGAAACTTCGGCATCACTCCAGGCGGCAATTTGACTGAAGTAATAAACGCCGGTGCTATTTAGAGTTCTCTCTAAAGTCGGGCCAATGCCTTTGATGCGTTTAAGATCGTCAGCAGTGCCTTTAATCGGGGCAGAATAAAGAGTGGGCGTGCGCGAATGGACACTTGTGGACTTTAAAGATGAAGTCGTAAGTGGACTTGGTTCATTATTAGTCGTGATATCGGGTAACTCTTCATATGTAGCGCCAACTGTGACGGGTTTTGAAGAAGTTTTATTTGCTGGAAGCGGATCGTTTCTTTGTTCGACGAGATCGGGCAATTCACTAAGGCTATCGGCTTCGCGAACGTTATTCTCGTGCTTATTTCTGTAGTTGGTTTTCTCGAGATAGGAAGGTGTTTGAGGGCTTGAAGAAAGCGGCGGTGCGCTGTGATCATCACCAGCTTCGTACATGTGTACGGATTCATAGCCTGTTTCTTCCGTACGGTGCCGTTTAATCCAGAATCCTGCTATGATGCCAATTACAAAGGCCGCAAATAGTAAGATCCACATTTGTGTAATTAACCAAATCATTGTTCCGTCCTCAGTTCAAAAGTCCATGCATGGAAATTTCAATCTGGTTATTCCCAGATCCCGTTGTAATATTTTTATTTGTTAAATTTGTGTCACTAAACCTGTGAGTATCGACATTAACCTGGTCCACGCCACGATTAATTAAATAGAGTTCAACCACTTTTGCGCGATCTTCACTTATTTGCTGATTTTCAGTCGAGATAGAATTATTATCGCCATAGCCACGTATGATGAATCTATGACCATCACAGCGCTGCATAATGTCAGCTAATGCAGCAATGGTTGGCCGGGATGATGATAGGAACATTGTGCTTTCCGGCGCAAATTCAATAGGTTGCATTCTTGTAATAACCTCTAGTTCATTTTTACAATGGCGCTCACTACGTTCCTCAATTTTTTCTAATGGTTTTCTGGGTGCGTTCTCATATGCAATGCCGGCTGCAACAGCAGTGCCCGTGGCAGCCACTCCTAATGCTGCTGCGCTCAAATTTGCCGTAGCTCGGCGCTCATCTTCAAATTGAATATTATCTGTAATTGTCTCAGCTATGCGCTCTTCAAAAATTTGACCGGTATTATCGTCAATAATCGTTTCGGGCCCCTCAAGAATAGGCTCGGGCGCTGCAGGCAGGTTATTTTGAGGCGTTGATAATTGACTTGTACCACCGTCGAGGGCTGGGGTTTCTAGTCGAGTACGAATTACTTCAGATGGCGCGGGTATATCAATTTCCTCATCATTAGGCTTGATATCTGTCAAATTGTAGTCTTGTGATTTGTTTGGAATATTTTCAGTTTCCATTTCTCTTGCTAGTTCTTGTAAAACTTCTTCATCAGCTAGATTAGGAAGAGTGGCTAAATTAACATCAGGCGATGCAAGCTCTTCCAAGGTATCCTCATCACTTGCCTGGGGTGTTTGTATTTCAAGCGTATCTTCTGGGGTCTCTGATACAGAATATTGATCGTCTTGGCTGGTACTGGTCTGATCCGGGTTAATTTGGCGTGGCAATATGGTTTCACGAACTAAATTCCCGGCTACGGAAATACTGCTCTCAATAGTATATTCTGCGGGTAATCGTCTGAGTAGTAGATTTACTTGTTGCGCGATTTCCTCATTATTCGTCTGGCCATTGAATTTCACCACCAAGTCTTTGGTGTTTATGCTGCCTTGATCAAGTTTGGAAAGAGCGCTTAGGCTCCCCTTTATCATGTTGACCCATTGATCGTTGGGAACTCCTCTGGCTACACGCATATGATTGTAGACCTGCTCATTGGCAAATGTTCGTGTAAGGAAATTTTTTATTTCTCTAACTGACGCTTCGTCCGGTAGCATGTCCGAAACTCTTATAAAATCGGCCTGCATATCTGCGCGAAAATGATAAGGGCTTTCAAGAGGGATAGGATTTTTAATTGTAACTTCGTCTGCTACTGCCTTTGTAACACCCCCAAAAATCGGCCCCTCGCTCCCCGTTGCTCGAAGCAATGCTGATTTAGCCCGATCGCGCTCGGCAGTATTTGGAGCTTCTCCAAGGAGGATCGCTTTTTGGCCTTCCATGCGTACGCCAGCCCAATCATCCAGTTTGGCATTCTTAAGCGCGGTGTTCGCTGCGATTTCAATTGACGACTCGACGTCCTTGAAGGAGCCTGGAAAATTGAAATACAAGCCCCCATAGCCTAACAGCAAAAAAGCTGCACAAGATATTATCCATTTTAACAGCTGCGACATGCGCTGCATCCCAATCGTTACTCAAACCAAATAGCGGAAATAGTGCCGTCTAACCATGAGGTTAGGAAGCAAACAGAAAAACCCTAAATCCCTGCTTCTCTTATAGCCGATGATTGCAGCGCCTGACAGAGGAAACATGAATATTTTATTAAAAGAAGTGTCCTATTTTGAGAAATATCAAGTTTTAGTGGTATTTAGCGGGAAGTTTGATCCCAATTGGAGAATTGTGTTGATTAAGAAGTCGTTTGAATTGATCTTTAAATGTAATTTCCACCCGGCTATCCCATTGCAAGAAAATCCATTTAGAGACCCGCACTTCGGGTCTGACTAGAAAAAGCTGTGCTTTTGATAAAGCCCTTCTAATCAGTAGCATTTATATGCACCGGCCCGCCTCATATCGGGTCCAACTATGAAATTTTAGAACCGTGAACGTATGATTCACTCCCCTTGCAGTGCAATTTTAAGATGTTGTGGCGAGAACTTTAAATTTTAAGAAGAATTAATCAATAATGCTTGTACAGATTAAATTATGATTGCCGTTTTTATAATCTGGAATTTGGTCACATATTGGTCTTTTTTCATCAAAAACGAGATCGATATCACCGGCTAGATAAATCTTGCAGTCACTAATGTCTTTTAATAATTTGAATACTGCTTCAGGTTCAATTCCTGTTCGTGAAATCACTCCGGGGTGAGCCTCAAAGGTGACAATAAAATCCTGCGCTGCGGATAAGAAACTTCGCGCACCTTCAATCACCTCACTTTCAGCACCCTCGACATCAACTTTGAGAATTACCGTCTTATCTTGAGGGGGGGGCAGATTCGATATCGGAACCATCTTGATGGGACCAGTTTCGTCTTCCTGAAAAAAACAAGCGTGATCGCTTGGATCACTAGCTGGGGAAGCCATATGTCCTCGCGCATTGCGATTGCCCACTGCACACTCGGAAACATCAAAGGCTGATATATTATGAGATAGAAATGCAGTTAGATAAGTGCGCGCTAGATCGTTTGGTTCAAAAGCAAAAATATGTTCTAGGTCATGAACATGGCGTATCATTTGTGCTGCGACCATGCCTATATCTGCGCCAGCATCAACATACCATACAGGCGCCGGGGTTTTGCGCTTGTTTAAAATATGGACGATATCGAGGACCACATATTCTTCATAAAGGTCAAAATTTTCGTAAGTTTTGCTTGATTCCGGGCGCCCTAGCGGAGCAAATATCACCACATCTCTAGAAGCTGCAGGACCTAATTGTGAGGTAGTTGGCCCCTGATCTTGATGCAAATTATGGTCGTGCGTGACGCTTGGCGCTATGTCTGTCCTAGATTTGAGGACATATGCCGTGATATTATTTTTGAGAACTGTTTTTTGTAATATCTCCAACAATCTCCAGGATCCCGGAATATTCCTCTCAATCCCCGCATGGGCGAGAGAAAAGAGGAGTGGGGGACCAGAGTTTACCTTCTTGCCGTCGATTGTTTTGGGTAGATTCATAAATCCATTAATCCTACAAAATAGGTGTCGTCATTTTAATGGGGTTGGTTATTTTAACCATTTATGACGGTTAGTTATTAGGTAGCCTCTAAACTTAAAGCAAGGATTGATGCAACTTAAGGGCCACGTGCAAAGGATGGAAAGCATTTACTAGCGAATATGTTACATACACCGCCATTTAACCCTATGGGATTTTGGTTTAGGATATATATTAGGATTGAATTCAATACAGTGAGAATCAATATCAGGGGTGCCCCCAGAATTGCCAAATGCTATCAGAGGATAGTTTTTAAAGGGAAGACACAAGAGTAATGACTAAAAAGGAAGATATCATGAATAATTCGCCGACTGCTGGAATTTCTCTATCAACCTTAATTGTGGCTGCGTGTCTTGTTTTGGGTTCTGCGCAATTAGCTCACGGTCAAGAAAACAATATTGAAAAACAAGGGGAGGCGATTCTCCAAAAGATTGCAGCGGAAAAACAGGCTTCTAAACCGGAAGGGCAAGCTGATGGCGATGCGTTGGCTCAAAGTGCAGCGCAAACACCTGCGGCGGATGAGTTAACAGAAAAGAAAAAAGACGAGCCGGTTCAGAGTGCAGATGTAGAGCCGGTGACAGAATCTGCTCAATCTGTTGTTTCTCAGAGTACGGATTTAAGTAGATTTGCATATCATGCAGAGAAAAGCTCCATATCGGTCAATTATGAAGATTATATTCGTTTCATGAACAGTTATAGTCTGGTTCATAAAAACCGGGTCAAGCTGGACTACAACCTCATAAAAACGGCGGGAGCCCGCAAGCTTATTCAACATATTCAATATCTGAAAGAACTTCCGGTCGACCAACTATCTCGCAATGACCAACTTGCATATTGGTTAAATTTACGCAATTTGCTTGTGGTTTTTGCGATCGCAGTAGATGGTAGTTCCGAAATTTCAGAAGAGCGGGGCACATTCCAAGAACCCGGTGAAATGTGGACGAAGAAAATGGTGGTCATTAAAGGTATAGACCTCTCGATCAATGATATCGAAAAAGGCATTATCCTTGCCAATTGGAAGGATCCAAATATTGTATACGGACTTTATCAAGGGGTGGACGGAGCACCTCCTCTATATAAACCAGGGTTTAGAGGTGAAAATGTTCGCGACGTCCTTCCAAAATTAGGTAAGCGCTACTTAAATGAGAAAGGCGTTGTAAAAATAAAAGCGAACCAAGCTCAAATTCCTCAAGTTTATGGCTGGTATCGTGAGGCTCTCTTTAAGGGCGACGACAAAAAAATCGTAAAACACTTACGTCGTTTAGCCAAGGAAGCTCAATTCAAGAAGTTAGAACCTGTAAATAGTGTAGAGATGGAAGAGTTGAGCTACAATATTGATGCTATTGGCAAGCTGAAAAACAAGAAAAAACGCAATATCAAGCGAAGTGCACCGCAAGCCCCAACGCCAAGACAAACATCTGGTAGTAGTGGCGGCGGTAGCAGAGGTGGGTCATAAACAACAATATCTCTAATATCTGTGAAAATGAGGAATGATGCTGTCTGATTCCTCATTTTTCACATCTTAGAAATTCATTATCCAATCAATCTTATTGATGAATTTCTGATAAGAAAGCAATGAGAAGTAATCTATGTATTGCAATAGATTGTTGTTAAGTTCTTCGCAGCTTACTCAAGCGTTAATACAACAACCTGGCCGGGGCCGACATCAACTTTGGTTTCTTCAAAAGTTGGTTTGCGTAAAGCCGGGACGATATCATTTGAAAAGATATATGGCTCTTTAGGGCGGCCAATTAAATTACGGTTGAGACGTCCATCTGTATTTTCATCAAGATAGACAATAAAAGAATATTGATGAGGTTCCAGATCTTCAAGTGAGAAGAGGGCAAAACCCGTTTCATCCAGTTCACCTTCGAAACGAAGCGCTGGCGTGTTCAAAAATTCTTCGTTTGATCGGTAGATTGAAACCCGAACATAGCCATTTTCAATATCGAACTTGGTTTGTACCGCAAGGACCGCATGGTCCGGGTTTGCATAGCGTAGAAATGGATTTCCAAGCGGGAGGTCATCTGCCAGTACAGCGTGGGTCTGAAAAAAGGCCAAGGTTATGAAAAGGGTGCTTGATAGCAACCTCAAAAATATTCTTCGCGCAGCAGCAATGGGCGAACCCTTAACTAAAGGGTTGGTTATGTGTTGTTGCGTATTTTGATCCCGAACAGCCATAATTATTTTTCGTCGATTTTTTCAATCTATTAGCCGAAGTTTTCTACGGGCACAAATTAAACCGATATTGTGTTCAATTCCTATACACATATACGCACGGCGTAGGGCTTGGCCTTCACTTTTGTGTTACGTTGCGGAAAATCACGTGAATTTGCTGAAGAACGGGATATTTATGATAATAAGAATTAATCGCATAATTGATTCTTATCAGTTTATGGAGCGGTGATAGGCGAGATGAATCAAAAAATCGGCGCATTTACAATACTGGTTCGTGACTATGATGAAGCAATAGCCTTCTATATCAACAAGCTTTCCTTTTGCGTGACGGGGGATGATGATATGGGGAGGGGCAAACGATTTGTTACAATTCATCCCCCTGGTGATGAACAAGGCACGGGAATTGTGCTCGCAAAACCTTCGACAAAAGAGCAAGAGGCCTATATTGGCCGACAAGGCGGCGATCGGGTGATGTTTTTTCTAAGTACAGATGACTTTTACCGTGATTACACATCAATGCGCGACAAGGGGGTCATGTTTCATGAAGAGCCCCGGGACGAGCCCTATGGCTTAGTGGCCGTTTTTGAAGATCTATACGGAAATCGATGGGACTTACTGGAGCCTAAATAAAAAGGGCAAAAGCAGGGAATGAAGATAGGGATGCATGCTTCTTGTGATAGGCGCATATCATAGCCTGCGACCATTATGATTAATCCATTCCGGGTATAATGCGGTTTAACGGTCGGTGGCCATCAGCCCACATCTTTATACTTATAATCATGCTCTCGCCCATATCGTTGCGGCTCTCCACTGTCGCAGATGCCATGTGAGGTAGAAGCAATACATTTGGCGCACGCATCAGAACATCATTGGAATTTTTCTCTCCCTGGAAGACGTCTAAACCAGCACCGGCAAGTTTGCCTTCGGAAATCATTATCGCAAGCTCTTCTTCGTCGATGATTTCACTACGTGAAACATTTACGATGTAAGCATGGGGTTGAAGCAGATTGAGGCGACGCTTGGATAAAAGATGATAGGTCGCCGGGGTATGAGGGCAATTTACCGAGACTATGTCTACCCGCGCCAGCATTTGATCAAGACTTTCCCAATAAGTGGCTTTGAGCTCTTTTTCCATATGTTGGTTGATCGGCGCGCGGTTGTGATAATGGATTTCCAGATCAAAAGCGCTAGCGCGTCTTGCAATTGCCTGCCCGACGCGGCCCAAGCCGATAATTCCAAGTTTTTTACCGCGCACGCGGCTACCTAATAGCCATGTGGGAGACCAACCGGTAAAATCACCACGATCCAGCGCGCGTACCCCTTCGACAAGTCGTCTGGGGACTGCGAGAATGAGGGCCATAGCCATATCCGCGGCATCGTCAGCGAGAACGGATGGCGTGTTGGTGACCAAAATACCGCGCTTATGCGCTTCGTCGATATCAATATGATCAACGCCAGCACCAAAATTAGCGATCATCTTCAGGCGGTCGCCAACCTGTTCAAAGAAATTGGCATCGAGCCGATCGCTAAGGGTAGGGGCAAGGACATCTACCTTTTTCGCCATTTCCAGCAGCCCGGCAGGGGATAAATTCTCGGTTCCAAGGTTCTCTTCAACCTTGAAAAGCATTTTGAGGCGTTCTTCGATGCTATCGGGGAGCTTGCGCGTGATACCGACCGTAATGTCTTTGGTCGTTACCGGTTGCGCCATTTTTAAATTCTCCATTATCCATGATGCGCCCTATTGGCGGGCAAATTATAAATCTATCAGCTTGGGATGAAGATTCATCAACTTTTTTAATTAGGGTTAACGATGTGTTAACGCACTAGTCATATCCCATATACTGAGAAACACCAATTTTTCCACATTTCGATCAATTTTTCCGACCAGTTCTCAAAGGTCAAGGTCGCTACCAGTCGAGCGGTAGATATGTAATTATGGATTTAAATGAGCCGATGAACAAGCCACACAAACACCTCGTGATCCGGTTATGGGTTTTGATTGCCTTTTTGTTTGTGCCCGTGGGGGCTGCCTGGTCGCAGACCGGCCAAGACGGTTTTGAGGCCGGACAAGAAAGCCCTGAGGTCGCGGTGCGAACCGATACACCATCAGGGTTTCCGGTTCCGCGTTTTGTATCGCTCAAATCTGACAAATCCAACTGCCGTTCCGGGCCCAGTTTAGGCCACCCTGTGCAATTTACGTTCAGGCGTAAGGGTTTGCCGGTCAGCGTTGTCGCTGAAACGACAGATCATTGGCGTAAAATCAAGGACCGGGAAGGGGATCAATGCTGGGTTCATGCAACCCTGCTATCGGGTAATCATACGGCTATGATTGTAGCTAATAGAGAGGTTTTGCGCGCCAAAATTGACGAAAAATCACGCATCCGTGCCGAGGTCGAGCGGGGAGTTATCGGGCGCGTCCTGAAATGTCAAAATCAACATTGTTTGATGCGTATTGGCAAGATTGCTGGTTGGGTGAATAAAAGTGCTATCTGGGGATATAGCGGTTAACTCCAAGCCTGTAAGACAATAAATCTATGAGATTTTTTCGGCTTTTAGCTCTATTTTTTCATAGGGCGGTTCAAGCATGACGATGATGTTCTGTCGTGCCTGTGCATAATTCCTGAAATGTTTGATTGACCCGCCAAGTGCACCCGATTACCAAGTAGATACAGGTGCGGCGAGTTATATTGGACACATTTGTGTTCCTGGCCACGGGTTGGTTTTGGTCAGATTCAACGGGTTGTCTTCTATGGTCGTGGCACACAAATAATTTTCTCGGAACCACTTGTCCCTTGTCGATTGCCAATTTGACTGTTCAAGGCGCTAAAGTTCAATGAGAGAGCAAAGGCTGAAAATTGTAAGTGTACCTAAATCGAAATTACCGGATTAGA
Source organism: uncultured Caulobacterales bacterium (assembly GCA_964392325.1). GTDB lineage: Bacteria > Pseudomonadota > Alphaproteobacteria > Caulobacterales > Parvularculaceae > CALLPQ01. The sequence continues at coordinate 42,557 of CAYMPJ010000016.1, forward strand.
AATAGACCTTCATGACAGAAAAAAATAGCTATACGCGCGAAGAACTCCTTCAATGTGGTTACCACGGACTCCACGGTGAAGGAACGGCGCAACTTCCCGTTCCGCCAATGCTGATGTTCGATCGTATGGTCAGTATTACCAGTGATGGCGGCGAATATAATAAAGGGTTTATGAGCGCTGAACTTGATATCCATCCTGATATCTGGTTTTTCGACTGTCATTTTCCGGGTGATCCTGTCATGCCCGGTTGTCTGGGACTGGATGCTTTATGGCAGATGATTGGTTTTTTTCTGACATGGTCCAAAATTCCCGGTCATGGACGGGCACTGGGTGCCAAGGAAATCAAATTTGCCGGTATGGTTACACCAAAGACCAAATTGGTGCGATATGAAATCAGCATACGGCGTACGATGAAGAAACCTCTGGTTCTAGGTATAGGCGATGGCACTATGTATGCGGATGATAAGAAAATTTATGAGGCTAAAGACTTGCGCGTTGGACTATTCTCTCGCGAGCAGTTGGAAGCCGGAATTTAAGTGATCTGAAATTTTGCAAAACATCTGGCGATGATTTTAGCTACCTTTTTGATATGTAAAAGCTGACGGATTGTTAGCTTACAGGTGAAATATACAGGAGTTTTTATGCGGCGCGTAGTTATAACGGGAATGGGAGTTGTGTCTTCCATTGGAAATAATGTTGAAGAGGTAACGCGCTCTTTGCAAAATGGCACGTCGGGTATCCAGAAGTCGCAAATCTATTCTGATTTTGGATTTCGCTCTCAGGTACATGCGCCGCCAACTCTGGATGTAGAAGAGGCCTTAAACCGTAAAGCGCGCCGCTTTATGGGTGAGGGCGCAGCGTGGAATTATCTTGCCGCCTTGCAAGCCATTGAAGATGCGGGCTTGGAAGAGAACGAGGTTTCTAATCCGAGAACCGGTATTGTCATGGGATCAGGTGGTCCATGTACCAAGGCGATTATTGAGGCGGCCGATAAGACAAGAGAACATAAAAGCACCAAAAAAATTGGCCCGACGCAGGTGCCGCGCGCCATGTCTTCGACCAATTCTGCGACCCTTGCGGTACCCCTTAAAATTCTGGGCGTGAATTATTCAATCTCATCAGCTTGCGCAACCTCCATTCATTGTATCGGCGCGGCAGCCGAGCAAATTCAGTGGGGCAAACAGGATATTGTTTTAGCTGGTGGCGGCGAGGAAATTGACTGGACGCTCTCCAATATGTTTGATGCCATGGGCGCGATGTCGAGCAAATTCAATGATACACCTCAAGTCGCCTCGCGGGCCTATGATGTTAACCGCGATGGTTTTGTGATCTCTGGCGGGGCCGGGGTTGTCATTCTTGAAGATTATGAACATGCCAAAAAACGCGATGCCAAGATATATGGTGAAGTGATAGGGTATGCGGCCAATTCAGATGGATACGATATGGTTGCCCCATCTGGCGAGGGGGCTGTTCGATGTATGAACGAGACCCTCAAACTTGCTGGCCGAAGCGTCGATTACATTAACACCCACGGAACTTCAACGCCGGTAGGCGATAGCCGCGAGACTGCGGCTATTCGGGAAGTTTTCGGTGATAAAATTCCGCCATTCTCATCAACCAAGTCCCTAACAGGCCATTCACTAGGGGCCACCGGCGCGCAGGAAACAATTTATTCTTTAATAATGATGCAGAAAGAGTTTCTGGCTGCTTCTGCCCATATTGAAGAGATCGATCCGGAATTTGCTGATCTTCCTATCATCCGTGAACGCATGGATAATGCCAAGGTGGATAGTTTCATGACCAATTCATTTGGATTTGGCGGAACGAATGGATGCCTTGCTGTGGGCAGGGTGTAGATGGCGTTTGATCCAGCTGCGATTTTTGTTGCGGTGTTAATTGCCACGGGTGGATTGTGGTGGTTTACCATGATCTTGAAAACCGTCAGGCAGTTACCAAATCTTACTAAATATGGCGTCTACGCCCTCATTTGGCTTGCATATTTTGTTCTGGTTTTACTGATAATTCGGCAGTCCGGTGGATAATTAAGGGTAAAACAGCAAGCTTGGAATTTACTATTTTATGACTGACAGGAGATAGATATGGCTGAACTGGAATTTCCCATCAAGGGTAATTTGATGAAAGGCAAACGCGGCCTGATTATGGGCGTTGCCAATAAGAATTCTATTGCCTGGTATATTGCGCAACAACTCCATGCAATGGGCGCGGAGATTGCTTTTACATATGTAAATGAAGCCATGGAGCGCCGGGTCAGGCCTTTGGCTGAGAGCCTTGGCGCGAAATTGATCTTGCCGTGTGATGTCGGGAATGATCAGGAAATGGAAGCAACATTTAGCGCTGTAGAGCGCGAGTGGGGTACGATGGATTTTCTGGTCCACGCCATTGCTTTTACCGATAAATCCGCTTTGGAGGGCTCATTCGTAGAGAATACAACCCGCCAGATTTTTTCTGATACAATGGATGTATCCGCCTATTCATTTGTGGATGCGGCCAATCGCGCTTCCAAAATCATGCCCAATGGCGGCTCCATGATCACACTAACCTATTTAGGCAGTGAACGGACTATTCCTAACTATAATGTTATGGGTGTCGCAAAAGCAGCCCTTGAGGCCTCCACGCGCTATATCGCCCGTGATCTTGGCCCCGCCAATATCCGGGTCAATGCGATTTCAGCGGGACCAATTAAAACGCTGGCGGCCGCTGGTATTTCATCTGGTCGTCATATGTTCTCGTTTAATAAAAAATCATCCCCCTTGCGCGATGATACAGAGCCCTCTGGCGTAGCGGGGGCGGCGCTTTATCTCCTCTCTGATCTAGGGGCCTCCTGCACCGGAGAGACCCATCACGTGGATGCGGGTTTTCATATTGTTGGTATGCCTGACGAGAGCGCATTGGTGGATTAATGCCAGCTCAAGGGTTTTAAAATTTTGATATTGGCAATAATATCAGTGTAGTGATGAGTGGAAATAGAGTTACTGGCCTGTCGTTAAGTATCTCGGTGGGCCCCGACTGGGTGTCAGCGCTATGGCTTTTCTATTTTGGAGTTTATTCGCCCCGCCGAACCCCTGAAGTCGTGCACACATCCGGCACGAAAGCAATTGGTGAATTTGCCGCCCTTTCTCTCCTTTATAAGCCTCTACCTTTCGGCTATCATGAGGAGCATCACGATCACCCGGATACGCCGTGGTGGCGTTTGCATTAGCTTCGCCAATCTAAACGACAGGACGGCGTTCGAGGTCGCTCATGATAATTCTGTTTAATATATTCTTGGTAGTGATCTCGATCGCTTTAATGGAAGTAGTTGCCTACTATGCCCATAAATATGTGATGCACGGATTTATGTGGAACTGGCATAAATCCCATCATGAACCTCATAATAATATGTTTGAAAAAAATGATCTGTTCGCTGTCGTCTTTAGCATCCCGTCAATTGTATTGATTTATGCGGGCGTCAATTATTTATCGCCATTGCTGTATATCGGAATTGGAATCATGCTGTACGGCGTGATCTATTTTATCTTCCATGACGTTATTGTGCATCAACGCATCAAGATGCCAATTCCGCGGGGCAACGAATATCTGAAAAAAATCATTCAGGCTCATCGCATTCATCATGCGGTTGAAACAAAAGAGGGAACCGTTTCTTTTGGATTTCTTTATGCGCCGCCAGTAAGAGAATTAAAGGCTGCATTAAAAGAGCATTAATTTAGCGGGTTACCACCTATTTGGGCGATGCGTCCCTTCTCAGGCATGAGGAAGCGTATTGCTGCGAGATAAAAAGGTGGTGGGATAAACCGAATTTAAATTGTTTTTCCTAAAGCCGCGACCGCGGCTCGGCCCCAAAGGCCGCCCCATCGGAGACATGAGCGAAGCGAATTGTCGCGAGATAAGAAAATGGTGGAGCTAAGCGGGATCGAACCGCTGACCTCTTCGCTGCCAGCGAAGCGCTCTCCCAGCTGAGCTATAGCCCCAATTTCTTTTTGATTGGGCCTGATAAGAATATATCGGGCGCACATTGGATCGCAAAACTATCGATAAGACAGCATGATCGCAAGGAAAAAATAAAACCTTATTCGTCGTCGTCGGTTGGTTTGATGATCGCGGAGACGTCATCGTCATCGTCGTCATCAAGCAGGGAATCATCGGTTTCAGTGTCATCATCTTCAATATCGACACCTAAATCTTCGATATCGGGGATGTCCTCACCTTCAACTTCATCACCACCATCTTCGTCGTCGTCGAGGTTACCTTTGCGCTTGCTTTCAGCTGCTTTATTCTCTGCATCAGCCTCTTCAAGAGAAGTTTCCTGTTCCGGTGTCTCTATTTCACCTTCCTCGGTTTTCTCGGCTTCTTCTTCAGCGCGAGTCTTGCGAGGTTTCAGGAGGGCTTCAGGTATAAATTCATGATGACATTTTGGGCAATGGGCAGGCTCCTTTAGGAGATCGTAAAATCTTGCACCACATTCCGGGCAATCGCGTTTTGTACCGAGTTCTGCTTTATTCACGGGAACGACACGCCTTTCTGAAAATTACTATTGCGTTTTGATTATTTCAATCGCGAAAAATAGACAGGTCTGTTGCCATGGCCGACCTTTCCTGTCAATTGAAAGCCTGAAAAATACGGTCAATACGCGGGTCAGATGATTTGCGCAAGAGAGAATAGTGACAATAATGACATTCAAAGACGCAGAGGACGGTGCGGCATGGAGTCTTCCTGTTGCAAAAGAAACAGGACTTAAGGGGGAAGTCAGCCTGCCGGGGGATAAATCCATATCCCACCGCTGCGTTTTGCTGGGCGCCATCGCTAAGGGAGAGACAACAATTACCGGCCTTTTGGAGGGCGAAGATGTACTGCGCAGTGCAGCTTGTATGCGCGCCCTTGGGGCAGAAATTGAATGCGATATTGATCAAGGGGGAGCGAAGACATGGCGGGTTTTCAATGGTCCCATAAACGCCGGTCATGAGGACCGTGACGCAAATTCCACGCTTTATTTCGGGAATGCCGGTACGGGTGTCCGCCTTGCAATGGGGCTGGTTGCCGGTCTTAAGATCGAAGCTGGCTTCGATGGTGATGAAAGCCTTAGAGGGCGTCCAATGGGGCGTATTCTTGAACCATTGAGCAAAATGGGTTTGGTGGCAATGAGCAATGAAGGCCGTTTGCCGGTTCAGTTCGAAGGGGCAAATCATCTCAACGCTATTCGTTACCGCTTGCCAGTGCCATCGGCGCAGATCAAATCAGCGATTCTTTTGGCGGGGCTTGGTGCCAAAGGCACAACGATCATTGAGGAGCCATTGCGCTCGCGCGATCATACTGAAAACATGCTCAAGAGTTTTGGGGCCAAGATCGAGGTCGAACCCTTTGAGGAAGAGGGGCGTTTAATATCTCTAGCTGGAGAGCAAAGCTTGTCGGGAACACATATTAATGTCCCTGGCGATCCCTCGTCTGCGGCCTTCCCGATTGCAGGGGCTTTGATTACACCGAGTAGTGACATTCTGGTCCGCAATGTCTTGATGAATGAAATGCGCATCGGGGTGCTAACCACATTTCAGGAAATGGGCGGACAGATTGAAATTCTGGCGCCGCGCAATGAAGGCGGTGAACCGGTTGCCGATATTCGGGTGCGTGCGAGTGAATTATATGGCGTTGAAATTCCTGCCTCGCGCGCGCCTGCTATGATCGATGAATATCCAATCGTTTCAATTGTCTCGGCTTTTGCAAAGGGCGAAACCCTGATGGCCGGTATTGGGGAAATGCGTATCAAGGAGAGTGATCGTATTGCCGCAATGGAAGAGGGGTTAATTGCGAATGGCGTAAAGGTCGAGAGCGGGCCTGACTGGATGAAAGTGACCGGTAGCGGCGAGCCTGTGCATGGCGGCGGCCTTGCTAAAACCTATCACGATCACCGAATTGCTATGAGTTTTCTGGTTATGGGAATGGCGAGCAAGGCCAAGATCGGGGTGGATGAGCTCTCCATGATCGCCACAAGCTTCCCGAATTTTGTCGAATTAATGAACGCTTTGGGCGCCCGGATTGACGGATAAGCTAACCTTTAAGAGCAAATTTGGCCATTATTTGCGAGCGTTTACAATGTGATAAGTCTCTAACCTTGTGTGACACTCTTAAAACAAAAAACCCTCACGGATGGTCCATCCGTGAGGGCTTTTTCATCAAAATTATTCTGGTTTAATTAACAAGATGACCTTTAAGGAATTTCAACATGGTTTGCGCATCTGAAACCTCGAAAGGGTCACTTGGGCAATTGTCGCTAAAGCCTTCCTCCGAGAAAATTTTCTCGACAGAGCCGTTATTGATAAAGGCTGAATAGCGCCATGAGCGCATACCAAATCCGAGATTATCTTTATCAACGAGCATGCCCATTTTGCGGGAAAATTCACCTGAGCCATCGGGGAGCAATTTAACTTTTTCCACGCCCATATGCTCACCCCATTGATACATCACGAAAGCATCATTCACGCTAAGACAAATGACTTCATCGACACCCAAAGCCTTGAAATCATCATAGGCAGCTTCATAGCCGGGCAAATGGGTTGACGAGCAGGTTGGCGTAAAAGCACCGGGAAGGGCAAGAAGCACCACTTTTTTGTTTTTGAATAAATCATCGCTTGTTAGATCCTGCCAGCGAAATGGGTTAGGGCCCTCGACTGACTCATCACGGACACGGGTTTTAAAAGTTACATTAGGTGTTTGCATTAATAGTATTCCTCAAGTTTAGCGAATGATTTACAGGTTCATTGGCTCCGGAGAAAATTTGTACTGTCCGGGTTTCTTGCCAATGAATGGGCCGCGATAAGGAAGAATCAGCTCTTAGTAAAGTCAAAAATCTAGATATCGATTATCGAATGATCTGATATTGCGATTTCGCGGCCACTAAGAAATTCAGGACAGGTTTATGGGGCACCCCTTTTAAAAAGCCGATCCGGTAATTATTTGGCGTACTGTTTTTAGGGAGGTGAAATTTGTGGAAAAACCGGCTAGTCTAATGCAGCTCGATTAACCAATTAACCAAGCAATAAGGGGGCGCATCTTTGTCCGAACAAATTGATCTTCTCGTGATAGGCGGCGGTGTAAATGGTAGCGGCATTGCACGGGATGCGGCTGGCCGAGGTTTGAAGGTTTTACTGTGCGAAAAGGACGATCTCGCGCAACATACTTCATCATCGAGCACCAAATTGATTCATGGTGGCTTGCGATATCTTGAACATTATGAATTCAAACTTGTGCGCGAGTCTTTGATAGAGCGGGAAGTGTTGCTACGCGCAGCCCCGCATATCATCTGGCCCATGAGATTTGTCTTGCCCCATCATAAAGGATTGCGTCCGGCATGGTTGATACGGTTAGGCTTATTTCTCTATGATAATTTAGGGGGACGAAAATTATTGCCGGGCACCGTGCGGCGAAAATTTGAAGGAAGTAAGCATGAGAAGATCATGCAGAACGACTATAAATTCGGTTTTGAATATTCCGATTGCTGGGTAGAAGATTCTCGTCTTGTTGTGCTCAATGCTATGCAAGCAAAAATGCATGGCGCGGATATACGCGTTGGAACAAAGTGTACCGGCTTAACGCGTGAAGGGGACTATTGGCGGATCGAATTGATTGATAGTGATGGTAAGGAGTCTAGCTTACAGACTAAAGCCATCGTGAATGCAGCTGGACCGTGGGTAGATGATATTATTCAGCACACGAAGAGGAAAGAAAATCGAAATAATTTACGCCTGATAAAGGGCAGCCATATTATCACGCGCAAATTGTTTGAAGGGGACGACGCCTATATCCTTCAAAACTCGGATGATCGTATTGTTTTTGCAATCCCCTACGAAAAAGAATTTACTCTTATCGGTACCACCGATGAACCTTTCAGTCTTGAGCAAGGTGATCCGAAAATTTCGCAAAGCGAGATTGATTATCTTTGTGAAATTATCAACGAATATTTCCAAACACCGATCTCGGCTGAAGATATTATCTCGACATATTCTGGCGTTCGCCCTCTTTACGATGATAAAGAAGAAGATGCTTCTGTTGTCACGCGCGACTATGTGTTTGATTTAAAAGATAAGGACGGCAAAACACCAATTCTTTCAATTTTTGGTGGGAAAATCACAACCTATCGCAAACTATCAGAACAAGCCGTTGATAAGCTTGAGGTCTATTTAAAGTCTCCAAAACCCGGACATTGGACAAAAGGCGTTCATTTGCCGGGCGGTGATATCGCCAATGCGGATTTTGACGGTTTCCTCAAAAAAGCAGAAACCAAATGGCCCTTCATTCCAGAACCGATGTTAACCCGCCTTGCCCGCGCTTATGGGACTTGTATTGAACAGATTTTTAAAGATGCCCGCTCTCTTGATGATCTCGGGGTGCGTTTTGCCGATGATGTATTTGAAGCAGAAATTCAATATTTGATCGATCATGAATTCGTTACAAAAGCTGATGACGTATTATTGCGCCGGTCAAAACTTGTTTTGCATATGGAAGCAGTCGAGATCGAAGAATTACGTCGATGGTTCAACGAGAAAGCCGTTTATAGCATCGAACATGATGTGTAGTTAACGCTTCAATTCAATCTTTAACTTTTGTAGTGTCGAGAGCTAATGATTGTCCCTAATGTCAGGCGGAAATACACCCTATGATCGATCCGATACAGATTTCCATTTTTTTTCTCATTACTGCGCTAATAGGATTTTTAACCTATTTGCATTGCCGTAAGGCGGCAACGGGTGGGCGCAGTGATGGTCATGATTACTTTCTCGCCAATGGTGCTTTGAAATGGTATTTTGTCGCAGGATCTATAACACTGACTAATCTCTCCACTGACCAATTGGTCAGCATGAATGGCAGTCAAATGTTATTGATTGCATGGTGGGAATTGGCTGCTGTTTTCGGGTTGCTTGTTTTAACCTTTGTGTTTTTGCCAATTTATTATCGTAATAATTGCACAACAACGACCGAACTGTTGCAAAAAAAATATAACGATAAAAATATCCGGGCGCTGATTTCGGTTTTGTTCTTGCTCGGGAATATTTTTATTTTTCTGCCAGCCGTTCTTTATGGCGGGTCTTTATTTTTGAAGTCATTAGCGGGTATTGATTTTTCAGCTGCTTTGGGGGAACGCTTATTTGTTGGATCTAGCTTGGAAGTCGATTCGACCATTTTTGTTATGGCAATTATTTTTGCATTGGTCGGCGCTGCCTATGCGATTTTAGGGGGGCTTCGCGCAGTTGCTGTTTCTGATACATATAGCGGTGTTTTAATATTAGGACTTGCCTTGCTGGTTGCTTTTCTCGCGTTGAAAGAGATCGGGTTTGATTTGTCGGGAATCCCTAAAGAGCGATTATCACTGATCGGCAAAGAGGGGATGTTTGGAGATGTCGAAATCACACCAATTCCGTGGCATACCTTGTTGACGGGTATGATTTTTATTCAGGTTTTTTATTGGAGTACCAATCAAACTATCACCCAGCGAGCGATGGCAGCCCCGGATGTCAAAGAGGCCCAAAAAGGCGTCATGGTTGCAGCAGCCATTCGTTTGCTGATTATTCCCGTTATTGTCACCGTACCGGGAATTGTTGCTTATAAGCTGTTTGGCGATGTCAATGATGTAGCTTACGGAAGAATTGTAAATCATGTTTTACCAACATGGCTTTCGGGCGCATTTGCAGCAGCGATCGCGGCGGCTGTGCTGACAAGTTTTAATTCGATTTTGAATGCGTCTGCGGCGCTCTATGTTTGCGATATTCATGAATCCTATATTGCCAAACCGCGAAGCATTGCCCGTTTAAGCGGGCTTGTTTCGGCAAGCATGACGATCCTTGCAATTTTAATTGTGCCTTTCTTTGCTGCGCAGGAAAGTATCATCAATACAGTTCAAAAATTATATGGGCTTTTATCAATGCCCATTCTTTCGGCCTTTATTGTCGGATTGGTTTTTAAAAATATCGATGCCAGAGCGGCTATAATTGGCGTGGTGTCTGGCGTTATTTTTTACGCGACTTTTATATTCAAGTGGCAAGGTGAGCTCGCGGCCAAGGGAACGCTTTTCCATGAAATCCATGCCATGGCGATAACACTCTTTATATGTGTGGGAATGGCGCTTTTAGCAAATCTTGTTATTTTTCGCACCAAGCCAGAACTGGCGATAGCGCGTTAGTGGTTTGCTATTTCACGGCCCATTCATTACTCCAATGAGCTTCGATATTGAGGCGTAAGGACATGGGCGGGGTGCATTAGGATGTACAAAGAGTTTTTGCATGATGGCGCAAATGATCTTCCATAAAGGAAGCAATAAAATAATAGGAATGATCGTAACCCTCGCGCATATTCAAGGTTAGGTCTTGTCCAACACTGTCGCAGGCCTCTTGAAACAGATGAGGTTTTAATTGTTCCTCAAGGAAATTATCGGCTGCGCCTTGATCAATCAAAATATGAGCGTTGGTTTTACCTTTGGCGATGAGGGCGCACGCATCATAATTGGCCCATAGGGCTTCATCATTGCCCAGATATGTCTGGAATGCTTTTTGGCCCCAAGGCACTTGTGAGGGCGCAACAATTGGTGCGAAAGCCGAAACCGACTTGAACCGATCTTGATTTTTTAAAAAGAGGGTCAATGCGCCATGCCCGCCCATGGAATGGCCGAATATACCTTGGCGCTCCATATTGGCGGGGAGGTGAGCCGAGACGAGTTCGGGCAATTCTTTGATAAGATAGTCTTCCATCTGGAAATGTTCTGCCCATGGGGACTTTACGGCATTGAGATAAAAGCCCGCCCCTTGCCCCAAATCATAGGCGTCATCATTGGGAATGTTCTTACCGTCATTGGAGCGGGGGGAGGTATCAGGGGCAATGATCATGATACCAAGTTCAGATGCGACGCGCTGGAGACCGGATTTCTCCATCACATTGGACCAGTTGCATGTTAGCCCGGAGAGATACCACAATACCGGGACGGACCCGTTTTTCGCCTGGGGCGGTATATATGCGCCAAAGGTCATAGGGGTGTTGCACGTATTACTATTATGTTCATACAAGCAGAGTGTTCCGCCAAATGAATGCCAAGTTGAGATCTTATCCATATGGGTTAAGCCGTTGGGGTTTGAGAGGTTAAATCACATTTGAATGAGACGGCCATAGTCGTCAATGGCTCTCATCACTATATGATCTTCAACACAATTGTGCATCCGGTTTTTAGGTTTGTAATATTAGGATTGGGCAGGAAAAGCGTAAGAACCCTGATTTTGAACCATGTTAAATCCGGTAATTCCAAACCAGACGTTTTTTAAATTCCGTTTTCGCCGCAAAAAAGTAAAAAAGACGTGTAAATTGCCAAAACTTGCCACGTGGCGGCAATTGTAATGTTGCGATGCGCGAGGGACAGGTCTAAGACATTTTTAAATGTCGTAGACGGGAGCATATATGTCCATTCTGGTAAATAAAAATACGAAGGTAATTTGCCAAGGCCTGACCGGTAGTCAGGGTACTTTTCACACCGAGCAAGCCATTGCTTATGGAACGAAGATGGTTGGTGGGGTAACCCCCGGTAAGGGTGGACAAACCTGGAAGGGTTCGGGCGTCGCAGAAGGCAAAACGTTGCCGGTTTTCGATACGGTTCGCGAAGTTAAAGAAGCGCACGGCGCTGATGCCAGTGTAATTTATGTGCCGCCCCCATTTGCGGCAGACTCAATTCTTGAGGCAATTGAGGCGGAAATTGAACTAATCGTTTGTATTACCGAGGGTATTCCTGTTCAGGATATGGTCAAGGTCAACCGCGCTCTAGTAGGATCATCATCACGGCTTGTTGGCCCGAATTGCCCGGGGGTTATCACGCCCGACGAATGTAAAATCGGTATCATGCCGAGTAAAATTCACCGGGATGGTCATGTAGGGATTGTCTCTCGCTCTGGTACGCTCACCTATGAGGCCGTACACCAGACAACAATGGCCGGTCTTGGTCAGTCTACCTGTGTTGGAATTGGTGGCGACCCAGTGAAAGGGACCGATTTTATTGACGTTCTGGAGTTGTTTTTGGCTGATGATGATACTCACTCAATCATCATGATTGGTGAAATCGGGGGCTCGGCTGAAGTGGATGCAGCCCGCTTCCTAGCGGACAATAAAGTGAAAAAGCCGACTGTAGGATTTATAGCCGGGGTGACAGCGCCTCCAGGGCGAAGAATGGGCCATGCGGGTGCGATTGTCTCTGGCGGTGATGACACAGCAGAAGCCAAGATTGACGCGATGAAAACGGCAGGAATTGCGGTTTCTCCGACTCCCGCATCAATGGGAAGAACACTCTTAGAGGTTTTAGGATAGAATAATTGAGGAAGTGACGGATAGTTAGGGATCTATAAAGGCAGCCCCACTATTTTGATCCAACTCGTGCCACATCAATTTAACTGGGTTTGATTGAATTTGAGATTTACTGCATAAGAAAATCATATAAACAGCTAATTAGTAAAGCTTTTGCGTATTAAGAGCTGCATGAAGGATTGACATTGGGTGAACATTCTAATCGGATATTGTTCACCTTATAAAGCTCTATAATAACACGCCGGCAAAGCTTGAGGGTCGGTTAATTGTGGTTATCTGTTTTTGGGGCAGGGATACAAATTATTATGACTGACAAAAACAAACCAGATACGCCGCCCTCTCTAAACAAAGATACTTTGCTTTCGGGAGGGAGTGCGATCTGGCTGGATTCCCTCTATTCCGACTACAAAAATAACCCTTCTTCAGTCTCTCAGCACTGGCGCGAGTATTTTGATAATCTTGAAGGGGCTGACGATGCGAGCATTGGTGATGCGCAGGCTATTGTTGAGGGACCAAGCTGGAAGCGCAATGACTGGCCGCCCCGGATCAATGGTGAAGCAACGGCGTTGCTGGACGGTGATTGGTCTACTTTAGAACCAACACTTCAGGAAAAAATAGCCTCGCGGCAAACTAATGCCGGAGCTAGCCTGGCTAGCGGTTCGGTTCTGGAATCGACCAAGGATAGTCTCCATGCCTTGATGCTAATCAGAGCATTTCGTATTCGCGGGCACCTGATTGCTGATCTTGATCCACTTGGCCTGCATAAAGCAGAAGTGCACCCGGAACTGGACCCGGCGACCTATGGCTTTGGCCCTGATGATATGGATCGCCCGATTTTTATCGACCATGTTTTGGGTCTTGAAGTTGGGACTTTGCGTGAGATCCTTGATATTCTGCATCGTACATATTGCGGAACATTTGCTGTCGAATTCATGCACATTACTGATCCTGAGCAAAAAGCATGGATACAGCAACGCATTGAAGGACCGGGCAAAGATATTACCTTCACCAATACGGGTCGCAAAGCGATCATGAAGAAACTGATTGAAGCCGAGGGGTTCGAGAACTTTCTGAATGTGAAATATACCGGGACGAAAAGGTTTGGACTTGATGGCGGCGAGGCGATGGTGCCGGCTCTGGAACAAATCATCAAACGGGGCGGTGCATTAGGGGTTAGCGAGATTATCATTGGTATGCCTCACCGGGGGCGTTTGAATGTGCTGGCTGCCGTTATGGGTAAACCCTATCATCACATTTTCCACGAATTTCAGGGGGGCTCCGTAACGCCTGAAGATATTGGTGGTTCCGGAGATGTTAAATATCACCTTGGTGCATCCTCGGATCGTTCGTTTGATGATAATGATGTGCATCTCTCCCTCACGGCCAATCCTTCCCATTTGGAAGCCGTAAACCCGGTTGTCATCGGTAAGGCACGCTCCAAACAGGACCGAATCAAGCGCCAGGCGTCTAATCCGGATAATAAGCGCCATAAAGTTTTGCCTTTACTCTTGCACGGTGATGCCGCGTTTGCCGGGCAGGGTGTTGTTGCCGAGGGCTTGGGCTTTTCGGGACTTCGTGGGTATCAGGCTGGCGGAACAATTCACTTCATCGTCAATAACCAAATCGGATTTACAACCAGCCCGAATTTCTCCCGCTCATCACCATATCCATCAGATGTCGCGAAAATGATTGAAGCGCCGATTTTTCATGTGAACGGCGATGATCCAGAGGCGGTTGTTCATGCTGCCAAGATCGCGACTGAATATCGCCAGCAATTTGGTAATGATGTTGTTATCGATATGTTCTGTTATCGTCGCTTTGGCCACAATGAAGGGGATGAACCCAGTTTCACCCAACCCCTCATGTATGAAAAAATTAAAAATCAGGACACTACCCGTGAAATCTATGGCACGCGCTTAAGAAGCGAGGGCGTTATAGATGAAGCTTGGGAGAATAACGAGCGGGAAACTTTCCGGCAATTCCTGTCCTCGGAATTTGAAGCCGGATCTGATTTTAAGCCCAACAAAGCCGATTGGCTCGATGGCCAATGGTCAGGTTTTGTGCCCCCTGTCGGTGATGACCGTCGCGGCGATACAGCAACTGAACTTGATACTCTCAAAGAAATTGGTTCCCAACTCACAAAATATCCAGCTGACTTTAATGTCCACAAAACTTTAAAGCGGGTGCTTAAGCAAAAAGAAAAAGCGCTTACTGAAGGTGCTGGTATAGATTGGGCGACGGCAGAAGCATTGGCATTTGGCTCCCTCCTTCATGAAGGGTTCGACGTTCGTCTTTCCGGTCAGGACAGTCGGCGCGGAACATTCTCGCAACGCCATTCAGTCTTTATCGATCAAAAAACCGAGAAGACACATATACCTCTTTCAAACCTGAAGAATGCGACGGCGAATTTTGAAGTTCATGACTCAAATCTGTCCGAATTTGCGGTTATGGGTTTTGAATATGGTTATTCTCTCGCCAATCCTAAAGCGCTTGTTTTATGGGAAGGTCAGTTCGGGGATTTTGCCAATGGGGCACAGGTAATTATTGATCAGTTTATCTCTACCGGTGAGCGTAAATGGTTGCGTATGTCTGGTCTGGTATTGTTATTGCCTCATGGCTATGAAGGGCAGGGCCCGGAACATTCTTCGGCCCGGCTTGAGCGCTTTCTACAATTATGCGCACACGATAATATGCAAGTTGCAAATTGTACAACGCCGGCGAATTATTTTCATATATTACGACGTCAAATGCGCAGGGACTTTCGCAAACCCCTCGTTCTCATGACGCCAAAATCTCTTTTACGTCACAAAAAATGCGTCTCGACCCTTGAGGAAATGGGGCCCGGTTCTTCCTTCCACAGGGTTTTGTGGGATGATGCTGAATATTTACCGGGATCAACAGTAAAGCTTGTTGCAGATAGTAAAATTAAACGCGTGATAATGTGTTCGGGCAAAGTTTATTTTGATCTGCTCGAAGAACGGGAGAAACGTGGCATTAATGATGTTTATCTGTTACGCGTCGAGCAATTTTATCCTTATCCATTCCATGCGATAAACGGTGAGTTGAAGCGTTTTAAAAACGCTGAAATGGTTTGGTGTCAGGAAGAGCCAAAGAATATGGGAGCATGGAGTTTTATTGAACCCAATATTGAATGGTCACTGGATCAGATAAAAGCCAAACATGCTCGTGCCAAATATGTTGGTCGACCTGCTTCGGCCTCACCGGCGACCGGGCTTATGAGCCGTCATAAAAAGGAATTGGCTGAATTCTTGGATGACGCTTTAACGGTTGGGAAATGATGATACTGATGGGCTAGAAGGCTAGTCCTGTACGACACGAATATAGACCCATAATAAATGCATCGCTTGGCGAGCAGGAGAAAAACAATGGCTATCGAGATCCGCGTTCCAACACTTGGCGAATCCGTTACGGAAGCAACAATTGCAAAATGGTTGAAAGCCGAGGGAGATCAGGTCAATGCTGATGATCCGTTGGTAGAGTTGGAAACTGATAAAGTATCCGTCGAGGTGCCTGCCCCTGCTAGCGGGGTGCTTTCAGCGATCACCGTACAAGAAGGCGAAAATGTTGAGGTAGATGCGTTAATTGGTATGTTGACGGAAGGTAGCGGCGTGAGTTCAAAAAAACCAGCGAAAACAAAATCAGCCCCCTCAAAAGCGAGTGCGGGCAAGAGCGGTGGCGGTGAATTGATCGAACTGGTCGTGCCCCAAGCTGGTGAGAGCGTGACCGAAGCTGAAGTTGGTGAAATCCTGAAGAAAGTTGGCGATGCGGTTTCTATGGATGAGCCTGTAATCAGTCTCGAAACTGACAAAGCGGCGATGGATGTGGGCGCGCCAGCTAGCGGCGTGATCAAGTCTATGGCTGTATCAGAAGGTGATGTGGTCGAAGTGGGTGCACTCCTCGCAGTGATTGAGGCAGGGGCAAGCGCTTCTGTGGCAGCGCCGAAAGCCACTAAGCCGACAAATAACAGTGCTGAATTATCGCCAGCGCCGCGCCGTGTAATTGCCGAGAATAATCTTGATGCCAGCCAGATTGCCGGTTCTGGCAAAGGGGGCCGCATTACCAAGGGGGATGCATTGGCGGCGACCTCTAACGCAAAAGCGCCGTCTGCTGCGCGGGCACCAGGGGAGCGTGAAGAACGCGTACGGATGACACGCTTGCGTCAAACTATTGCGCGTCGCCTGAAAGAATCGCAAAATGTGGCAGCCATGCTTACCACATTTAATGATGTCGATATGACGGCGATTATCGATGCCCGTAAACAGTATAAAGAATTATTCGAGAAGAAACATGGTATCAAGCTTGGCTTCATGTCCTTCTTCGTAAAGGCTTGTGTACAGGCTTTGCGGGATGTGCCGGTTGTGAATGCGGAAATTGAGGGTACAGATATTATTTATAAGAACCATTACGACATCGGAGTTGCCGTTGGCTTTGATGGTGGTCTGGTTGTACCGGTTCTGCGGGATGCGGATGATATGTCACTTGCTGACGTGGAACTTTCAATTGCCCATTATGCTAAAAAAGCCCGCAGCGGCGATCTCTCTATGGCAGAAATGCAGGGAGGCACATTCACGATCACCAATGGGGGAATTTACGGATCGCTATTATCAACACCGATCCTTAATCTTCCGCAATCAGGTATTTTGGGAATGCACCGAATTGAAGAGCGCCCGGTAGTTCGTGATGGTCAGGTCGTTGTGAGACCGATGATGTATTTAGCGCTTTCCTATGATCATCGCATTGTCGATGGTAAAGGCGCTGTTGGGTTCCTGATTAGAGTGAAAGAAAATCTGGAAGACCCTCAACGATTGCTGCTCGATCTTTAATATTTTCAAAAATAATTTGGCGCCTCTTATCGGACCTATTGATCAATAAGCGTTATTGATTGCAGCAGCAGGCGGCCATGGATAGAGCCTTGGAGGCGCGAAATACCTATAACTCAACTGGTTTAATAGTTTTCCAGATGGTTTGAGAAGGCTTTACGAGCTTCTTCGAAATTTTCGTAAAGCCTATCAATTTCATTTTGCAGCGTATTCTCGATGTCATCTAATCCGGACTTGCACGCATTTTCAATAGACGTTGCAACCTCTTGCACTGTACTCGCGCCAATATTGGCTGCCGACCCTTTTATCGCATGAGCAGAATTACGTGCATTACTAAAATCGCCGCCAGTAAGCTGTGCTTGTAATTCATTCATTAGCGCTTCAGTCGAGCGCCAAAAAGCGTCTAAAATGTCTTTGGTGTTATCTACACCTGCTGCATCAATAAGATTATTGATTTGCTCAAGATTCAGATGTGACATCAATCTCTCCGGTGTGAAACTCAAGCCCCCCCAAGCCGAATTTCCAATTGCACGCTTTTCTTACAATTCGCTATTTTAGAATCGTGTCAAAGCTCATAGTCTTGGAAATTATTATTGGCCTATAAGGTTAAAAATAGTCTAAACTTTTGAGGGGTTTGGTGTTTTCATCAGACTTACGGTCTGTATAATTCTCAATTCATATACAAAAAAGAACATAACGAGATCAAATTTCTGAATTTCGGGCAATAAATAGGGTAATTACATATGCAAGCTCAAGAAACATCCACGGTAAATTGGTCATCAAAGGCCGCTTTTATCCTTGCTGCTATCGGTTCATCCGTGGGATTGGGAAATTTGTGGCGTTTTCCATTTACGGCCGGAGAAAATGGAGGAGGGGCTTTTGTTCTTTTCTATATTCTATGCGTTCTGTTGATTGGTTTTCCGGTGTTAGCCGCAGAATTATTCATCGGGCGGCGGGGTGGTCGCTCAGCGGTTGGAAGTGTTGTTAAAATTGCAAAATCCGAGGGACGCTCGTCCCTGTGGGCGGCCCAATCCTGGTTGGGGATGTTTGGCTCTTTTATTATCTTAACTTTCTATTCAGTCATCGCCGGCTGGATACTGTCCTACGCTTTGGATATTGCAATAGACCTCATCCAGCGAACAGCGCGCGATGGGGTCGGGGCCCTTACCAGCGGCGCTTTTGCCGGGGAGAGTGAGGATCAGGTTAGGGGACGTTTTAATACCCTGTTAGCCAATCCAACGCGCGTTTTGATATTTCATGCAATTTTCATGATTGTTACCGTCGGTATCGTCGCGCAAGGTGTTAAAGGTGGTATCGAGCGAACTGTGACGATATTGATGCCTGCATTCTTTGTCATGCTTATCATTTTGTTCGGATTTGCACTCGTTGAAGGTGACTTAAAGTCTGGTGCCAATTTCCTTATTGGTATTCGTCCGGACCAACTTTTTAGCGGAATACGCGATGGATCCGTGATTAATGCGGCTCTAGGACAAGCATTTTTCTCAATTGGTTTAGGGTCTGCGCTAATGTTGACTTATGGCGCATATATGAACAAGAGCACGGATATCCCGGATTCAACGCGGGTGATTGGCGTGGCGGATACAGTCGTTGGTATCATTGCCGGCCTCGCAATATTTCCTATTGTGTTTGCCGCGGGACAAGATCCGGCTGGTGGGCCCGGTCTTATGTTTTTGACATTACCGATAGCTTTTCAGTCTATGCCATTTGGAGCAATATTCGGACTGGTTTTCTTCTTGCTCGCATTCTTTGCTGCGATTACCTCATCAATCGCCCTGTTAGAATCCTCAACTAAGTGGGTTGATGAACAAAGTGAGAAAAATAATCGTTTCTGGGCAGCCCTAGCGATTGGTATCATTGTTTTCATTATTGGTATTGGCAATGCTTTATCGACGGTTCCAAAGACCCTTGCCGACGGTACGCCTAATATTACTTTTTGGAATAGCTGGACGCCAATGGGAGACTTTCCATTATTCGAGGATATGACACTCCTAGATTTTTTAAGTAAAACCACGGATATTATATTACCGATCGCCGGTTTTATAACAGCTGTTTTTGCCGGTTGGATCATCTCGCAAGCCTCGTCTCGCGAAGAGTTGGGTTTTAAATCTGAAGCCTGGTACCAACGCTGGCGGTTTTTAATCCGCTGGGTTTGTCCAATTGGTATTGGCACTGTTATCATTTACAGCACGATCATTGCCCCCTTTATTCTCCCCATTTTTGGCGGTGAATAGGTAAATAGCCTCTACTTGTTTATCGATTTTAAGCAGCATTACACGGGCGCAAAAACCGAGCTGATTAAACCGTAATCGGTTTTTGCGCTTTTGTGGGCTTAGTGGGCTTAGAAATAGCAATCATGAAAAAAACCACGCTCATAATCATGTGTAAATTCCCACAGGCAGGGCGCACCAAGACCCGCCTTGGCAAAGAGATAGGGATGGGAAGGGCGGCGAATTTATTTCGTTTAATGACCCGCAAAGTGATTTCAACCGCTCTACAGGTCCAATTAGAAAATCCATCACTTCACATCGTTCTAGCAGTAGACCCTGCATTCAGAATAAATGAACCCATTTCTTGTTGGATAGGCGCTAATAGACGTATCGCACAAACAGGGGGTGACCTTGGACGACGCATGACCAATGCGATTAAAGAGGTTCAAAAATCGGGCGGTGAGGGGGTGGGCTTCCGTCAACACCGTGGCAGCGGACAAATTTTCAAATCAAAAAATAAAATGCGCAGACAACACCTATTAGGCGGGGTTAGAGGAACATATAAGATCAATCCGTCTCGTCAGGGGTCTTTTATTCTGATCGGCTGCGATGCACCACAAATGACAAAGCATCATTTGCACAGCGCGCTTGCGGCACTCACCTCACACGATGTTGTGATTGGCCCCGCAGAGGATGGAGGCTATTGGTTGATCGGAGGGCCCAATCCAAATATTGTCGCGGGTTTATTTTCGAGTGTGCGTTGGTCATCCAAACATACCTTAAAAGACACAATCAAAAATTGTCCCAAGGGCTCACATATTGCGACAATAGAGACATTGCGCGATATCGATGAAATACAAGATTTTAAAATGGTCGGTTTTAAATGCCTTGCTAGAACGTATCGTGCATAAAGTGCCTACGATTCGCTTTGAAAATTATCGGTAAAACCATTCATCAAATTCTGCAAAATCTTTTTCAATACGGTTAGTATGTGTCTCATCAAAGTCAGCCAGGTAAGAAAATGCAATCGGAATGGAAACAGCATTGCTGCGTGTGTTTTCATACCTCAATCCGTTGAGTAAAACATAATCAAGAGAAAAAGGGACGCCGACATGATCAAAAATTCGATCCATGGAATTGCGTGCATTCAATGCGAGTTCTTCTAGAGCGATGAATTCGACGCGATTGTCTGCTTTGTCTTTTGCCGTTTTATATTCAAGGTAACAGGTTCTGAGATAATGTCGTTTCTTGGGTAAATATTCCCGGTACCACTGGGAGAAATCATCAGTGCCGGATCTTTTGAAATCAGAATGAACAATCGCCCTGGGATCTTTAAAGCTTGCTATAAAAGGGACATTGGTTTTTTCCAGGCAATCATTAAGTCTAGAGAGATATCGGGGCGTTTTATCAAAAATTTCATTTGTACCCGGTGACAGTACGCCTGATGCCGATTGGAGGCGCGTATAAAATTCTGAATATGTTTCAGCCGAGCAGCAATGGTCGAATTGTTCTTTGGTAATTTTCCATCCGGATAAAATATTTTCTGCAAACGGATTATAATTAATGAAATCAGAGGGAGTATCTGCAAGTAGCACCCCAATTTCAAAGCCAGCATCAATTCCATCAGCCTGCCTGAAAAGGTCAGATATTAAGGTCGTTCCACTATGCTCCAACCCGCAAATTACAAACTTAATGCTCATCGTTTCTTTTCCTGTGCCCTATAGCAGAAAAACCAGTCATTCTATTTTGGTAAATTACAATAATAGAAATGGCATATATGCCGAATTTAGTCAGAGAAAATTCGCTTTCATCTACATCAAGCTATTAGTAGCCTAAAATTCACAATGATCCAAATGATCTAACTGGATTTTTTAGTCGTTAGAATTTTTTTGTAAAGCTTGGCTAAATCGCGCGCTTGCTGCACAGCGGGACGCAATTTAGGAAGATCTTTTGGGGGCGTCGCATAAAACTCGGTATGCGCATTCACCTCGGCTAAGGCATCACCCAATGCATCCGCATTACTAACATCTATGCGTAATCCATTTACACCATTTTCAATACAGGCGCCAATGGCTCCTAGATCAGATGCAATGACTCGACAACCACACATTAGGGCCTCACGTGTGACCAACCCATAACTTTCAGGCCATATAGAGGGGGCAAGCAAGACATCGATTGAACTGAAAAGCTCGGCAACATCTTTTTGTGCAACTTTGGGGATAAATGTCACAGGTGTTGATCCCCAAACATCATATTTTATAGAACCTTTTAGTGCAGCGTGATCAACGATGGTTAACTCTAAATTTTCAAATTGTGGATTAGCCATTAAAGCATGTTGTACCAAGTGGTATCCTTTATGACGCGCTGCGCCCCCAATTTGTGCAAGACGTATTTTTCCTGTTTGGGATTTGGTTCGTGGTTTTGTGCTTAATTTGGAAACGCCATTTTCTATTGTAATAACATTAGGCAATCCGGTATCGCTATAAATTTTAGCAAAGGGCTCAGAAACTGCTGCGATATATTTTGCGCCGAGAAGTTCTTTCTTTAACACGCGTTGGCGATTTTTATTAATACCTATTTGATCATCTTTATCATCATCATACTGATAGGTAGATATTTCGTCATTTTCATCCACGAGAAACTGTTTATCGGATATCCACCATCCGTCATGGGCCGTAATGATGTACGGAATTTCGGCTTTCCTTGCTTCGCTAACCACGGAACTTGTCAATCGCTGGATGCAATGAAAATGAATAAGGTCCGGCTTGTATTCATTTAAAAATTCTGCAAAAGCGGCTCCCATCCTGTTATCGGTCACCCGACTTTCAAGCTCAGGAGAATTATCAGTTGTAACGGCGGTTACTGGTATGCCATCGTGGATATATTTTTTAAGCAAATAGGGGGTCTCACCATTTGTTGTGGTAAATATACAAACTTCTGCCTGATCGCCAAACTCGTTAATAAAATCAGTGACATTGTCATGGACAACACGTGTCGCCCCGCCGATAGCTTGAGGTGGATAAAACACATTAACTACTGCAATTTTCTTTTTACGAGGTTCATCAGATTCCGGAATCAGGCTTTCAAAAATGTTTTCTAAATTTTCTGCTTGCGCTTTTATGGAATAGTCCTGCAAAACTTTCGCTCGCGCCGCATCGCCAATCCGTTGCCTTGTTTCTGGCTCTTCAATCAATTTTTCAATGACAGTATAAAATTCATCAGAGTCATCACATAAATAGCCCGTCACGCCATCGTCAATAGCATCTTCATGGGTCTTGGTTCGGCTAACTACGGACGGAATGCCAAACATTGCCGCTTCCATCCATTTGATTTCGCTTTTGGCATCGGTTACCAAATTGCGCGATAATACTGAAAGATTAATTTGTGCATTTTCACGCATGACTAACCAGTAATCTTCAGTATCCCATATCGGGTCCATCAATGTAAGTTGATCCCCCAATTCCTTTAAATCAGGAGTTAATGTAATATGGCCCAGAACTAAAAATCTGACTTTATCGCCGTACTTGTCATGTAAGCGCGTAAATACTGGTTCGACAATATTATGAAAATCATCTTTATGCGCTTTAGTTCCCGATCCGTAAAAAATAGTTATTGGTGAATCGTCTGGATTAGAATCGAGCGCAGGCAAATTTGCCATTTGTTGATGAAGTGTTCCAAAGGCATTTCTATGCAAAAACACCTTTCCAGAATGTACTATTGGCTCCATTTGTTCCAGCAATGTTTGGGTTGATGCAATACCAAATCGGCAAAGGCTCATTGCATAGTTAAGAAGGGGAACATCAGTTGCCATTGAGGCGTGTTGTGCATGAGTTATTTGACCGGCATAAGTTTCCAAAGGCGGGGGAAAAAGTTCCTCGTCAAATAATAGATCATCAATCTCGTAAAAAGTTGGTATGCCACGTATATTAGCGCTCATTATGGCTTCTATCATTTCCGGTAGAGCTGCAACCCGATAGAATATTACGGCATCAGTTTCGTCAAGGCGCTCATGATAACCGGATAAACTTTCATTATGTTTGAACACGCGTACATCAAATCCGGCGGCTTTTAATTGGTCGATTTTTTGGTCGATCCGATAGGCTTGACATTGTGGTAAATCATGATTGCCAATAATTGAAACATGCTGAATGGATTTAGTCCGTAATGAGGCAAAATGCTCTTTTTCGAAAAGTTTAAGCCCGTTCCGAACCTGTTCTCGTGCATAAGCAATACCATCTACGGACGCTCTACTGCGAGCATTTCGCAATATTAACGTAAATTGATGGAGTGTGGCTGCATCACTTCTTGATTGCATACTCACATCTTCTGGGAACGCCATCGCGCCATTTTTTATAGCAAGAGCAGATTCATAATTTTCACCCAACCTTTCCAGGCATGCCGATAAATTTATGTAACTCCATTGTGTGGCCGTTTGATTTTGTATCAGAGATTGGTAGTGACGGGCCGCATCGGCATCAAAACCATGACGCAAAAGGTCATCTGCTAAATTGTGTTTTGCGATTGGAAAGTCAGGCGTGTTTTGTAGAATTTTATTGTAGATTTTTACAGCTTCATTACGTTTACCTGCTGCCATCGACATTTCGGCAATTCCCGAGAAAAATGATGCTGTTTCATTACTGAAATTTATTCCTGGCCGATTTTCTGATGCTCCATGTTTGACTAGATGGTTCAAAAGATCACTAGGCTTTTCAAGCTTCTCTAAATCGGGGTTTTGCGAGTAATAAAGCTTTAAATCTTGTGATAAGCGCTTTGGAATCTCTAGGTTAAATTCGTTTTTTGCAAAAACGATTAGGTTTGGATAATACTTCTCTCCTATACCCTCTTTGACCCAATGCTTAAATAGCACTGTTCTGATTTTCTCTAATTCTACAGAGGATTCCTGATCTTTTCTCTTATCGATGTAGAATTTAAGAAACTCACTTGAAAAAGTGGAAGTTAAATCAGATTTATATTCATCGACATAAAAATCAGGATCGAATTGATGACGATAGGATATATCAAATCCTGAGTTAATACCGTGTGTCAGAAAATGCTGAAGACATTGTGCATAATTATCAGCAGGCAGGTCTTGTGTTTCAAGATTTGAGTAGCGATAAGCTTCATGATCAAAAATAGTCACAAAATCTTTGCTATAAATTCCGTGATTTATAATTAACTCATCCGTCGTCAGATAAATTATTGTCGCTAAAGTAGCGTTGGTTTTATCTTTTATAATTTCAAGAACGTCGTGTGGGTCCAACCCTTCTTGCAATTCTATTCCATAATATTGTTCAATAAAACGAGGACAATAATCGGTAACTGTACATAATCGCCCTTCATTTATTCCCGTATCAAGAAAATGCACAAGATATTCAATATCCTGATCAAAATTTGCACTCAGATTACTGTTTTTTGCAATATAACTCGCGAGATTAAAACCTTTCGGTATTTCATCTATGTTTTTGTGTTGAGCTAGGAATTCTTCCAAATATCCATATCTATTTTCTTTACGCCCAAATCGAAGCCAGTGTTCCAAACATTTTTCATCTGTATCATTGGCTAAATCTGGATAGAGCGTTCGGTAAAAATCTGGATTAAACTTATCTCTTAATGAGGCCTCATCTGTAGCAGTATTTGTGGATCTATTGGCAGCATCCATATCAGCAGAGGGTGGAGGTGTTTCAGCCGCTGGGGGCTCTTTATAATGTCGCTGTTCTGTAGCGCCTTTTCTTAAATAATGTTCGACAGCTTGAAACGGCCACTGATATTTTTCAGCGATATCAGGATTATATTTGAGATAACCTGCAACATCAAAATCCTCTGGAATTCCGGGCTGGTTTAAAAAAATATCTAGTGCATAATCCGGATTTGGAAACCAACCCTCGGATTTACCAGTTTTATACCAATGTTGAAAAATTTCCTGGTCAGAAGCATCCTTCATTTCCGTGTAATGGTCACGATAAAAACTGAGGTCTAGTTCAGTTTCATCAGCTTCGATCTTTGTTAGTTGCACCATCGACTATCAATATTCCATTTTACTGACTTGAGACGGAACCGAAATTATCCAAAACTAAATGGAGGTCAATTCCTAATCTGAAATATTCATCCAGCATTATCATACGACCAAATTATATGGTCATATGACCCTCAGAGTCCCCCTTGAAGCGAACCGCTTATTCCTAATTGGTTATAGCAATGCTCATAAAAATGCAAAATTATATATTGTAAAGAAAACCTTGGGCCATATTTGATGCCAACTGGAAATGCAGGATAGCCTTATTATCTAAGTGCTGAGGTTATTTAAGCGATTTCAAATAGGCAATAATATCTGCGCGCCGTTTATCCTTTTTAATCCCTATCGACATAGATGTACCAGGTACAAATTTTCGTGGTTTTTTTAAAAATTTATCCAGTTTCTCATCGTCCCAATTTCCATCAAGGCTTGCTAGGGCTTTGGAATATTTAAATCCTGGAACACTGGCAATATCCTTTCCAGCGATATTCCATAAATTGGGGCCAGATAGGTTTTTACCACCTTGGTCAAAAGTATGACATGATTTGCAGACAGAGGCTGCCTTTCTTCCCGATTCGATGTCTCCGACAATGATTGGCGTGGTTGCCCCTTCCGACCCTTGCGGGGGGGCGTCTGTGACCTGCGCGGCCTTAATTTCTACGCTAGGGCACGGTGTTCCCGACGCTGCCCATTGGCGGATAAATCCGGCCATTTCGGTTGCTGAATAGGGTGCAGATTCCCGTCCTGGACCGGGCTCCCAGCCCCATGCAACGAGCGTGTCTTCTGCTACATGGGTCTCGATTTCGGCTAATGTGCGCCCGCCATTACGGGTTGGGTCTTTTAATTGGGCACAAATTTCTGCGGAAGATTTTTTATGCCAGACCATTTCTGCTGGCGGTAAGTGCCAAACCGGTGCGCCGGGAGGGCCGTGTGCGATTTTAGAGTTCTCCGACATATGGCAGGTTGTACAATATTGCCCCGGTTCGCCTAAAAGGTTATCTGGATCGCCTCCTACAAACATGCCGTGCGGGCGCTCCTTGCCATAACTTGGCCCGGACCAGACAGGCACGCCGTCTGCTACATGACAGTTAGCGCAACGCGGGTGAGAGGTGATTTGATAAATTTTATCCCAAGCTTCGAGTCCAGCTTCAAGATTGGTTTCATTATCATCTATCGCTGCCTGAAAGGCGAATGCATTAAAGGATAGACATGATGATAAAAGAATAAAGATCATTCCCGCTAGAATAAATCTGCCCTTTGATACCATAATCTTTCTCCGTCCAATAAACTTATTTGATTGACGCAATTCGCTTTAAACAAAGTCCACATTATGATGAAAAGGTAATGAGCGAAGCCGTTTGCCTGTTAACGCGAAGATCGCATTCCCGAGGGCAGGGGCAGCGGGCGGTGTGCCCGGTTCACCTATTCCTCGTATTTTAGAACCATTTTCCAGAATTTTGACATGAATATCCGGCGTTTGATACATGCGCAGCGCATCATAGTCGTGAAAATTTGATTGAATAACCTGGCCGTCTTCCACCGTAATTTCTCCCATTATGGCAGCGGTTAATCCGTATACCATCCCGCTTTGAAGCTGTGCTTCTATGTTTCGCGGATCAAGGGCAATGCCCACATCAGCTGCGATATAAGCATTCACCATTTTCAGGCCCTGCGGGATTTGTGCAACTTCAATAATTTGCGCCGTGGGCACACCAAAGGAAAGATAGAAAGCAACACCCCTTGAATGGCCGCTGGGGAGTGCTGCCCCCCAGTCAGCCATATCACGGACGGTCTCTAATACTTTGCGGCTGGGACCATGATCAAGTATGTCCAATCGAAAAGCGATAGGGTCAACGCCTGCTTTGTGGGCAAGCTCATCAATGGCACTTTCTTGAAAAAATGCGTTTTGAGATGCTCCTACAGAGCGCCAGAACCCAATGGGCAACATGGTGGGCGCGCGATAGCCATAAACGCGATAATTTTCTATAGAATAGGGATTATCCCATGCATTTTGAACAATCGTAGGATCAGGAATATTGACCTTGGTACCTTGACGGGCAAGCCCGTCAATCGCTGCTGGTGAGGCGGCTACGCGCATATCATATGCGGCTAATTTATTATTTTTTATTGCCCCTTTAAAACGCGCCAAGGTTAATGGTCTGTACACGTCGTGACGCATATCTTCTTCTCGCGTCCATATCATTTTGACCGGCGTTCCCTCCGCCGCCATAGCGATCTGGATGGCTTGTTTGACGAAATCTGTTTCCCCGCGACGACCAAACCCGCCGCCAAGCCACATATTATGGATTGTGATATCTTTCGCCTTCAGTCCGGTGAGCTCTTCGGCAATGGTCACGCAGCGTGTTGGGGCTTGTGAGCCAACCCAGATATCAAGTTTACCTTCCCGGTAATGGGCAACCGCATTCATAGGTTCCATCGTAGAATGAGCCAGATAGGGAACAGAATATTCCAACTCGATCTGGTCATTATCATTATCTGAAAGAGCAGTCTCGACATCGCCATCGTCGCGCAATGTGCTGTCGGGTTTTTCGTCAAAAACGGCAGCGACACCAGCGATCATATCTTTTGTGGTTTCAGGATATGAGGCTTTTTCCCAATTAAAATCTATTTCTTCTATGGCTTTAAATGCCGCCCAGCTATTGGTTGCAATAACAGCTAATCCATTATCGATGGGAACTATTTGTTTAACGGAGTTGCTGGCTGTGGCCTTTGAGCCATCATAATCAATCAAACCGGCACCGAGGTGAGGATTGGTTTTAACGGTTGCATAGAGCATTCCAGGCAGGCGAACATCCATCGCATATTGCGCCGTACCCGTTACTTTTTCAACCATATCAAGGCGGTCAAGAGATTTCCCCAGCAATTTCCATTGGGATTTAGGTTTTAACGGCGGATGGGCGGGGAGCTTTATTTTTGCTGCCCCTTCACCAAATTCTGTGTACGAGGTTTTTGTACCATCAGGGCTGATTACATAGCCATTTTCAGTAGTGAGTTGAGCTATAGGTAGATTTAGCTGATTAGAGGCTGCTTTAAGAAGCGCATATCGCGCGGCGGCTCCGGCTTTGCGCATTCTCTCAAATGCATCAGGCGTTGATGATGATCCCCCCGTTGTTTGATTGCCCATCATTTTCCCGACCACACGAACGATCCCGCGCATTCGTTCAGCCCCGGCGCTTTCATCGGTTACCGCCTTACCCGCCGCTTCCTCCAGCAAAGCCGCATTGTAATAGGCTTTAGAGGCTGGGCCATGAATAACGTTCACACTCTCAAGACTAACATCCAGCTCTTCTGCCACAAGGGCAGCAAGCGTGGTGCGAACCCCTTGGCCCATTTCCGCGCGCGGGGAGATAAGTGTGATGCCTTTTTTATCGATGAGAACATAGGGCGTCAGCGCAGTTTCGCCTTCCGCTAAATTAGCCTCTAACGGGTTTGGATATTTTTTTGTGACTTGATAATAACCAAAAGCAGCACCGCCAACGATTGCTGTTGATCCAATGAGGAATGTGCGTCGGAGAATTTTTCCCATTATGCTGCTCCCTCATTTTTTAGGCGGCTTGCCGCATCATGAATAGCTGCACGGATTCGAACATAGGTGCCGCACCGGCAAATATTGCCAGACATTGCCTTATCGATTTCTTCATCTGTGGGGTTGTCAATTTGCGAGAGCAGGGCGGATGCGGTCATGATCTGCCCGGATTGACAAAACCCGCATTGGGCTACTTGGTGTTTAACCCAGGCTTCTTGTACCGCGCTTAAAGCTTCAGGGTTGCCAATCCCCTCGATGGTGGTTATGTCGCCATCAACAAGCTTCAGAGGCAAAGAGCAAGACCGCGTGGGCTCCCCATTTATGTGCACGGTGCAAGCACCGCACATGGCGATCCCGCAGCCATATTTCGTTCCTGTCAACCCAATTTCATCGCGCAACACCCAGAGAAGCGGCGTCTCCGGGTCAACATCGACCTCATGGTCTTGCCCGTTAATGGTGAGTTTCATATAACCGATCCCTCTCTATCGTGCTCAAAATCATGCAATCAGGTTTTGTCTTTGCGGGCAATAAGTGACTGCAGTTATAAAGTAACTTCGGGCAGATTCATGCCCTAAATCGTGTCGGTATTTTGCTAGAGGGCATCATATCAGATTCCGAGCCGCAAAAAAGTACGATCGTCAAAAGAACATTGACCCGGCATCATACCTTTCGAGGTACAGTTTTCGCCGATGCAAAGAGGGTCACGCGATAAAATCCCGGATAATGCCTGTTCGGTCAGGGTGAGATTATCAAGCAATATAGGGTATCCATCGCTGGACAATATTATTTCATCAATTTCTTGAGGGATTGGTGTGACCTCGATAAATAAATCCGGGACGGAAATGCCGTTAATCACCCCATATCCTAGAGGATGATCGACACGGTTGGCAAAATCGAGAAGCGGGGCAAAAAACGTCGAAAAGCTCGCTGCATAGGCATCGCTCACCATAATTTCTTCCACGGTCATCCCGCGCATCATCATGGCATTGATAAAAACCGCCCTTTGGCGCGCGCCAATGGACTCCACTTCAAGTTCATTGGTATAGGTACGCTCGGCAAAGCGAAACTGGCAATCGCCCACACGCCACATCTCGCGCTTTGCACTATGAAATAATGCCAGATGAAAGCCGCCCGTATAGCGCAAATCGGACAATTGGTGGTCTTGTTTTGTATGAGCCAGCACATTTGTTAATTCATCAATCAGGTCGCGCGGATTTAATGTATGAGACTTCTTTTCAAATGCACAAATAATATTCACAGCCGCATCGAGGGCTGTTTGAATCATATCGGTCTTCATATATCCGGGGCCGCGTGACCCATCGATTACACCAAATATGTTATCACCAATTACGAGTCTATCTTCTGTATAGGAATTATCAGCAATTTTTCCATGAGCAAATTTTTCGATTATTCTGATCTCTGGAACAGAGGTAACGGGCATTTTTACTTATCCATAAAGTTGATCAGGCAGCCATGTCGCAATTTGGGGAAAGAGTATTAAAACCCCAAGAGCAATAATCTGAATAATGATAAAGGGGAGGGCACCGCGATAGATTTGTGAGGTTTTTATTTCTGGAGGCGCAACGCCGCGCAAATAAAATAACGCAAATCCAAATGGGGGCGTTAAAAAGGAAGTTTGCAAATTCATCGCCATTAAAACGCCAAGCCACACCGGATCGAGACCCATGCCTAATAAGATGGGCGCAACAAGCGGGACAACAACCAGTGTGATTTCAATAAAATCGAGAAAAAAGCCGAGGATAAACATAACAAGCATGACCATCGCAACAGCGCCGATGACCCCGCCCGGTGTTGCTTCAAGGGTGTGGCGTACTGTTTCGTCGCCGCCAAGTCCTCGAAACACAAGCGAAAATAATGCCGCTCCGATCAAAATAGTAAAAACCATCGTCGTCACTCTGGTGGTTTGATCTACGATTTCACTGGCGAGATTTTTTTTAAGTAAGGTGCGCAAGCTATCAATGATACCGGGCAAAATGGCTAAACAGGATATCATCGCGATCCATATCGTTACCTGCTCCACTGGGCTGATGTCGCTGCGTCCCAGACGTAAGTCCACAAATTGAGTTAGGATAAACAACCCGAATATTGAGCCGGCTGTGATAGAGATAGCTGTGCGGCCCGTTATCAACCGGGTAATAAACCGGGGAGGTGCCGACGATAGGTTTTTATCATCACCAAGGCGCAATCCGGCAATTAAAAGGGCGCCGACGGCACCAACACTTGCCGCTTCTGTTGGGGTGGCAACACCCAATAGGATTGAGCCCAGAACAGCGATGATTAAAATAAGCGGCGCTGGCAGAATACGCGCTGCGGCGCCCCAAATTTCTTTTTTGGAGCCCAGCTCAGCGGCTGGAATGGCTGGCGCTTTATGCCCCTGAAAAACGGCAACCCCGATTTGCCAGCTAATATACAAGCCAACCAGGAGCAATCCGGGAAATAATGCGCCTGCAAATAAATCTCCCGCAGAGACGGCTTCGGGTGAGAAGTTTCCTGCTTCCAATTGAGATTTTTGATAGGCATTTGAAATTGCATCGCCAAGAAGAATAAGAACAATCGAGGGAGGAATGATCTGTCCGAGGGTTCCGGCAGCAGCAATGGTACCGGAGGCAAAAGCAGGATCATAGCCTCTTCGTAACATTGTTGGGAGGCTGAGCAATCCCATGGTTACCACAGTTGCGCCGACAATACCGGTGGACGCTGCGAGCAAAGCCCCCACAATTGTTACCGAAATTCCGAGGCCGCCCCGCAAAGAGCCAAATAATTTGGCCATCGCATCAAGTAAATCTTCTGCGATTTTGGATTTTTCCAAAATGACGCCCATTAATATAAACATTGGTACGGCGATCAGCGTTGTATTGGTCACCGAGCCAAATATTCGTTGCGGGAATGGCCTAATAAAACTGATATCAAATACGTTAAAGGCCATACCGATTACAGCAAAGATGAGCGCCGTTCCTGCAAGGCTAAAGGCCGCAGGGAATCCCAACAGTAACAGGGCGCATAAAGTGATTACCATTGCGATATCGAGATAAGGGACCACAACACAAGGGCAGACGCCAACACCGTGGAGGATTGCATCCATTAGAATGTCCTCTTTTTTTGTCTGGC
This sequence comes from uncultured Caulobacterales bacterium, assembly GCA_964392325.1. Lineage (GTDB taxonomy): Bacteria > Pseudomonadota > Alphaproteobacteria > Caulobacterales > Parvularculaceae > CALLPQ01. The sequence goes on from CAYMPJ010000016.1 coordinate 74,657, forward strand.
TATCAGTAGTTTATCAACATTTTGATAGGCTGTGTGGTAACCCGCAAGAAGTAACAAAATCGCAAATGCCGGGATCAGGGATTTTAACAAAAACAATAAGGGTAGACCGGAAGTCTCGTTCGAGCCCTCCACAGATTGCCATGAGGAAAATACATAAGGCGCAGCCGTCCACAATAATAAAAGACAAACGGGGATCAGCATTGCGTAAGTGCCAAACAAATTGATGATTGCTTTTCGTGGCTCGCTTTTTTCACGGTAGAAGACATCAACGCGAACATGATCATCTGTTATTAGCGCATATCCGGCAGCGAGAAGAAAAACAGCGCCGTGCATATAGGTGATGCTTTCTTGCATCCAAATGGAGTTTACCCCAAACACATAGCGCAAAATAACAATCGAGAATTGCACGAGCGCCATAACAATAACCAACCACATTACGGTTCGCGCGGTCGAGCGGGTGAACTTATTGGTAAGCTCTGATAATTGGTGACCCCATTTTTCAAATCCACCGGATATATTGATAAATAACCCGACGATCACCACGCTAAGCGTCCATAGGCCAAGCGCGGGTTGAAAAGGCGCGTAGCCTTTTCCGGGCAAGCTAATTAAAAAAAAGCTGGCCAGGATTACAGAACCGAGCACAAGAATAAGCCAAATGAAAAACTGGGAATTTGATTTATGCGCGATCAATCGTGCAAGGGGTATAAACAAAAGCGGGAACAGTAATCCCGCCACGAGCCAGTTAAGGAATATGCCAATCCATTCAAGCATGAGTGTGACCTTAAAATGAAAAGACGCGGCGGCGCGCCGCCATAAAGGGTTCTTCAGAAACCGCAGACCATTGCTGGGAACGGGTGAGGGATTGTTTATAGCTTTCAAATATGCGCCTTGTGATATCATCGCCGGCAGCAACTTCATCCATCACATTTTTCGTTTCGCTTCCCAAGGCGGCCATTACGTCTTCCGGGAATTGTCGAAGTTGCACATCGTGTTCGTTGACGAGCTCCTCCAGAGCAAGGGCATTAAAGTGCCCATATTGGGCGATCGATAAATGATTGGCTTGATGACAAGCGGCGCGCAAAATTGCTTGTTCTTGCGGACTCAAACTATTCCATAAATCAAGGTTTATACCCGCGGCCAATTGTGCTCCCGGTTCATGAAAACCTGGCCAATAGTAATATTTAGCTTCCCTGTGAAATCCGAATGCAAGATCATTCCATGGCCCCACCCATTCAGTGCCATCTATCGCCCCGGACTGAAGCGCCTGATAAATTTCTCCGCCAGCAATGGCAACAGCAGATGCCCCGATCCTGCGTAAAACTTCGCCGCCAAGGCCGGGCATGCGGATTTTAAGACCGCGCATGTCTTCGAGAGAATTAATTTCCTTTTTATACCAGCCGCCTAATTGGTGGGTGCTATTACCAGCGCAAAACGGCTTGATATTATAGCCCTTTGAGAGCTCATCCCAGAGCTCCTGTCCGCCTCCATATTCCGTCCACGCCATAATTTCCATGGCTGTCATGCCAAAAGGAATGGCTGTGAAAAACGCAAATCCGGGGGATTTACCCACCCAGTAATATTCGGCTCCGTGATAAATATCTGCTGAGCCGTTCGAGACGGCGTCGAAGGATTCAAAGGCCGGAACCAGTTCACCGGCACCATAGACGGTCACTTTCATTGCCCCGCCGCTCATCGCGGTTGTAAATTTGGCGACATTTTCCGCCATGGTGCCAAGGCCGGGAAAGTCTTTAGGCCAAGTGGTGACCATTTTATATTCTCGTGGTGTGATATTGCCGCAAGCGGCCTCGGCGCTAAGCGCGCCCACTTTTGCATAGTCACCGCAATCGCAACCAGCCAGCCCCGCACTTCCCATTAAGGCGCCCCCAGCGAGAAGTTTTCTTCTATTGATCATAGATTATTTTCCTACCCATCAGCCGAAATTTTAAAAATTATGGCTGGGTTTTAAAAATTTTACTATGATTATCATGATTTTATTTATTGTCAGATGATTTTAACCGGAAAGGGAGAATCGTCCGGAAAAATAGAGCGCGCAAGTACCGCTAATTGAGACACAAAAATAGCTTTGCTTTATCGCACACTATTTAGAATGCCCGCAACGGTCTCTTCAATACATAAACCAACGTCTCTGGTATAAACATTGGCTTTTGCCGCCAAAGAGATCGGCCCGCCCTGATTATCATAAAACATGGTATTATGAATAATGCTGGTGATGCGTCCGGCAATTTTATGGATTTTGTCATCATGGCTACGATTTAGGGCTGTCGCGCAGACAAGTCCATAACGGTTCGTGCCAATTTGCCCAATAAAATCTTCCGCCCTTATTACCCGGTTTATCAATGGGCCTATCTGGTTAAGGATTTTACGGTTGGAGATATTGATATCTTTTGCGCGCGCGATATGAATTGCCAAAAAATTAAGTGGACGTTCTGCGCAATCTGCATTTTTAATGAGGGCATGGGTGTGATGGGCAAAAAATTCGCTACTATATAGCAATGAGAGCTCGTCGCGAATAACGGGTATATGGTCTGCATGATCGAGTCCGGTAGCGCGCAATTGTGCTTGCATTGAAGAGATTGTCTTGGTGAAATTAAAAATATTATCAATCAGTATACCGCCGCACGGCATAATATGATCGCTAGATAAAACACTGTTGGCACCGCGTATCGTGACCATCATATCGCGTTGAACTTGCCCATCGGGGATTACGTGAATAACGGGGATAGATTTAAAGCGTGTATGTCGACGCATGGTGCGAGCAAGCGCGATCAATGGATCTCCCTTTTGGCTTGGAAAAAACACCGCGCCATCAATCATATTGCTTTCTAGTGCTCGAATAGCTTGGCCCGGGCGATACGCACATTTGACCGTGTGGCCGCTATCTTCCAATGCATTGATTAACGATAAAATCTCCCGTCCCGGCTTCCCAGCGATTAATGTTGTCTTGGGTCCGCCTTGAGCAGGGGAAGGTATAGAGAATTTAGGGAGCGCCGGCGCGGGTGATGAACTGGTATCCAGTTTCACCGAAGGTTTATCATTGAAATTATCGAGGCTCTGGTTGCGACGGTTAAATTCATTATAGATTGTTTTTGCACGTATCATTTCGCGAAATTCGTCATGGAGGCAGTCAATGAGATCCTCGCCAAGATAAATCCGCCCTGCATGGCTCAATCTCTTTATAATTGGTTCGGGAGTGTGAACACTCAACAAAAAGAGAATTTGAAAACGATAATTTTTAGCAGCTAATACGATTTTATCAGTCATTTCCAAATGGAGAAAAGTCTGCCTTAAATCGATTAACCCTAAATCCGCGGACCAACCGGGCTTATCCTCGCCTTTAGGAAATGTGCCTTCCACAGGCAGGATTTCTAATCCGCTCATTTCGCACTGAGCTATAATGGCCGGGTCAATTGGTTCATAATCACACAAATTCGCATAACTTGCATTGAGGATAGCGATTGATCCCCGCACAGCGTGTGTCTCGCCTGGATGCGAATTTTGTGAAAGAAACTCCTTAGTCATAAACCGTCCAAGATAATTTATAGATATCCGGGGGGTTATTGGAGCTGACCCGAATAAAATGCCAATAAAATCAACGCCTACTAAGGCGTTATTGGGCTATCTTATTCAATAATCGGGCCGCTTCGGGATCTTCCTGTTTTACGAGAATAGGCTCGTCACTATTCTCGTTTTCGGCGAGCTCTTCTGGCGTCGGAATTTTTTCCTGCAACTCAAAATTTCTGCCTTCCCCCTCGAACAGACAATAATCCTGCTCGGTGCTGAGGGCGTATATTTCACGGGCTCTGGCCTGTTCGCGATAACAATTCAGGGCCGCTAAAAACTCTTGAGGTTTACCAGCAGGGCCCTCTTTTTTATAGAGCCGTGCGGTTTCAAGTCCGACATAACGCCAATGCCAAGGCTCAAAGGTGTTTTCGCTGGGGAGATATGAATTCCCTTTAGGATAGGAAAGAATAAATCCAAAATGATGCGCATTATCGGCAAAACAAGAAAAGGTTTTGTCGTCCTCGCGCATAAAGCGTCCATTAATATCAATATCGGCTGCCAGCCCTGTTTGATGTTCAGACATGCCGGGCGGTGTGACTGTGCCGCGATGACGCAAGCGGCGATAGAGGTCACGCTGGGTCGTGAATGCGCGAAACCCGGAGCGTAGGGAGATACGCTCCCCTTCAGATTGCTCATTGCAAACCTGTATAAGCTCGGCAAGGCGCATTGGAAGATTATCTTTATCTTGGGAGCCTTGTATATAATTTTGCGATGCTCCGCTTGATAAAGAGGTATCGGGCGCAAGGCGTAATTTCATTTCGTCGAGATTCGGGTCTTTGCTAACCGGAATGCCATGATCATTTGCAGCCACTAAATCATCAGGTTGGTAGTCCGAGGTTAGGACAAAGTTTTGTGTTACCGGGCGGGTAATGACGGGAAAGCTATTGCGTGTTTTAACATTCTCTGGAGTTGCTGCATTGTCCGTAAATTGGCTAGCTTGATATTGGCTCGTCAACGCTGCCACGGGCACTTGTGCTGCGTTCGTGCTTGCCGCAATTTTCTGGGTTTCGTGATTGCTCTCGCCTTCACTTTGCGCCTTGTGCTGGAAATGCAAAATTGCACGCATGTGATCTCTTAAGGCATGGCTGTGAACCTGCATCTCTTGTTGTTCATAAATGTTTGACAGCAAGCCAAGGGGCAGGGCGTGATTACTTTTAGAGCTACCATAGAGCTGATCGAGGGACGAAAGGGCATTTGCATATAAAATGCCCGCTTCCTGCCGTCTTCCTTTCCGGTCGAATTCAGGCCCCTTCGTATAAGCAATGCGCTGGGCTTTTAAAGCGGCTTGGGTTTCCAGTCGGATTTGACTGTCAGGCTTGAGTGAGGGTGCCTTGACCGGATTTCTCAGGCCAGACTTTGCCGTGAGGCAATGATCTGTAAAGCTGGATTGATTGATTACTTCTGAACCCGCATCAGCAATTGCGGCATCGCGAAAACAATCCACATTTGCCAGAAATTCCTGTGGCCGGGAAATCGGGCCAACTTCTCTGTAAAGGCGCGCTGTTTCTACCCCAACATAGCGCCAATGCCATGGTTCAAAAATACTGCGATTTCCATTATAGGTGTTGCCAAGCGGGTAGGAGAGCAGGAACCCAAACTGCCACGCATTCTCGCTCAAACATAACCAGCTATAATCGGATTGGCGCATTAAACGACCATTTACATTAATATCGATTGCAAGACCCAGCTGATGCTCTGCGAGACTTGGATGATTACCGCTTTCAGGGTGAAGTGGGTCGATGGCATAAAAGCCGCTTGCCAGTGAAAGAGCTTCGTCTTTGGTGGAGCCGCTGCACAAATTCATTAATTGCGCTAGTCGGACAGGCATATTGACCTGCCCCTCGCCAGCAATATTTTCTCGAGCAAGACTGACGGAGATGACGTCTTTATCCGCCTGATTGCTATTTTGAGTAAGTTGATGCCCGGGATCATTACGTGTACTGACGGGGATCAAATATGAGGCAACGCCGACAAGATCACCAGGGCGATAATTTGACGGAATTGCATGGGTTTTTGTGACCGGCCGAACGAGACTATCGGGAATAGTCTCGCGCCGCGAATATCTGAGACGGCCAAAACTTTTCAGGAAAATTTTGCGCATATGTTGCGCCAGAGCATTCGCTTCGGTTCCTCTGCCTTGCGCATTATAAACAACGACGAGATTTTTCAGGTAGAGTGAAAAATCCGGAGAGTCCCGTCCCAATATTTCTTCTTGTCCGTGGAATGCCCTCAGATAAAGTGTCTCGGCATCAACATAACGACGGGACTGCATGTATATAGGTCCAAGGATCAATGCGATTTGGGTGAGTTCGCGCGAGGTTTCCGGCAGATGGGATAGGCGAACATTATATGCAGCAGAAAGTAAGCCTGTTGCTGCTGGTAAAGTTTCTTGATGCAGACTGTAAAATGCCCCGAGTTGCACCATTTGATTAGCGGTCGCTAATTGGCTCGCTGTGTCTCCTCTGAGGGTATAGTCTCCAAGAGCAGGTTTAAGGACACTGGCAAAAACTTTACCGGCTTCATAAACTGCATCCCCATACTGGGTTTCTAAGGGGGCGGCGTCGATGTTTTTATCTTGGTCTTTATTTGTTTCAGAACCGGTGCCTAGTTTTTTTTCTTTATAGTCAGTATAGCCCGCATTTCCGGCAAGTTGTAAAAATGATGAAATGATTGAAACCCCGCGCGCATGATCGCCGCTTAGGATGAGTGAGTTTGCCAATACTTTTTCAAGATTCAACCGTTGCAACGGTGTCAATGTTTGCAAGCCTAAAGGACTTAGTATCATTTGATAGAGACGTGCGGCCTCACCATAATTTCCTTTATTATGATGAGCGCCTGCTAGATCAAAGCGAAGCTGGTATAAATGCTGAGGGTCCGGGTCTGGTTTGTTCTGATATAAATTTAAAGCTCTTTGCCCGTGGGCTATTGCGCTGGCATGGTCGCCGCGCTCTAAAGCTTCATCAAAACGCTTGCTCGCTAAATTAACACTTACTCTTTCGGAGATAAAAGCATAGCCACCAAATACCAATGCGCTAATAGCAAAAAGGGTTGCCAACATAATAGGCAAATGCGAGGACTTTGTTACTTTCTCATTATCCCTCATGTCATACAATCCGTCATAGTAGAGCGAACCTCCCACAGTCTGTTTTAGATTATCACCGAACTTCCATTTTGGCGAGTAGACATTTGCTGTCTTTACCAACGGATCGACGCAATTGCTGCTTCACCTTTATCAGCTTGGTTTAAATATAGTAGGTTTTATAAAGAGACCGATTCGTCAAAATCATGCATTTTCAAACTCATACGAAAAGCCAATGACAAACAAAAAGACAAACCCCAATGTTCTGCAAGGCTTCACAGGCCGTCGTCGATTATATTTGCTGCGCCATGGGCATGTTGATTACTTTGCTCCGGGCCTCACTGACCCCCGCGGCGTGCCATTGACCGAGCAGGGGCAAGAACAGGCAAAGGCTGTTAGAGATGCCTTGAGCAAAGTAAATTTTGATTTTGCCTGTTGTTCCGGTCTGCCGAGAACCGTGCAGACCGCGCAAATCGTTTTGTCCGGCCCAGAGCATCAAGACCATCAAGACCATCA
>CAYMPJ010000017.1:0-37887 GCA_964392325.1 uncultured Caulobacterales bacterium
CAGTTCCAGTGTGGCTGATCATCCTCTCAGACCAGCTATAGATCGTAGCCTTGGTGCGCTTTTACCGCACCAACAAGCTAATCTAACGCGGGCTGATCTATCGGCGATAAATCTTTCCCCCGAAGGGCGTATAAGGTATTAGCAGTCATTTCTAACTGTTGTTCCTTACCGATAGGTACATTCCCACGCGTTACTCACCCGTCTGCCACTCCCTCCGAAGAGGGCGTTCGACTTGCATGTGTTAAGCCTGCCGCCAGCGTTCGTCCTGAGCCAGGATCAAACTCTCAAGTTTGATGTTTGACCTAACTGCTGCTGACTTCCCTTATTCAATTAAGAATAAGCGCTTACTTTAAAAGTAAGTTTTTGTTCGGACATCACTGATTTTTGTCTCTTGGGAAAGAGACAAAGAGTAATGTCTGTCGCAAAACCAAAACCTCATAAATTCAATAAAGAATAAACGAAGTATAACTTGGTTTTACTATCAAAAAACGTCAGTCGCAGTTTGTCAAAGGATGAACTTTAAACCCCTTTCGGGAAATAAAGCTCTGCCAGGACAATCAACGCCACCCACGTTTCTCTTCCTCAATATACGAATGTCAAAGAGCCGTTTCGCACCCCGAATTAGAGGCTTGTAACGATCGACCAAAAATAAATTCAGCCGATAAAAAACCGACACTACCCGAAGCCGCAGCAGACTAGAAAACTTGTCTGCGACGGCCGCAAGGACCGCGTCGGTGAAGCGCGGAGATACGCATCTCTTTGCCTCATGTCAACGATAATTTTTACTTTTTTCAAAAAAAAATAACGAGCGTTAACGCTTGCTTAATTTTTCCTCAAAAAGCGCACAAGAATCGTGTCTGGCTGTATGATAATCATCAAAGCAAGCTAGAAAACTAGCAGTCCGTCGAAGATTACCGATTGGCCTGAAAGGGCCTTACAACCGGGCAAAACGCTCTAAAATCGCTGAGAAACGTGATGTATACCCCTGTTTGAAAAATATCAAGCATGTTTTTCTACTTTAAGCGGTAAAAACGGGTTTTTTATTCAATTGTTTTTCCACCCGTTAAAAATTCAACAAATATGCCCGCCGTCGCTGCCCTTTTCGGCCTGAGCCCATGCTACTAGCCGATTCGAACCCGCTGATTCTATCGATCCCCCCCTTTTTCACGCCTATTAGCGGCACATGCTTAACGGGCGCGGCACCAACCCATGCCAGCACCCCGCTTTATTATGGTTTCATAGTTAACGCTGCCTTCACGCCTTACTGGTATTGTTTGCCAAGAATCAGGCATTTACCCGCCCGGAGGAGTATTTATGATTGAGCGCGCATTAATTACGGCAGGCATTGTGGTTGTCATTATTGGCGCCCTTGGCAAAATTGGCGAGCAGGCAGAAATCGTGTTCAGCGATATCAATTGTGCCCTGTCAGGCAACACAAACTGCGTCGCAATTAGCGGGGAAAACAGCGAACAAGGCTCGGGCAATGATACCCGCTCACGCCGGGATGACGACTCAGACCTTTAAACCTCGCCCATCGCATATAAGAGCCTCACCCGTGCCAGACACCCCCTCACAAAACGCCCAAGATCAAAATACGCCCGTCACCGATGGGCACAGCCCGGATAGCGCCCAATTGGATAGCACCAAGCTGGAGAAAACAAATCCTGATTTAATGGATGCGCCGTCAAACGAGACAAAGACAGACTCCAATCACGCAATCGGCTTTGCCCTCGGGGGCGGCGTTGCGCGGGGCTGGGCCCATATTGGCGCCCTGCAACGCCTGGAAGAGCTCGGCATCAAACCGTCCGTAGTCTGCGGAACCTCTGTTGGCGCCCTTGTTGGCGGCTTCTGGCTAGCGGGAAGGCTCGATGCTTTGGAAGCCTGGACGCGCAGCCTCCACAAAAGACGTATTTTAAACTATCTCGATATTGCCTTTAAAGGCTCAGGGCTTATTGGCGGCAAGAAGCTGGAAACCGCCATGGAGAATTATCTCCCGGATATGAACATTGAAGATTTACCGGTAAAATTTCTGGCGGTGACAACAGAGCTCATTACCGGTCACGAAATCTGGCTTCGCAAAGGCTCTCTTCGCGACGCCTTGCGCGCCGCTTATGCGCTGCCGGGTATTTTCCCCCCAAGCCAGATTGATGGACGCTGGGTTATTGACGGCGCTCTGGTTAACCCCCTCCCCGTCTCCGCCGCCAGAGCGATGAACGCTCGTATCGTCATCGCTATTGGATTGCACGGACAGCCATTTCATCCGGGTAAGGTGGAAAAACTTAAAAAATACGGCGTTACCACGATCACGCCCAGTGAAGAAGACATGGCAAGTGCGCCCCATGACGAGACTGACGATAGCAATGATTTATCGCAAGATATCAAGATTGATGAAGGGCGCTCAAAGATTCCCGGTGGCTTTATCGCCAATACAATTTTTAACCGCTTTAGCTCTCAGTCTACGGATCAGTCTCCCAATGACGACGACGCGCCTGACCTATCTCCGGGTCTCGCCCCGGGTTTGGCCGAGGTTATGATGTCGTCTTTCAATATCATGATGGACCGCACCACGCGCTCGCGCCTTGCCGCTGACCCGTCCGACATCATGATCAATCCGATTGTCGATCACGTCCCCCTCCTCGGCTTTGATCAAGCCGATGAACTCATCAGACAGGGCCGCCTCGCAGTGGAAGCAAAAGCCGATCATATTATCGAAATGATTGAATATTTGGGGTGATCAGTTTACGTCCTATCATCCAAGGGTAGCTTACCCGATAAGCTGATGACAGTGTGATAGCAATTTCTAGTTCAGGTGGGATTTATCTGGAAGCTCATTAGCGTCTAATTTTTCAAAAACCTCTGCACGACCCTCTAAATTTAGAGAGGGGTCTGGCGGGGTCACCACTTCACCGTCTTCACCTGCCCCCCTGCGGCTTTCCAGATCCTCAACTTTTTGCGTGAAACAATCTTTCTTGCGGAACCATTCGATGGCGGATGCGCCTGAGAAACGGTGAATAAACTTGCAACGAGAAAACAGAGCAAGGGGATGAATTTGCAATATACGAGATTTCTTTTCATTCTCGATCTACCTTCCCCTCTTATTCAAAAATTAAAATAATCCTACTTAGTGTCGGTGCGGACTTTTTGTCTTGGTATCTGCCTCACTCGGTGAAAACTCGGGCACAAGGTGATGGACAGCCTCATCAAGTAATGATTGCCCGCCATCCAGAGCATGGGTGATCACATCGGATAGGCGCGGATTTAACAAGGGCAAATCGATCATTGCCGGCGATGCCAGTAACACGCCATCTGCGCCGGTTTTAATCAACTTATCTGTATCGAGAAATATTTCTTCATAAAGTTTTTCGCCCGGACGCAAGCCGGTAAATTTAAGTTCGATATCGCGCCCCGGAACCAGTCCATGGGCTTCAATAATGCGTTTGGCAAAATCGAGAATACGTACCGGCTCACCCATATCCAGAACAAATACACGGCCATCATGGGTGAGAATGCTTTGTTCGCGATTATCCAGGCTGGCCGCCTGCAAAACCAATTGCACAGCTTCGCGTGTTGTCATGAAATAGCGGGAAATCTCGGGGTGGGTAACGGTAACGGGCCCCCCTCTGGCGATTTGTCGTAAAAATAAAGGCGCAACAGACCCTGTTGAGCCCAACACATTGCCAAAACGCACAGTTACAAAGCGGGTATCATTTTGAGCAACATCCAATGCTTGCGCATAAAGTTCTGCAATCCGTTTCGTTGCCCCCATAAAGCTAGATGGGTTGACCGCTTTGTCAGTGGAGATAAAGACGACAGTTTCTGCTTTCACCCTGATTGCAGCATCAAAAACATTTTGCGCGCCAAAAACATTTGTTAGTGCCCCGGCACAACGGTTTTCCTCGACTATTGGAACATGTTTGAATGCAGCCGCGTGAATTACAATTTCAGGCTTATACTGATCAAATAGAAGATTTAGATGTTCATGATTACACACATCCGTCAATGATGAGGTTATTTTCTCATTATGACCATTCTCGTGCATTTCCAGATCTATCTGGTAAAGATTGAATTCGGCGTTATCTACAAGGACAAGGCTTGCAGGTTCGAAGGCAACAACTTGCCTGGCAAGCTCGGAGCCAATTGTTCCGCCAGCCCCTGTAATTAATACCCGTTTTCCAGAAATTAGCCGGCGGGCGGCGCGTTGGTCTATTTTTCTTGGAGAGCGCGCCAGTAATTTTGATAAATCCATATCCTCGGTTCGAAGGACCGGGGCAAGCTCTCTTTTTCGATTGCCAAAAACATTTGATTTGCCATTGAAACGCTTAAGAAACTTCATTTTTGACCCCAATCAACGATCCCAGCACTAGCCCTGCTGATGCTACACATAACACTTTTTGCATCTCCAACACCAACCCCTCTGCGAGACCAGTCTATTGCAAATTCGCTGCAAATGTCCATCACCTTAAAAGGGATCGTTCAGTTAAAAAATTCTAACGCGCATGCCGATAAATGTGCGGTAAAAATGCCCGTAATTTAAAAACGAAATTCCCTCTTAAATCCCGTCAAGGCGCTTAAACGCCCATTTTATTGTGATATTTTGCGGTTCTCCCATATCCGGCCCTATTTTATTGGGTATAGCACCGCTGGCAATTTCAGGCCCGATAACGATTTGTTCTGTCGTTTGAGGCGTTCCCCCAAGGCCGCAATAAACGCTTTTTTCCAGGCGGACCCCGCCATAATTTGTGCGAAACCGCCAGCCCTCCTGATTATCCATTGCTAAAATGACAGATTGTTCATCTCTTGCCACCGAAGCCTTGACGCATGGGGCTAGATGAAACCTTATCCGCCATAGCCCCGTCAGATTTTCGGGCAGGCCGATCATGCTATCTTCGCCCCTGAAATCATCGCCGCCCGCAGACATATATAATCGTCTTGTGTAACCGGGTACCAGCAAAGCCGAATTCAAGGCGGCTTGATTGTTCTCATAGGCTTGGGATGGGTGTCTTTTACCACCGCCCCTAACAACAAACGGGCGGGTTATCTCAAGCAATATCCCGTTGACTTCTTCCATACGTTGGTGGGTTGTCTCGCCGGAAAACAGATCCAGACGGTTCAGGGTTTGACCCTCGAAACTTAAACCGGAGTGGGCTGCGGCCTGACGAAGGGCTTTTGGCCAATCCCCGCCCAAATGATCACCATTGCCGCAATTACTGACAATACGCGTGCGCCCGGAAGAAAAATGAAAACTTCCCGCACTTTCAAAAGCATCGCCGATCTGCGCATCAGCTTTGGACACCGCCTCATTGCTACCAACATCCGCCAACAATATAGCCCGCGCAGCATTTATGCGTTGATATTGCGTATATTGAGCAAAGCCCAGAGGGTGACTGTCTTGTTGTATCTGTTTTGATGCAGCAATAATTGCTTTGCTATCATCTTCATACCCGCCATTGAAAACCATCAATGCCCCGTCAGGACAGCGGAAAAATTCAACCATTGCCGCCGCGCGGCCCAAGGCCAGCCTGACATGTCCGGGTAAGGGTAGTTTCCGGTGCGTGTAGCACTCGGCAATCATCTTTAAACGCAGAACAATTTCAAGTTGGATAGATGGATTGCGGCTAATATGACCGCCATCTGAGCGCAATTGCAATCGCAACTCCCTTCGCACGAGTTCCTGTCCGCGCTCAAGGGCAACCTCGCATCCCGGCAGGCATAATCCCGCAAGACACAAGCCCATCGCCGTCAGCAAAGCGTCAATTCCAGGGTTTGCTTTATTTGCGCATTGAGCCAAATAGCGCGCCTGACGGGCCATTGAGGTCAATACCCGGCTACGCCACATGGGATCGCTATCGTTCAAAATGAGTGACCCTTGAGAACATAAATGTAAAAGTCGCTCAGCAATCAAGCGCGGTTGCCATATCTCGGGCGACCATTTTTCATTTCGATCCAGCCACTCGGTGGTCAAACCGCGAATAGTTTGTTCATTGAGTGCAAGCGCTTTATCATCGCCTTGCAGTACCAGCTCTTGTTTATGGACCGCAAAAGATTGCAACCACTCAAATCCGTGCAAATATGAAAATAACTTTTCATCCAGATAAAGACGGCCCCATAATCCGGCGGCTCCATCTGGGCTATCAATTACTGAACTCCCGATCATCAAACGACCGGAAGTGAGGTTTTTCGCAATTTGCGGATCGGCTGTTCTGGGATAGGAAGGGTACAGGAAAAGCCGGTCTGGCACCGGGCCATTTAACTTTGCGTTTTGCAAAGGCCCCGGCCCCCATGCTTGCTGGACTTTACCCAATATCCCGCCAACAGTTCCTGTATGATTTGGCACGCGACCTGAATTATTATCGGACTTCATTGCTACAGACCCGTCAATATCAAACTATTGGTTGCGATGCACGGGTGCCATTGCGCAATTGCGTAATATTTGCCGCATACTGACTAGCATCACCTGTAAAAACAGCTGAACCCGCAACCAACATAGTTGCGCCCGCATCAATAACTGCTGGTGCAGTCTCTCGATTTACCCCGCCATCAACTTCCAAAATGATGTCCCTTCCTGTGCCATCAATCATTTGACGCAATTTTTCTATTTTTTTCAATTGGGAAGAAATGAATTTTTGTCCGCCAAACCCGGGATTAACACTCATCACCAATATAAGATCGATATCATCGAGAACGGGCTCAATAATGCTCGCCGGAGTCGCCGGATTAAGAGCAACGCCTGCCTTTATCCCCTTGGCGCGTATCGCCTGTAGCGTCCGGTGAAGATGAGGGCCGGCTTCAGGGTGGACGGTTAGAATATCTGCACCTGCTTGAACAAAAGCTTCAATATATGGATCAATTGGCGCGATCATCAAATGCACATCAAAGGGCAGATTAGAGCTCTTTTTAAGGTCCTTGAGCACCCCCGGCCCAATTGTAATATTCGGGACGAAATGCCCATCCATCACATCAATATGAATAGCATCCGCACCAGCATCGGTTATTGCCTCTATTTCTTCGCCGAGACGAGAAAAATCGGCAGAAAGGATAGATGGAGAGATCGAGACAGAATTCATAGAGATGACACTTGCAAAGCGACTTACCCAGTACCCCTAACCCATCACCCCACAAAAACGCAAGCGCTTGATCCGCTGATTAGATGACTAATTCTTCGCCCCGTTCAAAACCCTTACATCCAGATCGAACGGTAATGCATTTTGGATAAAAGATTTGAAATCAAATTGGCGTTTGGCCCACCGCCCAAAAAAAACCCTGCCAAAAGGCAGGGTTTTGAAGTTTTCTAACAAAGATAAAATCTCAATTAGGGGGGAGGAGTTAAATTAATCAATTCTACTATAAAAATCTTTCATTGCGCTTCGCGCTTAACCGGGCAGTACCCTGACAATTCTTCCATACTCGACGCGAACATTACCGCCAATTTGGGCAATAGGCTGCCTGTCGCGCTGAACAACCGAAACCTGACGGCCATCGCTCAGTTCAATCGTATACCGATATCCATCGCCGCCTGATGCGCCTTCTTCAATGGCAGCGCCAACAAGGCCGCCTAAAATTGCAAAACCGACGCCAGCCGCAATAGAACCACCTCCACGACGAAAGCCGCGTCTGTTATTGCCTACTTGTGATCCTAAAGCACCGCCTAATGCAGCGCCGCTTAAAGCGCCCACACCGCTGTTGGATCCTTGAACCCGTACCGGTTCGAGGCCAATGAGGCGTCCATTTGTGGTCTGGGTTGCTACGCCAACACTATTTCTAGAATAGGTATTACCGTCCGTAGCACATCCGCTCAAAACCATCGTGCCTGCCAAAAGAGCGGCGACCAATTTGGTCTTGGTTTTTGAGGCTTTTGCTTTTACTGCAACGCGCTCTTCGACCATGTCCCTATTGGCGCTTTCTGCGCCATGGGTCAGGGAGGGGTATGCAGGAGAAAACTTCTTGGACATTTCTTAATTTCCTTTCCGAAAAAATGCCCCCCCTTTGAGGCAAAAATAAGACGCGATCTGGGCATTCTAGCAATAATTCGCCTTAAACATGTGTTTATATTAGTTAATTCGGGTTAACCTTAACACCCGCTCAACGAAATAGTTTGCTTTTTATCTAAAACCTTAAATGACAAATCTTATAAAGGAGAGTGACACGCGGACCCAAAACCGTTGGAAAACGATGAATGGAGACCCGCGTTAGTTGTGGGGTTGATTACTGGTTTTCGCTTTAGCAAATACCATTTTTGATTTTAAATTACGCATCACGCCTTTCGCGCCAACCCAACTCAACGCCGACATACCGACCCCGGCAATCATTCCCGCGCCCCAATGTAAATCCAGAAGATTTATACCGGTAAAACCAATCATCGCGATTCCTCCGATAATAATGAGGAAATGTAGCGGGCTCGTCAAACTTGACCCAATCATGTCTGCTGCCGCCTTTGGCGCTGCTGCAATTTTCTCCGCCGCCATCTTTATGGTAGGCCCTGCTTGAGAAAACATATTCAATACGCGGTTCGCGCCCACTAGTTTTGCCAATGCCGCAAGGATCAACCCTAAAGCCGCACCAACCAGCCATTTATTCGGGGTCTTTTCCTGAACAAATGCAACTTCCGGCACAGAAGGCTTGCGCACAGGCTCGGCAATACTGAGATAATGATCATCCACCGTGGCAGCGCCATTTTCATGAGCAGCAAAATCGGCAGCCATTGCGCTACCCCCACAAAGTCCAAGGGCCAATAGCGAGGCTATGGTAATTTTAGACTGTCTCATTAGATTCTTTTTGACAGATTTCTCGCACTGCTTTGCACCAGTTATTCTGGACTGTTCGATGTGATCTTCGCTACTCATATATATACGTGCCTCATCAAGGTTAGAGAATCTGACTTCTCTTCAATTATACATATTGTGATGCGCGCTGCATATTTCAAGGTGCCGGTCTAATTTATCTTGAGGAAATACACGCACGCAAATGCACGGATCTGGTGCACAATTGGCGCAAACCGGGAAGGCATCCCGTGCAGTTCACTCTCCACTGCCTGCCAAATAGTTTGGCCTATAATCCCCTGGAGAGGGCTGGATAGAAAATATAGGTGTTGAGCCCAATTTTAAGGGCGTTCAACCCGATCAATAATACGATTGGAGAGATATCAACACCGCCCATTGATGGGAGAAAATTGCGAATTGGCCGCAGTAGTGGCTCGGTCAAACCGTTCACGGTGCGCCAAATCATATCGACAAACTGGTTATGGCGGTTAATCACATTGAATGCGATCAGCCAGCTCATGATTACCGAGATAAAAATCACATAAATATAGAGAGTGATTGCGGAATTTACGATATATGCAATGACAGCCATAATAATCCTGAGCCAATTGATAATGTGGCAAAGACATAAGGTAGCTCGCCGCGCACTGCAAGCGTTGGCAGGCTTTTCTGCTAAAAGAAATAGACCATTTCCACTAAAGCAGGCACAAATTTACACCCCAAAGGGTTATAGGAATTTGCAATGGTGAATACGAATTTTGAAACAAACGGACCGGGTGCCAAATTCATCGTCGAGGATGGAGATCGAGAGTTTGATTTTATCGTGGTCGGGGCCGGATCAGCTGGCTGCGTCCTCGCCAACAGGTTAAGTGAAAACCCCTCAAATAGGGTTTGCCTGCTGGAAGCGGGCGGCCCCGATACAGACCCGCGCATTCTCATGCCCATGGGTTTTGCATTTACAACGCCAAAAACGAAATATAACTGGTCGTTCGAGAGCGTACCCCAACCCAATCTCAACAATAGAGTTTGCTATCAACCGCGCGGTAAAACCTTGGGGGGATCGAGCTCTATCAATGCCATGATTTATATTCGCGGTACAAAAGCCGATTATGATGGCTGGGCCGCCATGGGCGCAACCGGTTGGGCCTATGACGATGTCCTTCCCTTTTTCAAACGGGCCGAAAATAATGAACGCGGTAGCGATCAATGGCACGCAACGGGCGGGCCTTTGAATGTTGCCGACCTTCGTTTTCAAAATCCGATTTGTCAGGACTTTCTTGACGCCGCCCAAGAGTTACAAAATCCCCTTACGGATGACTTTAACAAACCCGATCAGGAAGGAATGGGCTGGTTTCAAGTCACCCAAAAAGACGGACAACGATGCTCAACATCCAGAGCTTATCTGGGGCCGGCGCGAAATAGAGATAATCTGACAATTCACTCCAATGCCCACGCACGAAAAGTTCTTATTCGCGATGGCAAAGCGTGCGGCGTTGAATTTGCCCAAGGCCGCGACATCAAGAAAATATTTTCCAGAGGCGAAGTCATATTAAGCGCCGGAGCATTCCAGTCCCCGCAACTTTTAATGTTATCGGGAATAGGCCCTGCCCGCCACCTGCAATCCCATGGAATAGAAGTGATTGCCGACCGCAAGCAAGTCGGTGCGAATTTGCAAGATCACATTGATTACTGTGTTCTGCGCAAGAGCCCGTCAAAAGACTCCATCGGTCTTACATGGTCACGATTATTCAGCGGGATTTCCGATTTTCACACCTACAAAACCAAATGCAATGGAATTTTAACATCCAATCTGGCTGAAGCTGGAGGGTTTGTGAAAACCGAGCCCAGCCTTGCTGAACCTGATGTGCAGTTACAATTTGTGCCGGGACTGGTTGATGATCATGGTCGCAAGAAACATTTTGGCGGTGGATATTCATGTCATATATGTGTGCTGCGCCCCCACTCACGCGGCAGCGTCGAGCTTGCCTCCAACGAGGCGTCGGCCCCACCGCGCATTGACCCCAACTATCTTGATGGAGATTATGATCTTGATCGCCTGATAAAAGGGGCAAAAATAGTCCATAGAATTTTTGACGCCCCTGCCATGGATAAAATCAAAGGTGAGCAGCTCTATTTGCGCGAAGGCGCGAATGATGAAGAACTCGTTAACGATATTAGAGCCCGCGCAGACACGATTTATCACCCCGTGGGCACATGCCGGATGGGCGAAGATGAAAATGCGGTGCTCGACCCCCAGTTAAGCGTAAAGGGGGTTACCGGTTTGCGGGTTATCGATGCGAGCGTTATGCCCGCCCTTATCTCAGGGAACACTAATGCGCCGACAATAATGATCGCGGAAAAAGGCGCCCATATGATCCTGAACACGGCCCATTAACGCCATATTTATCAGGCTATAGACGGAGATGAAATCAAGATTTTGATTCATCAATTCTTATTGGCGTGGCGTTAAAGTCAGGCTATGGGTTAGCGATTATCATTATTAAACTGACGGCGAGCAGACCACCTATGTGCGGAATTATTGGAATATTAGGCAAAGAAGATGTTGCTGATGCAATCTTAACCGGTTTAAAGCGCCTTGAATATCGCGGTTATGATAGCGCCGGGATCGCAACCACAAAAGATAATGGCATCGAACGCAGGCGGGCTGTGGGTAAATTAAACGCCCTCCAAAGCGTACTCGAAGAGACACCTCTTGCAGGAAAGTCCGGCATTGGCCACACACGCTGGGCAACCCATGGCGGGGTCACCGTTGAAAATGCCCATCCCCACACCGCCTCGCAAATCGCGATCGTCCATAATGGCATTATCGAGAATTTTGCCGAATTGCGCACAATGCTCATCGATAAAGGCGTTAAATTTTCATCCCAGACAGATACGGAAGTCTGCGCGCAATTGATTGCTCATGTGATGGAAAGCGAAAAACTATCAGCGCCGGAAGCTTTTGCTAAAAGTCTTACCCAGTTGCGCGGCGCATTTGCCCTCGCTGTCATCATAGCTGGCGAGGAAGACACAATGCTATGCGCGCGCCGGGGGCCGCCCTTAGCCATTGGGCACGGCGACGGCGAGATGTTTATTGGCTCCGATGCTTATGCACTTGCGCCCTATACGAATAAAATTACCTATCTTCAAGATGATGATTTTGCCGTTGTGTCCCGTCAGAGCGTTACTATTTTTGATGGAAACGGGCAAACAGTTGAGCGCAAACAGATTGTCTCGACCGCTAGCGATATGATGGTAGACAAAGATGGCCACCGTCACTTCATGGCAAAAGAAATTTACGAACAACCTGAAGTCGTTGCTCATACGCTTTCGCGTTATGTCGATCCGACAAAGGGGTGCATCAATCTTCCCGAGGGGGCTTTTGACTTTTCCAAATTAACCCGCCTGACCATTTCAGCTTGCGGCACCGCTTATTATGCCGGTCTTGTGGCAAAATACTGGTTTGAGGAATGGGCGCAATTGCCCGTGGAAATCGATGTCGCTTCCGAGCTTCGTTATAGAAATGTTCCCTACCCTGAAAATGGCGGTGCATTATTTATTTCGCAATCAGGCGAGACCGCTGACACATTGGCTGCATTGCGACAGGCCAAAGAAAAAAACCAGAAAATTGCAACCGTCGTAAATGTTGAAGAATCCAGCATTGCCCGGGAATCAGATATTATCTTTCCGATGGCCGCTGGCCCGGAAATCGGTGTTGCCTCCACCAAAGCCTTCACCTGCCAGCTTGTCTCTCTTGCCGCTATCGCAATTGCGGCCGGGCGCGCACGGGGAAACCTCAGCCAGGAAGATGAACAAAATCTCGTAAAACGCCTGATGGAAATTCCGCGCTTGATGACCCAGGCCCTCAAAAGCGCAAACCAGATAGAAGATATTTCCCGTGAAATCGCCAAGGCCACCGATGTGCTTTATATCGGGCGCGGCGTGCAATTCCCCATGGCAATGGAGGGCGCATTAAAATTAAAGGAAATTTCTTATATTCACGCAGAAGGCTACGCCGCCGGAGAGCTTAAACACGGGCCCATAGCCCTTATCGATGAAGATTTGCCAATCGTTGTTTTGGCGCCATCTGATCGTCATTTTGAAAAAACAGTTTCCAATATGCAAGAAGTCATGGCCCGCGAGGGAATGGCTTTATTGATTTCAGATAAAGCCGGTATTGAAAAAGCAGGCGACGGCGTGTGGGCCAGCATCGAAGTGCCCGATTGCGATCCGATGCTTGCCCCCCTTGTCTATGCAATACCGATCCAGTTGCTCTCTTATTATACCGCAACAACTAAAGGTACTGATGTTGATCAACCGCGTAATTTGGCAAAATCCGTTACGGTGGAGTAAGCGAGTAAATTGTGGATCAAACACCTAAAGGCAAAAACATCATCGTTACGGGCGGTGCCGGATTTATCGGCAGTCATGTCTGTGTCGAGCTTCTCAACGCCCATTACAACCTTCTGGTTATTGATGATTTTTCCAACTCCTCTCCGGTCTCATTAGACCACGTTCTGGAAATTACCGGCATAAATGACCGCCAACGATTGCAAATCCTGACAGCGGATATGGCCGATCATGGGCAAAATGAATTAATCACCAAGCGGATTATTGATTTCAACCCTCAAGGGGCGATCCATATGGCGGGCCTGAAAGCGGTTGGCGAATCTGTGGCGCAACCCTCTCGCTATTATCGGGTCAATATCAACGCAACCCACACATTAATGGATGCAATGGCCGCTTGCGGCGGCGGTAATGTGGTTTTCTCGTCCAGTGCAACCGTTTATGGGGATCTCAATAAAAGCCCCGTTGATGAAACCGGCAATACAGGTCCAACAAATCCCTATGGACAAACCAAATTCATGATCGAGCAAATTCTGGAAGATATTGCCAGAGCCGACGAGAGCTTTAAAATTTGCAATCTGCGTTATTTCAATCCGGTCGGCGCCCATTCATCGGGTAAAATTGGCGAAGACCCCAATGATATACCCAATAATTTATTTCCCTATATTGCCCAAGTCGCAGTGGGGCGACGTGAAAAATTATCCGTCTACGGTAATGATTACCCAACCCATGACGGCACCGGCGTGCGCGATTATATTCACGTTAGCGATTTGGCCAATGGTCATTTGAAGGCGCTTGAATATCTGGAAGATAACGCCTCCCCCTCAATCAGCCGCTTTAATCTTGGCACCGGTATCGGCTATTCGGTCCTTGATGTAGTGAAAGCTTTTGGCAAAGCGGCTGGCCGCGACATACCCTATCAGGTCACTGACCGAAGAGATGGGGACATTGCCACTATTTATGCCAATGCTGCCCGCGCGAATAAACTTCTAGGCTGGCAGGCACATAAAAACATTGAGGATATGTGCGCCGATCATTGGCGCTGGCAATCAAACAATCCCAATGGCTATAAAGGCTAGCGCCCTTACAGGTATAAATTGCTGACTATTTATCGCGCGTCTTGCTGGTCTCTGGCGCAAAGGAAAGCAAAACTTCGGTGATGCCCTCTGGCGCCGGTGCACGGGTTGAAAAACCCACCACCCCATTACCCTTCACATAATCCCCATCGGGACTAAAGGTCCAACCGGCAAGAAGTTTTCCGTGCACGTCCAAAGCCTCCGCCTGAAGAAGAGGCGGCTTGATTGGTTTTTCGCTCTGATTGTGTAATTCACCCGAGATTTCAACGATGGTTCCTGTCGTTGAGAGAGCCACTTTGTGATCAATATTTTTAATCTGCAACCCATAAGGGCTCGCATCAATACCGATACTTTCATAAACCTTGGCGCTTACCGGTGCGATACGCACAACATCCTGACGGAAATGATAGACACCATAAAGACATCCCAAAGTCATCGCAAAAAGACCGACCCACCCCACAATGCGCGCTGGTGTCAGACGGTTTTTATCGCGGGCCTCTGCTTTGCGCCGAACGCGCTTTAAAGCGCGCTCCAATTCACGTGGTTGTACACTGACCGATGCGAACACCTCACCGGGCGCTCCTTCAATTTCCACATCATCGTCGCCATTTTTTATGATTCTAGCTTGCCCGCGCGAGAGGATTGGTCTCGCCTCCTGATTGCGCGTTTCAACCTCTTCCCACTTGGTATCAACGACTTTATCCGTTGCCCGCCTGCGGGGAACATTATTTCCCTCTAGGGTTTGATCGTGGGAGGACGATGTCCCCTGATTGCGCCGCTCCGCCATCGGTCCGTATTTTGGCCGTTTATCCAAATCGCGATCCGAGGCATTGCCGGTACGATCTTGATGGCGTCTTTGCGGGGCTTGAGCTTGCAGGTCTGGCGTTCTATTTCTCTGCCGGTTTTCGCCTGATCCATCACCGAGCCCATCATAAGAGCGATGCTCGGCAAACAATCCATCATCTGGCGCTGAGCTATTACTTTCACGGGTATAATTTCGCGCTTGCTCATTTTCCCGGTCGGGCCAACCTTGAGGCTCGGATCTGGCAAATGCTGCATTTGCCTCCCGATTATTTGTATCACTCGATATTCGAGCGGCAGGCATTATAGTCTCAATGCCTTGCGGCGCTGGAACAAACCAACTCGTCGCACAATCAGAACAACGAACAGAGCGTCCTCCGGGAAGAAACTTCTCATCATCGATTTCATATCGGGCCGTACAGTTCGGACAGGAAATAATCATGTGCATAAACCCTTTAAGCCGGTCCAAGAGAGAGCATTCCCAAGAGAATCACGCTTTAAACTATTCAGGATGTAGGCTATCAACAGCCATTGATGGTTCACCTCTAGCTGGGTAGCCAGTTGTGCCAAAGATTTATCCTGAGAAGTAACAAGAGTTTTCGCGTGATCGTTGATTTTAATAATGTCAGCCTTGCCTATGGCACGTCCCATGATGAGCCCAGCCAGGCTTTGCGCGATATTAATTTTTCTATTCAGGAAGGTGAATTTCGATTTTTGACTGGCGCATCGGGAGCGGGAAAAACCTCGCTCCTCAAATTGATGTATCTCGCCCAAAGACCAACCAGAGGCACCCTTACCCTGTTTGGCGAGGATGTATCCCAATTGTCTCGCGAAAAGCTGCCGCCAATGCGACGGCGCATCGGGGTTGTTTTTCAGGAATTTCGCCTTCTCGATCATCTAAGTGCTTTCGAAAATGTTGCTTTGCCAATGAAAGTCGCTGGCATTAACCATAATCAATACCGTGAAGATGTAAGCGAACTCTTAAATTGGGTGGGATTGGGTAATAAAATGAGCGCAAAACCACCGACTTTATCGGGGGGAGAAAAGCAAAGAGTAGCGCTTGCAAGGGCTTTGGTGGCAAAACCGGACCTAATTCTGGCCGATGAACCAACCGGAAATGTCGATCCTGTGATGGCGGAACGCATTATGAAATTGTTCATAGAGCTTAACAAGTTGGGCTCGGCGGTCGTTGTTGCAACCCATGACCTTGGGCTCGTAAAACACCTTGGAAAGCCGACCATCAGCCTAAAACAAGGTCGCTTGATCAACGGGAACAGTGCGGTCAACAAAACATCAAACACTATCACCGCAGCCGAATTTGACGATGATGAAGACTGGCTTGATCAGGAAGACAATTAAATGCTGGATTTTTTTTCAAACCACGAGAAAGAACCGCTCCTTCCCGAGGCTGGTGCGGGCGGCCCCCCATTAATGGCGGTGATTGCCGTTATTTCCTTTCTCGCAACCCTCGCCCTTGCCGGATATCTCCTGATCACGAGTGCCTCCCATAACTGGACCCGGGAATTGCGCTCGGCCCTGACCATACAAATCCCCGGTGATACGGCAATAGCGATCAAGGACCGGACGGATATGGCTGTGCGGGTGCTGGAGACTACAGAAGGCGTGGTTGATTTTCGGGTGATGCCCCCGAGCGAAGCCGAAACCTTGCTGGAGCCGTGGTTGGGGGAGAGCGCGGTCAGCAGCTATTTTACGCTGCCCGCAATCATTGAAGTCAGAGCCGAGGCCAGTCTTCAAAATGATATTTCTCTCCTGAAATCCCGCATGACTGCGGCGGCCCCTGGCGCGCTCGTAAATGATCACAGCACGTGGAAATCCCGTCTGGAGACCTCGGTACGATCTGCCCAAATGCTGGCTTTTAGCGTCTTTCTGCTGGTCATGTTTGCGACCGCTGCAATCGCAATTTTTGCCGCCCGCGCAGGGTTAGCCGCAAATCACGAAATTGTCTCGATACTCCACCTTGTCGGCGCGAGCGATCAATTTATCGCTGGTCAGGTCCAGAGACGATTTCTCGTCTTGGGGCTGCGCGGCGCCATTTTTGGGGGGCTATTTGCGATTCTAACCCTATTATTAATCTCGATTGCGACACGTACCGGCACGATAGAGGCAAATTTCATCCCCGGTTTTACCATCACACTAGGGCTTATTCTAACCCTGTTAATTGTGCCCGCCATCACCTGTCTGGTGACGGCCATGACCGCACGATTTATCGTATTACGTACATTGAAGGACTCTTTTTAATCCTCTACGGCTTAATCCGGTCCATTGCCCCTCATATTAGTGGTGATGTCTCTAGCCCAATCACTGGCCCCGATTAATGGCTCTGCGTACTGTCTCGAGGTCACCGGCCAGCTTGATCCTCGCCAATTTTCAGGCAATAATCCTTGTAATAAGGATCAATAATGACCAGATCCGGTTTTATAAATGCTGCTTGGATATGACGGCAAAATATCGCGACCAATCAGCTGATATGATGAATTGCCCCTGAATTCGTTTAAGGGCCATAATTAATCTGTAAAGATTGATCATGTTACCAAAGATCGTCATAGGCGCTTTGAATCAGATTTATGTTGAGCGACTTTCTAGAGAAAAAGAAGGCGGATTAAGTGAAGCGGTTATTAAAAATATTTGCCTCACTGGTTATTTTATGGGCACTGGGTTTGCTGGTTTTTATAGCCAATGTACCGAGTGCCTTAGATAGGAACACCCAATTCGAACCTTCTCCAGACGCTTCAAAGCATACGTCTTCCAACCATGGCATTGTGGTATTTACCGGCGGCGGCGGTACCCGCATCAGTAAAGCGATGACCTTGCTAAAACAGGGCAATGGCGCGCGCTTGCTAATCTCCGGCGTTCATCCCGAAACAACCTATGATCATTTGCAAGAATTATGGGGCGGAAATGATGAGCAATATGCATGCTGTGTGGATTTAGGGATACAAGCCCAGACCACCAGAGGAAATGCAGCCGAACTCCTGGACTGGGCAACCACCCATCAAATGGATAGAATTATCCTTGTCACCTCGGATTTTCATATGCCTCGCTCCCTTGCGGAAACCCGCGTTTTGCGCCAATCCAGAGGTTTAAAGGATAAAATCGCCATCACCGCTTATAGCGCCCCATCAGACCATATCAAAACCGGTGCCCTACCCAATTCGTTTCGTTCGTGGAAAATCATTAGTATCGAATATAGTAAATTTATTATGGCCCGTACCCGACATATTACTGGAAAGGTGTTCGCATGAGACATGCACAATTCCAGGGAGATGATAACCATTTTGCAAGTGCGGATGACCAAAACTTTGCAAACGAAATAATTATCATTATACGTTCCGGGCTTTTTCAACTATATTTAATTATTGGCACGCTGATTATTGGCATCGCTGGCCTGCCGGTGTTTTTTATGGACGCTGATCGTCGCCGCGAATATTGCCAATTCTGGTGCCGAGCCATGTTATGGGGGTTGCGTCATATATGCGGCATAGAAACAAAATTCAATGGTCTGGAGAATCTCACACCCGATGGGGCGGTTATTGCCGCTAATCACCAATCCATGTGGGAGACGATGCAAATCTTCGCGATATTGAAAAAACCTGTGATGGTTTTAAAAGAAGAATTGTTGGCAATTCCCGTCTTTGGCTCATGGCTCCGCGCTTCCGGGTGTATCGCAATTGATCGCAGCGCCGGGCCGCGAGCAATGCGTAAATTGATCGAAGATGCAAAAGCCTCCACCAGAGATGGGGGACAAATCATTATTTTCCCTGAGGGAACAAGATCCAAACCAAGCACAAAAGCCCCTTTAAAACCCGGTATAGCGGGCATCTATTCATCTGCTAATGTTGCGTGCCTTGCGATCGGGCATGATTCCGGGCGGTTTTGGGTCTATCCCGGTTTTCGCAAAAACCCCGGCACCATAACCATGAATATCGCCCCTCTTATTCCGGCTGGTGAACCCCGAAAAAGTTTTATGACTCATTTGGAAACGGTTCTCATCAATATTCGGCCAGACCTTTAATCAGATTATAAAAAACAATAGCTGTTGAACACTCTCGATCGGGCGACAATTTCCATGTTCATTCTCCGGACCAAACCACCATTTTATTTGATCCCTATCCTTATTATAGGACTGGTCATTATTGGTTATTCCATCGCTTGGCACAAAGCCTCTTCGGTAATGGAGGAAACAATTTATAGCTGGATTTCGGACCAGCGAGAAAATGGTATGCAGGTAGAGCACGGCGATATCAAAATTCATGGATTTCCATTTTTTTTGCGCGCAACCATTAGCCAACCGCTTTTAGGGGATAAAGCAAATTGGCAGTGGAACAGCGAAGAACTAAATATTGATGTCCTGCCCTATGATTTTTCAAAAATCATCCTCTCGCCAACTGGTCGCCAGAAAATTGAACTACCAGCATTGATAGCGCCCTATAATCGTTTTGAGGGGGAGGCAGAGACTGTTCGTATTAGCATTGGCAAAGATAAAACGCGCCCATGGTTGGGCATATTGGCAATATCGGGCGCAAAACTTCAAAATGGCGATCAATCCTTTATTGCCGATTTTGAAAAATTACTTTTCAATATCGCCCCCAATGAAGAAGACGATAAAACCATCGCTGCGAGCTTGTTTCTTGAAACCATTAACATGGCGGAAAAATCTGAAAATCCTGTTCGATCATTATCCCTTGGCAGCGCGCAGGCAGCGCTCACCCTGTCCCACACGGATCAATTATCAAATGAAACCGACCTGAACCAATGGGCGGGCGCTGGAGGGCAACTTACCCTGAACCGTATTCTGCTGGAAGATTTACCTTCTCAATTTGCCGCAAAGGGAAAGCTTGGCATTGATGCGGATAGTTACCCGTCTGGAATAATCCAAACACGGCTTGTCAAACCAACTGCCTTTTTAACCACGCTAGAGGGCTCCGGATTACTAGCAAAAAAAGATATGGATGCCCTATCGGCAGGGTTAGCCCTCGCTCTCCTGTCTGGAGGCGGCAGTATAGAAAAAGATCTTGTTTTTCAAAATGGCGCAATCACAGTGGACGGCAATAAAATTGTCGATCTATCAAGATTGAACCCATAGGGCGCAAGCTGCGCCACATTTATTTTAAGCTGGCTTGGGCTTTAACCTAAAATACACACAAGTCATCGCTAAAGTTGCAGCCAAACAATAAAAACCCAAAATGCGCATCTGCGAGGGCAGATCGATGCCATTATCGATCAGCATCCCCGTTAGTCCCGGACCCGCAGCTGTCGCCAGAACCATCGCCGAAACAGTAATTGATCTGACCGCGCCCAGATTAGTAACCCCGTAAATTTCCGGCCATAACACCCCGAACAGGGTCGAGGAAATTCCGTAACTTACCCCGAGCAAAAACATCATTGAAAATAATATATGAGTATCGCCCTTGATGCTCGCAACAAAGCAACAGCTTGCCAGCGGTAATAGAAAAAACGGCAGGATGATACGATACCCGAACCGGTCAATGATCACCCCGTTTATTAGGGCAACAATTGTGGTTGTAGCTGCCATCAATGACATGGACAGGGCAAAGCTTTGCTTGGGCCACCCTTGGAAGGTGGTGATATAATCTTGATGATAGAAAATCACCGTCCCAACAAATGCCGGGGCGAGCACACCGGATAATAAAAGATAGAAATTAGGATCGCGCAAAACTTGCCCTCTCGTCCAGCTGCGCTCATCTTTTGTCTTCAGGTTTTCGGCGCTGCTCTGACTGGCAATACGCGGCTTGCTAAATGCCCAAAATGCTAGGGGCAAACCGATCAATAACAAAGCCATCACCGCCGTAAGCCACCCCGCTTGATACCCGTAAGCGATTGTAATCGTCGAAAAGGCAATGGGCAGCGTAAATTCTCCCCCTTGATGGCCCAGCACAACAAGGGAGACCGCGCGCCCGCGTTGCTGTTCAAACCATCGCCCTGTCGCCGTTAATGCGATATGGGTCATCATCCCCTGCCCGAACAAGCGTAAGAAATAGATCGCAATTAACAATATAAAAACAGACGGCGCGTGGGCTGCAAGCAAAGCCGCACCCCCGAGTGCAGGTATCACGAATAACAATACGGTTCGTTCAGGAAACACATCAACAAGGCGCCCTAAAAACGGCAATGTCAGTGCACTTCCTAATGTTGCGATCATATATAGCTGCCCAAACTCCCCATGAGAAAGATTGAAGCTTTGCTTCCACTCGGCAACCGAGGCAGCAATAAAGAAAGTCTGGCCAATGCTGGAAAAGTAGGTCAGCAAAAAACCACCAAGCACCCAACGAAAATTACGCCGCAAGAAATCAATCATCGCGGCGCAACTTTAACTCGGTCAATAAGGTACAGGCCAAGCTCATGACCGGTTTAATGCGTTTTGCAACATCGTTGCGGTATTTTTCACGCCATAAATAGCAATGAAATTGCCCATGCGCGGGCCTTCCGATTGACCAAAGCAAATTTCATAAATCGCTTTAAACCAGTTGCGCAAATTATCGAATTCCTGGGTTTTCCCCGCATCAAAAACCAATGTCTGCAACTGATCGCTATCATTGGTGTCCTCTTCAAGAGCATTTAACCGCTCCACAAGGGCCTCCAAGGCCGCACGCTCCATCTGTGTCGGACTACGATAAGTTTTATTAGGCTCAACAAAATCCTCATAATAGCGAATGGCATAGCCAACCAGTTCATCAAGGCTTGGATGGCTTTGGGCGGAGAGTTCCGGATTATAGACTTTGATATAGCCCCACAGCTGGTCTTTGTCTGATGCACTCGCTGCACTCACCAAATTTAGCAATAGCGCGAAGGTAACCGAAGGGTCCTCTGCTGGCGGGCGCCCTTCGTGAATGTGCCAAACGGGATTATCAATAGCTTTGGCCGGTGTCTCTTTGGCTTGCCCGGCATATTTTCCCAGATGCGATAAATATTCATCGGCCGTTTTAGGGATAATATCAAAATAGAGTTTTTTCGCCTTTTTGGGCGCTGTAAACATATATAAAGAAAGGCTCTCGGGGGATGCGTATCTTAACCATTCTTCTATGGTGAGCCCATTGCCTTTTGTTTTTGATATTTTCTGGCCTTTTTCATCCAGAAAGAGTTGATAGTTAAAACCTGCGGGAGGCTCTGCGCCGAGTGCTTTAACAATACGATTTGAAAGCCGGACCGACTCTGTCAAATCCTCGCCCGACATTTCATAATCAACATTGAGTGCAAACCAGCGCCCTGCCCAATCGGCCTTCCACTGAAGCTTCGCATTTCCCCCTTTTACACTTTGTTCGATTTTTTCACCGTCTTCATCTTCAAATACAATCATGCCCGTTTTTGCATCGCGCTCTATCAAAGGAACATAGAGAACCCGGCCGGTTTTTGGCGAGATCGGCAAAAAGGGTGAATAGGTTTCCCGCCGTTCCGCGCCAAGGGTTGGTAAAATAATGTCCATGACCGCGTCATAGCGCTCTAGCATACGCATCAACATCTCATCAAAAACACCGCTTCGATACTGCTCCGCTGAAGAGAGAAATTCATAGTCGAAACCGAACTGGTCCAAAAATGCACGAAGACGGGCATTGTTATGGGCAGAAAAACTCTCATGGGTTCCAAACGGGTCTGGCACATCTGCGAGTGGTCTTTGCAGATAGGGCTCCAATGGCTTTGGATCGGGAACTGTCGGAGGGATTTTACGCATCCCGTCCATATCATCGGAAAACGAGATAAGCCGCGTCTTGGCTCCGGTCAAAGCTTCAAATGCACGGCGGACCATAGTGGTGCGCGCAACCTCTCCGAAAGTGCCTATATGGGGCAATCCGGAGGGACCATATCCCGTTTGGAAGACCACCTCGCCGTCATGATTCATGCGGTCAAGGCGTTTAATCAACCCCCGCGCCTCGGCAAAGGGCCATGATTTGGCATCCTGGGCTAACGCCATAAGATCGGCATTATCGGGCGCAAGCGCTGCATTTTTGGACATGGGTATAACTTCGCTTCTTTTTATGATTACGGCATCTCAAGGCATGCCTGAAGATGACAATATTTAGACAAGTGTTTGCTAAAGGTCAAAGAGTTAGCATAAGCCGATAGCTCTGCGAAGGATTATCAATCCGCTTGATTCGGCGCTACCAGTTTTAGCTTGTCCCCACGGCTCATCGCCTTAATCGCGATTTCCCTTTTAAGGGCTTCAGAGCGATTTTTCGCATTTTCCGTATAAAGAATTTTTACCGGACCGCGCCCTCTGGTATATTTAGCGCCCTGCCCAAGATTATGCTGTGTAATCCGGCTGTCCAGATTATTGGTTATACCGGTATAAAGGGTTTTATCCGCGCATTCCAGAATATAAACAATCCAAACCAAAAGCCAATAATTCCAAATCGCCCTATTGCCCTTCACTAGAGAGCACCCTAATTTATATTTCAATATAAGGAATTTTATACGATGGCTCAAGGCGTAGCAAAACTATCCCCCCAAGAAGCAATCATCTATCTAATGGTGATGACCTCGGCTGCTGATGGCACGATTTCCCAAATTGAACTGAGAACAATCGGGCGCGTGGTGCGCTCTTTCCCGCTATTTGATGAAACCGACGAGCAATCCCTCGTACAGACCGCAGAAGCGTGCGGTCAATTAATGGCCTCGGAAGGCGGGATGCATAAAGTCCTGACCGCTGCAGCGACAACACTTCCCCAACACTTATCGGAAACAGCTTATGCGGCGGTTATTGATGTTGTAACGGCAGATGAAAACATTGACCTTACGGAAATCCGGATTCTAGAGCTTATTCGCAATACCCTAAAGGTGCCTGATGATGGCGCTGCAGCGATTGAACACGCCGCCAGAGCCCGCCATATGACTCTGGATCTGGTTAGTTAACATTATGGTTAGTTACGATTATGGTTGGCTAGGATAATACCAGACGCTTTTAATCGCATTGTCTTCGATATGATAAACAGCAAGTGAACTGGCTGTTTTTTCTGCTCCGTTTTCACTCCAGAAGACGCGCTCGCTCAAAGCAACGAAATCCCCATTCACAAATACATTTTCAATATCGCTGCGCACCCCGAGATTTGCAGCGAAATAAGTCTTCATCTGTTTAACCAGATCTTCCCGGCCCTGACCTGCTAATTCAATCCTGCCTTCACGGACATAACCCCACTTAAAATCATCCCCGCAATAGCTTGCCATCGCATCTGCATCATTGGTACTAAATGCCTCAATAAATTTCTGGGCAATTTTTTCTTGCGATGAAATAGGTGTTATCTTGGCAACGCCCTCTGGCAAAGAAAGCTTGTCCGAGCACGCGGCGAGCGCAACTGCGCAAATGGCGACAAGAATTTTAATTCCAAACTTCATAATTTTGCCTCTCCGCTCCCCTCGCCTGCGTCCTTACCATCTTGCACATCGTCTCTTTGGTCAAGATAAAGTAAGATAACCAGAAGTCGCAACCACGAATGCTATAATGATATTGAGAACGAAACCCTCACGTGCCATATCCGCAATCGAGATGCGACCCGTTCCATAAACGATTGCATTGGGCGCGGTGGCAACGGGCAACATAAATGCGCAAGATGCAGAGATTACCGCCGGGATCATTATCAATGCTGGCGCTATTTCCCCATTGACAGCAACCGCGGCCAAGAGCGGCATCAGTAAATTTGCTGTTGCGGTATTGGAAGTCATCTCGGTCAGGAATGTAACACTAAGGCACAAACCCAAAATCATCGCAAATAACGGCATCTTTGTTAATTGCGCCAAAGACTCCCCGATAAGGTCCGAAAGTCCCGATGATCGGAACCCGGCTGCAACACATATGCCTCCAGCAAATAATAATAACATCCCCCACGGAATATCTTTTGCGGTTTGCCAATCCAGCAAAGCTCCTGCGGGCGCATTTGGTGTTGCCCCGCTGCGTGCGCCGCTCGGCACCAAAAACATCAAGATTACAGCCAACACAGCAACGGTAGAATCTCCTGCGCCGGTTATGCCGAACAAACCAGACCAGCCCCCAAAGGGTTCCGCGCGGGTTATCCATAATGTGATCGCCACCCCAAAAACCATCAAGGTTCTAACCTCCGGACTGGTCCAGGGCCCCGGCTCGGGCAAGCTGGGGGTTTTTACACCGCCCATTGATCGACACAGCCACATGGCAATAATCGGAACGCCAACAATGACAGAGGGCAAACCCGTCATCATAAATCTTGCAAAACTATATGTTTCCCCTGTGGCTTTTTCAAATGCATCTGCAAAAATCAAATTTGGCGGTGTACCAATTAAAGTTGCAGTTCCCCCCAATGAAGCCGCATAAGCAATGCCAAGCAATAAGGGGACACTTAGCCTTGAATCTTCAGTGCGCGCTAAAATTGCCAAGGCCAATGTCATCAGCATTAATGTCGTGGCAGAATTGGAAATCCACATTGATAAAAGCGCGGACGCAATCATAAAACCCAAAACCAGCCTACGCCCCGAAGCTCCCATGAGACGGATCATATAAAGGGCAAGCCTTTCATGAACTCCGGAACGCTCGAGCGCTTTGGACAGCATAAAGGACGCCATCAACAAGACTATCACGTGAGACCCCAAAGCAGCGGCCGCTTCTTTGTGGGTCAGCACGCCCGTTAAGGGGAATAATGCAAATGGCACTAAGGAGGTGATGGGGATCGGCAAAGCCTCGGTAATCCACCAGGCCGCCGTCAAAACAGTAATAAATATTGTTGCATAAATGGGTTGAGAAACCCCGGAGGAATATGCCGCAAAACTTGCTATCGCAGCCAGAAAAATGCTCAACACTAACCTGACTGGCTTCATATATTCCTCTATTCAGACTGGCACTGCTTGGTTCCTGATTTTCTATTCGGAGTATTTTTCGAATAATCAGTCAGTTTTGGCTTTAACCCATATAAACTTCTGACAGATCGGGCCGATACAACCCTCTACCCGTAAACTCTGACTATCGATACGCGTTAGTTTCGATTTATAGGTTTTACCAGTTTCGGGGTCGTAAATGCGCCCCTTACGCCACCCTTTTGAGGTTTCTTTAAAATCATAGATTATTTTGATGCCTTTAAGTTCGCGGGTTTTAAGGGCATCATCCGGATTATTGCTATCCAGAATAGGGGTCGTTATCGTTTCCAGTTCAGGAAACCATTCGAGTGTACCACATACGCTCTCTTCGCAACGGGCAATCTCGATCAAGGATTTACTATCTTGCACGACCCATGTCCCCAGAACATCCGTTGCAAGAATGTCATTCGAGGGCTGAAGCCCCCCCTTTTCCCCGGCTGTGCTATTTTCAAATGCTACGTTACCCGTACCGCTTTCTGAATTTTCTAGTGCATTTACGCATAATGGATATCCAAAAATAGTCACCCCGATTGAAAGAAAACAGAAAATAGACCTCATACCCATGCTACAAATCCCATAAATTGCTCGAACGTTAAAAATTATGTCCACTTTATTCGGCACCAGCTTTTAACTGGCAGTATTGTGAACGCAAATTGATCGGCAAAAGCTGACCATATTGCCGTCATATTTTATACTCACTTTAACTGTAATAACAAAGCTATATAATATTTATGCTGGAGTATATTTGTTGCTAAGGGTTCACTTGATGCTATACGCACATAAATTTCTCTTTCTGGTCATTGGGATTTTGAGCCTTGCCACCAACGCTACGGCTCAAAATAGCGATCAATCACACCTTCCCCCAAGCGGTATATCAGCCCTGACAACAAACAGTGAATTGCAAAATTTGTTTGATCGGGGGGAGTATCAAGCCCTGATTGACCGCGCAAATACTGATCCAAGCACCGAAAATCTCGTTATGGCAGCCCGCGCCGCCAATACCATCGCTTATTTTTCCGAATCAAACAAAACAGCGAAACGCGCCAGCAAGCAAGCCTATGGCTTTGCTACAATGGCTATCGAAAAGGATAGCAATAATGCTGAAGCTTTTGTGCAAGCGGCAATCGGCGATGCGGTTTATGCGGCCAGAATTTCTCCGGTCAGAGCTTTCGTGAGGGGCTATGCCAAACGGTCCCGGCGCAATCTTGATCGCGCGCTGGCTCTGGACCCCGATAACCCTTGGGCTTTATCAACCTCCGGGGCATGGCATTTGGAAGTCAAACGCGCTGGCGGCGCCAGACTATATGGGGCAAGTGAACAAACCGGCTTTGACCAGTTTCAAAAAGCCAGAGCACTCCTTCCCAATGAAATATCAATCGCCTATGAAATGGCATTGCGGGTATTAGCATTTAAAAACCCTGAATGGCGAGAAGATGCCCTTGCTGCCCTTGACGTTGCGATGAAAGCTGAAACAGTTTCTTCTTCTTTTGAAACTGAAATTCAAAACCGCGCTGATGCTTTTTCCGCCGAAATCGAAAAAGGCCCGGCGGCGGAACGTGCCTTTATAAAAGCGCAACACTAGATCAGTCCCACCTTATACTCACACACGAAACGCTTGATTACATTGCCCCGGCTCTATAAGTAATTCCTAGATTCCGGGTAAATGAGTGTGCCATTGCAAACTTTATCCATAAAAACAAAATCCTTTGCGCTCAAATCTTTGTGATGAAAAACTATGTCTGATCCAGCTAACGCTTCCCTTTTGTTCAAGCTTTTACCCATTACAAGCTGGAATTTTATAATCGAAAACAAAAAAGTACCCTTTAGTGATCTTGATAAGCAAGATGGCTTTATGCATCTTTCAACCCATGAACAATATATGCAAACTGCTAATCTGCATTATACAGATTATGAAGAAGTGATATGTTTGCTTATACGCAAAGATCGCCTCGTGGGGGAGTTAAAATGGGAAGCGGCCAAAAAAAGAGATAATGCCCTTTTCCCTCACCTCTATGGCGAGGCCCCCATGGAAGCGATAGAGAAAGTTCATATTTTAAAACGACAAGCCGATAATAGTTTTCTGGATCAAGGCATTTCGGAAAATTACACTTTATAAAAAAACATTCTATGAAATTACCACTCAACCTTATCGATATCGCGGCGCGCAGTTTAGCAGTGCTGAATCCTGAACAGGCGCACGATGCAACCATTACTTTAATGGCCAAAGGGCTTGCACCAAAAGTCAAAATCTCTCCCAACCCCGCGCTCTCAATCAATATTGCGGGTATTGATTTTCCAAACCCTCTCGGGCTTGCAGCCGGATTTGATAAAAACGCCAAGGTAAGTGGCCCTGCACTGGATTTGGGTTTTGGCTTTGTCGAAATTGGCGCCGTAACCCCTAAACCACAACCGGGAAATGAGCGCCCTCGCGTATTTCGTCTCCGCGAAGATTTAGCGGTGATTAATCGCTATGGTTTTAACAATGAAGGAATGAATATTATTGGTGAGCGCTTGCGTACGCGCAATCGCGCCAAGGGTATCGTTGGCATAAATTTGGGAGCAAACAAAGAGGCCAGTGATCGCACGCAGGATTATGTGACCCTTATCGCCAATCTTGGCACCTCTGTTGATTTTTATACGGTTAATATTTCCTCGCCAAATACGCCTGGCCTTCGCGCTCTGCAAGATAAAGAGGCTTTGAATGATCTACTCCAGCGCGTGCTCAAACAACGCGATGAGTCTTCACCGGGGACAGCTTTATTTTTGAAAATCTCTCCGGACTTAAACGATGAAGAAAAAAGCGATATAGCTGATTGCATCATAGATTTGAAAATTGATGGACTGATTGTCTCGAATACGACTTTAAGCCGTCCAGATACATTACGGTCAGAACACGCAAACGAGACCGGCGGTCTGTCCGGGCCTCCTTTGTTTGAGCTTTCCACCCGCGTTTTGGGTGAACTCTATTCAGTTATAGGCAATAAAATACCCTTGATCGGCGTTGGCGGCATTGCCAATTCTCGCCATGCCTACCAAAAAATTCTTGCCGGTGCGAGCCTCGTTCAGCTCTATACCGCGATGGTCTATCACGGCCCCAGCCTGCCAAGCACAATTATAAAAGAATTACCGGAATTTTTAAAAACCGATGGTTTCGACACGATAGAACAAGCGGTAGGCGCAAAATTTTCCTAATTTTTATTTAAATTAGTTTGTACCCGCCTCAGTGGCTATCGCATTCAACGCACCTTGAATTTTTTGTAAAATCGGATCACGGTCCACAACCCCATGTTTGGCAAACACGGTCGCCATATCCGGCCAAGAAACACTGACGAGACCTGATTCATCTTCATGCACCAATATTTTCAACGGTAATTCAATACCCATTGTTTGCGCCGATTGCATCAGCGGTGTCCCACCTTGCGGATTGCCGAAAATGATTAATGTCGTCGGGCGCAAAGTTTGATCGATTGATGCAGCCCCTGCTGCGTGGTCAATTACCGCAAATGTTTTAAATCCGCGTTTGTCAATTCCCGCTTTTGCAAGCTCCACAGTGGCTTGAAAATTATTCAAACTTTTCACAGATAAAAGATTCGGGTTAGCCACAACAATCTCCTCGGCGACACTAGACGCTGTTTGTTCAACTGACGAATTTGATGCTTCTACATGTACGCATGCGCTGCTCATTACAAACGCTGCAGAAAGTGCAGAAATTTTTATGAATTTTTTTGATATCGGGTTTTTCATCATTTTATTTCCAGTTTGTTATAAGCCGTTTGCCAGATCGCCAATGTCTTCATGACTATTATCATTTTATCGCGTCAATGTCATGAGGCAATCAGGGTTTCAATCTCGGCTCTGTGAGCAAGTAAATTTTGTCGGCCAATCTCGATAAATTCATCGGATCGGTCAAACGAATTTGGTCTCGCTTCGCGCATATCCGGTGTCAAAAGAATATCTGCCGGATAGGCTAGCGCGCGTGATCGGCCAATATGCATTTGCATAATGTCGGAAACCGCCAAAGCTGTTTCAAAAACATGGGGCTTGGCCATAACTTTTTCCTTGGCTTTTTTAATTTCTTTTTCGACACTGATTTTTGTATCAGCAATCAAACGCTCTACTGAACTTGTTAGCCCCTTAACCCCTTTATCAGGGTTAGTGTTGGAATGCTCCATAAATTTGGTCCCAGATGATGACGATTGCGTTATCGCCGTAGACGGATCAAAACGCTCCAACACGCTTGGAATTGCCAACAAATCAACGCCGATCACTATATCTGCGCCGAGTTTTCGGGCCAAAGAAATCGGTGTCGGGTTTACAATCGCGCCATCTACCAGCCAGCGGCCTTGATGGGCTACGGCCTGAAAAAGCACAGGGATCGCACTTGACGCCCTTGCCGCATGAATGATGGACCCTTGGGATATCTCAACCGCCTCGCCGGTAGCCAAATCACAAGCTACAGCGCCAAACTTGGTATCCAGATTTTCTATATCCGTATCAAATTCATCAAAGGCTTCAAAGGCGCGTGCGGTATTTACAAATCCGCCTTTTGTTACCTGAAGGTTAAAGCTCTGTATTGCTGAAAGGGGAGAAAGAGATTGGGCCCAAACCTCAAATGCTTCGAGCGCATCAATCAGATAAGCCCCGCCAACAAGAGCGCCCACCGAGGAACCGGTAACAATGTCAGGCTTTATACCCATTTCCTCTAAGCCCTTTAAAACGCCAATATGAGCCCATCCCCTCGCGGCGCCGGCACCCAGAGCTAATCCCAATTTTTTTGCCAAAATAGTCTCCTCAGGTAATAAACTATCAATAATTGTTTTTCATATATGAACGAAAAAGCTAAAATATAACCCGGCTTTACACGATGATTTAACCATAACCCTTATATTATCAGATGTAAGAGGTAACTAATGGATTTTTCATCGCTCAATCTTTTTTCCGGACTTGCTGCGCGGATGCGATTTCTCTCTGCGCGCTCCAACATTATTGCCCAAAATATCGCGAATGCGGATACCCCCGGTTACCACGCCAAAAAAATTAGTGAACCTGATTTTGATCGATTAATCGAAGGCACGCACACTGAAAAAAACAATCAGATGCGAACAAGTTCCGAGCGCCATCAATCTCCCGGCGCGTCCACATCTTTTGGACCCGTTCGCGAGAGCCGCTCCGAGGTCTCCCTCGATGATAATTCGGTATCGATTGAAACCGAGACAATGAAACTATCCCGGACCCGAATGGAATATGGTTTAGCGTCAACCGTATACCGAAAAGGTCTGGATATTGTTCGCCTCGCCGTACGCAGTGATCGATAGGAAAAGACAATGGATGATATTTCAACAGCAATGCAAATTTCAGCATCTGGACTAAAGGCACAATCGGGCCGGCTGCGGATCATCGCTGAAAATATTGCCAACGCAAATTCGACATCCAGTATATCAGGCGGGGACCCCTATCAACGCCAGGTACCAGTATTCTCCTCTCTTCTTAATCTAGCAAGCGCTGCCCAAACAGTAGAAATTTCCGAAATTACCTATGATACAACCCCCTTCACCTTGGAGTATGACCCGGGCAATCCAGCTGCTGATAATGAGGGCTATGTCAAACTCCCGAATGTAAATCCTTTAATTGAGATGATGGATTTGCGAGAGGCACAACGCAGCTATGAGGCCAATCTTGGGGCAATGGATTTAATGCGCACCATGACAAGTGCCACACTACAAATTTTAGAATAGGGAACATTATGAGTAATAGTTTTAGCACAAAAAGTTCAATTGCCTCCTCAAATGAAAACCTCAAAAAAGAAGCAAAAACATCAACTTCACTCAGCGCCATTCTCGCATTGGGCGCAATATCACTATTGGTGGTCCTCGTTAGCGTTTGGCTTGCCTATTCAGGGTATGCAGATATTAGGCACATCTTTATTGGTGTTGCTTTTTACGCCGTTATATTATCCGTATTAGGAAAATTTATTAAATAGAACCGTTATGACCATAAATTCATTGCAAGCAACGCAAGCTTATCAAAATATTTCACAAGCAATAGAACAAGCTTCACAAAGCAACAACGCGAGCGAACCTCTCCGCACAACAGGCTTGGAAGAAAATTCTTTCGCACATCTTGTCGAGGCTGCGATCAACCAAACCGCCAATAATGTACAAACTGCTGAAATTGCCGGAAATCAGGTTGTAACAGGAGATGCCAATCTCATTGATG
Organism: uncultured Caulobacterales bacterium; assembly: GCA_964392325.1. GTDB lineage: Bacteria > Pseudomonadota > Alphaproteobacteria > Caulobacterales > Parvularculaceae > CALLPQ01. The sequence goes on from CAYMPJ010000017.1 coordinate 32,051, forward strand.
TCGTAACCTCAATTAGCACAGCAGAAGTTTCGCTTGAAGCTGCTATTGCGGTTCGCAATCGCATCATTGAGGCCTATCAAGAAATAATGCGCATGCCGATATAATCGGATTTCAGGCGTTAATATTAAAAATCAATATTTAGAATTTAAATATTGTTCCGCCCTAATTTTTGGAAAAAATGCCTCCGGCACAAGGGGATGTAACGTTCATTCCCGCCCACTTCAACGGTATCACCATCTATTACAGGTTCGCCTTGGGCATCGATTCTTAAATTCATTGTCGCTTTTTTTCCGCAATGACAAATCGATTTCATTTCACGCAAAACATCGCCCAAAGCCATCAACCATAAACTGCCCTCGAACAAGTGTCCTTTAAAATCGGTGCGAAGACCGTAGCACATAATCGGCAGACCATCTTCGTCAGCAAGTTCGGCCAATTGCAATATATGGGCTTTTGTCAAAAATTGGGCTTCATCGATGAATATGCACGATAATGGTTTTTTTTCATGATGCCCCCGCACCACATCATCAAGCCTTGTATTTTCATCAAATAAAATTGCTTCCCGGGATAAGCCAATACGCGATGCAATTTTACCTTTTCCGGCGCGATCATCGATAGCGGCTGTAAAAAGCAACACCTCCATTCCGCGCTCAACATAGTTGAAGGCTGATTGCAATAACGCGGTGCTTTTCCCCGCATTCATGGCCGCATAGGTAAAATATAATTTTGCCACGGATTAATACATTTTCTGCTTCATTTTGGGCTCTGTTTCATTCTGGGCTTTCATTCATACCGGGTTCTCATTCATTTCCGGTTATTTTCAATTTTCAGTCGATAACCGGTAATTCACCGTCAAATTCATGCTCGATAGGACCTGTCATTATTACATGATTATTTTCATCCCACTCTACCGCGAGCTCTCCGCCATCCAGAATAATTGTTGCCTTGCGCCCGGTCAAACGTCGACGATTGGCCGAGACCAGTACAGCGCAAGCAGCAGTACCACAAGCCTTTGTAATACCGGCCCCGCGCTCCCAAACCCGCACTCTAATCCGAAACTCACTAACGACCTGCGCAACTGAGACGTTGGCTCTTTCGGGGAACATGGGATGGTTTTCAACAAGCGGTCCAAATCTGTCCAGCGCTTGCGCCTCCACATCATCAACGAAAAACACACAATGAGGATTACCCATATTTACCGCAGAAGGCCCCCATAAAACCGGGGCATCAATTGGGCCGAGTTTAACATCGATAAACCTTGTATCGTCCATCTGTTCGGAGAGCGGGATTTGCTTCCAGTTCAATTTAGGTTCCCCCATATCAACACTGACCCGCATATTGCCCGCTTTTTTCACATGATGGAGCGTCGCATTTGTTGCAAAATTTGTTGCATCAATGCCCAGTTCTTCCATCAATATCCAGCCAATGCACCGTGCAGCATTTCCGCATGCATCAACCTCGCTACCATCAGCGTTCCAGATACCCATAAAAGGCTTACCCCGATCCTCAAGGGTAATGACTTGATCACAGCCAATGCCGGTTTTTCTATCAGCGATAAGACGCGCAGCCTCACCGGTCATTGAAGCATTTCCATGCCGCAAATCCAGAATCACGAAATCATTTCCCAACCCGTTCATTTTTTGAAACGGGTGCCCGGAAAGGCGCGCTGATTGATGTGAATTTTGTTCTGAACTCATAATTTTCTCTGGCACAATTTTGCGAGCCTCTTAACCAAACCTATTTTTGAAGTTTCGGATTTCATCTCCTAAAACCGACGTATTTTCCTTTAACACAAGCGACTTAGGAAAACGAGTACAAATTTTTAACCCACAAATTTCACTTAAAAAATATCGTTAATATTCCGTAAACAGATTTTAAATATTGAGCATTTTTTAACTTCAATGGTTGTATAAATCTAATGTTGGGCACCATTAAACAAGGCATAGTTTAAAATGACAAAAACTGCACGCGATATCAATGAAACAGTAAAAATTGATAACGAGAAAAAATCCAGAAAAAAGCTAAAAGCGAGAAAAGTGAAATCTCGCTCGCAGATAAGCTTGTTCGCCTTGGAGCCAAGAATAATGCTGGATGCCGCCGCGATGGTCACCCTGCAAGAAGGATTGGCAGAGGCCGGTGCACAGCAAGGTGATAGTGCTGCTGGAAATATGGATGCCCGTAGTATGCAAGAATTTCTTGCAGAACAGGTAACTGAGCTGGATGCAGCTCTAGGGGCAGCGCCCGCAGTTCAAGATGAAAGTGATGCAGCGCTTTCAAACGAACAATCCCTAACAACATCCTCACTGTCAGAAGAAAACTTTTTAACAACGACGCAAAGCGCAATTGAATCAACCAATATTAGTGAATTTACGCTCTCGCAAGAAACATCTAGCGAAGGGGTCAGTTTCAACTCTGTTGATGCTGAACTACCCTCTATTGCTGCGCCATCCGCTATTGAAAATATAGAAGCGCCCTTGACCAGTGCGGATGCACAAACTGTCATTCAGGGCGATATTACGTCCCAGTCTGATATAAATGTCGATGCACAATCTGCCGACAATCTGTTCTTTATCGACCGGAACATTGAGGGTTTTGACGCGATCGTAGAAGCTATTCCTGAAGGTGCGGAAATCATCTTCATTGATGCTGATGAAAATGGCCTGGATATCATCCTAAACACGCTTGAGGGACGCAGCGATGTAGAGGGTATACAAATTTTCTCTCATGGTGATGCGGGCACCCTATCACTTGGCAATATTGAGCTAACCGCTGAAACCATAAATGGTGAGTTCGCCGACGAGCTGGCTATGATTGGCTCATTCCTCTCCGACAGCGCTGATATTTTGATCTATGGCTGTAATTTTGCTGCCGGAAGTGACGGGGAAGAAGCCGCCAATGCGCTTGCCTTCATCACCGGCGCCGATATCGCAGCATCGGATAATCTAACCGGTAGCGAGGCTCTGGGCGGCGACTGGATTCTGGAATTTTCGACCGGCGAAGTCGATCTCTCCTCTGTAATTGCCGCAACAAACTTCATGGGAATTTTGCAAGATCCCGTTGACTTGAGTTTTACCAATGCCCAACTGGTCTCCGGCGTTAACGGCGAGGTTGACGCTACCTATTTATTTGAAGATGTCACTACGGGTGTTGATGCTGTTATAACCATTGCGGATCTTGTCGGCGGCGTTCAACTCGGGGCCATAGACGCTTTCCAATCCAATAATGGTGACCCAGCTGGATTCGATGACGCTTTCCAACCGGAAATTATTCTTGGAGCCCAAGCCCCCGGCGGCGTTGAAGTCCAAAGCTTTATAGAATTCAATATTGCTTTCTATCAGGCTGATACCTTTACGACACCAGGTACCGGAAATATTGTTGAAATTACTATAAATGCAAGCCCGATCGACGTTGATGGCAATAGTGATACGGCGACAGGCGGCACGGTACGCGAACAATTCCAGATCCAGGGCGCTACCCTTCAAACCCTGGAGAGTAACACAGACTTGGTTGCCAGCTTCGACGCAACGAACGGCTTTACGATTTTAACCGCAGAGACATTCCAGTTCTCACCAGGCATTACTACAACTGCCACAACTTTTGCAGCTCAAACAGAATTTGCCGATGTGAGTGAATTTACCGTTCGATCAGGCGGCGTTACATCTGCAACCAATACCCAAACTCGTCTCACCTCACTTTTCTTTGGTGAAATTAACTTTGCTGACCCCGTAACATCCCGGATTGGAAATACAGCGCCCCTTGTTGAAGATGATCAATTCACAACACGGTTTGATCTTCCTATAAGTGGTGATTTATTTGTCGATAATAATTTCGGAGTCGATAGTGATCGCGAGGGCGATGCCTTTACGATATCAGAAATAGATGGTGCTCCCGCATCCGTTGGTACACAGATTACACTTGCATCAGGTGCTCTTTTAACTGTCAATGCTGACGGCACATATGATTATGATCCAAATAGCGCATTCACACTATCACCGGGTCAAACAGCAACTGAAACCTTTACCTATCGCACAACCGACTCAATTAATGTCCCTCCGGGTACGGTTGTAGATCCTTCAGTTGTTCCTCTTACTTCTGAAGAAGCAACGGTCACCATCACGATTACAGGGCCCGGTAACCTCGCCCCTGATGCCCGCGATGATAGCTTTACCGGCGCTAGTAACGGGATCATTATGGGCAATGTCCTTAATGAAAACGGCGGCGGCATTGATAGCGATCCCGATGGGGATCCATTGGTGGTTGATGAAATTAATGGAAGTCCAGCAGGTATTGGCGTCCCGGTTACGCTGGCTTCAGGCGCTATCGTTACGTTAAATCCGGATGGTACCTTCGCATATGATCCAAACGGCGCCTTTAATTTCCTATCTCCCGGTGTTGCTGCTCCTGACAGTTTCACATACCGCGTGAATGATGGAAATGGCGAATTTTCTACCGCAACTGTAAATATCTCGGTAATCGGTGAAAATGCGCCTGTCGCACAACCAGCATCCGATACCACCACGCAAGACGGCCCGATTATTACCGGTCAGGTAATGGCAACCGATGCTGATGGTAACCTTGACCCTAACGGTTTTGTGCTCTTCATGGATGTCGTCGAAGGAACCTTAATCTTTAGACCCGATGGAGAATTTGATTTTGATCCCGGAACCGATTTTCAGGATTTAGCAGCTGGCCAAAACCGGGTCGTCACTTTCACATATGTGGCTTCCGACACAAACGGCAATCTATCACAACCGGAAACAGTTACAATCACTGTGACCGGTATTGCTGATCCGGCAACCATTACCGGCCCTGTGACCGGCGATGTTACCGAAGATGGCACCCTGACCGCCTCTGGTGATCTTAACGCCACCGATCCGGATAATCCGGATGATCTCTTCATGGTACAGAACAATGTGCCAACCACATTCGGTACATTCTCCATCACTGCCGATGGCGTATGGACCTATAGCGTTGATAATAATGCCGTCCAGTTCCTGGCCGAAGGCGAGACACGCACAGAGACCATCTCCGTTGCTACCGATGACGGAACCGCTCAGGATATTACAATCACCATCACCGGTACCAATGACGCGCCTCTTGCCGATACCTCCGCGATTGATGTGCTTGAGGGATCAACAACACCCCTCGGACTGGTTCTGCCGGCAACCATCGATGTCGATACACTCGATACGCACACCATTACCGTCACCGGCCTTCCCTCTGACGGCACCGTATTCAATGGCGCAAGCGCGGTGATGAACGGCGACACGCTCACCATTGCCCAGCTCCAGGCCCTGACCTTCGAGGCACCGGCTGAAGTTGCAACGACGATCAATACAGAGTTCACATTCTCGGTCATCGATGATAGCAGCGCGGCGAACAATACCGCCCTTGGCTCAACAACAATCACTGTAAACCCCGTTAATGATGCCCCTGCAGGCATGGATGACACCATCATCCTTGGCGAGGATGCAACCCATAGCTTTACCCCGGCTGATTTTGGCTTTAGCGACACGGTTGATCCCGTGGCCAATAATTTTGATGCCCTCATCATTGATACCCTGCCGGCAAACGGGACCCTCAGCTTAGGCGGTGTCGACGTAGTCATGGGACAAACCATCCCTGCGGCAGACCTCGCAATGCTGGTCTTTACACCCGATGCAAACTTTAACGGATCAACCAGCTTCGACTTCTCCGTCGTTGATGATGGCGGCACAGCCAATGGCGGCGTTGATACAGACCAGTCACCAAACACCATTACCTTCATGATCAATGCAGATAATGATCCGGCAACCATTACCGGCCCTGTGACCGGCGATGTTACCGAAGATGGCACC
>CAYMPJ010000017.1:37987-78306 GCA_964392325.1 uncultured Caulobacterales bacterium
GCGAACAATACCGCCCTTGGCTCAACAACAATCACTGTAAACCCCGTTAATGATGACATCACTATTACTGGCGATGCCACCGGAGTAGTGACGGAAGATAGCAATCCAACGGTCCTGACCGTGAATGGTGATCTGGATGCCAGTGGGCCTATAACGGGTGACGTAGAATTTGTACCCGGTACATTGCAAGGAAATGCGGGAAGCTTAACGATCACTGACACGGGCGCATGGACTTATACGGCTGATAATGGACAATCCATTGTTCAAACTCTTGGTGTTGGTGAAAGCCTAACCGAAAGCTTTACAGTCATGACTGTGAGCGGTGAAACGCAAACTGTCACTGTGACAATCAATGGCGTAAATGACGCGCCGATTGCGGAAAATGATAGCTTTTCAGTCCAGCAAGATATGACATCAGGCGTCATTGATCTGCTCGTCAATGATACGGACATAGAAGATGATAGTTTAAGCATTACCGAAATCGCCGGCACACCGATCGTGCTCGGAACGATGCAAACTATTGATATCCCCAATGCTACCGTCAACATAGCAGCCAATGGCGATATAACCGTCACACCTGATACTGGCTTTAGCGGTACAGTATCATTTAACTACACCATAACAGATGGTAATGGCGGCACTAGTTTCGCAACTGTGACAGGCAACGTATCACCCATTGATTTGCCTGTTGTTGAGCCAGTAAACAATCCGCCAACAGCAATTGATGATAGCGCGACTACACCAGAAGAAACACCGGTTAGGATCGAGGTTCTGGGCAATGATAGTGACATTGACGGCGATACATTAACAGTCACGCAAGTAGGGTCTCCAGAAAATGGCATCGCTACCCTTAATAGTGATGGCTCAATCAGCTACACGCCAAATCCGAATTTTAATGGAACAGACAGTTTCACTTATACAATTACGGACGGCAATGGCGGAACGAGCACTGCTGAGGTTATCGTTACGGTAACGCCAGAAAATGATGTTCCATTTATAAACGAAGCCATATCGGATCTGGAATTTACAACCAATCAGGACACTATTTTTACCGGTCAGGTTACAGCCATAGATATTGATGGTGATGAGCTGACATATACACTTGCTCCAGATGGGTTACCGGTGAACGGAACTGTTAATCTTGATCCGAATACCGGACTATATAATTTTGAGCCAGAACCAGGCTTTATTGGTAATGATGAATTTGTTGTCATTGTTGATGACGGAAATGGGGGAACTGAAACGGTTACTATTTTCGCAACAGTATTGCCCGTGAATTTACCAGAGCCAGCACCAGAACCTGCTCCGGCTCCAACCCCAGAACCTGCTCCCGTTCCAACCCCGGAACCAGCTCCAGTTCCAGCCCCGGAACCAGCTCCAGTGCCGGTAAATGCTGCGCCTGTGGCCATAGATGATATGGCAACAACGCTTCAGGACATTCCAGTAGAAATCAACATTCTTACCAATGATAGTGACCTGGACGGCGATACACTAACGGTGATTGACGCACAGAGTGAAAACGGAACTGTCACAATTAACCCGGATGGCACAGTTGTCTTCACCCCGGATAACGGGTTTACAGGACTTGGCACCATTACCTACACCATCACTGATACAAATGGGAACACAGCAACTGCAAACGTTACAATTATTGTGACGGCACCAGTGGCCGAGCCGTTACCGGTGCCTGAATTGCCTGCTCCTGAGGTACCCGCTCCGGTTATACCCGAAAATGATCCGCCAGTAGCAGTAAATGATGCCATCACTATTGACCGCGGGCAAAGCGCATTAATCACCATATTGTCCAATGATTCCGATCCAAACAATGATCCATTGACGGTAACCTCGGCGCAACCCGAAAACGGTACAGCCACCATTAACCCGGATGGTACCATTAGCTACACACCAAATGCGGATTTTTCTGGTGTTGATATCATCACCTATACAATTTCTGATGGCCAAGGGGGAAGCGCAACTGCAATCGTTGAAGTGACTGTCAGAACACCAGCACCGCTTCCACAACCTGCCGAGCAGCCAGAGCCAAATCTTGATCTATTGTTCCTGATTGATGAAGGCGGCCAGGAAACGAGAGAAACTCGCAATCTGGAAAGTCTTCCTTTTAATACAATTGAAGGAAGCGGGTTTGTTGTAGACACGGTTCAAAACATCAACGCCAATAACACACAAAATGGCGATGGGTTTGTCAGTAATTCGGTAAATAATATTCAGGCCGTTGAAAATGATCCGCTAGATACAAGACAGTGGCAACTGGCTTTCGAGGTCGAAGAAGCCTCCCCGGATACAATGATTTCCCGAGATGGCACACCTGTAGGCGAACTATCGGGCAGCTCTCTATTATGGGATGCGCTCGCCAAATCAGAGACATCCGCAGAGGCAGCATCATTACTCAAACTGGATGCTCTCATGCGTGATAATCAGATTTACATTACAATCCGTAACGGACATACATTATCGGAATATCTGCAAACTGTTGAAATGCGTCTCGCCGATGGTGAAAAATTGCCAGAATGGATTAGTGATGCCGGTGAAGGGCTCTATATAATAGAGCCACCAATTGGCGCCGAAACGCAAACGTTCAAAATTTTAGCAACATTTACAGATGATAATGTAATCACTCAAGAAATCACCATTAATCTGCAAAATGGCGCCATCGAAGCGGGTGAAAAAGTTGAATCAAATCAATATGCGTTAACGCTTGATGAACAAACCCAAAAAGAAAATACGCTACAAACCCAAGGTATTGCTGATGCGTTAGGTCGACTTTAACCAGTTTCATTTAGCTTCATGCTAGTGCGATCGTTGCATGGACCGTTTTAAAATAAGCGTTTGCATGGTTAATTGGTAGAAAGTTAAATAATGGGCAGAGTTAAACTAAAATTAATTGGCGCAGCATCACTATCGCTTATTAGCGGGTGCGCGCTAAACCCGGAACCCCTATTACTGGAAGACCGGGCGGCATTTGCTGAAAATTTAAGCACGCAAATCGTTCGTCCAAATCAAGAACCAATTGATAAGCCAATCGACTTGTATGAAGCGATGGCGCGAGCAATAAAATATAATCTTGATCAACGTGTCGAATTGCATGAATCAATTCTACGCAATGAAGAAGCAAGCACCGCTCATTGGGCGCTTCTTCCTCAACTCGTTGCATCATCTGGTTATAACAAGCGCAATAATTTCTCGGGCGCCAGCTCGACCGAGCTTCTCGGCCCAAGAGAGATAGGTGATCCTTCTCTAGTATCATCCACCTCGTCGGAAAGAAGTATTTTCAATGCCGATTTGCAAGCAACATGGAATATTCTGGATTTTGGACTTTCCTATATACGGGCAAAACAAGCCAACGATGAATATCTTATCGCACTGGAACAACGTCGCCGCGTTATAAATCAAATCATCCAGGAAGTGCGCACAGTATATTGGCGCGCGGCAAGCGCTGAACGGTTATTGGGACGTATACGTCTACTAAAAACGAAAACCGATGAGGCGTTAACAGAGTCTAGAGCACTATTGGCCAGAAAAGGCACACCGCCCCTGGCCGCTCTTACCTATCAGCGTGAACTGTTATCAGTTAAGCGCGAAGTACAACAATTGCACCGCGAGATTGCAGTTGCCAAGGCGCAACTTTCCGCGTTGATGAATGTGCCGCCGAATGAAGGTTATTCTCTGGTTCTGCCAGAAAGGCTCATTCCCAATTTCTCAGCGCAAACCGATCTTCAGAAATTGACATTGATGGCCTTTAGAAATCGCCCGGAAATGCGCGAGCTAATTTATCGCGGGCGCATCAACGATAAAGAACGCAAGGCTGTTCTGCTAGAACTACTCCCCAGCGTCGAGCTTTATGGCGGCGCTAACTATGACAGTAATGATTTTCTATTCAATTCCAATTGGCTCGCTTGGGGCGCGCGTGTAAGCTGGAACTTGATACAGGCAATTCGCGTACCTCAACGTCTTGACGAAATACAAGCCCGCGACCAGCTTGTTGAATATCAATCTTATGCCCTTGGCATGGCGATTATGACGCAACTCCATGTTGCTGTGTGGCGGTATGGGTTTTTCCGCGATGAATTTTCAACCGCTGAAGAATATTCAGATGTGCAAAATAAAATCATAAAAAATATACGCGTTAGCGCCAATGCTAATACTGTCAGCAAACAAACATTAATTCGCGAAGAAATGAATGATTTGCTATCAGAATTGCGCTTTGATATTGCCCATGCTGATTTGCAAAATGCGTTTTCTACAATCTACACAACGATTGGCCTGGATCCATATAAAAACGATATCACAGAAGATAATAGCGTTGATACAGTTGCCAAATCATTGCGTGAACTTTGGCTTGATCGTGGAGATCGCAGCTATAAATCATCCAAATTAGGTTTCTACCAAAGGGGTGGCATATTTCCGCTCAAGAAAGAAGAAACCATTTCGTCAAATTTTCCGTCTACAAAATTACACGTAGGTAAAGAAGTCAATGAAGCAGGTTAGAAAAAAATTAAGCATTGGCATACCCCTATCGCTGTTCTTAATTTGCATTCAGTTGGCGCCGCTATCTCCATCAATCGCATTAGATGATGCGCGCGTACCGCTATTGGTACGGGGTGTTGTAGAAGCTGTTGACCGGGCAACACTCGCAACTGGCATATCTTCAAAAATTGTGGAAATTGGATTTCGACGGGGCGAGAGCTTCAAAAAAGGCGATACACTTGTAAAGTTTGCTTGCAAACGTCAGATCGCCGTAACGAAATCGGCAAAAGCCGCCTATAATGTGGCTTTACAGCGCTACAAAAAAGAGCATGAGCTTTTGAATTTTGATGCCACGGGTAAGTTTGATGTTGAAATAGCCAAAGCGGAGCGAGATCAAGCGCTCGCCGAGTATAACGGTGAACAAGCTGTATTATCACAATGCACTATCGATGCGCCCTATGACGGTATTGTTGTTGCAAACCTGATCAATACCCATGAAACGCCGCAAGCGGGACAACCGATCATCGAAATCGTAAACCGTGGCAAAGTTGAGGTCAGTATGATTGCGCCCTCTTCCACATTGGCAAAATTAGAAGAGGGAAGCACTTTCTCTTTTAAACTTGATGATATCAGCGAAGAAGCAAAAGCGCGCATTGACACGATTGGCGCTGTGGTTGATCCGGTTAGCCAGACCATAGAAATCATTAGCGTTATAGAAGATGCTGGTCCAAATTTACGCCCGGGCATGGGAGGAATTGGCGACCTCTCCACTCTTGAAAAGAACGTGCAATGAATGGTAAAGCTCAAGGCTCGCCAAACAGCCCCCCACCTCAAAACAAAATTGTAGCGCAAACAAAAATTGCCGAAGAAAGCAATTCGCTAAAAGCCAGCCGCATGGCGACTCTTCTGAGCATAGAAGCGGGAGCACGCGAGGCCGAAAGCCCGGTTGATCTTGCCATCAAGCTTGTAAATGATCCGCGTAGTCTGACCAAATTTGATCAGGCTTTCTTTTTGGAAAAAACCGGACCACAAAAATATAAAACCATTGCCGTTACTTCCCAAGACAGCGTCAATACATACGCTCCGACAATTCAAATGGTCGAAGCCTGCGCGCAACATATAACCTTGAAGGAAAACCCGGATCAGGATTTTGGTTTTGAAATTGGCGAAATCGAGACGCCGTGGAAGAAAGAACAACAAATTTATCCCTTCAGGCATTTTCACTGGATGCCTATTCTAGCGCCGGGCCATAATTCACAACCAAAGCTTCTGGGCGGATTGCTCATTACACGGATGGTGCCGTGGCGCGATGTTGATTTAATTGTTCTACGACGCATCGTCGATACATATGCTCATTCATGGCAGGCCCTGAAAACAGGACGCAAGACAAACCCTCGAAGAAAATATAACCGTAAGCTGATGGCGGGCGCCGGATTGCTGATTGCTGCATTAATTCTAGCGCTTCCCGTCCCCTATACAGCGGTCGCGCCGGCGCAAATTATCGCTAAAGACCCGTGGGTTGTAAGCGCACCGGTTGAGGGCGTTATTGATAAAGTCCATGTAGACCCCAATCAGGTCGTGAGCGCTGACCAGCCGCTCTTTTCTTTTGTGGACACCGCCCTTAGAAATGGCGCGCAAATCGCTGATAGCGAACTGATCTTGGCCGAGGCCAGATCAACCAATGTAAAACGCGCCGCGCTCATAGACTCAGAGGGCAAAAGAGAAATAGCGATCACCAATGCTGAACGCTCGCTTGCTAAAACCCGGCAAGACTATGCGCGCGAATTACTTGGCAATGTCCATATCTCCGCCCCGCAAGACGGTATTGCTTTGTTCACAGACAAAAATGATCTGACTGGCAGACCGGTGGTTATCGGTGAAAAAATAATGGAGATAGCAGATCCATCCAGTGTCGCTATCTCTATCGAGGTTCCCCCGGGAGACGCCCTGACCATGACGATTGGCCAATCGGTCAATGTCTATCTGGATGTTGACCCACTCAAAGCCATTAAGGGAACCCTCACGCGCGCAAGTTTCTCACCGCGCAAAACGCAAAGTGGAACCCTGGCTTATACTGGTACTGTAGAACTTGAAGAAAACGCAACGACAATACCGCGTATTGGCTTGCGTGGTTCGGCCAAACTAAAGGTTGGCGATACCTCCCTGGGGTTTTGGCTCTTTAGAAAACCCATTGTTGTACTGCGTCGAACATTGGGGATCTAAATGGACAGCCCCTCTTTAAATCTACCCCCCCTTCGCCAGGATTTAAAAATCTCACAAACCTATGACGGTCATGATGGTGAAGCTCAATATCTACTTTATGATCCCCTTAAACACGCTTATCACTCACTCAATAAGCACAGCTTTACATTGCTCAATAATTGGCAGGCAGGCGCCCCCGAACCTGTTCTTGAAAAAGCGTCACAGCAAGCAGATCAACCCTATGAGCTGGAAGATATCGAGACATTAATATCCTTCATGTTTCGGCACTCATTGGCAGACACGCCGCGCAACGGGGACTCCAAGAGTTTTTTTGATACCCATGAAGAAAAACAAAAACACTCGGCCAAGCGCCTTATGCACTCTTATGTGTTTTTTCGGATACCAATTCTAAAACCGCAAAAATTGCTCAATAGGCTTGCCCCTTTTATAAATATTTTCTTCTCGAATGGCTTTTGGCTATTCATGGCCCTATCGACACTCTTATCCCTTGGCTTGATAGCGCGCGAATGGGATGAATTTATTTCTACATTTTTCGGATTTTTATCAGTTGAAGGTCTGATCGGATATGGCCTTGCTATCATTTTAACAAAAACGGCCCATGAGTTTGGACATGCTTTTGCTGCCCACCGCTATGGATGCAGAGTGACCTCCCTTGGCATCGGCTTTATGCTCTTATTCCCGCTATTATATGCCGATACAACCGATGCATGGAAAATTAAATCCCGTCAAAAACGCTTGGTAATTGGCGCTGCCGGTATGGGGGCAGAGCTTATTATCGCAGTCTTTGCAACATTATTGTGGGCTATTTTACCAGACGGAAGCTTGCGGGCGATTACTTTCTTTCTAGCCTCTTCAAGTTGGATATTCACATTAATCATCAATCTCAATCCATTAATGCGATTTGATGGTTATTATCTGCTTAGTGATTTTCTCAATTTTAAAAACTTGCAACCGCGGTCAAATGCACTTGGCATTTGGTGGTTAAGGGAACAGCTTTTTGCTCCTGGCGATCCGTGTCCTGAAAACCTACCAGCCAATCTAAGCAAAGGCCTTATTTTCTACGCCTTTTGCGTATGGATATATCGCTTCTTTCTATTCTTGGGTATTGCTCTTTTACTCCATGCTTTTATCATCAAGATTATCGCCCACCTCTTAGCCGCTATCGAAATTGGTTGGTTCATTGTAAAGCCGGTTTTAATGGAAATAAAAAACTGGCCTGATCTGATGCGTCGGGGCAGACATAAAAATAATTTTATCACCGCAAGTTTTATCGCCGCTGCATTTCTTTTATTGCTCGTCCCGTGGCGATCGACCGTAAGAGCACCGGCTGTCATTGAACCAGCAATTGAGCAATCTATTTTTGCGGGTTTGCCGGGACAAATTGAACAGATCAATGTCACTCATGGTCAAAAAGTCAAAAAAGGGGACACTTTAGTGGTTCTCAGTTCACCTGCCCTGACAACCCAGAAAATACTCACCCGCCAAACGATTGCCCTTTTACAGGCCCGCATAAACCGGCAAAGCGTTGATGCGATAGACCGGTCCCAAAGACATGTATTGCTCAGTGAGCTTGCAAATGAAAAAGAGCGCCTATCCGGATTTGAAAAACTCCAGCAGGATATGATCATTCGTGCGCCCTTTGATGGTGAAGTGCACGGGCTCGCTCATGGGCTCCACCCAAAGCGCTGGGTAAACACATCCCTGCCACTGCTCGAAGTGCGCGGGTCCGCCCCTGCCCTGACAACAGCCTATGTGGTTGAAGATGATTTTACACGCATCGCTGTTGGCGCTTCCTCAAAATTCATCGCGGAAGACCCATTAATGGGTAAGAAATTAATGCGTGTACGCTCAATTTCTCCGGCGGGAACATTGATACTGGATAAACCAATTCTCTCTTCCACCTATGGGGGCAGTGTTGCTGCCAGAGAAAATAAGCAAGGGGAAATTGAACCCGTACGCGGTATGTTTAAGATCTTGCTGGATGGGTCCACAAAAATTGACCGGGAGGTGCCAGGCGTCGTCTTGATTAAAGGCGAGGCGCGCTCGATAGCCAGCTCCCTATGGCGGCGTATCATTGCAATTTATAATCGCGAAACGGTCAATTAGAACAACGTAACATGCGCCGCAGTGAACGCACTGAAAATAGCGATATGAAGCTCTATGAGTTTGCGCTAAACTTTCCCCATGAACACTCCGACCCACATTCTTGTTGCCTGTGCGCTTCTTACCCGGCGCGCAGTAATCAACACCCATGAAAACCCGCCCCTCCCGCAAAATGATTCCCTAGCCAATTGGCGCACGCATAACTGGATCGTGTTTGCCGGTGCGCTTTTGCCAGATATATCCATCTATATCTTTTTTGTCTGGAGCCAGCTTTTTACCAATGCAGATTTTCAAACCATTTGGGGGGAGCTCTATTGGACAGAGCCATGGCAGACATTCAGCGCTATATCCAATTCAATTCCGCTTATAGTTGTATTGGCGCTAGCAGGATGGCGGTTCAATAAACCTCTTTTGCTCGTGATCGCTTTAGCTATGCTTTCACACGTCGCGCTCGATTTACCCTTTCACGCGGATGATGCGCACAAGCATTTCTGGCCAATCAGCCATTTTCGTTTTCATTCTCCCTTTTCATATTGGGATAATAATCATCACTCTGGCTGGGTTTCGATTCTGGAATTATTCATTCTTATTATTGCCAGCACCGTTTTATGGCAGCGCTTTAAAACCCGTTGGGTACGCGCAGCTATTATCATAGCTCCTCTTCTTCAGCTCGCAGGATTGCTCTATTTTTATCTCTCATCATCATGAGAAACCAAACCGCAAAGCAGTAAGTGGTACAGACCTATATTGATTTTTACGCCCGTCCGGTCTATAGGACCTTATGTGGTGAGAGCCACAAGATCTTCGGGGCGGGGTGAAATTCCCCACCGGCGGTAATACAGAATTTCAATTTCCTGGAATACTGGCAAGCCCGCGAGCCGACGGATTTTCCGCGATAATCAGGCAATTCTCCTGATTGGCGAAAATCCCGACGCAGATTCCGGTGTGATTCCGGAGCCGACGGTATAGTCCGGATGGTAGAAGGTCTGACAGAAGAAAGCACCGAGAATCACGGTTCAAACCGGGATTGCTGTGTATATTGTTTTGAGGAACTTCAAGACTCTAGCGATAGAGCATTGAGGGTATTCAAAGCGAATTGATTTCTGTTTGCGCCCCGTGGTTCGAATTGTTGAACACCGGGGTTTTTTTATGGCCGAGAGCCAAAAAACAATTGATGAAACCATGATGGGCCGCGCTCTTGAGCTTGCGGCGCGTGCAAAAGGCTACACATCGACCAATCCGATGGTTGGCTGTGTAATCACCCGGAACAACCAGATCATTGGCGAGGGATGGCATAAGGGGACGGGATTTGATCCTGTCCAAGGGCGACACCATGCCGAAGTTAATGCATTGGAAGATGCCAAAGCCAAGGGCGCAGACATTAAAGGCGCAACCGCCTATGTAACCCTCGAACCGTGCAATCACACCGGCGCAACGCCCCCTTGCGCGAAGGCTTTGTATGATTGCGGTATTAAGAGGGTCGTTTATGCAATGGCAGACCCCAACAAACTTGCTGCAGGCGGCGCGGACAGTTTGCGCAGCCAAGGCGTTCGCGCCGAGCAAGGGCCGCTCTTATCCCAAGCAAAATTATTGAACAAAGCGTGGCTTCACCGGATAAAAACCGGCGCGCCCTTTGTAACCGCAAAATTTGCCGCAAGCCTCGATGGCAAAATCGCAACCGCTTGCGGCGATAGCAAATGGATCACCGGACCAGCGGCACGCCGGCGCGCCCATGAATTGCGCCATGCCTGTGATGCAATTTTAGTGGGTGCAGGAACAATTATCGCTGATAACCCGTCCCTGACGGTGCGCGACATTGAAAATCCCTCCAACCCTTTGCGCATTGTCCTCGATAGTAAAGCGCGCACTAACCCGCTTGCCAAAACCTTCTCCACCGAGCAATCGGGCGGGAGCTTGCTGGTTACAACCGCGGGGGGCGATCCCAATCGCCTTAAAGCCTTTACTCAGCAAGGCATTGAAACACTTATACTGCCAACGGATGAAACAGGGCGCATCAATCTTGATGCTTTGCTAAAAAATCTTGGCGAGCGCGGTCTCAACCATCTGATGGTCGAGGGAGGAAGCGAGATATTGGGTTCTTTCTTTGATGGCAATCACGTCAACGAGGTTTGGGGCTTTATCGCACCCGTACTTATAGGGGGCGCGGGGAAAACCCCTATTAGCGGGCAAGGCGCGCAATCCATGCAGGATGCTTTGCGTTTAAAACACATCCATACCGAACTATGCGACCAGGATATTTTAATGCGCGCATTCATACCCGGAGATTTCATCAATGATTTACTGGGTATAGACGAGGAGGCAGACCAATGTTTACAGGTCTCATAGAAGAAATTGGCTCCATCGCCCATGTTAAGAAAAGCGATAACAGCTTTGATTTAACCATTCATGCCAAAACCATTTTGGAGGGCGCAATACTTGGCGATTCAATTGCTGTGAACGGGGTTTGCCTAACCATTACGCATTTTACAAATGATCAGTTTACGGTGGGCCTTGCGCCCGAAACCAGAAACCGTACAAATCTGGGCGCGCTTAAAGCGGGTGACCGCGTTAATCTCGAACGCGCAGTGACCCCGACAACACGCCTTGGCGGCCACTTCGTTCAAGGGCATGTGGATACAATCGGGACCATAAAGAATATCACCCCCGATGAAGATGCGCTCTGGATTACGGTCCAGACGAGCCCTGAGCTAATGCGCTATATTGTGACCAAGGGCTATATTACCATTGATGGCACATCGCTCACCATTGTCGATACAGGTCCGGACTGGTTCAACATTACCCTCATCGCCTATTCCCAAAGCAAGGTAATTTTAAGCGAGAAAAAAATTGGCGATAGCGTCAATCTGGAAGTTGATATTCTGGCAAAATATGTGGAGCGCATTACCACAGCCCAAAACCAGAACAAACCCGCCTCACCTCTCACCCGAGAATTTTTATCCGATAATGGATTTTTTCCGCAAGGAGCTTCATCATGAAACTTACCCCATCCAACTCAGCAATCGTCAGTGTACCAGAAGCCATTGCCGCATTTAAGGCAGGTGAAATCGTTATTATTGTTGACGATGAAAACAGGGAAAATGAAGGGGATTTGGCCATTGCCGGTGAATTTATCACCCCTGAAGCGGTAAACTTTTTTGCCCGAGAGGGACGCGGCCTTATCTGTTTATCGATGATGCCTGAACTGGTCGACAAATTCGATCTTCCCTTAATGGTCCCCCAAGAAGAAAATGGCTCGGGTTTTGGAACGCCTTTTACTGTATCGGTTGAAGCCGCTGAAGGGGTGACAACGGGGATTTCAGCCCATGACCGCGCCCATACAATGCGCACACTGATTGATCCAAAAGCAACACGGGCAGATATTGTCATGCCCGGTCATGTTTTTCCTTTGCGCGCACGGGCAAATGGTGTTCTCGATCGCGACGGACAAACCGAAGCAAGCGCTGATCTGGCCCGCCTTGCGGATTTAACGCCGGCGGCAATGATATGCGAAGTCATGAATGATGACGGGACGATGGCCCGCCTGCCCGATCTAGAAGTTTTTGCTGCAAAACACGGGCTAAAGATTATTTCGGTCAAAGCCCTGATTGATTATCGCCGCGCGGCTGAACTGGATAATTCTGGAATGAAAAGAGCTGTCTAAAGACAATCTCGGTTATTTTTTACAACAAATGGAAATAGTAAAGTAATGAACAATTTAGTTGAAGGCGCCCTGAGCGCTAACGGGCTTAAACTGTGTATCATAGCCACCCGCTGGAATGAATTTATTGTCGATAAACTCACCCAAGGCGCAATGAGCGCAGCGCGGCGCCACGGGGCGCAAGACAATAATATTGATCTTGTTATGGTACCGGGCGCTTATGAAATTCCATTTGCCGCTCGAAAACTGGCTGCAACAAACAGATATGATGCAATCGTCACTCTGGGTTGCGTCATTCGCGGTGCCACGCCGCACTTTGATTTCGTAGCCGGGGAAGCGGCCAAAGGTATTTCCGCCGTTGCCCATGAGACAGGAATTCCCGTGTCCTTTGGTGTTCTTACAACGGACACTATCGAGCAGGCAATTGAACGTGCTGGCACGAAGGCTGGCAATAAAGGGGAAGAAGCCATGATGGTTGCAATAGAAATGGCAAATTTAAGCCGTAAAATCGAGGAGCTTTAAAATGGCTATCAAAGCGCTCAATGATTTTCCCGCTAAAGCAAATCGCCAAGAAGCAGAAGAGGCTGTTCGCACCCTGCTTTCATATTTCGGCGAAGACCCCTCGCGCGAGGGGTTGCTTGATACGCCGCGCCGTTTTGTTGATGCCTATGAAGAATTTCTCGAAGGCTATGGTCAAGACCCTATCGCTATTCTATCGCGAACCTTCGAAGAAGTAGAAGGCTATGACGATATCGTCCTGATGAAGAATATTCGCTTTGAAAGTCATTGCGAACATCATATTCAACCCATGATCGGTACAGCCCATGTTGCCTATCTTCCCGCCGGTAAGGTGGTTGGTATTTCCAAACTGGCACGCACAGTCGAGGTTTATGCTCGCCGCTTGCAAAGTCAGGAAATTCTGACCAATCAAATTGCAGATGCAATTGAAACGGCCCTCGCCCCGCGCGGTGTCGCCGTGTTAATCGAAGCCGAACATCAGTGCATCACCACACGCGGTATCCATAAACATGAAGTTTCATGCGTTACCCGCGCCTTTACGGGGGCATTCAAAGAAGATGCAAATATGGAAGCACGATTTTTTCGATTGGTTGGCGATAGCTGAATTTAAAAGTGGATTGACCCAATTTTTAAACTCAAAAAGATATGTTGCTAAATGGGTGCCTTACAATGCACCCCGCCATGGAGCGCGTGCGGGGCTCTTGTGGTTTTGGGGAAACTAAGGGGAAGCTTTTTCAAACTTCTAACGGCGAGATAGGCAAAACACTCCGCCTCAAGATCATCGCCTCTCCAACCAACATCCTCAGCCATAAGCACTTTGGCCGAAACCGCCTTTGAGAGCGCTTCCATCATTGCCGCATTATGGCGCCCACCGCCACAAACAATCCATTCGCCAACGGGCTCGGGTAGATATTGTTCACTCGCTCGAACACAGGCCGCCGAAAATGCGGTCAGGGTTGCCGCCCCATCATCAACATTCAACTCTAATACCGGGTCCAGTTTGAAATCATACCGGTCGAGAGATTTTGGAGGTTTGCGCCGCATATAGGGAAGCAATAACATCATGCGCAAAATCTCGGTGTGTACCTTGCCCTTTCGAGCTGTGGCACCGCCCTTATCCATCGCTTCTCCGGTTTTAAGGGCCATCCATTCATCGACCAGCCCGTTACCCGGCCCACAATCGAAAGCAACCAAACCGCTATTACTGCCATCTTTGGGCACGAAAGTAATATTACCGACACCGCCCAGATTAAGAACGCCAACCGCATGATCGCGATCAAGCTTGCGCACCAAAGCAGCATGATAAACCGGTGCCAGCGGCGCGCCCTCGCCGCCCATCATAATATCGGCGGCGCGAAAATTATTGACCACATCAATCCCGAGTTCATTGGCAAGGCTCTGCCCATCGCCAATTTGCCATGTCCGCCCCTGATCCTCCAAAGAGATAATCGGCGGCTTTGAAGGGCGGTGCAGAATGGTCTGACCATGAAATCCGATGACATCAATCTGGTCTCGGCGCAGACCATTTGCCTCCATTAAACTCTCAACGGCCTCGATATGAATCTGGGTCACCTCGCCCGTTGCCTTACCAATATCGGTCGCGCCGTCCCGCCCTTCCAGAGCAGCTTTGATCGCCCGATTTATCCAAGCTTTTAGCTCCGGCGAGTAGGGTTTATGAAGCGTAGGACCGAAAGCCAAAATATCCCGGCCATCAGTACGCACGAGCGCTGCGTCTACGCCGTCAAGGGATGTACCGCTCATAAGGCCTATAGCGGTGAGAACCCTGTCCTCATTTACACTTTCTTCAGGAACCGATTGTGCGGTATTGATCACTGTTTTAACCTGCTTTTTGTCGTTTTCACGAACCGCCTACCGTATTTATCCAGGCTAGACTGTTGGAAAAGGCTTAGCACCATGCTAGCCCATATCTCCCATTATTAATCACTTAAAATCCTTCCAAATATATGACACAGTCCGTAAATAAATCCTGTAAATCTGAATTTTTACATATCCTCACCGAGCGCGGATTTATCCACCAATGCACAAATCTGGAGGCTCTGGACGAAAAAGCCTCTAAGGAAAAGTTAACGGCCTATATCGGCTTCGATGCAACCGCCAAAAGCCTGCATGTGGGAAGCCTGATACAGATTATGATGCTTTACTGGTTTGAGCAAACAGGCCATCGCCCGATTGCCCTAATGGGCGGGGGAACCACAAAAGTAGGCGATCCTTCCTTCAAAGATACCCAGCGCAAATTACTGAGCGATGATGATATTGCCGAAAATATAGCCGCTATTCGCGGGGTCTTTTCCAAATTTCTGGACCTTGATCGCAAAGACGGCGCGATCATGACCGATAATGCGATATGGCTGGACAAGCTCTCTTATGTCGATTTTCTTCGTGAGTATGGTGTTCATTTTACAATCAACCGCATGCTGACATTTGACAGTGTTAAATTGCGCTTGGACCGGGAGAGCCCCTTAAGCTTTCTCGAGTTTAATTACATGCTTATGCAGGCCTATGATTTTCACGAACTCTATCATCGCCATAATTGTTTGCTGCAAATGGGTGGTTCGGATCAATGGGGCAATATCATCAATGGCGTGGAATTATGTCGGCGCAAAGATGGGGCTGAAGTTTTTGGGTTGACCACACCCTTGCTCACGACTTCATCGGGCAAAAAGATGGGCAAGACCGAACAGGGGGCTGTCTGGTTGAACGAGGATATGTTTAGCGCCTATGATTATTGGCAATATTGGCGCAATACCGAGGACGCCGATGTTGCGACAATGCTAGCCCGTTTTACAACCTTGCCGATGGATGAGGTCAACCGTCTGGGCGCTCTTGAAGGCGCGGAAATTAACGAGGCAAAGAAAATTCTCGCGACCGAGGCAACAACCATGCTCCATGGGCGAGCGGCCGCCATAAACGCAGCGCAAACTGCCCAGCAGACATTTGTGTCCGGGGCAAGCGGGACAGACTTACCCTCCCTGACCGTCAAAAAGACCGACCTAGCAAGCGGACTACCCATACTTGATGCTTTCCTGGATACCGGCCTTTGCGCCTCTAAAGGCGAAGCGCGCCGTCATATCAAAGCCGGGGCCTTAAAAATCAATAATCTGGCCGTCTCGCAGGAACGCCCCCTCAGCGTGGAAGATCTCGATAATGGGCAGATAAAACTCTCTATTGGTAAGAAAAAACACGCCCTCATCCTTATTCAGGACTAGAATTGGCATATTTGCCGTTAGCGTGGGCAAATCGGCTGACCAAGAGAATGGTTGGCTCGAAGCCAGAAACGAAAACCTTGATATTGCATCAAGCCCGCGCAATCAGACGTCTGATCGATAGGTTTTTATCGAAGGCGCAGCAATTTCAATTGGGCGTTGCGGGCTAAGGAATGATAATATAGCTTCGTTTGGGCGCTGGACGATCCATAACAGCATAAAATGCACAATAATTTCAATATATTAGCATTTCTCAACTCATCCAGCTCTCAGCAAAAACATCCTTAATTCAGCCTTGAGTTCGCGCTTAAAATTTAATAAGATTTCCACTTAATTTCTCAGTCTAAGTGATGACAAAACCATGGGGCGATGATATAGCCTTAAGTTCTATTGGAATTGCAGGTTCAATATCAGCTAGAATTCGAATATTAGCTAGATTTTGTGCACCTTATAAATCCGTGAGCTTATAGCTTTTTATCATTATTGCTTCGTTGAACTTAGCAGCAAGATTTTGAGGTTGTACGACAAACAGATGGTATCAATCTGTAAATACAGAGTGACCGATTTAATAGGGCTTTCGGCAAAAAATCCAAACGATCAAGCATATCGCATTATTTAGGCAACCATTACACATATTTAGAGTCGCCAAAGAAGGTAGTTAAGAATGGTAAATACGGAAGATAAAAAAATAAATGTCGCGCTCGTAGGCGTTGGTAATTGCTCCAGTTCTCTTGTTCAGGGTATTTACTACTACCGCGATTCAAACACTGCCGACCCAGCTGGCCTGATGCACGAATCACTTGCCGGCTATCGCTGCAATGACATTAATATTGTTGCCGCCTTTGACATAGATCAAAGAAAAGTGGGCAAAGACGTCTCTGAGGCCATTTTTGCAGCTCCCAATTGTACTGAAACATTTTACGCCGATGTCCCCAAAACCGGTATTCAGGTTCAGATGGGCCGTATTCTTGATGGGTATTCCGACCATATGGAAGGCTACCCCGATGAGCGCCGCTTTATGCCTCACGCGGCCAGCGAACCAAACAAAGCTGAAATTGTCGAAATTCTTAGAGACTCAAAAGCTGATGTCCTTATGAATTACCTTCCGGTTGGCAGCCAGAAGGCAACTGAATTTTACGCCGAATGCGCTCTGGAAGCGGGCGTTGCATTTGTCAACAATATCCCCGTCTTTATCGCAAGTGACCCGGTTTGGGAGCGTCGCTTTCAGCAGGCAGGCGTCCCGATCATCGGGGACGATATCAAAGCCCAGGTTGGTGCAACAATTGTGCACCGGGTTCTTACCGATTTATTCAAAAAACGCGGTGTTCCGGTAGATCGCACTTATCAGCTCAATACTGGTGGTAATACTGATTTTCTTAATATGAAAAATCAGATGCGCCTTGAGTCTAAAAAAGAATCCAAAACCGAAGCTGTGCAAGCGGTTACAGCGAAACGGATTGAAGATGAAAACATTCATGTCGGCCCGAGTGACTATGTGCCATGGCAAAATGATAATAAAATCTGCTTCATCCGCATGGAAGGCCGTCTTTTTGGCGATGTCCCCATGAACTTGGAACTCAGACTTTCTGTTGAAGATTCTCCAAACTCTGCAGGTGTTGCAATCGACATGATCCGCTGTGCAAAACTTGCCCTTGATCGCGGTATTGCCGGGGCGGTTGCTGCCCCCTCTTCTTTCTTTTGCAAGCATCCTCCTATTCAATACACAGACGAAGTCGCTCACCAGTTAACTGAGGCTTTCATCGCAGATGATAATGTAGAGGTGATACCAACGCCCTTAAAAAGCGTTAGAGCCAAATAATATAATTTGAATTGATTCCATTATCGGGCCGGATTAATGACCGTCGAAACGTCATCTGACAAAGTAAGCGAGGGTTATTCCCGGCCCGCTTCTATTGAAGAGCGAAGCAATCGCTTTTTCGTACACCCAATCTCTCAAATTTTTGCCGGATTAGCTATAAAGCTGAAAATTTCAGCGAATGCTGTGTCCGTTCTTGGCCTGTTAAGTGGCTGGTTAGCTGCAGGGCTCTATTTCTTCCAACCTGATAAGCTAATGATTATTGGCGGATTTATCGCCATGATTTTTTGGCATATTCTTGATGGAGCCGATGGAAGAGTAGCCCGCGCAACGGGAACAACCAGCGCTTTTGGCCGCCTCATCGATGGCGTGTGCGACCATCTCGTTTTTGCCGCCGTTTATATTTCAATAACAATCTCAATGATAATGCAGGGCGGACATTGGAGCCTGTGGATTATCGTTCTTAGCGCCGGGGCCAGCCATGCTACTCAGGCTGCTGGATATGAAGAGCGTCGCCAAAAATTTCAACGCCGTATGCGGGGCATCGCGCGCGATAAAGCGAATGAAAAAAATTTCGAAATAAACAATAGAAAATCATTTTTTGCGATAGGCTATGATTTTTTACAGCGCTTCGTTGGCGGAGATCCCCATAGCCCATTAGATGATGCCTTGGAGCAAAACCGCGTTCAGAATGGCGACATTCCGGTAGATATTATCAACCTTACAGCGCCCAATGTTCGGGCCTGGTCGCTCCTCAATGCCAATAACCGGACAATTGCAATATTTTTAGCCTGTATGATCGGGAAACCGTTATATTATTTCGTGTGGGAACTAGTTATTTTAAACCTCGCCCTTTTAGCGCTCATTTTTTATGAAAAACGAACCGAAACTGAAATTGCCAATCAGGTTCGGCAAAATCAGCAAACCCGATAGCTGCCCATGCTTTTAATACAAACCTCAACCAGCTATGGGCTAACTTGGTCACATTATCTAATGGGGTTTACAGATTTTAATTCCTTCCTGAAGCGCACGAGCGACAAACAAAGCAAAGATCAAAAATGGCAGGACTAAAAGATGTTCGCGATGTTTTGCGCGGTGCCATCGCCTCCGTTTTTGGCTTTGGCGGGCGCATGATTGCCCGTGCGGTACTGATGATAATCGCCGGGCGCTCGTTTGGAAGTGAAGCTCTGGGGGTTCTGGGTCAAGTTGCAGCGATCACAGAAATTGCTGCGATGATTGCCGTTATGGGATTAAAGCGCGGCCTACTAGATATTTTGAGTTATGAAGAAACCGCAGGACGCGCAGTAGAAGCAAAAATTCTGGAAGCATTATCAGCGGCGATGCTCCTTGGTCTGGTGATATCAGCCATTACACTCATTTTATGGTACGAGTTTGTGCCTGAACAATTCTCTCTCGCTCCTTTGTTGTTTCTCGGCATTCCTGCTCTGGTCTTCATAGAAATTACTCTAACCGCCATAAAACACAAACGCATTATTGGCTGGGATGTCTGGTCTCGCGCTGTAGCAGAGCCATGGGCTTTTCTGGCTTTAACAATCATCTTTCTACAACTTGGCATGCTCGAACATGGTCTGATTATCGCTTATCTCGGTTCAATCGCAGTCGCCTTCATCGTTATCGCGATCGGATTTACGCGGACATACACTTTAAAAAATCTAATGAGTGCACGGCCCCAACGTTCAAACTGGGTCGATGTAATGAAAAAAAGCGCTCCCGTTGCGGTCACCGATATTGGCTATATGGCGTTGCGCCGACTGGATCTTTTGGTCCTTGGTCGCTTTGTAAGCCCGGAAGCCGTTGGCATTTATTATATGGTCCAACAGCTCGCAACGGTTCCGCAAAAAACTTACGGCCTATTCGAGCCAATGTTATCGCCCGTTATTGCCAGCCTTCATCATAAAGTTGAAACGCGCAAAATTCGTTCAAGCCTGATTGGCGTTTGTCGTTGGATTTTTATCATTCAAACTGCCGTAACAATACCCATGATCGTTTATGGCGATGCATTGCTTGGTGTTTTTGGTCGCGAATTTGCGATGGGCGCTGCGGTTTTAACAATTATACTTTTTGCCGAACTTGTTGATGGCACCTTCATGCCAACAGAAACCGCGCTTTTATTTAGTCGTCCTAAAATACCGCCAATATTGTTTGTCATCGCCCTTGCGATTGAAGTGATTGCAATTGCTATTTTTTCATCGCAGTTTGGGCTTATTGGCGCAGGGATAGGCTTTTTGATCGCCGTTGCCTTCCTCGCAATCGGGCGTCTTGGTATGATCCAGAAACATATGGGGTTTGGATTAATCAATAAGGACTATATAAAACCAGCTCTTCTCGCGGTGGTGACGATCAGTTTAATGGTAGGCCTCAGACAGACATTCCAGATACAAAATGGCTTGTTGATTGTTATACTTTTTATTTTTAGCATCCTCTTCTTTTTAGGTTCTGTCCGATTGGTTGCCCTAACAAAAGCGGACCAAGTTTTATTAAGAGCCTTAGGACAAAAACGCCGAAAAAACCGCGCGACCTCAAAAAAATAAAGAGAATATAAATTACTTGAAAATGGATTTACTATGCAACAAATACAAACCTGTCTGATCGTTGCCGCAGGAATGGGCACAAGATTAAAACCCCACGGCGATATAAAGCCATTGGTTCAAGTCAATCAAATATCCTTGATTGAGCACGCTATGATTAATGCGTCAAAGGCCGGCGTAACCGAATTTGTCGTCGTAACGGGCTATCGGTACCAGTTTCTTGAAGAGGAACTGGAGAAAATCAAAGAGCGCCATAGCTTCACAATTCAAACCGCACACAATAAAGACTATGAAAAACCAAATGGCCTATCCGTACTAAAAGGCGCGCCCCTATTATCGGGACCGTTTTTTCTTACAATGTGCGATCATATGGTAGAACCGGCAATTTACGAATATCTGGCCAATATCAATCTTCCAGAAGATCATGTCGCCTTAGGCGTAGATTTCCGGCTGGATAACCCGGATGTGGATATTGAGGATGTGACGAAAGTGCTTGCCAATGGGCCCTATATCAAAAAAATTGGCAAAAATATTAGTGACTATAACGGGTATGATACGGGTGTTTTCCTCGCAAATTCGAGCCTGTTTGAGGCTATCGAGCAAAGTGCGCGCGATACGGATGATCCATCTATTTCAGGCGGCATGGAAATTTTATCAAATGCGAACCGGGCTGTCGCGGTCGACACAAAAGAGTCACGCTGGCTCGATGTCGATAGCCCGGATATTTTAAAGTTAGCGCAAGAATGGCAAAAATCTAAACCCTGATTAACAATGGGCAAAAGGTGCACATGCTCTTCCCCCGGGGCCGCGCCCATCTGAATAGCCATAAAACCACCCATCATCATAAACAATACTTTGCGGGCGGGTATACCAATTAAAAGGCTCCAGCTTATGTCCCTTTGTTTCAAGCTTGTTTTGCGTATCCTTACTTAATCCCGGTTCGAACAAAATTTGATCGGGTATCCATTGATGGTGTATACGCGGGGTCGCCGATGCTTCGGCAATATTCATATTATGATCAATAACATTGAGTATTATATTTAAAACAGCCGTGATAATACGGCTTCCCCCCGGTGCACCTGTCACCAGAAACGGTTCGCCATTTTTAAAGACCAGCGTTGGGGTCATAGAACTTAACGGGCGCTTGCCCGCCTCAATAGCATTTTTATCGCCGCCAACAAGTCCATACGCATTCGGGGCACCGGGAAGCGCTGAGAAATCATCCATTTCATTATTCAAGAAAATTCCGGTACCCGGAACAACAATAGAAGAGCCATAACTCAAATTCAGCGTATAGGTGTTGGAGACCATATTACCATCCTTATCGATGACAGAAATATGCGTCGTATCCGGACTTTCAAATGGTACAGGGTTTCCGTGACCAATCTCACTTGAAGGCGTTGCGCGGTCGGGAGAAATCGTAGCAGCAAGTTCAGCCGCATAGCCCTTGCTGATTATACCCGCATCAGGAATTGTTTCATAATCGGGATCACCCAAAAACTCTGCGCGGTCCGCATAAGCACGCCGCATTGTTTCAGCAAGATAATGCATTGCGCCTGCTTCTTCGCGGGTTCCCTCGGGAATAGGCCGGGTTTCAAGAATATTGAGCATTTGCAACAAATGAACACCGCCCGAACTTGGCGGCGGCATAGAGTGAACTTCATAACCCCGATAAGTCCCCTTTACTGCCTCGCGCTCAACGACCTTATAATTTGCCAAATCTTCAAGAGTTATAAGACCGCCATTGGCTTGCATATCTGCAACTATTTTTTGCGCGACCGGCCCCTGATAAAATCCCTCAAGTCCCTTTTTTGAAATCGCTTTGAGTGTTTTGGCCAAATCCTTTCGGGAAAATTTTTCTCCCGGCAGGTAGGCTGTTCCATCAGGCTTGAACATTTCCCGAAAAGTTGCGGCATTTTTAGATAACCGCTCGCGCGCATTTTCTATTTTTGCAGCCGCAAAAAACGAGAGCTCATAGCCTTTATCCGCAAGTTTAATTGCCGGGGCCATAACTTTACGTCTGGATAGACGACCATATTTTTCCTGCGCATGAAGAAGACCCGCAACTGTTCCGGGAACACCCGCAGAAAGATGGGAGTATCGAGCGAGCTGCGTATCGACTTCACCATCTTTATCGAGATACATATCTCTGGTAGCGAGGGCTGGTGCCATCTCGCGATAATCAAGCGCCACCGTTTCTCCGGTTTCACGCATATGGATCATCATAAAGCCGCCGCCGCCAATATTTCCCGCTTGAGGGAAAGTCACCGCCAGAGCAAAAGCAGTTGCAACCGCCGCATCGACAGCATTTCCCCCTTGCTCAAGAATATCAGCCCCAATCGCCGCCGCAAGACGCTCTTCGGCAACGATCATACCATGGCGGCTCCCGTGCGGCGTGTGCAGGGATGGTGGCAAAGGTGGGAGTTTATGGCCAAGACTTTTCTCAACCGCCCGGGCCTGCCCGTACAATGACCCGTAAATTGGCTCATATGCCGGAAACCCAACTCCGATTGGACCAATCACGATACAACTCAAAACAAAAGACAATAACATTCTTGTACGGATCATTTTATACCTCTTGGTTTCGTTGCAAAATTTTAAAAACCTTGTTGGTAAAATCGACATGAAAAAAATATCATCATCGATATTTTACCGTAACCCTATTCCAATCCAAAATATTCTAGTGCAGCTCTCGCAACGGGTTCACTATCTTCTTCTATATAATGGCCCATTTCTTTGAGTTCTAACAGAGGCGGTGCGCCGTGTATGGTTTCTTGTAGTTTGCGCATATGCGAAAATCCCAATACAGAATCTTTCATTCCAACAGCCAAAAAACTCTTTCCCCTCCAGCGTTGTGACCAAAATTCGAAAGCTGCAAATACCGCATCCAGACCCTCACTCTCGCCGCCATCAACCATTACCATTTCGGGAAAGCGCCGAATACCCGTTTTATAGCTTCGGTCCGGAAAGGGGGCGATATAGGCATCTCGCTCGGCCGCACTCATTTTTGGTGCCGTCCGGCGCATCAAAGCCCCGATATCAAGGTCAGGGTTTGAGCGACTATAAGTCCGCCACGCGGCAAAACCGGGACCAAGGTCTTCAACCAAGGGGATCATTGTGTTCACCGCAATCAAATGCGTATAGCGACTGGGTGCATCCAGTGGCAAGGTTAACCCGACCAGCCCTCCCCACTCCTGACATGTCAGACAAATATTTTTAAGGTCCAGCGTTTCAACAAATTGCAATAATGCGTTTCGGTGGAAGTAAAATGAATATGCACTCTCATCGATAGGTTTATCCGAACGTCCAAAACCGAACAAATCCACAGCAACCACCCGGTGACCCGCATTTAGAAATACCGGCATCATTTTGCGATAGACATAAGACCATGTTGGCATTCCATGTAGACACAGGAAGGTCACTTCCGCGTCCTTTGGCCCTTCATCAACATAATGCATTCTCAAGCCCTCAAAACCGGGCAGGTTTTCCAGATAGCGCGCATCAAAGGGCCAATCTTCTATACTTTCAAAACGTTCCTCGAGGGTACGAAGCGACCTAATTGTCATGAAAACACTCCATTTGGCCTAGTTTTTATTGAGTCTACACTAAGTTCGGGCTAGTCAGTCTACTACACGATATTGCCCGAAATTAATCGACTGAAAAGTTCCTATTGGCAAAAAAATGGAGAGTAAAGCCATGACTGACCATAATGTAGACCTTGTTGTAATTGGTGCCGGTCCTGGTGGATATGTGGCGGCAATTCGTGCCAGCCAACTAGGCATGAAAACCATGGTCATTGAACGTGAACATCTGGGCGGTGTCTGCTCGAATTGGGGTTGTATCCCGACAAAAGCGCTTCTGAGAACGGCTGAAGTTTACACCAATATGAAACATGCTGATGCTTTCGGATTAACAGCCGACAATATCGGCTTCGACCTTGATGCGGTTATCAAACGCTCCCGCGGTATCGCTGACAAGCTCGCTGGGGGTATCGCCTATCTATTGAAAAAACATAAAATTACTGTGCTGGATGGCGAGGCCAAGATTGCAAAAGCCAAAAATGGCAGCGGAGCGCCAATGGTTCAGGTGAAAACCAATTCCGGACTTGATAATGTAAAAGCAAAACATGTGATCATCGCGACGGGCGCAAGAGCCAGAACAATCCCTGCCGCCGGGCTAGAGCCTGATGGAAAATTCATCTGGACTGCGAAAGAGGCAATGGTGCCTGACATCATGCCAAAATCCCTACTGGTCATTGGCTCGGGAGCCATCGGAATAGAGTTTGCGAGCTTTTACAATGCCCTTGGCGTGAAAACGACCGTCGTAGAGATGGTTGATCGCGTTTTACCTGCTGAAGATGCAGAAATTTCAAAATTCGCGGAAAAACAGTTCAAAAAACAAGGCATGGAGATTTTGACAAAGGCTGGCGTTGAGAAGCTTGAAAAAGGCAAATCCAGCGTCAAAGCAACAATCAAACTCAAAGACGGAAAGACCAAAACTCTGGATGTCGAACGCGTTGTCCTTGCGGTCGGTATCACTGGGAATGTTGAAAACCTCGGCCTTGAAGATGTCGGGGTCAAAGTTGATCGTGGCCATATTGTTGTGAATGAGTGGCTTGAGACTGGCGTTAAGGGCTTATACGCGATTGGCGATGTCGTCGGCGCACCTTGGCTCGCTCATAAGGCCTCTCATGAAGGGGTTATCTGTGTCGAGAAAATTGCTGGCTTAAATAGCGTTCACCCTCTCAACACTGATTTAATTCCCGGTTGCACTTATTGTCAGCCGCAAGTCGCAAGTGTTGGCCTTACCGAAGCAAAGGCAAAAGAGGCTGGCTATAAAGTCAAGGTTGGTCGCTTCCCGTTCCATGGAAATGGTAAGGCCATCGCTCTTGGAGAATCGGAAGGATTGGTCAAAACAATATTTGACGAAAAAACCGGCGAGTTATTAGGCGCTCACCTGATTGGCGCTGAGGTAACCGAGCTTATTCAGGGGTTTGGCCTCGCAAAAACAATGGAAGCAACGGAAGAGGATTTGATGCATACAATCTTCCCGCATCCAACATTGTCCGAAATGATGCATGAAAGTGTCTTGGACGCATATGGCAAAGTCGTTCATATCTAAAACATAACTTGCAGCCAGATGCGATAAATCCTTCGCTGAAATAATTCTTTACAAGGACCATGAATGAATTATCATTTACTCCAGATTTAAGAGGGGAGTTATAGATGATAATATCTAAATTAAAGCGTTTAAAATGGCCTACGGCCTTGTTTTTATTCAATATTCTACTTGTCTCCTTGGTCTCTTGCAATCATTCGGACGGCCCGCTCCATTATGATGTAGGTGAGACAGGGGGTATGTGCGGCGGCATTGCGGGTTTCACATGTGCAGGAGAAAATGATTACTGCGCCTATGAGCCTGGAGTTTGTAAAAGCGTCGCAGATGCTGCCGGGATTTGCACAACAAAATCTGAAATTTGTACCAAAGAATATCGCCCTGTATGCGGATGCGATGGACAAACCTACCCAAATAGCTGTGTAGCCGCTTCCCGTGGGGCCAGCGTTGCCAGTAATGGGCCATGTCCGGATTAAATTTTACTAAGATTGGATGTTTGCCATTAAAGACTTTAATTAAACAATCGCCGACGGTGTGCGCTTGCCATTGATCGAATATAGAGCTTTGAAAGCGGCCTGGATGTTAATCTCGCTGTGAACACCCCTGAAACCACACATAAAGCCCCAACGGTCAATAATAATTCCTGATCATTTAGATTGCTATTATTGACAAGGGTTAGCAGGAACAATGCGGAAGCAACGCCCGGTGTCCCGCCAAACCATGCAAGGAAAACCTGACCCTCTTTTGCCAATGCCGAATGCTGCAAAGCAACGAGGCGAGGTACTGCCCGGATTATAGTCACTGTAGCCAGTGCGAATGTCACCATCAATAATTCCGCTTCCAATAAAAGCGGAAACAAGGTGAAGCCAAATAATAGATAAGCTGCGGGAATGATATAAAGCTCAGTTCGGGCGCGCAGCTTTATGCGTGAGATAGGATGCGCCCTGCTTTGTTCACCCCAAATCAACCCGAACGCAGCGCCAGCAATAATCATCTGCCCACCCACCAAGCTTGTAATAAACAGCGCAACAAGAACGCCAATGACCACCATTTTCGGATCAGGTTTTGAGGGTGATAAATTTCCTAAAACTGCCACGATAAGCCCGCCAAACCCGCCGATCGCAAAAGAAAGCATCAGAAGTTTACTCGATTCAAGCAAAGGAAATAAAATCCCTTGTCCCGATTGTGCCGCAGATGCATTTGCCTCTAGCAAGACCACGACCGGTAATCCAAGAACCAAAATCACAGCGCTCTCTAGGCGTACCCCCGCCTTTACCAATGCCGGTGTCGGGGCATCAATGATAGATCGGCGGTCAAAGGCCGATCCGTTCAGCATTAAAATGCCGCCCAAAAGGAATGCCGGTGCGAGCGTAATCTGGGGAATAAGGATAAAGGCGGCTAATCCGGAAGAGATGAGGAATAAAGGTCCGCCGCCAAAAGATAATCGAAAAGATACCGGACAAACTTTCGCCAGCTGGCTTATACGAAACTGTGCTCCTGCGGCAAAAGCTAACAATGAAAGTCCAAGAGTGGCTATGAAGGCGACACTATCAGACGTCATCACTGGTAAATTAGTAAGGCGATAAAAAAATGAAAATAGCATCGCAACAACTAACATCAGCAAAGGCGCTTCAAAAGCCGCTTTCAAAATAGAGTTAGATTGCAATTTTTTCATCTTGAACAATGTCGGTCAGCCAATTTAAGAACAGTAGAAGAGGTGTCTATGGTTAAAAGTTAAAAATCACACAGAAAATTCGCAGCAATTAAGTTAAACAGTACACAAAGCGAAAATGGTGAATAATTACTGGTTTCACACAATTTTTCTTAACTCAGAACCATTAAATAACATCTATTCTGTCGAGTCCCCGGTTTAAATAAAACCCCGTCGAAATCAGCCAGATTTTTGCACAAACCATATTTAAAATTATATAAAAGCAAATCACAGTTAGTGAAATCTGGCAGTTTTCGAATCACTTGGATATTTAATATGCGAATCATGTATTGATCCGTTTCAGAATGCAAATTTAATTTTGCAACATGTTGTTTTAATACGTGTAAGGAAATCTTGGGGTTTGCAAAACCCTGACTTTATCCCGGTGCATTAGAACGCTCACGTTAAATTATAACATAGCTTTTTCTAATGGGGATAATAATCCCCCCTCTATCAGATACGATTACAGTCCCTCCTTCATAAATGAATTGCCATAGTGGATGGAGGTATAAAATGTCGACGAGCGATGAAAATAATGAAGCCACAAAACTACCAAATACAAAAAAGAAAAGGATCGCGCGCATTATATCTGGTATTGCGCCGCAATTGGCACAAGCATTAGGCGGTCCGCTTGCCGGCGCTGCCGTAGAGAGAATATCGGGCGCGCTTTTCGGAATTGAAAATGCCGATGAAGAGTCAATCAACAATGCCCTTAAAGGCGCTTCACCAGAGCAAATCACGGCCCTTCGCCGCGCAGATCTAGAATTCCATCGCTTGTTGCGCGAGACCACCATTGAACAAGCCCGCATTGATGCCGCTGACCGCGCCAATGCCAGAGAGCACCAACAAATTACAAAGGATCGCACCCCGTCTATCATTGGGGCGTTAATTATTTTGGGCTTTTTTGTGGTTTTAGGCGTTATGGTTGCCCACCGCCTTCCGACTGGCGCGGAGACCGAATTTTCAATCATGCTTGGCGCCCTGGCCACCATGACCGCCGCAGTTGTCAATTATTTCTTTGGGACCTCGGCAGGGTCTAAAGAAAAAACCCGTCTCATGACGCGTATGCGTTCTGACGAGGACAATTTAGAGGAATAAGCGCGCCAAAAAACCTCGCATCTTACGCCTCCTCCGCTTGTTACATTCCTATTTGGCGCTATAGCATTAGCTATGCAGGTTGCCAAAAATTCACATAAAGGCGCTGATGTCATCATCATTGGCGGAGGCGTAATTGGCTTGACGACAGGTTGGAAACTCGGCCTTTCGGGGCGCAGCGTCCTGCTTTTTGATGCCTATGAAAATTCGGATAAAAACGACCCATTCGGGTTTGAAAATAAATTAGCGCCGGCAAGTCTTGCTGCCGCTGGCATGCTTGCCCCTTCTTTTGAGATCAGAGCCGAAAAAAAGCTCAACAAGCCCCTTTTAGACGAGAACAGCGAGAAAACCTATCGCAACTATCGGGCGCTTTGCTGGAAAAGCCTTCACTTATGGGAAGGCTTTGCACCTCAGCTGGAAGACTATTGTGATATGTCCGTTGATTTTAGCAAAACAGGGACAATTGGCGTGTGCCGCAAAGATGAAATCGAGGCTCTTCGCAAGAGCTATGAAGATTTTCGTGGCGAGGGCCGGAATATTGAATGGCTGGAACACGCTGATTTACACAGCCTTGAACCTGGCCTCAATAGTGCGCTTGTGGCGGGTTATTATAGCCCTGATGAAAAACAGATTGACCCGCATCTGCTCGTGAAAGCGCTGCGATCCGCCTTTGTTAAAGCGGGGGGCCGGATCATGCAGCCTTGGCATGTCGGTTCGATTTGCCACCATAACAATCAGGTAACGGGTGTGATGGCGTCCCTATTGGATGGTACTAACCCGGCCAATCAGCCCCAAAAACAGAGCAAATTTTCTGCGTCTTCTGTTCTCATCGCCTCTGGTGTGGCCCTCGCCCAATTAAAAACCGACTTTCCCCTGCCCGCCATTTTCCCCGTGAAAGGCGAGGCGTTGGCCTTGAATATGGAAGGCAAGAGCGTGGATGAGCCGATCGTCCGCCATGTCATACGCCACCCCGAGGTTTATCTATGCCCCAAGCGTGAGGGCCGTTTGATTGTGGGTGCTACATCAATTCCGCTCAATAGCGAGCGGAAGATAAATCCTGATGCAATCGCCCATTTGCACGGCCTTGCCGCAAACCTCGTCCCGGCAATTAAACATCTGCCAGAAAAATATCGCTGGCTCGGCTTGCGTCCCGGCACCCCTTCGGGGTTACCCTATATCGGCGTGCCCGAAGAGAAATCTTCAATACCACAAGGGTTATATTTTGCTGCTGGACATCATCGAAACGGGATTTTACTCGGCCCGGCCACCGCCAAGAAGCTTGTTAGTCTGGTGAACAAGACGAAAACCGATATACCAGATATTGCATTCCATCTGTGACCTCCTTATGGCTGGGCAATAGACTTATAATATGTTGGCGCAAAGGACCTTCTCATGACCAATTATCTCCACCATGGTGATCTTCCTGACGGCCTTGATCTGGGGTCCGTTATTGCTGTGGATAGTGAAACCATGGGATTAAACCCGGTGCGTGATCGGCTTTGTGTGGTTCAACTGTCCGATGGCAATGGGGATGCCCATCTGGTGAAATTTGACGGGGAAAATTTTGACGCGCCCAATCTATGCGCCCTTTTGGAAGACCCGGAAAAAGTAAAGATTTTCCATTTTGCGCGTTTTGATGTGGCCGCTTTCATGATGTATCTGGAAATAGAAACTGCGCCAGTTTACTGCACAAAAATCGCCTCAAAACTGGTTCGCACCTATACAGACCGCCATGGCCTGAAAGACCTCACCCGTGAGCTTCTGGGCATTGAGATTTCAAAGAAAGAACAATCTTCCGATTGGGGCGCGGCCAAGCTCAGTCAGGCCCAGATTGATTATGCGGCGTCAGATGTCCTGCATTTACACAAAATCAAGGAACGCCTTGATGAAATGCTCGCCCGGGAAGAGCGTACAGAACTCGCTCAATCCTGCTTTGATTTCCTGACCACGCGGTCCCTGCTTGACCTTTCAGGCTGGCAAGATACGGATATTTTCGCCCATTCGTGATAAAAGCACATTTTTCCCGTTATTTAACACCCGAACCCCTTTTTTCGGGCAAGAGCCGTAACTATTTCTACGGATAATTGATTCATGATCCATACAAATCCCTAACATAGGTGTCGAAAAGGGGTTTTTGTCTTTTTTCCGGCCCATTGGTGTGCCAATATGAAGTTCTGTTTGACTGCGAGACCAACCCAAAACTCTAGCCGATGACCTTGTAGCCAAATATAGCGGTAGCCAGATAATAGTAGCCAAATCCATTAAAGCCCAATAAGCCTGCTCTGCGCGACAAGAACGTGAATTATGAATACAAAATCACTCAGCTCACCTTTGACAGCACCGCCCAAAAACCCGAATATCGGCAATTGCGGTAAGGGTCCAACATCACCTGCGTCCAGTGATGGCCAATTAAAAGCTGATCGCGTCATCTTGGGTAATCTACCCTCCGCCAGACGCCTGACCGGTCAACAGGCCGAGCAACGCTCGCGCACAGTGCGCCGTTTGCGATTAATTTTGCCCGTTATTGCAGTTCTTCTGATCGGAGTTTTTCTGCTTCTTGGCCAATCATCAGAAGAAGACAGTGCCTTTCTTGATGATTTAAAAGTTGATGAAATTGTCGCTGAAGAAGCACTCGTCATCAATCCGAAATTTTCGGGTATTGATAGTGCTGGCAAACCATATCAAATAACGGCTAATACGGCAGCCCAAAACCCTGATAAGGATGATTTGGTCAATCTTGAAGGCCCCAAGGCTGTATTGACTGACGACAATGCCGAAACAGTCGCGACCGCAAAAACCGGATTTTTCAGGTCCGGACAAAAGGTATTAGACCTTAAGGAGAACGTGATTTTTGAACGGATTATCAATGGAAAATCATACACTCTACGCTCTGAAGCCGCGGTGGTTGGCATTGAAGAACAAACCTTGAAGAGCTCTGAAGGTGTGAGCGGCGAAACCCTTGATGGAAAATTACGCGCCGACGAAATGGAAGTATTCAATCAAGATGGACGCGTAATACTCAAGGGTAATGTGCGGATGAAATTTGAACCCGATCTAATAAACAACGAGACCAATGAGTTCCCAAGCAGAGAAGAATCTAGTCTAATCAAAAGCGCTCCGAACACTCCAAACAGGTGACCTTGTTGCAGCAAACAAAACGTCGCAAAATTAGTGTGGAGATGCTATGGATGCGGCTAGCCTTATTGAGCCGGCCTTATTGAAAGGAAAACACGTGCATTTTTACGCGCATACCGCTAACCAGATCTTGGCTTTGATGAAACAAATTGAGCCTGTCGGGTCAAAGCTTATCAAAACTATCTGTGCCCTACTCGCCTTTACAGTGCTTGGCGCTCAATCCGCTCATGCACAAAATATTGGCTCATCAAAACTGCCCGTTTATATTTCAAGTGATCGCTTTGACGGCACAGAAGAGCAAGGGCGTTGGCGGGGAAATGTTCGTATTGTGCAAGGAGAAGCTATTCTCGTCGCCGACGAGGTCGTTGGTGAGCTTGATGAAGATGGCCGCATTGCTGTCATTACCGCCCTCGATAATGTTCGTTATTCCGATGGCAAAAACGCGATTAGTGGAAATAAAGGCGTGTATCAGGAAAAAGCCCGTACCCTGAACATGACCGGAAATGTCATTGTCACCCAAGGTAGAAATGTTTTCACCGCGGGCTCGGCAACCTACTGGATTGATACCGGCAAAGTCATCTTTACGCCCATTGAGGGAGAACGCGTACGCGGCATCTTCTATACCGATGATGCACCCGCAATAAATTAATCCAGAACTTCAACGCATATGAATTTTATGAGTAACGTATAGTTAAATTATGACAGACACTTCAGATAAGAATCCTCTTTCTCCAATCGGTCAACCAACAAAACCCGAGAACTCAAAAACACCGTCTTTTGATAGAGAATTGGGTGAAGTCACGCAAAAACCTCTCCAATCGAATCCACCATTGAGTTCGGGCGAACGCCCTATTGTT
This sequence comes from uncultured Caulobacterales bacterium, assembly GCA_964392325.1. Lineage (GTDB taxonomy): Bacteria > Pseudomonadota > Alphaproteobacteria > Caulobacterales > Parvularculaceae > CALLPQ01. Next base: position 70,478 of record CAYMPJ010000017.1, read on the forward strand.
ATTGAGGGAGATGGCGGGCTTTCTGCTGAAGGCATTGCAAAATCTTTCAAACGCCGTCCAGTTGTAAAAAATGTCTCTATGCGGGTTAATCGCGGTGAGGCGGTCGGCCTTCTCGGTCCCAATGGCGCTGGTAAAACAACCTGTTTTTATATGATTACCGGTCTCATCCCAGCCGATCAGGGACAAATCCGGATTGATGGCACCAATGTAACCCGCTTGCCAATGTACCAACGCGCCCGTCTTGGTATTGGCTACCTTCCCCAAGAGGCTTCTATTTTTCGGGGTCTTACAGTGGAACAAAACCTTCGGGCCGTTGTTGAACTCGTTGAAAAAAATAGAGACCGCCAAGAAGCATTGGTTAATGAACTATTGACGGAGTTTTCTATTACGCACATTCGCGATGCCTCAGCCCTGGCACTGTCTGGCGGTGAGCGTCGCCGGGTTGAAATTGCCAGAGCTCTTGCCACTGGCCCCGCTTATATGCTTCTTGACGAACCTTTTGCCGGTATCGACCCGCTTGCTATTGCAGATATCCGTGATCTTGTAAGCCATCTCAAGACCAGAGGCATAGGCGTTCTCATTACAGATCATAATGTACGAGAAACATTAGATATTATAGATCGTGCATACATTATTCACGAAGGTGAGGTATTAATAGAGGGAACACCGTCCGAAATCGTCGGGGATGAGGATGTAAGGCGGGTTTATTTGGGAGATGGCTTCCAAATGTAAACAATTAGTAAAAGTAAAATTAAGGTGGGCAAGTGGCGTTAGGTCCAAGATTAGAGTTTAAACAATCACAACAGCTCGTGATGACACCCCAATTGCAACAAGCCATAAAGCTGTTGCAACTTTCCAATCTCGAACTCACAGAATATGTTGAGTCGCAATTGGAAGAAAATCCATTCCTCGAACGGTTAACAGAAAATAATGATCCTACAGCGGATAGGCGCAATGACCGCGAACAAGCGCCTCAGGAACCAAGCACCCCAAGCGCTGAAAATGCTCCCGACGAAAGCGCCATATCGCCCATCGATATGAACAGCGGTGAAAATAGCGGCGAAGCCACCCAAAGCATGGATGCAGAATATGAGGATATAGATCCCCATACTTCCGGTTCCGATAAAGCCAGCGATGAAGCAGCATCCCATGATTACAGCGTCAATGAATGGAGCAATACCAGCAGCGGCGGCTCTGCGCCCATGGATGATCGCCAATTTGATGCAACGCTCACAAAAGAGATTTCTCTCCATGAGCATCTGACCGAACAACTTCATATCAATACACGCGACCAACAGGTTTTATTGATCGGTGCCGAGCTTATCGACCAGATCGACGAAGCGGGATATTTGCGCGGCGACTTAAACGAGATGGCTGATCGTCTTGGCGCGGAAGAAAAAATTGTAACGCAAACCCTAACCCTCTTACAAAGCTTTGAGCCATGCGGCGTCGCTGCACGCGATCTCAAAGAGTGTTTGTGCCTGCAATTGCAAGAGCTTGACCGGCTTGACCCTGCAATGGCTGCTTTTATTGAAAATATCGAGTTACTTGCCAAGGGAGATTTGGCCGGCCTCATTAAAGCGACACATGCAAGCGAAGAAGATGTGCGCGACATGATAGCAGAAGTGCGCACCTTAAATCCAAAACCCGGATATGCTTATGGCGGCACCACTGTCCAAACAGTTGTACCTGATATTTACGTCCGTCAGGGCCAGGATGGCATGTGGAAGGTTGAACTTAATTCAAACAATTTACCGCGTGTACTGATAAATCAACATTATTATGCAGAAATTAGCAGCGGTGCAAAACGCGAAGAAGATAAACTATTTCTCACCGAGCAAATGACGAATGCCAATTGGCTCGTAAAAAGTCTCGATCAACGGGCGCGAACAATTTTAAAGGTATCCAGTGAAATTGTTCGTCAACAGGATGCATTTTTTGCGTATGGCATCAAACATTTGCGCCCGCTTAATTTAAAAGCTGTGGCCGATGCAATTGAAATGCACGAATCAACAGTAAGCCGGGCAACGTCGAATAAATATATGGCGACACCGCGCGGACTTTTCGAGTTGAAATATTTCTTCACTGCAGCCATTGCTTCCTCGTCTGGCGGCGATGCCCATTCAGCAGAATCGGTGCGTCACCAGATCAAAGAACTGATCGAAGCAGAAACGCAAAAAACAGTTCTCTCTGATGATCGTATTGTAGAAATTCTTGGCAAGAATGGCGTAGAAATTGCCCGGCGTACAGTTGCGAAATATCGCGAAACTATGGGCATTCCTTCATCCGTACAAAGACGCAGGAACTTTGCAAAACTTGTTATGTAAAACAATCAGGCTCTATATCTTTATCATATTGAGATAGTGTGCAGCAGCATTTGCAAGATAATCCAGTGACCCTTTATTGCGGGCAATAATCATTGCCCCCTCAAGGCCGGAAACAAATGCCGGGGGAAAAGCTTTCGCATCAATGTCCGGTTTAATATTGCCCTCGCCTTGCCCGCGCCGGACCGCATTTTCCAACCACCTGTCTTGTTCGGCAAAAAACCCATCGACCGCCACCCGTACTTCCTCGTCCAGTGATCCGACCTCTGTGGCTAGAATACCCGCCAGGCAGACGCACCCTTGCGTGCGGAGCGTATTTTCAAATAGCCCCGCATAGGCTTCCAGTTTCTCCAGACCGGGCAAGTTGCGGGCATCAATTTCATCCAATCCCTGTTGAAAGGTAGCGCGGTAATCGGCGATGATCTCTTTGACGAGACCGCTCTTGGTGGGAAAATGATAATGGATACTCGCACTTTTAATCCCCACCGCCTCGGCCACATCGCGGAAACTAAAGCCGTTATACCCCCTGTTCTGGATCAAAGACTGGGCAATAGAAATGATCTCTTGCGCCTTGGCTGGGCGATTCGTTGGGCGCTTGGCTGAATTTGAACCAGCATTCGTCATGTCGGGGGTCATATCGGTACTCATAGTGTGACTCATAATGCGACTCTGGGGGGTATTCAAATTTTCACGCAGCCGTTACCTATCAACTACTAGATATATCTTGACGGCGCAAGTTTTAGCAATTATCAACCAGTACATATAGACACCTATCTATATGTAGGTAGCTAATATCTAAACCAGAAATATCCACCCCTCAGTGGGCAAAATATAACAGCAAGCGAAACATATGGCCAATATTTTTAACCTATTCCAGTCCAGGAAACCAAACACCCAGATGAAGATTTATGACGTCGAGAACTTCCCCAATCCGGTACGGGTGCGCATTGCCCTCGCCGAAAAGAACGCGTTCGAGCAAGTCGAGTTCATCCCTGTTGATGTCATGAACGGCGAACACCGCACAGCCGCTTTCAGAGCCAAAAACCCTGATGCTGCTGTTCCCTGTCTGGAGCTTGAAGATGGCACAACCATTAGCCAATGCACGGCCATCACGGAATATATTGATGCCAAATTCGAAGGACCGTCCCTGACCGGGGGCACCGACCCCAAGCAGCGCGGTCTTGTTCACATGATGAACCGCCGCGCCGAAGCGGGCCTGCTGGATGCTGTTGGTGACTATTTCCACCATGCAACCCCCGGCCTTGGTCCGGATTTAGAAACCTACCAAAATGCGGATTGGGGCAATCGCCGCAAAGAGGTTGCGACCCAGACCATGGGCTATCTCGATAGCGTTTTGGCAAGACAGCCCTATCTAGCGGGACAAGACTTCTCTATGGCAGACATAACCGCTTTTGCCGGACTTGCTTTTGCAGATTTTGCCTCGGTTGATATTCCGGCGAGGTTGACCAATTTGAATGCATGGCGTGGCCGCGTCGCATCGCGCCCTAGCTGCGGCGGTTAAATCCCCTACCTTAATGGCCCGGCAAGTGTGCGCCGGGTCATTTTTTTACCGTGCGCATACATAAACCAAAAATTTTAATCGGGATTCCAGATGCCCAATGCAATCGAAAAAAATCCGGCGGCCCGCCATCAGCTCTCAGGCACGATCACGGCTGATCTGAACTATATTCGCCCTGACGCGACCATGGCCCCTGAAGTTATTTATTCCGGCGGCGCCGCGCCGCAAGCTTATAATGACGCTTATAAATTCATGGCAGCTGAAATTACCGATGCCCGCAGCATGGCTTCGAAATTCAACATTCACGCCCAAGGCTTCGAGCTGGTCACATCACCCACCCGCAATAATAATTTCGACAATGACGAAATCATCAAGGGCACCTATTATGACGAGGTCGGAGATATTGTCCGCAAGACCACCGGCGCGGACGAGGTTTTTGTTTTTGATCACACGGTTCGGCGTGGGCAAAAAAACAGCGTTCGAAAACCGGCGCACCATGTCCACAATGATTATACAATGAATACCGGTCTTACGCGGGCCCAAGAAGCCATAGGGACGCAAGCTTTTGAAAAAATGAAAGGCCGCCGCATGATCCAGATCAATGTCTGGCGCGCTCTCAACCCGATTGTCCAGCGCTCTCCCCTTGCCTTTTGTGATAGCGCGACCATCAAGCCCGATGATCTCATCCCCACCAAAATCCATTTCACTGATAATGACCATATTGGCGAGATTTTCGCGTTGCGCAAAGCAGCGGGCCAGAAATGGTATTATTTTTCTGAAATGCTGCATCATGAAGCGGTGCTGATCAAGGGATATGATACGGATACAGACCAAGTGGCCCGGTTCACGCCGCACACGGCTTTTGAATATCCAGATCAAGACCCCGCAACCCCGCCCCGTAAGAGTATCGAGACGCGCACATTTGCATTCTTTTAAAAACTATCGGAATATCTGACTTATGGAGCTTCATGCCGATTTTACCAAGCGCGTTCTGATCCACACGGACGAAATCGATTGGGTCGCTTCGCCAATGGCCGGTGTTGACCGGCGGATGCTGGACCGTATCGGAGACGAGGTCGCGCGCGCCACCTCTATTGTCCGCTATGCGCCGGGCAGTCATTTCTCGCAGCACACCCATGGCGGCGGCGAGGAATTCATTGTCCTTGAAGGGATTTTTCAAGATGAACACGGGGATTATCCCGCTGGCGCCTATGTGCGAAACCCGCCAACCTCTTTTCATACGCCGGGCTCCGCGCCGGGCTGTGTCATCTTCGTCAAGCTCTGGCAGTTTGATATGGAAGACCGCACATCGGTAAAAACCAATTTGAATGAGGCCGAGCCAAAAGATGCGCCCGGCCGGCCCGGTGTGAAATTAACGCAATTATTCGAAGATGCGCGCGAAACGGTAAATCTGGAAGTGTGGGAAGCGGAGGCAACCATAACCCTCGATGTCCCCGACGGCGCAGAGCTTCTGGTGCTCGATGGCTCCTTCGAAGAAGGCGGCGAAATGTTGCGCAAAAATTCATGGCTGCGCCTACCCCGCGGCGCGCACCTCACCGCCAAAACCGGCCCCCTAGGCGCAAAAGTCTGGATAAAAACCCGCCACCTGCGTTTTGTAGCCCCGCCCGCCATTTAAGCGATGATGGAAATAGGGCGAACCAAGAGCTTTGCTTTTGTTAGGGATGTTGGGCGTGGTGATAGGGGGCAAAGCAGATTTTAGGTGAGCGTCTTAAATCGCCCAAAGTAAGTCGCTGGACTATCCTTTGTACAATTGATATAATCGGCATTGTGTTTTTATCGGGGGTACCGACCAATGACTTGGCGCACAATTTCCACTGCCATTGCTGTAATGTTTGGACTTGCTGCATGTAATGCGACATCCGAGAACAAAAGCGACGTTGTTGCCAACATAGTGGTAGGCGACCTCAGCGTGAGTTGCGCAGAGGATCCGGCATGTGTAAATCGCATCCATCCTGATATCCCAATGGTTGCCGAAGCTGATCTCGGCGAGCGCATCGTGTTTTTTAGTCGCGATGCTTTCGATCTAACGCTTGACCCTGCTGAATTCTCAAGCGCGAAAAGAAACCCCCGAGAAGGCGTCGGCGTTGTCCATGCGCTGACCGGGCCGGTGCATATCAATGGTGCCAAAGCAGGCGACGTGTTAGCTATCTCTATCGAGGCGCTTAAACCCGCCAAGGTCGGCTGGACAGAAGTAGGACCATTTGGTTTTGCAGCTGACCAATTCGGAACCGACGGCCGTTTTATCGTTTGGCGTTTAAATGACAACTATGCCGAAAGCGATGCATTGCCGGGTATACGGATTCCCAACGCAAGTTTCCCCGGCGTTGTAACAACCTTACCGGACAAAAAATTGCATGCTGATATACTCGCGCGAGAGACGCAGCTGCTCGAGGCTGGAGGATCGGTTATCCCTCCCGATCCGGTGGAAGCAAAACCGGCAAAAATTTGTGGGGTAGATGGATTGAAACCGTCAGAATGCCTCCGGACAGTGCCACCGCGTGAGCATGGAGGTAATTTGGATATCCGCTATGTCACTACTGGTACGACGTTGTATTTGCCATGCCTAATTGATGGATGCGGTCTGTCCGTTGGTGATTTTCATTATGCGCAAGGCGACGGAGAAGTGGCAGGCACAGCGATCGAAATGGGCGGTAAACTGACGGTTACCACCCGCATTGCCGAAAATCCGCCTGACCTTTCTCGTGGTCCGCACTACGAGGGCCCGGCGTCCGCACTTAGGATACCGTCTGAGCGCTTTTACGCAGTAACTGGATTTCCGCTGAAGGAAGAAGGTAGCATACCCGCGAACTTAGCCTACCTCGAGTCCTCCAAAATTTCGAGTCTAAGCAACCTTTCAGGCGATATCAATCTTGCTGCACGCAATGCACTGGCCGCAATGATCGACTACATCATGACAGAGTATGGATACGACCAGGCGCAAGCATATATCATTGCGAGTGTTGCGGTTGATCTACGTATTGGGCAACTCGTTGACGTGCCGAATGTCGGGGTAACAGCGATCCTACCCTTAGATATTTTTGTCGAACGCGAATAGACCTTACTGCAGAAGAATCGCACGTACGCTTAAGGCAAATTTTGCAACGGACCCGCTGTTCAGTATTATCATTCCAATGTCTGAGATTAGCGAATAGTAGCCAAAGCGTAAACGCCCTTCTTTGAGCGGTTCAGCCACTCGTCCAATGCCGCTTTTGCCCCACTTTACGCATCTGGCCTGTTCTCCCCAAAAACGAGCATTAGAAGTTAGGGTCTTCGACGTTTTGTGTGATGCCGCGTAACAGCATTATTTCACCCCCTTGTTACTTAGGCTCAACAATGAGATAGACGATTGTCGTATCGCCAATGTTCATCACTTCGTGCCAAGCCGTTCCGGGGCTGGCGATGCTGGAGCCTTTGACGAGTTCGACCTCCCGAACGCCATTTTCGTCAGTCAAGCGGCCCTTTCCTCCTTCGAGCGTGTAACCAAAATGTGGATCATGATAATGACGCTCGTGGCCCGTGTTTGGCTCGAATGTGCAGCGCAGAACTCTTTGTTTAGCATCTTCGTGAAGGGTTTCGCAGACCGGCTTACCCTGCCAACCTGCCTCCAATGGATCCGGTAGAGATGTTGACGTCCCACACGCTACAATGAGGGGTATTAAGACCAGCGCAGTTGATAGAGTTTTTTTCATATTTTTCTTCTTGTTTATATTATCGATCCAAACATAAATGTTCGCGGCCACAATCCCAACCGCGAACCGGTTCTGGTCTTTGACGTGTTTGGTAATGCTTCGAAGTAACAATGTGCGCCCCTAATTTTTTGGGAAAATTAGCACGCAATCTTTGAAAAGTCATTTGATAATCGTCATTTGGCGAAGGTCTGCTTTTGCCAGCATAGCAGACATTACACGAGCGGCTTAAAATCGCCCCAAGTAAGACGCTCGTTGATATTTACCAAGCTCTGAACG
>CAYMPJ010000018.1:0-74943 GCA_964392325.1 uncultured Caulobacterales bacterium
AAACGCTTCGACTGAAAAAAATCACCAAAAAAATTATAATTTAAAAGCCCTAAAACTATAGAGCCCTTCTCTTATAAAGTTAGAGGCTTAAATGCGTCAGCCCCGTCTAGTAAGACGGTTTTTTATTAGGTCTCAGAATTTTGAGATAGACCTTAAGAAGCCTCTTTTTCTTCACTAGACTTTTTGCGTAACTCTATAAACTCACCCATACCGCAAGACCCTGTAGAAAAACCACTTAAGTTATGAACCACAGTAATAATTTCATTCCGGCATAGACGTCCACTCGGCGTTGTATATTGTATACTTGTTGATGAACGCGATGCTCCTCCGCACCCTTTGCCTACAACATTTAGAAAATATCTGTTTCCAGAGACTTCTACTAAAAAATGATGGTCATCGAGCGCCTTGATGCGCTTTAAACTTCTAACCCCAACGCAACTTTTTGTTTCTCCTGTACGCTCGAAACCACTTAGGGTTTTAGTCGCCTTTTTGGAGATTAACGGGTCTTCACTCTCGACACTAGCCATCATCGCAGAGGCAGCAAATATCGGCATTGCCACGGCAGCAGAGGCGACACATAAAATAATATTTTTTTTCGAAGCGCATCCAATTTTCATCAACTTTATCCTTAATTAGAGTTTTAGATTTTTGACATGCAAAATTTCTATAGTCCCATGACATACTCGATAAATGATAATCGCTATTTTCTCTCATGCATAGTAATTAAGTAAATCTAACAAGAATGTGACTTGAAACCATATCCCTATGAATATTGAAAAAGCGGATATGACCTTGATCAGCCCTCATAATTATCGTGATATTACTGGTTTTCGGGGTCAAACAAGCCCAGATAAGGTTTTATAAAGTTGGCAAATGGGTTTGCGATCTATATTCAAGAGCCTTTATAGCCACAACCTAAATTCAAAAAGTTTCCCTTCTAAATGACCTTACCCCATAAAACATTCGAGCTTATCGTTAAAGAGGACGATAATGGGTTGAGACTTGATAAATGGCTCTCGGAAAACATTTCAGAGCTAACCCGGTCACGCTTACAAGGATTAATCAAGGAAGGCGCCTTACTCCGTAATGGCAACGCTTTCACAAATGGATCTGCAAAAATAAAATCTGGCGAGCATTTTACACTAACCATGCGAGAAGCTACTACAGCATCTATTGCGCCCCAAGAAATGGCATTAGATATCCATTATGAGGATGAGCATCTCATCGTAATTAACAAGGCAGCCGGTCTTGTCGTGCACCCCGGTGCCGGAAATCATGACGGCACCCTAGTCAATGCTCTGATAGCACATTGCGGCGATAGCCTCTCTGGGATTGGCGGCGTTGTACGCCCAGGTATAGTCCACCGTATTGATAAAGATACCTCAGGCCTTTTAGTTATAGCAAAACATGACAAAGCCCATCTCGGCTTAGCCTCCCTTTTCGAACGTCATAATATTGAAAGGGTATATCATGCCATTATTATTGGCTCTTTGCGCCCTGGGGTAGGAACGCTGGAATCACGCATCGGTCGTTATAAACATGACCGAAAGAAAATGAGTGTTATTGGCGAGACAGAAAATCGCCCCGATGCAAAAGATGCCGTTACTCACTATAAAACCCTGAAGAGATTTGCCACAAAAAGAGCCAAACTCGCCGGCGATGCCCTCGCTTCTCTTGTAGAATGTACATTAGAAACCGGACGCACCCACCAGATTAGAGTTCATATGCAGCATTTGGGCGCGCCCTTGATTGGTGACCCAGTTTATGGTCGTGGCCCCGGTTTAAGTGGGTTAAAACCCATTGATAATGTCGCAATTGAAGCCATAAAAATCTTAAAAGCGTTTCGCCGCCAAGCGCTTCATGCACATACGCTAGGCTTTATCCATCCAATCACCAAAGAGGCACTTCACTTTAAAGCCCCTCCCCCTAGTGATTTTCAATCAATCATCGATACTCTTGAAAAACTCTAATTGCGCTTAAGCGGTTTGAGCGACTGTCCCTGAGTCCGCCAAAGGTTGAAGGGACTTAATAAAGTCCCCTGTTAACAGGGACTGGCGAATATTTTTCATACGCCATCCTATCAGACCAAAAGCCAAAATCATTAGCAACCAAACTTGTGGCTCTGGCGTACTTGCCGTCACATTGGCAAGCGGAACATTAGAAAAGGTTACCGCATCAAGAATAACACCTTGCGAGCCATTAAAAGCTCCGGATCCGCTAAATTCGATAAAATCACAGCCGCCCAAATTCGCGCATCCTGCATCAGCAAGGAATGCGAAGTTCACGCTATTAGTGAATTGTGATGCATTAAAGGTTTGGGAGTGGACAAATGTAGGCGCACCGCCATTAAATCTACCAAATCGAATATCAACATTTGCACCCCCCACACTACTGGTGGCAAAAATCGTAATATCATTTCCAATATCGCGGCTAATTGCAAAGGGGTCACTTAACAACAGACCCACTGTAGACCCCGGGGTCACTAGGACGCCTTGGTCATTTGCATTACCAGCTACCGCTGATGGATCTCCGGTCACGCTAGTCGTGAAACTGGCGGTTGCGGCCAATACGGGCATGGACAGCAAAACGGCGGAAAAAAATCCCAGTAGAATGGCCATTATTTTGGATCGGGATTGCAGATTTTGGTTCTTTGTAAGTGAAATATTCATCGCGATTAAACCTTCCTAAATGGATTATGATCCCAATAATTTAATCTTTTGGTAATTTATTGGGTTAATATTTTATGAACAAAATTAACGGCTTAATGGTAGCATCAACACAAATTCCACCCATTTCTGCTTTGGCCGGGCCTTGGAATCGACGCTTTTACACCTATATAAAGTATCGATAGTTATTCAGAGGAACCCAAATGGCCAAAACACCAACCACAATAGTTGGAGAGGACACCAAAATTGACACTCAAGAATTGGCTCCGGCCAAGGGGGCCAATAGTAATGCACTCGTAAAAGCCAAATCCAAAGCGGATAGCTTACCGACAAGCATGAGCCCAGAGGGTAGCTTAAGTCGTTATCTGGCGGAAATTCGCAAATTCCCCATGCTGAAAAAGGATGAGGAATATATGCTCGCCAAACGTTTTCTTGAGCACGAAGACCCTGCTGCAGCTCAAAAAATGATTACTTCACATTTACGTCTTGTTGCAAAAATTGCCATGGGCTATCGCGGCTATGGACTGCCGATTGGTGAGGTTATTTCCGAGGGAAATGTCGGGTTGATGCAAGCTGTCCGCAAATTTGATCCCGAAAAAGGTTTCCGACTGGCAACATATGCCATGTGGTGGATACGTGCCTCTATTCAAGAATATGTATTGCGTTCATGGAGTCTGGTAAAAATTGGGACAACCGCAGCGCAAAAGAAGTTGTTTTTCAATTTACGAAAAATCAAAAGTCAAATAGATGCTGTTGACGAAGGGGATCTGCATCCTGATCAAGTTGAACATATTGCAACTAAACTAGGGGTCACAAATGATGAAGTGGTCTCTATGAACCGTCGGATGTCGGGCCCTGAATCCTCATTAAATGCTCCGATGCGACATGACGGCGAAGGCGGCGAGTGGCAAGATTGGTTGGTCGATGAAGACGCGGTAAATGCTGAGCGTAATCTTGCAAATCAGGATGAACATGACATGCGCATGGACCTCCTCGGGGTAGCCATGGAATCCCTCAATGAACGTGAGCAACACATTATTTCCGAGCGACGCCTTAAAGAAAACCCCGCAACGCTGGAAGAACTTTCAAAAATTTATAAAATTTCTAGAGAGCGTGTTCGTCAAATTGAAGTACGTGCCTTTGAAAAATTACAAAAAGCGATGATAACTCTCAACCGAGAAGCCTTAAGCACCGGAGCGACAATAGAAGCTGGAATTGAGGCCAATTAAATTTAGTGGCCTAATATATCTCCTTAAGGACCACTCGAACTGCACCTGACCAGACAGAATACTTCTGAAAAAATGCAAATCTGCCAAGCCTCGTCGCGACGGGCTATAGTTACTAGCCCAAAACCGATTGGGTAGCATCAGCAAAAATATCCAGACCTTCTTCAAGCAATTCATCTGTAATCGTCAATGGTACAAGAGATCGCAGACACTGCGCATGAGAGCCAGCCGTTGTCATAATTAAGCCCCTCTCGCGGCAAGCTAATAAAATCTCGCCTGCAATTTTTGCGTTTGGTTTATTTGGATCATTATCTTCAACCATTTCAACCGCGATCATTCCGCCTACCTTGCGGACATCCCCAAAAATATCTTTGGCAACACCGCCTTGTAATTCAGAAAAACGGGCCTCCATGGTTGCACCAATCTGCTCTGCACGTTGCAAGAGGCCTTCCTCTTCAAAAATATCCAGGACCGCCAACGCCGCCGCACATGCGATTGGATTCCCGCCATAAGTTGAGCCCATCCCGCCAGGGGCAATCGCGTCCATCAATTCGGCCTTACCAGTTAAAGCTGAAAGAGGAAGACCCGCAGCAACGGATTTTGCAATACACACCATATCAGGTTCAACATTAGAGTGCTCAAAAGCAAACATTTTACCAGAACGTCCCATACCGGATTGAATTTCATCAGCAATCAACAAGATACCGTGCTCATCGCATATAGAGCGAAGTCCTTGCAGGAATTCAGCTGGAGCGGGATTAAAACCGCCCTCCCCTTGAACCGGCTCAATAATCATAGCAGCCACTTCTTCGGGAGCGACTGCCGTTTTGAAGATATGATCAAGACAGGAAAGACATCCTTGCGTTGATAATCCACGATATTCATCCGGGTAAGGTGCATGAAAGACTGATGGCACGAGCGGCCCGAAGCCGACTTTATAAGGTTTTGCTTTACCGGTGAGCGTAGCAGCCAATAAAGTCCTGCCATGAAAAGCACCTTCAAAAGCAATCGTCGCAGGCCGTTTTGTGATACGCCGCGCAAATTTGATGGAGTTTTCTACTGCTTCTGCACCAGAATTAAAAAGCGCTGTTTTCTTCGGTGTGGAGCCCGGTGCAAGCTCGTTCAAGCGCTCAGCTAATTCCACATAGACTTCATACTGGGCGATGCCAAAACACGTATGTATAAATTTATCGGCCTGCTTTTTAATGGCTTCAACGACCTTTGGATGGGCATGGCCAACGTTTAAAACGCCTATACCGCCAATGAAATCTATATAGCGTTTTCCGTCCGCATCCCAAAGTTCAGCTCCTTGCGCCTTTACCGCATATATGCCCGATTTAGAGGGCAAGCCAACCGGAAGAGCCAAATCGCGTCGCGCCTTGAAATTTTCATTCGATGCGAATTCATTGTGACCATGGTCAGTCATATTTGGCTCCTTTATTACGGTATCATCTGTAAAGCTATTAATATTAGCCATACTACCGCGCAGAAATTTTAGCCAGAGAAAAAGGTCAAAACAAAACGGGCTGCAAGCAGCCCGTCTATTTTACCGATATCTTAGAAATTTTAATTAGAAGCCAGAAAGCTCAATGGATCGAGTGACTGAGTGTTGTGGCGTATTTCAAAATGTAGCTGCGGTTCGTTTACGGACCCGGATTTTCCAACCTTGCCGATGATCTGGCCTTTCTTAACCTTCTGACCTTTGCGCACAAGCATTACATCATTATGGGCATAAGTCGTAACATATCCACCATCATGCTTGATCAGCAATAACTTTCCATACCCATTAATTTCAGAGCCGCGATAGATTACTTCGCCTGCCGCAGACGCACGGACTGTTGTTCCCTGAGGCGCTGAAATATTTATGCCATCATTTCGGCGGCCAATACCACCAGACCCAAATTGCGATATAACAGAACCCTTAACTGGCCAGTCAAATTGACCAATATCGCTCGCCCCCTTAGAAAATGAAGCCTCACGGGTTATACTCGTTATATTCTTTGACGGCGTTGCCGCGATTGTTTGTACTCTTGGCGTTTGAACATGGGGCGTCTGAACTCGAGCTATTGGAGAAGCAACGCTACGTTGTTCGGAATAGTTATTAACGGCCTGTCCTACTGGCACCGCGGGTAGCAATAATTGTTGACCCACACTTAAAGAATAAGGAGCCCTCAGACGATTAGCACTAGCAACTGATTGGACCGTAATTGTATTACGCCTTGCAATTGAATAAAGCGTATCTCCCGGGGAAACTGTGTATAGAACATCTCTAGCAATAACCTCGCGTGAAAGACCCGGATTGGTTGCAATTTGCGGTGTTGTATCTGGCACATAGCTAGACGCACTATTATAAGAAGTTCTATCGTCATACGAGATCGTGCGTGACAAATCATTTGCGTAAGGATCACTTGTCTGAACAGGATTGATACTACGTCCTACCGAAGCCCCGGGCATGCGCAATGTCTCTCCTATAGCAAGGGCATAAGGTGGATATAGACTATTGATAGCAATGATATCTTTTGGGTTATGTCCAGTGCGTCGGGCAATCGCATAGACGGTATCACCGGGCTGAACAGTTATAAAAGAACCAGATGAGGCAAGATGCGCGGACGCTTGACTATTTTGATACTGGTTTGATCCGGGCTGAACATAAGTCGGTGATGGCGGTAACTCCTGATAGGATGGTACTATTCTAGCCGGCGCATTATTGGCTAGCGTTGGATATTGTTGGTTTGTAGAATTTGGCGCAGAGTTAGTTTGCCCGATAACCGGTTGCCCACCCACAGATGGGGGCGCGTTATAAATGCGAACACCCTGACGCGTATCAACGCCATTTTGATAGGTAGGAGCTGTCAGCGGCGCTTGAACTATCTGGGAGCCGGGATTAACCCTCGAAGGCGGCGCAATTTGACCTGTACCGGTAGCGCCATTCACAGATGGCCGCTCCAGATAAATCTCCGCTGGAGAGTTGTATATTCGCCCTTGTGCCGGCTGCGTGCCGTAAACGATTGGAGCGGAGGTTGAGCTAGCCCCGCACGCTGCCAACGTAAATACCGAAGCTGCCAATAGTAATGATCGAGAAACTGTCATGGGTTCTCTCCCTTTAATTCCAAAAATCTGTGCACTTCATCCAAAATCTGCATCGCACGTAAATAAATCAATGATGAAACAGTTGAGATGGCTCAACCGCTAAAGAACTTTATCAATTGTAAACACGCTCGGCCCATAAGGTTAATACGAGGTTAACACCCGTTAACAATTGCCCTAACCAGTCCACAAATCATGCCAAAATGATACGAAATAACGCTAACTACCAAATAAATTGAAAAAGCAGGGCTTTTAAAAAATATCCCGTAGTTTTTCGACCGTAGCGCCATGGGTAAGGGCCAAATGTACAGGGGTAATAGAGATACGCCCATTATAGATGGCCCTCAAATCTGTACCTTCTGGTGGGTTCGATAAGCGGCCACGAAAGCCAACCCAATGATAGCGCTGACCCCTTAAATCTATGCGCTCCTCAGTATACATGGAAATAACGTCCCTGTGCCCGTGTGCGGTAACCTCGGTCGCCTTTACCTCATGAGGTTCGCAATCGGGGAAGTTAATATTCATAATCACATCCTTGGGCCAACCTGCCTTGAGGAGTTTTTTTAATATGTCGGGCGCATGGGCCTCCGCAGTTGCCCATTGGACCTTTGATCGATCAAACCGGCTTTGAGAGAGCGCAATCGAGGGAATTTCCAACATCATTCCCTGAAGGGCTGCTGCGACTGTGCCAGAATAGGTCAAGTCTTCTGCTACATTCTGTCCGTTATTAATCCCTGAGAGCACTAAATCAGGCGGATTATCCTTCATCAATTGCGTTACCCCCAACATCACTGAATCAGAAGGAGTTCCCTGGATACCAAACCGCTTCTCCCCAAAACGTTGTATCCTTATTGGCTGGTGCAAGGTGATCGCACGCGCGACACCCGATTGCTCCAATACCGGCGCGATCGTCCACACATCATCACTCAAACTATGAGCGATACGCTCTAAAACTTCCATACCGGGTGCATGGATACCGTCATCATTAGAGCATAGAATACGCATAGGCTTGGGCTTTCAATGTATGAGTTAGCAGCACGCTTCTTTTAACGCGCCCTCAAGAAAACCCAAATGATTTTTATGTGAATGGTTAGGCCACGAATGTTGATTGGATGTAGAACGCTTTTAATCCGCGCGTTGGAAAGTTACCTTGGTTTCATTATCTCTTTGCCACACAGGCTCACCATTTTTCGTAGCGGGTTCATATCGCCAACTCTTAACGCTTGTAATTGCTGACTTATTGAAACATTTATTGGTAGTTTCTATCACTTTTACATTCTTTGTTTTGCCCTTTGGGCTCACGTCAAACCCAAGTGTAACAACCTCCCTTTTCCCGGATTCTTTCTGGCATTTAGCCGGAAACGGTGGCGGAATTCGAGCTATTGGCATAGCAGTTTGGTTTTGATCAGCAGCCTTCTCTTGCGGTTTTGCAAAACTCAACCTTGTTGCATTACCACTTTGTTCGACCGGTCTTCCCTCTTTTAAAGCAGGATTATAGCGCCATGTTTTTACTGCTGCTATAGCTGCATTATCAAAGCAAGCATTTGAACTTTCACGGATAAGAATATTTTTCAGTGCCCCATCCTGATCTACATCAAATGCGACCGTGACAGTTTCTTTTTCTTTTGCCTCCTCCAGGCATTCTGTGGGATACTCAGGAGCCCGTCTTTCAACTGGCTTGGCTCTCTGGCCTTGTGAATCCTGAAAGGCAAAAGCATTAGGCAACAAAAAAGCAAACACGATAACAGAGTACAGGAATACCCGGTTAGCATATTTTAAATTCCAAACCGTCATAGACACTAATGACTTAGGCATAATTATTTTCCTTGGATTGACCATCACAAATAAACTAAACTATTTTTAGAATATTTTCAATTTTGAGCAGTTTGAAGTTAATAGTCAAAAAATAGATAGAATTGATGGTATCGCGCAGCAAACCCAAAACCGGTTTTCCTTATCCGATTTTTGTTGCACCGTCCATATAACTGCGAAGCACCTCGGGCACGGTGACAGAACCATCTGTATTCTGATAGTTTTCTAAAACAGCGGCTAGCGCACGGCCCACCGCCAAGCCGGAGCCATTTAAAGTGTGAACCGATTGCGCCTGTTTTTCGCCTTCACGTTTAAAACGGGCTTTCATGCGTCGCGCCTGAAATGGTCCGCAATTGGAACAAGAAGAAATTTCACGATATTGCTCTTGGCCTGGCAACCAGACTTCCAAATCATAGGTTTTGCGCGCAGAAAACCCCATATCGCCAGCGCTCAAAACCATAGTGCGAAACGGTAAATCGAGGCGTTTTAAAATTTCCTCGGCACAGCCCGTCATACGCTCATGCTCATCATTTGATTGCTCTGGCGAAGTGATTGAAACCATCTCCACTTTCATAAACTGATGGAGACGGATCATCCCCCGCGTGTCCCGCCCGGCCGATCCTGCTTCAGAGCGAAAGCAAGGGGTGAGCGCGGTAAAGCGCAAAGGGAGTTCTTCAGAGTTCAGTATTTTTTCCCTGACAATATTTGTAAGCGCTGCTTCAGAGGTTGGTATCAACCAGAATTGTTCTTTGGTTTTTGCTCCCTCAAGAGCGTTCTTAATTGCATTATTCAGACGATCTGGTCCATCTGGGGCGCTGGCATAAAAACCGTCTATCCCCTCTAAAGCGTCATCTAAAAGATCAGCACGTTTTACAACATCGCCCGCAATAAAAGCATCTTGCGTAAATTTAGGAAGCTGGCCAACGCCATACATAGCTTCATCACGCACCAAAAGCGGTGGGTTGATCTCGGTATATCCAAATTCATTGGTGTGCATATCAATCATGAAATTACCAAGAGCACGCTCAAGACGGGCAATCTCCCCGCTCAGCAAAACAAAGCGCGCACCAGACATCATTGCAGCAGTTTCGAAATCCATACCGCCCAACGATTCGCCAATTTCGAAATGCTGTTTTGCGTCTTTTATCTCGCGCGGCGTGCCCCAACGGCGCAACTCAACATTATCATCCTCGCTCAGGCCTTCCGGTACATCGCTGGCCGGCGCATTGGGCAATTTGGAGAGTTCAGCGGTGATAGAATCGCGTAGGGTTTTTTCTTTCAACTCCAGCTTGGGCAGGTTCGCTTTGATCTCATCAACTTCAGCACGAAGGCGATTAAATTCAGCATCGTCGCCCTTGGCTTTGGCTGCGCCAATGGCTTTCGAGGCAGAATTTCTCCGCGACTGCGCATCATTCATCTCTATGGTGACAGCACGGGCCTCCTCATCCATTTTCAAAATGGTTGCGGCCATAGGTTGAACACCGCGGCGCGCGAGCCCCGCATCAAAGTCTTCAGGATTTTCCCGGATTTCTTTTAAATTAAACATGGCCGACTGTTTAAGCTGTTCGTCGGGCCTGGTCCAGTGGGCTTTTTAAGGAAAGTGATTAACTAGCCCCCTCGTCGCCCAGATCCCCTTCCCGGCTCATATTCACTTTCTTTTCGGCCATTCCTACCGAGAAAATGGAGACTTCGTATAATCCGATAATGGTCATGGCCAGAACAACCTGACTAAATGGATCGGGAGGCGTAAGAAAGGCAGCGATTGCAAATATACCGACGATCGCCACCTTGCGAAATTTGCGCAGCAAAGCCGAGGTCAATAAACCAGCTCTGGCGATCAATGTCAGTAAAACCGGTAATTGAAAGGTCAAACCGAATGCGAGCATCAAGGTCGTCACAAGGCTTAAATAATGGCCAACATCGGTGAGTAATTCATACTTCACAGGGGCCCCGTCGCCTGCATCAGCCTCAAATCCCACCGCAAAGCGCATTACAAAAGGCACCATCACGTAATATACTAGTGCCGCTCCAGCTGTAAACAAGACTGGCATAGCCAGTACAAAGGGAAGCAGCGCCTTGCGCTCGCGCTCATAGAGACCAGGGGCAACAAATTTATAAACCTGAAAAGCAAGTACCGGAAAACTGATCATGAACGCCGCATAAAGAGAAACCCTAATCTGGGCAAAAAATTTACCGAAGGGGCCAAAATAGATCGACTCTTCGGGGGCAACTTCGCTGAAGGGCAACACCACATAATTAAGCAATTGGTTAGAAAAAAAGAAACATCCTACAAAAGCGATAAAAATTGCAGCCACACAAATGATCAAACGGGTGCGCAATTCTGTAAGATGATCCAGTAAAGGCGCCGACGAGCCAGATAGCTCATCGTCTATATTTTCATCCTCACTCTTGGGGCGATCCATTTGATGCAAGCCCTTGCTAGCATTTTCCGGTTTGAGGTCATTGGCCATATTTGCAATTCTGCTCTAGCAATCTAGTGTTTTGAACGGTTTTTATGATCAACCTCTTGGAGGGAGCTATCATTTAGATCACTTGTAGATTTTTCAATCCCGTTTGTCTCGGCAACAGCTTCCCCGCCCGCTTCAAAGGTTTGATTGATTTCATCCTTAACCGGACGAAATGCCTCGTTCACCTCATCTTTAACATCATCTGTAATCTTGTTCAGGCGCATATCTTCGAGTTCTTTGCGCAATTCATCCATCTCGGTCTCGCGCGCCATCTCGTCAAAGGCTGAAGTAAATTCACCCGCCATAGCGCGCGCCTTGGCAACAAAACGACCGCAGCTTTGCATGAGTTTGGGCAGGTCCTTCGGACCCACTACAATCAGCGCCACAATTGCAATGACAAGTAGCTCGATAAATCCAAATTGAGGTAACAAGCTCATGAGGGGTTGGCTTTAATTTAAGTTATGAAAGAACGTGTTTTCGTCTGGAGCACACATATATCCCAAGTCCATCTTGGGCCCAAGTCAGTGTAAAAGGAGGAGTAAGGCCGGGCTAATAGAGATAAATTACTCCTTGTTAGCTTTTTCGGCTTTTTCGGCTTGTTCTTTTGCTACTTCGTTTGGAGTTACATCAACGGCGTCTTCAGCGCGCTCCTCCAGGGATTTTTCCTTATCGTCATCCTTCAAGCCATTGCGGAAAGCTTTAAGGCCTTTGGCCATATCCCCCATAACCGATGAAATTCGGCCACCGCCACCAAATAGTAGCAGCGCAAGCACTAAGACGATTGCAATTTGCCAGGGACCAATAGCGCCCATAACCAGGATTCCTTATGTATAAAACCTATCTATCAAACATAGTACCCACACAAAGGTTTCTCAATGTGAATTTCTATTTAATCCGAAAAATCAGGTTTTAGTGCGAAATTAGCTTTCTTCGGCTTCTTCGAGGTCATGGGTACCAAACCCAAAATCCACTAATTCTTCGTCTTCGAGGTCATCGTCTTCATCATTCGAAGCTTCTGGGGTATCGCTTTGGGAGCCCTCATCAAGGAAATCCTGAGAAAACTCCGCTGCGTCCTCATCATCATAATCTTCCTCATCCTCGCTATCCCGAGGCGTTGGTACCTGAAAATCAGGAGGAAGCCGAGCCTCCAGCAAACCTGCTGCCTTCAGGTCGGCCATGCCCGGTAGATCCCCTAATCCCGCAAGACTAAAATGCTCTAGAAAGTCCTGACTGGTACCATAGAGAACAGGTCGGCCAGGAACGTCTTTACGGCGCCCACGCAAGCGCACCCAGCCAATTTCCATAAGCTGATCAAGCGATCCACGGGAGACGGCAACACCGCGTACATCTTCTATGTCGGCCCGTGTACACGGCTGGTGATAAGCAATGATGGCCAAAGTCTCAAGGGCTGCACGCGAGAGTTTACGCTGCTCTACCCGCTCCTTTTGAAGAATATGAGCAACATCAGGAGCGGTAACAAATCTCCATTTTTTCTCTATTTTGGAAAGATTTACTCCGCGACTTTCATATTGCACCTGAACCAATTTCATAATCGCTGCAATATCTGCCCCCTCAGGCAAGCGATCTGCAATCGATTTCTCATCGAGAGGTTCAACTGCGGCAAACAAAAGAGCCTCGGCCATGCGCACATGCTCGGCCATCTGGTTGGCTGTCCAGACATCGTCCTCTCCATCGCTGACGCCCTTTTCGGAGTTATCAGCGCCTTCCCCCTCTTCATCTTCAAGCTCGGATGTTGGCGAGGCCTCTTCTTCCTGATCCTGCTGCATTATATCCCCATCGTCTGAAATTAGCTCGTCACGCAAAGCTTCCTGAACGCCGTGGGCATCTAGATCATCAAAATTACGCCCTTCGGCCATTTGGGGGTCGTCCTCAATCATCATCAAACCACTCTCTCACTATAAACATCATTATGGCTGGTCAAATCATCCGGGATGGGTTGGCCATTACTCGGGGCTTGGGGATCATTGCTCTCATTTTTACCCTCTAAATCAGGTTTTGTGAGCTCATGAACGCGCCCCTCCCCTTCTTGTCCACCACCGCCAAAATTGCCGGAATCAGCGTCGTCCCTGTTGCGCACATAAATAGGCTCGAAGTGGCCCATCTGGCGCAAATCCATTTTTCCCTCTTTGGCAAACTCCAGAGCCGCGTGGAACGCACTCGCCAATACAGAGCGCTCCGGAGCGTCAATATCTTGTAACGGCGACAACGCCCGAAGCTCCGACCATTCCGGAATCATACCTAAAATACGTGCAAGGCGTGCACGCGCATCTTCCAATGAAAAGACTTTAGGTTTTTCAATCAGATAATTTCGATCAACAGTTTGCACCCGTTGGGATGTATAAGCTTTGAGCAAATCGAATAGATCCGCATGCCATTCCGGAGTTCGTGTAACCCTCACCCCTTCCGGGCTACCACGGGTAAAAACCTCTAAACCCAGCCGAGGGCGTTTAAACAAATCATCAGTTGCTTTACGCATAGCCTCTAATCGTTGAAGCTGGAATGCAAGACGAGCTGCCATTTCATCGGCAGTTGGTTCCTCGCCATTTTCTTCTAGTTTAGGAAGCAGCATTTTTGATTTGAGATAGGCTAGCCAAGAGGCCATCACCAGATAATCCGCTGCCAATTCCAGGTTTTGCTGTCGAGCAATCTCGATGAAGATCAAATATTGCTCCACGAGAGCCATCATCGAGATTTTGCGGATATCGACCTTCTGGTTACGGGCCAGTTCCAATAAAACATCAAGCGGCCCCTCATACCCGTCAAGATTAACGACTAAAGCTTCAGGGTCAGTAATTGGCTCTCCTCGTATAGGATCATCAAAATCCGAAACAGTATCGTCTGCTTCAATAGTCTCGGCTGAGGGAGACACCTTTGAGCCAGAATCAGAGCCATCCACGCCCTCATTATCCTCAGGTCCTGTCTCGTCTATATCTTCCAAATCTTCACTCATAGGATAACACTAGGCCCGATTCTAGTTGCCCGCCACGTGAAAAAATGCATATGGGGATAGTTTAAGCAGATGATTTACATGTCTTCTGGCCAAAATTTAAAAAATTGGCTCTAGGGGCCAGCATTTCTGACTTTAAAGTCGTTTCAGGGTATAATTTGTTCCAGCAGTAAGCCCTGATGGGGAAGACCCGAATTGGTGCTTTTTGGCCATAACACCTCATGTTGGCCGCACCAATTGGCTGCCTAATAAGGGCGAGACCTCAAGAGCTATTTTGATAATTCCGTCTCAAAATCAGGCCCAATGGTTCAATTTGCCTCAAACGCAAACCTTCCAAAGCGGGCCGATTTCCACAGATAATAGACAATTAATTCCTCAAATACCCTATTTTGGGGTGATCATACTCTCCGGACGGACGATTTTGTCGTATTCTTCAGGGGTTACAAACCCTAGGGCCACGGCCTCTTCGCGCAATGTTGTCCCGTTTTTATGGGCCGTTTTTGCAATCTTGGTCGCATTGTCATACCCAATTGTGGGGGCAAGCGCGGTCACTAGCATTAAGGACCGTTCCATCAATGCCTTAATTTGTTCGTCATTTGCCTTGATGCCCGATACGCATTTCTCTGTGAACGATACACTAACGTCAGATAAAAGGCGGATAGACTGTAAAACGTTAAATGCAATAACCGGCTTGAACACGTTAAGTTCGAGGTGACCTTGAGATCCGGCAAAACTTACCGTTGTATTATTACCCATCACTTGAACCGCAACCATAGTCATTGCCTCACATTGGGTAGGATTAACCTTCCCTGGCATGATAGAAGAACCGGGTTCATTTTCAGGAAGAGAAATTTCCCCTAAACCAGAACGGGGTCCCGAGCCAAGAAGACGAATATCATTTGCGATCTTGAAAAGAGATACAGCAATTACGTTTAAAGTGCCGTGAGCTTCAACCATCGCATCATGCGTGCCCAATGCCTCAAATTTATTAGGGGCACTAACAAAAGGCAATTTTGTATAATTAGAAACCTCATTGGCAAATTTATCCGCAAAACCGAGTTTTGCATTAATCCCTGTACCTACTGCCGTGCCTCCTTGGGCCAATGCATATAATCGAGGTAGTGCGCCTTGGGCACGACTAATTGCATTTTCTACCATCGTCACATACCCGGAAAATTCCTGACCCAGTGTAAGCGGCGTCGCATCTTGTAAATGGGTACGTCCAATTTTGATGATATCAGCAAAGCTTTCTGCCTTATCGTTGAGCGCATTACGTAAGGTCTGCAATGCGGGCAAAAGGCGATGATGAATTTCCTCCGCCGCACTAATATGCATGGCAGTCGGGAATGTATCATTGGATGATTGACTGCGATTTACATGATCGTTGGGATGAACTGGTTTTTTTGAACCAATTTCTCCACCTAAAATTTCTATTGCCCGATTTGCCACCACCTCATTGGTGTTCATATTCGATTGGGTTCCAGACCCTGTTTGCCAGACAGAGAGCGGGAAATGGTCATTCATTTTTCCCTCGGCCACCTCCCCTGCGGCTTGAACTATGGCTTTTCCCAAATCGCTCTCCAGATTGTCCAAATCCATATTGGCGCGGGCAGCGGACATTTTAACAATTCCAAGCGCCCTTACGAGTGGAGCTGGCATAGTTTCAGTACCAATATCAAAATTAATCAATGACCGCGCCGATTGCGCTCCGTAATATTTGTCAACGGGCACTTCTAATGGACCAAAACTATCGGTTTCCGTACGGGTATTTTTCGACATGGGCTAATCCTGTATACTGGGTGAAATTGGCTCGCATTTATCTACTCAAATCGCACCGATTACGCAAGGTTAGTGAACCAAGCCGACGCTCATTTCTTAGTGAAAACAACCAGAAATCATATATCTAAATGATCACCGCCTGATTTGCCTTCGTTAAGAACTGGTCTTTGATAACGCACCCATTATGAGGCGACTTAAACGCGATGAACCGATCAGATTTATCTGAGCCATCGGCATACGATCGACCATTATACGATCAAGTAACGGATGATCTGCTTGTGAACAAGAATCGAATTCTTGCAAGTCATCACCTTCCAGCATGGCCTTTATGACATCCAATAACACATGGACGCCTGGGGAATAGCGCGCATACTGCGTGTCATATACGGTTTTAAATCCTGCCAAATACTTGTTACGGCGTAGCTGAAACGCTAATGCGATCAATCTTTGATTCAGATAAAGGCCTCGGCATTCCACACAACCCTGTTCTGCACCAGTTGATATCACTTCTTTGAAGAGTTTTTTTTGTGCCTCAATCAACGTTGGTGATAACCCGCTCTTTTCAGGACTTTTCCAGCTGGTTTTTTCCAAGGCAAAATAATCTTCAATGACCTCCTCATTGACGGGAACATCTCCGATCGTGAGTGTCCCCATTTTCTCGAGATGACGTCTAGCCCTCCTCAGTGCGCCCCGCCGCTTTGGCGAAAGAGTTTTATCAATATACTCTTTATACGTATTTTTATTATTAGAAAACTGGTTTAGGTAAGCACGATTATAAAGATTTTGTATAAAAATTTGATCCTTACCAAAACTCGCCTCTATAATTTCAACCATATCCGGGCCGTAGGGAAGCGCCAATAGCTGGAGAAAGCGCGCACCATCCGGTTTTGTTTCGATCCAATCGGCTAGGGAGTTAAAAAAGGGTTGCGACCATGACTTTCTAATAAGGGGCGTTCCGTTAAAACAAAACGAATGTATAAATGCCTGATAATAGACGATTGGTGTTTTTCTATACCCCAATTTTCTTTGCACTGGTAAAAGCCCGACAAGAGCGCCTTCTTTTACAGACCGGGCAACCAATATTTTAACATTTTGTTTCTGATCAAATTGCTCAAGGGACGGTAACAAAAACCAGTCCTCAAAAAATGGATTTGGCCGAGCAGATAATTTCGCTAGCTCTTGCCATTCATTGCGAAAAGCAACATCAATCCCGGCTGGATCGATCAAAGAAATATCTACAAGATCCGTCATATCTATACGTTCAGCTCTGTCCGCTGCAGCAAAACACATATATAAAAATATGATATAATGCCTCGATAGGCGATTATAGCGATCGCCCATTTAAAATGTATGAAGCCATGACCAATTCGTCCCCCAAAACAGATTCACTGGTTAACTCCCACTCGGCAAAGGATGCCCCCTTAAATGGCAGGCTTATCGAACCAGACTGGTCACACCTCACTCAAATGGTGGCCCTCCATAGAGCTACGCAGTCCTTTCATCACCAGCATTACCCTTCCCTCTTTCCCGCGCCGGACCCCGACGATAATCATCGTAGCTATTTTGGTAATTATCTCCCATTACCATCTCCGCTAGCGCGTTTTTTGAAATTGAAAAATCCACTAAGAAAGCGAACAGGTTTTGCTCTTGGCTGGGAAATTCAAGGTGTCCTCCATGCCTACCTTCTCTACAAAATAGAAAAACCCTCTGGTTTTACGCACACGCCAGAACGCTGGACCATTAGGATCAATGATATTGGGGTATCGTCGGACTATCGAAAAAGCGGAATTGCCAGCGAGCTGATCAGCTTACTTTTCGAGCGCACCGCATCCTTGAGACCCTGTAATTACTTTGCCAATGTCTATGATCAAAATGTCGCCTCGGCAGCATTATTCGAAAAGCTGGGCTTTAGAAACATTTCCGCACAATATCTTTTTCTTACTGAGACCCCACCGGCGGATAAAGAATGACAGAACCCTCTTTCACACGCCCCTTTTCTGGGAAAGGAAAGGTTCAGATTGCCTCACGCGGAGAAGAAATTCTAATTCGTATTAATATCGCCACAACTCAAGCTCGCAAACTCAAAGCAGAAATACGGCAGTTCCTACGCAAAGAAGCTGCATTTATACGCCCACATTTTGCACCATTTGATGTCCATATCTGGACCTCAGAATATGAAAATAAGTCCCATATGGATGTCGATAATATCGCCAAAGCCTGCTTGGATGCGCTAAATGGTGTCGTGTGGCGTGATGACCGTCAAGTAGTGAGGCTTACCTCTGAGAAATTTCAAGGTTCATGTCGATCAATTGTGATTAAGGCAACACCATTGCCCGGCGCGCCGGGGGAAATCCCCCTTGACGAGAGCCTCTTTGATCGGCACTGAAACAGGATACAAGATGAAAGGTCCGCCTCATGTTTGAAACCCTTGATGCATTACCCGCTGATCCTATTTTAGGATTATCAACCGCTTACAAAAAAGACTCACGCCCCGAGAAAATTGATCTCGGCGTTGGTGTATTCAAAGACGAAACAGGCAACACGCCGATTATGCGCTCTGTAAAAGAAGCAGAAATTCTCTACCTTCGGGGTGAGACTACGAAAGTTTATACACCACCAGCAGGTTATCCGGGGTTCATCAATGCTGTTGCTAATATGGTTTTCGGCCCTGAATTCGAGGGATTAAATCAGGGGAAAATTGCTGGCGTACTGACCCCAGGTGGTAGCGGGGCCTTACGTCTTGGCGGGGAACTTATTTCAAGGCGAGGCGCAAAACGTGTGCTTATCGGCAGCCCAACATGGGGAAATCATATCCCACTTCTAAAGACAGCCGGCCTGACGATTGAGACAATGCCATATTACGATAAAGACAATGTCGAACTTTTATTCGGTGCCTTTTGCGACACGCTGCGCACCCTAGGCCCCGAAGACACTGTCCTGCTCCACGGGGCCTGCCATAACCCAAGTGGTCAGGATTTGAGTTCAGAACAGTGGGACATTGTTGCTGATATTGCCGCAGAACGTGGCTTTCTGCCCTTTATCGATACCGCTTATCACGGCCTTGCCAAAGGCATTGAAGAAGATCTTATCCCTATCAGACGCCTTGCCAACAAGGTACCAGAGATATTACTCGCTTATTCCTGTTCCAAAAATTTCGGCCTCTATCGCGAGCGTACCGGCGCAATTATGTTACTCGCAAAATCAGACCGTGATGCATCCGCCGCGCAAAGTCATTTGGAAAATATCGCTCGGGTTACCTATTCCATGCCTCCGGCTCATGGCGGCGCCCTTGTCACCACTATTTTGGAATCTAATGAATTGACAAAATTGTGGCATGACGAGCTCAACGCCATGCGCGAGAATGTTGCCGGTAAACGCCGCCAACTCG
Source organism: uncultured Caulobacterales bacterium (assembly GCA_964392325.1). Taxonomy (GTDB): domain Bacteria; phylum Pseudomonadota; class Alphaproteobacteria; order Caulobacterales; family Parvularculaceae; genus CALLPQ01. The sequence continues at coordinate 19,395 of CAYMPJ010000018.1, forward strand.
ATCAATGCGCAAGCGCCAATGGACTTGGGAATTCTTTCAACTTTATCCCAACACAAAATGGCATGTTCTCGCTGTTACCGATCAAGCCTGATCAAGTTAAGACTTTAAAAAACGATTTTGGTATCTATATGACTTCTGGCGGACGTATTAACATTTGTGGATTTTCGTCGGAAAATATGGATAATTTTTGTAAAGCGTATAAATCGGTCCTGTAATGGATCAAAACCTTGGAGCACAATTATGAATATCAAAACTGGTGACAAATTACCTGATGTCAAAGTCATGACCTGTAACGCAGAAGGCCCACAAGCCACAACAAGCATGGAGATGCTCGGTACAGGCAAAGTCGCCCTTTTCTCGCTACCGGGTGCCTTTACCCCGACCTGTTCGGCAAAACACCTGCCGGGTTTTATTAATCAAGCCGAAGCTTTAAATGCAAAAGGCGTTGATAAAATTGTTTGCATGTCCGTAAACGATGCTTTCGTCATGAAAGCCTGGGGCGAAGCACAAGGCGCGGACGGTAAAGTGGAAATGCTTGCCGATGGCAATGGTGATTTTGCACGTGCCCTAGGATTAACCATGGATGGAACCGGTTTTGGATTGGGTGAACGCGCACAGCGTTTTTCTGCGATCATCGATAACGGCGTCGTCAGCGAACTCAATGTCGAAGCACCTGGCGCTTTTGAAGTGTCATCAGCTGAATATATGATCGAGCAATTATAAAGATTAAAAAACAACAACAGGCCAATGAACCTTGGTGTGCAAAATAAGGGTATAATTGGCATCCTCGAAACAAAAAAAGAACCATAATGCGAAATCACATTATGGTTCTTTGTATTTTTTGGTAAAAGTATAAATGCTATCTTGCATTTATCTAATCAATCAGAGAACTTACCCAAGCTCCTCTTCGCCAGAAGATTCATTAGAGGGCTGTTCATCAACCTGATCAGGGAACGGAACTTCTCCGCCACCTTCTGTTGCTGCCTCGCTATCGGTTACAGGCTCTTCCTGAGAAGGAATATCGAAATAGGACTCAGCGTCGGCTATATCGATGTCACCGGTATCTTCACCGTTAGCAGAACTTTCGCTGTTACCGCCATCTGATGCTGCCGGTGTTGGCAATGCAGCCGCATGAGCAGCTTCACGTTCATCACGCTCTGCCAGAAGGATCGCATCAAGACGATCAGCTTCCAATTGATGGGCTGACATAACTCCGCCAGTACCCGCAGGGATCAAGCGACCCACAATCACATTCTCTTTCAGGCCTTCCAGATTGTCAGCTTTACCGTTGACGGCAGCTTCCGTCAGTACACGGGTTGTTTCCTGGAAAGAAGCCGCTGAAATAAAGGACTTGGTCTGCAGAGATGCTTTTGTAATACCCAACAAAACAGGCATTCCGATAGCAGGTGCTTTACCTAGATTTTCGAGCTTGGCGTTGGTCTCTTCAAATTCGACCTTATCGACATGCTCTTCTTTCATGTAGTGACTATCACCAACATTCGTTACTTCATATTTTTGAAGCATCTGGCGCACAATCACTTCGATATGCTTATCATTAATCGGAACCCCTTGAAGTCGGTAAACTTCCTGAATTTCATTGATCAGATAAACCGCCAATGCCTCAATACCCATAATGGCTAGAATATCATGTGGGGCGGGGTTACCGTCCATCAGATATTCGCCTTTGGCTATAAAGTCACCTTCCTGAACAGCAATATGCTTACCCTTAGGGACCAGATAATCAACAGGCTCCAAGCTTTCATCGGTTGGCACAATCGTAATCCGACGTTTGTTCTTATAGTCACGTCCAAATTCAACCCGGCCATCAACTTCAGCAATAATCGCATGATCTTTAGGACGACGTGCTTCAAAAAGCTCAGCAACACGCGGTAGACCACCTGTAATATCACGGGTTTTTGCACCCTCTGTCGGGATACGTGCGAGCGCATCACCAACGCGAATTTCTTCGCCGTCTTCAACGGAGAGGATCGCATCCACCGGTAACTGGTAACGAGCTTCACTACCAGATTCCAAGGTTAAAATTTCACCGTCTTCCCCGATGATACACACCGACGGTTTTAATTCAGCTGCACGCGGGTTAGAACGCCAGTCAATCACAACCTTACTTGAAATACCTGTCGCCTCATCAGCAACAACCTGCATAGAAAGACCTTCTGCAAGGTCTTCATATTTAACCTTACCAGCAAGCTCGGTGAGGATTGGTAATGTATAAGGATCCCAGTCAGCCAAACGCTGTCCACGCTCGACTTTACTACCGTCATCAATGCGCAGTTTAGTACCATAGATGACTTTGAAAGAAGCTTGCTCTTTATCGTCCTCATCCATGATCTTGATCAAAGTGTTGCGCCCCATAACGATCAAGTCACCATCGGAATCTTTAACAACATTTCTGGACTCAAGCTTAATCGTACCAGGATGGCTAGCTTCAACGAATGAAGTGTCCCCAACTTGCGCCGTACCGCCAACGTGGAAGGTACGCATGGTCAACTGGGTACCCGGCTCACCAATAGACTGCGCCGCGATAACGCCAACCGCTTCGCCGATATTAACATGCGTACCGCGAGCCAGATCACGGCCATAACAAGTGCCGCAAATACCAACTTTCGTTTCACATGTCAGTGGAGAGCGCACTTTTACGGTTTGGATACCTGTTGCTTCAATGGCTTCAGCTTGCGCTTCATCCAATTCATCACCAGGACGACCAACGATTTCGCCAGTTTCCTTGTTGTGAATTTCTTCCAGCAATGTTCTACCCAGAATGCGTTGAGACAAGGGTACAGATACTTCACCACCCTGCACAACCGCATCAAGGGTTATACCTTGCTCAGTTCCACAATCAATTTCGCGAATGATGCAATCTTGTGCAACATCCACTAGGCGACGGGTTAGATATCCCGAGTTCGCAGTTTTTAGCGCCGTATCAGCGAGACCCTTCCGGGCACCGTGAGTGGAGTTAAAATATTCGAGAACGGTTAGACCTTCTTTAAAGTTTGAGATAATTGGCGTTTCAATAATCTCACCAGATGGTTTAGCCATAAGCCCGCGCATACCAGCAAGCTGTTTCATTTGTGCTGGGGACCCACGCGCCCCGGAATGGGACATCATGTAGACAGAATTAATTTCCTCTTCCTTGCCAAGTTCCTCATCATATTTGGCGGTTGAGATTTCTTTCATCATCTCATCGGCCACTTTATCCGTACACTTGGCCCAAGCGTCCACAACCTTATTATATTTTTCGCCGCGGGTAATAAAGCCATCTGCATATTGTTGTTCATAATCACGAACCAACAGACGGGTTTCTTCCACCATTGTCGCTTTAGCGGCAGGGATCACCATGTCATCTTTACCAAAAGAAATACCCGCTTTACACGCTTCGCGGAAACCCAATGCCATAATATGATCGGCAAAGATCACTGTCTTTTTCTGACCGCAATGACGATAAACAACATCAATCAAACCTTGAATGTTTTTCTTGGTCAAAAGCTGGTTAATCACTTCAAAAGGAACATTACCATCTTTAGGCAGCACCTGAGCCACTTTCATTCGGCCCGGCGTACTCTCAACGATTTGACGAATAGGATTACCATCAAGGTCGACCGATTCCCAAAGGGCTTTGATTTTGGAATGTAATGTGACAACGCCCGCATCCAACGCATAATCTATTTCTTCAATCGACCCGAACGTCATCCCCTCGCCGATTTCATTGCGCTTTTCCATTGAAAGATAATAAAGACCAAGAACAATATCCTGAGACGGAACAATAATCGGCTTACCGTTTGCAGGTGATAGAATATTGTTCGTCGACATCATCAAGACGCGCGCTTCAAGCTGTGCCTCAAGGGATAGCGGCACGTGCACAGCCATTTGATCACCGTCAAAATCGGCGTTAAAGGCGGTACACACCAACGGGTGCAATTGAATGGCTTTGCCTTCGATCAATTTTGGTTCAAAGGCCTGAATACCAAGACGGTGTAGCGTCGGTGCCCGGTTAAGCATGACCGGATGTTCACGGATAACTTCATCGAGAATATCCCAGACTTCCGGACGCTCTTTTTCCACCAATTTCTTGGCTTGTTTCACCGTAGCAGAAAGCCCTTTTGCATCGAGGCGCGAATAGATAAACGGTTTAAAAAGTTCGAGCGCCATTTTCTTTGGCAACCCACACTCGTGAAGTTTAAGCTCAGGGCCAACAACGATCACAGAACGTCCAGAATAATCGACGCGTTTACCTAGCAAGTTCTGACGGAAACGCCCCTGCTTACCTTTGAGCATATCTGACAAGGATTTTAGCGGGCGTTTATTCGTACCCGTTATAACGCGGCCACGGCGTCCATTATCAAACAGTGCATCAACCGCTTCTTGCAACATCCGTTTTTCATTACGCACAATAATATCTGGTGCACGCAGTTCAATCAGGCGCTTTAGGCGGTTATTCCGGTTAATCACCCGGCGATAAAGATCGTTCAAATCCGATGTCGCAAAACGTCCCCCATCGAGCGGAACGAGCGGGCGAAGCTCAGGCGGGATCACAGGAACCACCGTCATAATCATCCATTCCGGTTTATTACCGGAGTGAATAAATGCGTCGATAATTTTCTTACGCTTTGCAAGTTTTTTGGGTTTCAGCTCGGTTGTTGATTCAGCGATTTCAACGGCCAGTTGAGCCGAGATCGCCTCCAAATCCATATTCATCAGAATTTCACGAATCGCTTCAGCGCCAATTCCGGCGGTAAAGCTGTCTTCACCATATTCTTCCTGAGCCGTGAGATATTCTTCCTCGGTCAGCATTTGATGGTGGTCCATTGGTGTCAGACCGGGCTCAATGACGATATATTTTTCAAAATAGAGAACCCGTTCCACATCTTTCAATGTCATATCGAGCATAAGCGAAATACGAGATGGCAAAGATTTCAGGAACCAGATATGGGCAACGGGCGCAGCCAGTTCGATATGGCCCATCCGGTCGCGGCGTACCTTGGTCAGGGTTACTTCAACACCGCACTTCTCGCAGGTGATGCCCTTATATTTCATGCGCTTATATTTACCACAAAGACATTCGTAATCCTTCACAGGACCAAAAATCCGGGCACAGAACAAACCGTCGCGTTCTGGCTTGAAGGTACGATAATTAATCGTCTCCGGCTTTTTGATTTCACCAAACGACCAAGAGAGAATTTTCTCCGGGCTGGCTAGCGAAATACGGATCTGGTTGAACGTTGACTGCAATGCAGCCGGATTAAATACGTTCATCATTTCCTGGGACATATAACCCTCTTTGTATCAAAGCAGAAATTCATCTGCGCAAAAATAAATAACCAAAAACCAAATAAGCTAAACGCCTACCCCGTTTGCAATTCCACATTCAGGCCTAGCGAGCGCATCTCTTTAACGAGAACATTGAAACTCTCCGGAATACCGGCTTCGAACGTGTCATCACCGCGAACAATCGCTTCATAGACCTTTGTCCGGCCGGCAACGTCATCGGATTTCACCGTCAACATTTCCTGCAAGGTGTAGGCGGCGCCATAAGCCTCAAGAGCCCACACCTCCATCTCACCAAAGCGCTGGCCACCAAATTGCGCCTTACCACCAAGCGGTTGCTGGGTAACAAGCGAGTACGGGCCAATTGAGCGGGCATGAATTTTGTCATCAACGAGGTGGTGAAGTTTAAGAAGATATTTGTAACCCACCGTCACTGGACGCGCGAACTTCTCTCCGGTCCGGCCATCATACAATGTCACCTGCCCGGAATTATCAAGACCAGCTTTTTCTAGCATCTTTACAATGTCAGGCTCACGCGCACCATCGAACACAGGGGTTGCAATCGGTACACCGCGATAGAGATTACCAGCAAGCTCTTGCAGTTCCTCATTGGAGCGCGGCAAAGCCTGGTCTTCACCGTAAACATCTTTGAGTTTTTCAACCAAAGCATCGCGGCCTTCGCCGTGAGCTTCCCATTGCTCCATCAAATCCTTGATTTGACCACCAAGACCACGACAAGCCCAGCCAAGATGTGTTTCCAGAATTTGACCAACATTCATCCGCGACGGCACGCCGAGCGGGTTGAGAACAATATCAACAGGTGTTCCATCTTCGAGGAATGGCATATCTTCACGCGGAGCGATTTTGGAAATCACACCCTTATTACCGTGACGACCAGCCATTTTATCACCAGGCTGAAGTTTGCGTTTCACTGCAACAAAGACCTTAACCATCTTCATCACGCCCGGCGGTAATTCGTCACCACGCTTGAGCTTATCAACCTTGTCATCAAATCGTGCTTCAAGGCGTGAACGACTTTCATCATATTGGGTGCGCAAAGCCTCGATTTCGCTCATAGCGGCATCGTCAGAAAGACCGATTTTCCACCATTGACCACGGGTCAACATATCGAGAATTGATTCAGTAACCGTACCGCGCTCAAACTCTTTGGGGCCAGAAACAGCTTCTTTGCTGAGCAAAATACCGCGCAATCGACCGAAAATGTTACGCTCAAGAATTGCCAGCTCGTCATCGCGATCTTTTGCGAGGCGTTCAATTTCTTCTCGTTCGATCGCAATGGCACGTTCATCTTTTTCAATACCGTGACGGTTAAATACACGCACTTCTACAACCGTACCGGCAACACCGGGAGGAAGTTTCAGGGATGTATCCCGAACATCAGAGGCTTTCTCACCAAAGATCGCACGAAGGAGTTTTTCCTCCGGAGTCATCGGGCTTTCGCCTTTTGGCGTGATTTTACCAACGAGGATATCGCCCGGATGCACTTCAGCGCCAATGGCGACAATCCCGGCCTCATCCAGATTGCGAAGCGCTTCTTCAGAGACGTTCGGAATATCGCGTGTGATCTCTTCAGGGCCCAATTTAGTATCACGGGCCATGACCTCAAACTCTTCGAGGTGCACCGAGGTAAACACATCGTCAATCACGATACGCTCGGAAATCAAAATCGAGTCTTCGAAATTATATCCATTCCACGGCATAAACGCCACGAGTACATTTTTGCCCAGCGCCAATTCGCCTAAATCTGTGGACGGACCATCTGCGATGATATCGCCTTCACGAACAACATCCCCAATTTTCACAAGAGGACGTTGGTTGATACAGGTGTTCTGATTTGAACGTTGGAACTTACGCAAATTGAAAATATCAACACCCGGTTTTGTCGGGTCTTTTTCTTCCGTCGCACGAACAACAATCCGTTGCGCATCAACCTGCTCAATTATACCAGATCTCCGCGCTGCTACCGCAGCCCCAGAATCGCGTGCAACCACACTTTCCATGCCAGTCCCGACATAGGGTGCTTCAGCCTGTAATAGAGGCACCGCTTGGCGTTGCATGTTTGAACCCATTAGCGCACGGTTCGCATCATCATTTTCAAGGAAAGGAATGAGCGCCGCCGCAACAGAAACAAGCTGTTTTGGTGAAACATCAATATAACCCACATCTTCCTTGGGCACCAAAGTCGCATCACCACCAACCCGGCAGTTTACGAACTCATTGCTAAGGACATTATTTTCATCAACTTCGGCATTAGCCTGCGCAATCGCGAAACGCTGTTCTTCCATCGCAGAAAGATACACAACTTCGTCTGTAACCTTACAATCAATAACGCGGCGATATGGGCTTTCTATGAAGCCATATTTATTCACTTGGGCATGGGTAGCCAAGGAATTGATCAAGCCGATATTTGGTCCCTCTGGGGTTTCAATAGGGCAAATCCGACCATAGTGGGTTGGGTGAACGTCACGCACCTCAAAGCCGGCACGTTCGCGTGTTAGCCCGCCCGGACCAAGCGCAGAAAGTCGGCGCTTGTGGGTAATCTCGGATAATGGATTTGTCTGGTCCATAAACTGGGACAGCTGGGACGAGCCAAAAAATTCCCTTACCGCCGCCGCAACTGGCTTGGCGTTAATGAGGTCGTGAGGCATCAAGGTTTCGAGTTCTGCAGAAGACATACGTTCTTTAATCGCACGCTCCATACGCAGCAACCCAATACGATACTGGTTTTCCATCAATTCGCCAACCGACCTAACCCGGCGATTGCCGAGATTGTCGATATCATCAATTTCACCGCGCCCATCACGCAGATCAACCAATGTGCTCAGAACCGATAGAATATCCTCCTTACGAAGCGTGCGCAGCTCATCATCAACGCCTTCAAAGGCAAGACGGATATTCATCTTCACACGGCCCACCGCAGAGAGATCATAGCGCTCAGGATCAAAGAACAAGCTGTAGAAAAGACCTTCAGCAGTCTCAAGGGTTGGGGGTTCACCGGGACGCATTACCCGATAAATATCAATTAACGCCATGTCACGGTTGGAGTTTTTATCAGCCGCTAGCGTGTTGCGCATATAGGCGCCGATGGTAACGTGATCGATATCGATGGTGTCAAACTCGTTGATTTCGATATCCGAGAGCATTGCCAAAGATTCTTCGGTCAACTCTTCGCCCGCTTCGGCGTAAATCTCCCCCGTGTCAAAATTAACCAGATCGGATGCAAAATAACGCCCAATCATATCTATATCGGTAAAGAGTAAATTTTTCAGACCATCTTCGGCGAGCTTTTTAGCGGCGCGGGCGGATAGCTTCTTACCTATTTCGGCAACCACATCACCGGTATCTGCATTCACCAGATCACGGGTAAGTTTAATACCTTTATAACGCTCTGGATCGTATGGAGCCGCAAAACCACCCTCAACGCGGGTATGGGGTACGCGGTTGTAGAACTCGTCAAGAATTTCTTCCTGATCCATGCCTAACGCATATAGTAGCGTTGTTGCGGGGAGTTTCCGGCGGCGGTCAATACGGACATTGACGATATCTTTGGGATCAAACTCAAAGTCGAGCCATGAACCACGGTAAGGGATAATTCTTGCGCCAAAGAGTAACTTACCAGATGAGTGGCTTTTCCCTTTATCATGATCAAAGAAAACGCCGGGACTTCGGTGCATCTGGGAGACGATCACGCGCTCAGTACCATTTACGATGAAGGTTCCGTTTTCCGTCATCAAAGGCATATCGCCCATGTAGACTTCTTGTTCCTTTATATCCTTGACGGATTTTGCGCCAGTATCATCATCCACTTCAAACACAATAAGACGCAACGTCACTTTGAGCGGCGCAGAGTATGTCATATCGCGCTGCTGACATTCTTCTGTGTCATATTTAGGAGGCTCAAACTCGTAAGAAACATATTCAAGCACAGCCGTCTCGGTAAAGTCCGTAATCGGAAACACAGACTTGAACACGGCTTCTATACCAGCCTGTTTGCGATCCTCATGGGGAATCAAGCGCTGGAGAAATTGTTCGTAGCTATCCTTTTGAACCTGAATCAGATTTGGCATCGCAGCTGCATCGCCGATCCGACCAAAGCTTTTCCGAATTCTTTTCTTTTCAACAAAAGATTGCGCCATCATTTATCCTCATCCTCCCTTACTGGGAGTAATTTTTTAATGGCCCCCTTAAGGGCCTCGAGCTGGTGCCTGATATCCTTGCAATCCTGGTACGTCATGTCGGTGAGTAACCTTATTGAAAGCCCTCAACTTCATTTCTGTCCGCGTTGTATCCTTAGTAAACTCTCGAAATAAGAGTATAAAAATGCTAGAACGCAGATTACCGGCGCGCTGAATAGACAACCGCCGGGGGAACAAAAATACCTTATAATTTAATCTTCAAATATCTGAAACACATCGCCGCAATGGTGTTTGCCCCGACGACCAAAATCGAGACAGGTGGTGTGATATAGGCGTGTCTGGGGAATCCTGCAAGCTCTTTTTATCCAAAAAGCTTGACACGATTAAATTCCCCATTGACACGACTGGACCAAAGGCGGTGCCCCCAATGGAACACCAGCCCAAAAGCACCAACAGGGCTATTTGAGTTCGACTTTTGCGCCAGCTTCTTCGAGCTTTTTGACGATTTCTTCAGCTTCGCCTTTTGAGATACCCTCTTTAACCGGCTTGCCACCAGCTTCAACAAGCTCTTTGGCTTCTTTCAGGCCAAGACCTGTAATGCCGCGAACCTCTTTGATCACATTGATTTTCTTGTCGCCAGCAGCAACCAGAATAACGTCAAATTCGGTTTTCTCTTCCGCAGCTTCACCGCCACCGCCAGCACCAGGGGCCGCAGCTACCGCAACCGCACCCGCAGCAGGCTCGATGCCATACTCTTCTTTAAGAAGGTCTTTTAGCTCTTTAGCTTCGAGTAATGTGAGCGCCACGATGTCTTCAGCTAGTTTTTTGATATCTGCCATGATATTTATCCTGTCTTTTCTGTTGTTTAGATCAATTTATTAAGAATGTACCTAGCCCCCATAAAACCAAGCTGGAGGCCAAAAAAATTAGCAAATGTTAAGCAGCTTCCCGCTCCTCGATGGTCTTGAGAATTCCTGCAATATCACTTGCAGGAGCGCCAATTGCACCTGCGATACCTGCAGCAGGTGAACCAAGACACAACACGATCGAAGCAATCAGCTCTTCGCGTGATGGCATCGCCGCAAGAGCCTTCACGCCTGCCGCGTCCATAATTTCTGTGCCCATGGCAGCGCCCTTGATTTCAAGAGCCTCATTACCTTTTGCGAATTTCTCAACTATTTTCGCCGGAGCAACTGGGTCTTCCGCATAGACAATTGCCGTCGGCCCCTCAAATAGAGCGGACAAGTCGCTTTGCTCGCGATCCTTAAGAGCAATCTTGGCAAGACGGTTTTTTATAACCTTCATACCTGCGCCCGCTGAGCGCAACTCCGAACGCAGCCCAGATATATCATCGACGGTTAGCCCATTATTTTGGACGACCACCACAACTGCATTTGTATCAAGGACATTACCGATCCATTCGACGGCTTCACCCTTTTCAGCTCTGTTCATCAGCTTTCCTTTATCGTTTAAGCCAAATCTTTAAAAACTTGCACTTACCAGCTACAAACCCACACCACCAAATAGTGTGAACACCTGCATCGGTCTCAAAACGTCCAAAATGTAGAGGAAATAGATCAAATCTTTGCTTCGCCGCTGGCGTTACACAAAGAACTCACCATTGATTTCCGTCTATGGCGGGATATTTAAGATATCAACCGATATCACCAACCGTCTCGGACAGGCGCTGTTTACAGCGAGGTCGTCTTATACAGAAGGCCGAACCAATTGCAAGGGGGATGCAACCACAATATACAAAAAAAAACGACCGCCAAATGAGCATCGAATTCTAATCCAGACGGCTAGAGGCTCATTGCTTAATCCCTCCCCCCTACTTATATAGGGTCCATGCATGTTATCCGCACTTTTTACAGCCCTGAAGACGCACATACGGCACTGAGCCTGCTGACGGCACATGGCTTTAATGCCCGCCTGATGGATAGCCAAACCCTCTCCGTCCTCCCTCTCGATAGCATTGCCCTTGGTGGCTATCGGCTTGCGGTCATGGAGCATGAAGCAGAGGCAAGTCTAGCTTTTCTGGAACAATACCAGCCCGAATTCAAACCGGATATGAATAAAGAATATTTCGGGGATGAAAAACAGCTCGATAGCAGCGCCCCCCAAAACAGCCACTTCTCCCTTGGTAAAATTCTCCTGATTGCTGCCCTAATAGCATTTGTGCTGCTCGCGCTTGGGGGATTTGGACCAATATTTGGGTTGATGAATGGTCTGGACTGGGTTTTTTAGACATCATATAGTTCATCCGAATCATTTTCAGGGAACCTTCCATGACCATCTATATACGTACCATTTTACTCTCATTATTTGCCCTTACTCTTACCAGCTGCGCCACTGCCTATTACAGTACGCTTGAGCGCTTTGGTGTTGAAAAGCGCGATATCCTTGTAGATCGGGTTAAAGATGCGCGCGGCGAGCAAGCCGAAGCGCAGGAAGTTTTTGCCTCGGCGCTTGAAGAATTTCGCTCATTGGTTGATGTCGAAGGCGGTGACTTAGAAAAAAAATATGACAAATTGAATGCCTCATATGATCGCTCCAAACAGCAGGCGATTGATGTGCGCAAACGCATTAGCGACGTGACTTCCGTTGGCGATAAATTGTTTAAAGAATGGGAGAGCGAGTTAAATCTATATGACAGTGCTGATTTGCGTCGTCGATCACAAGAACAACTAGACGCCACTCGCAATGACTATACCGATTTAGTTGCTGCAATGAATAAAGCTGCAGACCGTATGACGCCAGTACTTGAGCTCTATGAAGATCAGGTTTTATTTCTTAAGCACAATCTAAATGCCCGGGCTATTTCTTCTCTTGATACTGAACGCTTGAAAATTGAAGAGCGAGTCAATGCGTTAATTGAAGAAATGAACACAGCTATTGCTGAAGCTGATGCATTTATAGAAACGCTTGGGTGATCGAGGGTAAAACCGGCTTAAAACCCTCTATTTCATTCCGCGAAGGCGCGTTATAATCAGTATTGCGATAACAAGCGCGCTAAACCCGTAACAAAACCAGATATAGCCGCCATCGCCGCCCATTGAGAAGAATTCAGCCATCATCAGCCTCCCCTTGAGATATCGTAACGGGTATCGAAACCGTATGTTTCTGCTCACGTTTTGCGCGATTAGCACGCAATTGCCCTTGAACACCGGTTAGCACATACCAGGCAAAGAAAGCTGTATAGGCTGCAATCATAATCAATAATGGTGTCAGGATTGACGCGGTCACGCTCGGACCATCAACACGGATTATACTTGCCGGTTGATGGAGGCTAGTCCACCAGTCCACTGAAAATTTGATGATCGGGATATTGATAAACCCAACAAGCGCAAAAATACGCGCAAACTTGGCGGCTTTCTTTTTATCATCCATCGCATCCCATATGGCCAGATAACCACAATAAATAAACATCAGCACAAGGACAGATGTTAACCGCGCATCCCATACCCACCATGCTCCCCAGCTCGGCTTACCCCAAACCGCTCCCGTAACCAGAGTAAGTATCGTCATGGCAAGCCCGATAGGCGCTGCAGCGCGCGCCGCCAAATCCGCCAGATTATGTCGCCATACAAAAGCAATAGCGCTAGCAATTGAAATAAACGTATAGGCCCCCATTGCTGTCCAGGCTGCTGGCACATGGATATACATAATCCGCACAAGATGATCTTGCTGATAATCTTGGGGAGAAAAAACGAGCGCCAACGGTAAGCCAATAAACGCCAGAATAACAGCGAGAGCTGCTATGATCGGCGAAGCGATATGCGCAAATTTATTGAAGCGTTCTGGATTGGCAAAATAACTCAACATGGTTTCAAGCTTACTCCAGCCCAAGACGAAGTGACAAGATCGCAAATGGTGGCAGAACGACGCCGTAAAACAGGCTGATCGCTATTAATAGTAATAAAGGCGGCGAGAAAAAATCCCCTCTCTCCAACAATTGTTCCGTTGCACCAATACCAAATATCATCACTGGCACACTCAAGGGTGCGCTTAAAACAATCCCCAATAGTCCCCCTGTTCGTATCCCCGCCGATACAGCCGCAGCAACAAGGCTCGCGAGTAAGATTGCAGGACTTGCAAGTATAATAATTAAACTTACCAAAAAGCTTTGCTCGACATTCAACCCATACATCACAAAAAAAACAGGACTTAAAGCGATTAGCGGTAGAGCAATAGTCAACCAGATAGCGATCAAACGCCCGGTGATATAAGACGCAAAACCGGCATGCTCAACACCGATAACAGCTAGCGTTCCATCTTCCATGTCGTCGTGAAACAATTGCGCTCCGCTCATCTGGTATGAAAATATTAATGCCAACCAGATCAGGCCCGGCGCAGCTACAAGCAGATTTGAGCGCTCTGGTCCAAGCGCTAACCCTCCAAAACCTGCAAAAACTGCAAAAAAGAATAATGCGTGCAACCACCCGCTCCCGCCCCGTAAAGCAAGGCGCACATCACACATGATCTGCGCGCGTATAATGCTACCCATCATCGCGCTGCCCTTTCAAGACGAATACGCGTCGATAACACTTCAAGTGGCTGATGTGTTGCGATGATTACCATTCCGCCTTTTTTAACATGGGCTTCTATTAACCTTAGGACCAGTGATTGCCCCGCCGCATCTAAATTTGCCGTCGGCTCATCAAGGAGCCAAACAGGTTTGTTCAGCATAAGCACCCGCGCAAGCGCGATACGTTTTTGTTGTCCCGCAGACATATGGCTAATCTTCTGTTGGGCCAACTCGGCAACGTCCAAAGCTGCTAACGCTTTTTCGATAATAGAAAACCCAGCTTTAGTTGATTGCCCTACGGTTAGTCCCGCCATATCAGCCCAAAATTGTAAGTTCTCGGTTGCCGTTAATGCACTTTTCATTGCCAGTTTATGACCGAGAAAACTCAATTGACTACGAACCTGTTGAACCAATAGAGAGGTTTCACCGCTCTTCCAGCTCGCACGTCCTATTGTTGGTGAAAGCAAACCCGCCAAAATCGTCAAAAGTGTAGATTTACCAGTGCCATTATCACCAAATATTTGCAGAATTTCCCCGGCTTGCAAATGCAAGTCCAAACCACGAAAAACAGGGACATCCCCCCGATCAGCACCTAAATCATGGCAATGAAGGGATAAATTATTAGTGTATGTGGTTTGGTCAGATTTCATTATGTGTCCAGCCCGCCAATAGCCCATATTGATCCCTTGAACAATAAGGCTGATCAAGTACATAGTACCATATGAAACCAACCCGTCGAAATAAGCGATTGGCGCTTTTAAGCCTTGGCGGCGTGGCCCTCGGACTTGCTGCGCTTTTAACGTTTACTGCCCTTAGCCAAAATTTGGATTATTTCTACACGCCTGAAGATATTGTCGCGGGTAAAGCGGATCTCACACGGCGCATCCGGCTGGGCGGGCTAGTTGCCCCTGACTCTATTCGCAATGGTGAGGGGGTCGAGAAAATATTCGACGTTACAGATGGCTCGGCAAGTGTGACTGTTATTTATAATGGAATCCTTCCTGACCTCTTTAGAGAAGGACAAGGGGTTATTGCTCAAGGTCGGTTTAAAGAAGGGCACACAAATTCTGAACCAGATCAAAGCATCGTCTTCATTGCTGATATCATTCTAGCCAAGCATGATGAGAATTATAAACCAAAAGAGCTCAAAGAAGCCCTTGAAGGGTAAGAAAATAGCAAATTTGAGTTAGCTTAATAGTGAAGCCTCCTGTTAAATTCACGCAAAGCCGGCCGTCATGCCGCCATCTACTTTAAGTTCCGTACCCGTTATAAATCGCGACTCATCAGATGCAAGATAAAGCACTGCATAACCGACATCTTCTGGCTCACCAAGGCGGCGTAGCGGAATATTCCGACTCAATTTTTTCTCGGCTTCCTGGCCGTTCCCGGCCATATTGAGTAACGGATCAATAATCGGCGTACGCGTAAAAACCGGATGTATCGTGTTGGCACGGATATCAAGTTTTGATTTAGCACAATGAAGCGCTACAGACTTCATCATCATCGCCACGCCCGCTTTGGAAGAATTATAAGCCATCGAATGCGCATCAGCGCACATACTCGCAATTGAAGAAATAGTAATGATGGAAGCAGGTTGAGACATTTTCAGATATGGCATAGCCAACTGCGTCCCGGTAAAAACCCCATCAAGATTGACCGCATGGGTGCGCCGCCAACTCTCCATGGTCTCCGCTTCGATGTTACTATATGTGCCAATACCAGCATTATTAATCAATACACTGATACCGCCCATAGCGGTCTCACCACTTCGCAGCGCCTCACCCCATTGATCGCTATCGGTTACATCTAACGCGACTCCTGTCGCCATGCCGGGATGTTTTTTATTTATCGCTTCAACCCGGGCATTCACATTTTCCAGATTTACATCGCTTAAACAAACTTTCGCCCCTTCATCACTCAACATTTTTGCAAAACAAGCCCCAAGACCTTGTCCTGCTCCGGTAATAAATATTTTTTTACCGGCTACCCGGCCCTGTTTAACTTCGGTCATGGCGCAATCGATTCTGGTATTAATGTTTAAAGATGAAGTGAATGAAATTTATCACTCCCCTTCTCGCACCTGCTCTTTGGCCTGAGCAAGGAAGTTCTGCATCTGGCTGCGGATTTCTTCATCAGAAATATTACCGCCAGCTTTATCCAAATCCCCGCGCACTTTACGGAAGACGTCCTCATCACCAGGCTCTTCAAGATCTGCCATGATTACGGTTTTCGCATAAGTCTCCGCCTCGTCACCGCTTTTGCCTAATTTCTCCGCGACCCACAGGCCCAACATTTTATTACGTTTAGCATCCACTTTAAATTGCAACGCCTGATCGTGGGCAAATTGTTTCTCAAAATTATCTTTCCGATCGTCAAAACCGCTCATGGCTAATCCTCTATGCTTAACAAATATTCTGGTAAATTTTTTGGGTCTTATCTTTATGTAGAGATAGCCACATGGCGGCGCAATCTCCCTTAGCAGAATATTTTACATCGGATAGTTGCAAATTTGGAATTTTTCTTGATTTCCACAGAGTTTAAACATGTGAATGGGGATAAAACACGGCTAAAGCTGTGCAAAATATGAGCAATTAGGTCTGATAATATGGGGAAAACGAGTAGCTGGAGTTTTTACCCAAAATTCCCACAATTAGCGCACACTATTCCCACAGGTTATGCACATTTTATTCAGGTGAATTTATGGCCTTTAATGATGTTCAGCGAGTGAACAGATCATCTGAAAATTCAAAACCAATAAGAAATATTGCAACACACAAATAGGATGCGGCCAGCCAAGCATAGATGTCTATAGGCTGAACGATTCCAACATTTATCCAAGACAATTGCGTAAGAATTACATGCTGGGCGAACACAAGAACAATACCCTTGGTCGCTAATAATATTGATAATTTAGAAAAAATGGTCGGAGCGGCAGGATTTGAACCTGCGACCCCTACTCCCCCAGAGTAGTGCGCTACCAGGCTGCGCTACGCCCCGGCCAAGTGAGTGTCATACCAGATATAGCTGGGCTGTCTATGGGGAAATTCCATCCGGCAGGCCTTTTAAAGGCGAATAGTAAAATAATTTGAAAAACCTTACTGTTGAAAGCTATAGAATGATCCCATTTCCAGTAGGCCTGTTAATTTATCAAGAGCTGTCAGCGCTTCTGCTGCCAAGAGTGGGTCAGCAAGGTCTTCAGTTGATAACTGGTCCCGGTAATGCTCCTTAACCCAGTCTTCCAGTTGATCAAGTTTTCTATCATCTAGAATAAAATTTGGATTAGTGGCCGCTAATTCCTCTTCACTCAAAACAACCCGCAAGCGCAAACAGGCCGGCCCGCCACCATTGCGCATACTCTCCCGTACATCTTTATAGATTACCTTCGAAATTGCATTATCCGCTTCCACCACACTATTCAAAAAAGTGTGTACACGGTCATTTTCTTGGGACTCTGACGGTAAAATAAGCGCCATGCTATTATCGGGTAGGGAAAGCAATTGAGAATTAAACAAATAGCTCGAAATCGCATCAGCAAGACTAACCTGATCTTTCGGTGCCTCAATAACCTCTAATTGAGGAAAACCAGCACGGATAGTTTTTAAAGCTTCTGCCTGATTGTCAAAGGCTTGCTCATGAGTAAACAGCACATGATTATTGACCACACTCACCACATCATTATGAAAAGCACCCGCATCCAGTGCAATTGCAGATTGTTGAACAAAAAAGGCGTCTTTCACACCAAACCCTCTGGCCACTGCGTGACTCGCCGCTTGTTTTTGGCGGGCCGGAAAACGCTCTCCATTCACCCCATACACAAACAGATGCAATCCAGCAGCGCCATGATCTGTACAAAACCGGCCGTGGTTTGCGGCTCCCTCATCGCCAAAATGTAGTGCGCCCGGCAAGGGCGGGTGATGCAAAAAGTGTTTTTTATTTTCGAAAATCAAATTGAGAATTTGCGCACTCGTATCGGCTTCAATGGCGCGGTGAAAATTCGTTGCCAAATTGGCGGCGCGAAAATGGACTTTCCCGTCAGGTGTATCAGGGGACGGCGCTATTGTGCCCGCATTGGCGCTCCACATGGATGATGCGGAATAAAGATTAGCAAGCAGTGCAGGATCAGATTGAGCCGCTGCTGTTATCATTTGCTCATCGCTACCTGAAAAACCGAACGCACGCAGAGCACGCAAAGCCGGACGATCTTGCGGGGGAAGAAAGCCTTGCGTCAGTCCTAATTCCATAACGCTTCGCATTTTAGATAACCCCTGAAGCGCGGCAGCACGGGGGTTTGAAACAGCGCCGAAATTTTTGGCCGAAGCCAAATTACCCATAGCTAGCCCTGCGTAATTATGGGTGGGGCCAATCAGTCCATCGAAATTTACTTCCCTGTGCATTATTTGATTCCTATCTGGTCTTTTGGCATAGGCAAAAGCCTCTCACCTTCCATACTAGCAACGGGATAAGCACAATAATCAGCCGCATAATACGCACTTGGGTTATGGTTTCCCGAATGACCAATTCCTCCAAAAGGCGCGGCACCGCTCGCACCAGTTGTTTGCCGGTTCCAGTTAACAATACCCGCACGGCTAAGGGCGAGGAACTTTTCGAAATGTTCTTTTGTTTGGGAAAACAACCCGGCCGCAAGGCCAAAACGTGTATCATTAGCTAAGGCGATGGCCTCATCAAAATCGCGCGCACGCCAGACTTGTAGCATAGGGCCAAAATGCTCCTCGTCAGGAAATTTATCTGTATCGGTCATTTCTATAATACCCGGTGTCACAAATGCACTGTCTCCATTATGACGTATCATTTCAACGATCGATTTTCCGTCAGCCGCCTTGCGTGCCGAAAAAGCATCTATCATAGCTTTAGCGGCATTGGCTGAAATCAATGGCCCCATGAACGGTTGAGGCTCATCGAAAGCTGCAGCCACCTGAATTTTTTTCGTTAGCGCAGCAAGAGCCTCCAATGAGTCATCACCCTTTTTCCCAGCAGGTAAAATCAAGCGACGTGCGCAAGTACACCGTTGACCAGCCGTTAGAAAAGCGGATTGCACTGTTGCAAAAGCAGCTGCCTCCACATCATCGACGTCCCACCAAATCAGCGGGTTATTGCCTCCTAGTTCAAGAGCCAGGATTTTTTCAATTTGCCCGCCAAATTGACGATGAAGAGCAATGCCGGTTCGCGCACCGCCTGTAAATAAAATGCCATCAACATCCGGGTGCTGCGTTAACGCTTCACCAACTTCCCGCCCGCCTTGCAACAAATTCACAACGCCGTCCGGCACACCAGCCTGCTGCAGTTTCTCAGCCAAAAAAGCGAGCGGACCCGGCGTTAATTCACTCGGCTTTACAATAATTGTATTTCCCGCAAGCAAGGCCGGTACCATATGGCCGTTTGCAAGATGCACAGGAAAATTAAACGGCGCCAGAATAGCCATGACCCCGTGAGGCTTATGGCGCAGCTGCCCGGTTGTAACACCGCTCAAAGTTTCAACATCACCAGTACGTTCATGATAAGCGCGAATGGAAATATCTACCTTGCCCGATACTGCTGCCGCTTCGGTTTTTGCCTCCCAGTACGGTTTCCCATTTTCGAGGGAAATCATTCGTGCAAGATTATCTGCATCCTCGCGCACCATATCCCGATAGCGTTCAAGTACAGATATGCGCTCATCAAGAGGCGTTAGTGCCCAGGATTCAAAAGCTGGTCGCGCCGCTTTCACACCGAGATTGACATCATCAATTGTTGCGCTGTTTCCCGACCAGACAATTTTATTTGTAGCCGGGTCAGTCGATGTAAATTGAGCACCATTTCCGGGCGTCCATTTCCCATCAATCAATAGTTCATTCATATAGGTCTCGGTTTGTTGATATTAAAAATTATGCAGCAGCACATCTTAGGGATGACCCATCATCACACTGCAAAGCGAGTGCTTCATCGCGGCTTATATAAATATAATCATTACACAGGCCAACATTTGCGCGAATGCATCTATATGTATCCCGTTTTCCATTCGCTATGAGTAGGTTTTCTTGCTTATTTGACGCTATATCCGAATGCTTGTCGACGAGTTTGACGGTGCGGATCATGCTTTGTGTAACAGTGCGCAGTTCGCTTGTTTTCGCATTCACAAGGGGGCCCGCATCAAACACATCAATATAGCCGTTATCGGTAAACCCCTCTTCCAACAGCATATTGTAAGCAATCAGACTGTTCTTGTGTGGTTTTCCGATACAAGCGCGTGCATCTTCGGGGAGAAGCGCAACATACAGAGGATAGATTGGCATTAAATCCGCAATAAATTGATTTCCCGCGATAGAATTATGCTGATCGGCCGCTTCAAATTCCATATCGAAAAAATGGCGCCCAACAGCTTCCCAAAAAGGTTGCCCCCCATTTTCAGCTCGCCATCCACGTAACTCCGCGCAAATTCTGTCTGCAATAATTTCAGGGGACTGAGCAATAAACATATAGCGCGAGCGGGCCATTAATTTGCCGTAGCCGCCCTTTCGAGCTTCTGGCGCGATGAAAAGTGAACCAACCTCAGCGGCTTCCGTGAAATCATGGGTCGGCACGAGTAAGCGGCGAGAAATACGTTTCCCAAGTTGTTCAGAAAAATGAAACATCGTATTTATTCGATAGTTCACAAAGCCTGATTGCTCTCCGATGGAAGCAAAGATTGCGGACGTTCCCAGAACCGCACCATCTTTTTCCAAAACCAGCATGTATACCTCACCCCCCGGCCCGGAAGGGGTACGGCTAAAACAATCCAGCGTAAAATCAATACGCGTTCGAAGTGCTTTCTTGTCCATTGGCAAATTTGTCATGCCACCACCAGTTTTCAATGCAAGCTGATAGATTTGTTCAAAATCTTCTTCTTGCACTGGGCGCATAACAGCAACTGACATTATTGAGTCTCCACATTAGACTTGATGCCCGGATTGGGAATTTCTCCCGCTGCAACTTTCATAAGCAGCAAGGCAGAAAGTTTAGCACGCTCTTCAAGACTATCAAGTTTAACAAATTCATCCGCACTATGAATTTTACCCCCTCGCACTCCCAACGTATCAACAACCGGAATACCCGCCGCCGCGATATTATTACCGTCACAACATCCCCCTGTTGGAACCCATTTAATAGTTAAATTCAAATCTGCTCCAACCGCGCGCACTGCCTGGAAAAATTTTTCCGTTTGCTCATCCATCGGTTTTGGCGGACGATAAAAATGTCCGTGGCTTTTGAGTTGAAGTCCATTTTGTTTATTCATTTTGGCGAGGATTTCTTCCAAGTGCCTCATGAACCAGTCGCCATCTTCTGGCTGTTCGATACGTACATTAAACCGGACAACAGCATTGTCAGGCACCACATTATTAGGCCCACCGCCTTCAAGCTTTGCCACATTAACAGTCAAGCCGGTCCGACCTCCAGACAATTCATTAATTCGAGTAATGAACTCAGCCCCGGCAACGATGGCATTCATGCCTAAATGGTGTTCGCGTCCTGCATGGGCGGTGGTTCCTTTTATGCTGACAGAAAAATTTCCACTGCCTTTGCGGGCACCGGCAAGCGAGCCATCCACCAGAGCGGGTTCATAGACACATGCAAAATGCGCACGGCTTGCTGCTTGGGTTAAAGCCCAAGCGGAACCATGAGATCCGATTTCTTCATCTGCATTTATTAAAATTTCATACCCAATTTGATCGGCAAAGGGCGAGAGCATAACCGTTTTCAAAGCATACAGCATCACGATGATTCCCCCCTTCATATCCGCCGCGCCCGGCGCGTTCAGGGTATCGTCATCAATAAAATAGGCCGACTGAAAGGCATGATTGGCGTCGAACACTGTATCCATATGCCCAGCCAGCAAGACCCGTAACGGGGCTTGAGGATTATGAGTAACTCGAATCAGATCGCCAACTTTACGATGCTCTAACTCGCCTTGCGCAGATATGGATTCTTGAGGACGCGAAGAGACAATCTCAATTTCACCAGGCAATTGCGTAAAAGCTTCCCTGATTTTTTGCCGCATGGCCTCAAGACCATCCAGATTGGCGCTGCCAGAATTGACATCGCACCACTCGAGAAGGAGCTCTTGCATAGCGCTGCGCTGGCCGTTTAGCGGTTCTAGATGATCATTCCAATTCAAATTATTGATCCTTATGGCGCGAACCCCAATCTTACGAAACGTCCCCACGAGACATGAGAGTACATGCCAAGGCGTATACCAGCGGTAACCATAGAGCAAGACTAGCAAACATCAGCATCTTTCTATAACGCCGCACCTGCAACTTCTTGCACTTGCCGATTGATAGGGTAATGTAAGCTATGATTTGTTCTCAAGACATTAGGTAACCCACGATAAAGTCTATTTGCATATCAGAAAGTCCACCGTAAAGCGTTTATGAGACCATTCTATGCTTCGCATTATTGAGATTATGTTGTGTTACTGGGCGCAAGGGGCAAGAAAGGGCGGACTTGTCATCGCTCTTGCTTTTCTGACCGCGACAGGGTTTGCAGGCTGGTACGCTGCCAACACACTTACGGTGAACCCCGATACCACAAAAATGTTGGCCGCAGATCTGGATTTCCAGAAAACCGCCCGAGAACTGCGGGACGCATTCCCACAATTAAAAGAAGAATTATCGATCATAATTCGCGCACCAACCCTCGATGAGGTGGACGGCTACGCAGCTGATTTGGATGAAAGGCTAAAATTACGAAAAGATCTCGTTACAGAAACTTTTTCCAATGTAACAGACCCCTTTCTAAGAGAAAACGGGCTGCTTTATCTTTCCGAGCGTGATCTGGAAGTTCAACTTAAAAACCTCACTCAGGCTGCCGGACTGATTGAAAAGCTCTATCAGTCTCCAGATATCGACACCCTTTTTTCTACGCTTGCCGAGAACGATTCACTGGCAGCAAATTCAGATTTAGGCACCCAGACCCTTGACGATATCTATGCCAAACTCGCAGATACAATCGAGAAAACTTTAGCCGGAACCCCTGAACCATTCTCATGGCGCGGGACATTAAGAGACGAGATTGCGCCAACTGGTGGTTATCTGCGCATATTTAATGTTAAGCCAGTTCCCGATGAGGTTGTGGGCATTCAACCAGTAAAATTCGCGCGCGATGGCTTACGTGAGGAACTCGACAAACTTAATGCTGAATATGGAAACCGCACCACGGCATTAATTACTGGTAATTATGCCCTGCGCGGTGAGGAACTTGCGTCGGTTTCCAAAGGCATAGGCTTTTCATTTTTACTATCGTTTTTCATGGTGTTCATCTTATTGATGTTCGCTTTTCGCTCGCTTTACGTTTCTATTCTAACCCTGATAGGTCTAATCATCACAATCACCCTGACATCTGCCTTCGCAGCATGGTGGTTTACCGAACTAAATCTGATTTCCGTGGCCTTTACGGTCTTACTTATCGGGTTAGGTCTGGACTTCTTTATACATCTTCTCCTTCACGTTCAGGAATACCGGTCCAGAGGTCTTGATCGCAGAGTCGCATTGAATTCTACCATGCGCGAGATTGGCGGAGCCATGGCTCTGGCTGCCCCCACAACATCCCTCGCCTTTTTCTCATTCCTACCGACCAGCTTTGCAGGTATCGCGCAACTGGGCGCAGTAGCAGGGGTCGGTGTTCTCATCGCATTCTTTGTCTCCATCACATTTTTACCCGCAGCCTTAGCGATAGCGCCGCCGCCGCGGCCAAAACCTCAAAAAGAAACAGAACATACCGGCAAAAGCTTTTTCGAAGTTATCTGTATACCGATCGCTATCGTGGTTGTTATTGCCGGTATTTTCGCAATTTCCTATTTACCCAAAGCCCGATTCGATGCCGACCCGATGAGTCTTCGCGATCCTCGAACCGAATCTGTTCGCGCTTTCAATATGCTCTTTGACGATCCAAACACATACCCCTATCGTTTGACCCGTTTGGTCGACAATGAAAAAGAAGTTGCAGCTACCGTGCAGAAAGCCAAAGAACTTGATTTGGTGCGCACTACCCGCTCCCTACCAGATTTTATTCCCGAAGATCAGGAATTCAAACTGGAACTCATTGACATTGCATCTGGCTCTCTCGCCTTTGTTTTTGGCAAGGAGCCCGAAACTGGTAAAACGCAACCAAACGGTTCAGGACTTAAAGCACTGCGCCAACAGCTTGAAAAACGAATCGCAGAACAAGCTCAAAACGTTGAAAAAGATGAAATTCCAAACACCAATACTAACCGCCTCATCCGTACGCTGACACAAGTAGAAGATCGCAATGACCCTGCTCTTCTAAAAGAGTTGCAATCCCAGATATTCCAGTTTTGGCCAAACCTAACAGCCAGCCTGCGTGATCAGTTTAATGCTGATTTTATAGATTATGATAACCTCCCCAAGGCCGTCACCGAGCGTTATATCGCCGCGAATGGAAAGTGGCGGGTTGATATGCTTCCCGCTGAAGATGTGCGCGATGAAACAAAACTCAATGCTTATGTAGATTCCACTGAAGCATTATTTCCAGATATTGCAGGAAGCGCTATTCAAGGCAAAAAGGCGGGAGATATTATTGCTGGGTCCATGCTCTATGCTGCTGGACTTGCAACGATCGTCATCACCATCATATTGCTTGTTTTTGTGCAAAACCCGCTTCGGGTTGCAATGATTTTGTTTCCCTTGGGACTCGCGGCAACACTTACTGTCGCAACGAGCGTTATCCTTGATATCCCGTTCAATTATGCCAATGTGATTGTTCTTCCCCTTTTGATGGGTATTGGTGTTGATAGCGGCATCCATCTGGTATTGCGTCAGCAAAAAACTGCTAATGGCTTGGGAAAAGCTAAAAAATCCAGCGTTTATCAAACAGCAACGCCGAGGGCAGTGTTTTTCTCCGCCCTAACTACGGTTGCCTCGTTTGGAAGCTTGATTCTTTCCGCTCACCGCGGCACCTCCAGCATGGGGCAATTACTGACCATAGCGATCGCCTTTACCTTGTTGTGTACATTGGTTGTATTACCAGCGGTATTCCAGATTGAAAACACCCTAAAAAAGAAGAAAACACTAGAATTTTCTGACAGTTAGGCTTCCTTTGTAATGTGAATTTGGCTCACACCCAGATATTTACTCTCGGAAAATTGAAACCAAACCCTAAACTTTGCCACGATCATGTCGTATTTTCCTCTTGTTTGCGGCGCAATATTGTATCATTGATGGGATCTCAGATTTATACTTTTGACCATGTTTGAGTAATTGCGCCCTGAACCAGAAATTGAAGATTATAAATTCTCTTTGGGCAACCTCGATTGAGAGCTAGAAACGGAAAAACCATTAGATGGGCCATATTTTAGGACAAATGAAATTGGTCACATTCAAGGGATAAGAAAATGAAAAATCTAAATAATAGCGTAAGCACTTCTCGCATTAGACTATTTGGTGTTGCCGCTGTTTTTATATCTGCGAGCGTGACAAGTTTTGGGATTAATGCTCAGGATGATTCTTCCGGCTTGCTGAGTTTAGCCACCTCCACATCTGGCGCGGCACAAGCAACCAATGAAACCTTTGACAGCATTTCTGAGGACCTGGTTGACCCTGCAGTTTCCGAAGCAGTGGATTTCACGAGAGAATTGACGGATCGCGCTAACTTTGCTTTCACCTCGACTTCAGATGAATCTGCCCAGCTACACAACTTTCAAGATGTACTCTCTGAAGGGCTAGCGCTTGATTTTCTCGGACGGTTTATGCTCGGTTCGCACCGAAATTCTCTAACTGATGATCAGCAATCTCGATATTCTTCAATTTTTCCAGATTACATCACACGGCTTTATGCAGAGCAATTTAGAGACATTGCTGGGCGCGATCTGGATATTATCAATGCAACGCCATTCAAACGCGGTGATGTGATTGTACGCACACAATTCTTGCGAGATAGCGGCCAAGCTGTAAATGTTGATTGGCGAACTCGCAAACTCCGCAACGGTAACCATCGAATGATCGATATTGTCGTGTCAGGCGTATCAATTATGACTGTAAAGCGAGAAGAGTTCTCTTCCTTTATCTCTAATAATGGTGTTGATGCGCTCATCACGCGGTTAGAAGAAAACGGATCAATGTAAAAACCGAGATACCCGGTTTTATCAACCAATATGGGCGAGATTAATCTCGCCCTTTTTTTGCTCGTTATTTTTATGAATAGTTTTTTGTCACCCATTTAATCTGAAGCGGCAATTTTCACTCAGGATTTGCGTTCAAAAACGAACTGGGCTGCGCCTTTTAAGGGTGCTGCTTTTTCGCCAAATCGATCCAGATGCCCTTGCGCACTGTTTACCAACTCAAGGGCGCGATCCCGGGCCCCGTTGGCACCCAATATTTTGACAAAGGTCGCCTTATCCATATCTTCATCCTGCCCGGTCGGTTTTCCCAATGTTTCAGGGTCGGAAAAAATATCGAGCAAATCATCGACAATCTGAAAAGCTAGTCCTAAATTTTCAGAATATGCTTCAAGTGCCGCAATATCATTTTCATCTCCGCCACCGACAATACCGCCCGCCATCGCAGAAAATTTAATCAAGGCACCGGTTTTTAGTTCTTGCAATTGACTAACACCCGCCAGGTCAAATTCTTTTTGTTCTGCATAGATATCAATCATCTGCCCACCAACCATACCTATCTTACCGGACGCCTTTGCCAGTTCTAGCGCCAACGCGCACCGAACATTTGCATCAGGGTGTGTGGGCGCTTCTGCCAAAATTTCAAATGCTTGTGTTAACAAAGCATCCCCCGCAAGAATAGCCGTTGCATCATCAAAAGCTTTATGAACGGAGGGTCGCCCACGGCGCAAATCACTATCATCCATGGCCGGTAGATCATCGTGAATCAAGGAATAGCAATGGATCATCTCCACCGCGCATCCTGTTCGGATTGAACGTTCACGCGGACAATCAAAAATATCTGCTGCTGCAATTACCAAAAATGGCCGTAAGCGCTTACCACCATCCAGCGCGCCATGTCTCATCGCATCAACAACGCGGCCAAGAGGACCATCAGTAGGCGGTAAAAAACCATCCAGTGCGGCCTCGACAAGAGTTGCAGTTTCACGAATGGTTGTCTCAAAAGCACTCATTAAAATCTCTCAAAATTGGACTGACGATGTAGGGCTCATAGCGCGGCGAGCCTTGTACGACAAGCCTCACATTTTCCTTGGGCCATTTTGTTTTCAAGTGGACACTAACTGCCCTGCAAACGCGCAAAAAAAATGAGAACCAAGAATAATTTGTAATTTAGGCAAATTTTGACTTGGTGAGCCCGGAACCATTACAAGGTACACATTTTTTAGCGATCAAGCCGGTTTTCCCCCGACCATTACAGCTTTCGCAAAGTGCGCGGCTAGCATCACTGCGACCCAAAAAGCGTGCGAGCATCTCATCAGGATGTTCGTGGTTAGCATGCGCTTTATCATCATAATCTATTTGATTCTTACCATTTTTCGTTTGGCTAGCAAAAGATGCAGCCAATGGCTCTTCCAAATTTTTGTTATCTTGGGGAGAAATTTTCTCTTTATTGAGCGCCGCCCCAGAAGCTACCTCATTTGCCGCTTTCCCGTGGAGAAGTTGAATTGCATTTGCGGACAAGGCTTCTTTAAAACTTAAACCCGGGGTCAGCATTTTTAGCGTCATGACAATATCGCGCTTCCATGCCTCTAAAATCATGGCAAAGCGTCCTTCGTCAAATGCACCGCCAGCATCAAACATAGACATCAACAGCAAATTGCCCTGATCATCAAACTCGGTCACAGAAACATGAAGATTGCGATTCAAGGCCTCAGCCCCGGTAGCGCTTAGCTCAAACCCCTTAAATAGGCCCAAAAATCCAAATTGTAGTATTTTTTCGGGTTCTTCTGGTGCATTAAACAGAAGGGCCAGAAAGTTAAGCCCTTTCTCGCTAACCCTAATATATTTGGTATCGCGATCTTCCTGCGCTGGTGGCAAGATTTCCACCTCTTCGTAGGCACGCTCCAGCACTTTAATCATTGAATCTAAGGGCCAATAACCCTCAGCACCAGCGCGAAATAAAGAAACTGACATAGAAAAATTGCCCCAAAAACCACTCAACTAGCAACAGGCTACCCCATCACAAAGCAATCGCCAAGGGTGAGACGATATTTTATCACATGTAAGCCTCTGATTGATCGAAATTAAGCTTAAGCCCCCGCATAACGCCCCATATTGCACCGCAACACAAACTAGGCTAGGTTTTCATCCGATAAAAGAATATGCCCCTAACGACGAGCTGTAAAAAACCGTGATCATTGGCCCCTTGCAGGGTACACTATGTCATGAAATAAGATGGTTTGGATTTGGTGTTGGGAATAGTGTGAGTTTGTGATGAATAGCGCTTTTTTTCTTTTTGAGTTGGGCGTATTGCTCGTAAGAACGAAGAAACATTTTTGGCACTCCACAATTCAAGGGGTGTCGATATGAGTATTAAGGATAAATCATTGAAAGTTATTCTCGCACAACCTCGCGGCTTTTGCGCTGGCGTAGAGCGCGCTATTGATATAGTTGAACGAGCGCTCGCAAAATACGGTGCCCCGGTTTATGTCCGCCACGAAATCGTCCACAACAAGCATGTCGTGGAAACACTACGCAATCGAGGCGCAATTTTTGTTGAAGAAGTTGATGAAATTCCTGAAGGCGCGGTTACTATATTCTCCGCACACGGCGTGTCTCGAAAAGTGGAAGATGGTGCTCATTTCCGCGAACTTGACGTAATAGATGCAACTTGCCCGCTCGTAACAAAAGTACACAAAGAAGGCCGCCGCTATGCGGGTAAAGGCTATGACATTGTCCTTATCGGTCACTTGGGTCACCCAGAAGTAGAAGGCACACTTGGTCAAATCCCTGGCAAAGTCCATGTAATCAGCGAGCCTGAAGATGTGAAAGGGTTAGAAGTTTCTGACCCTGACCGGGTTTCATTCGTTACCCAGACAACCCTTTCCGTTAATGATACCAAAGATGTAATTGCTGCTCTTAAAGAGCGCTATCCTAATATCATCGGTCCCGACACGAGAGATATTTGTTATGCAACACAGAACCGGCAAACCGCAGTTCTGGAAATGGTAAAAAAAGTTGATCTCCTTCTTGTGGTTGGCGCCAATAATAGCTCTAACTCAAATCGACTTCGTGAAATTGGCGAGAATCATGGTGTTCCCAGTTATTTGATTGAAGATGCTTCTATCTTCGAAGAAAAATGGCTAGAGGGTGTCGAGACAGTTGGCGTGACCGCCGGCGCATCAGCTCCTGAATCCCTAGTACAAGAAACAATTAAGCGCTTATCGGATTGCCGTGCACTAACAGTTGAGAAACTCGATGGGGTGGAAGAAAACGTGCACTTTAAGCTTCCAAAAGAACTCGCCGATGTTCCAAGGCCAGAGGCTGCCATGAAAGCCTGGACCCCCGAGGAGGTTTACTAGATTTCTCTGGCAAGAATACCGTTATACAATTGAACCAAAATTCGTAACAATAGATCAGTATAAAACTATCAAAATATCTTCAGGAGCTCGTCTCGATGTCAGTAACCATTCACCAGCAAGTCCGCATCGGCGCATATCTCGTCAAACAAAAATTATTAGGGCGTAAGAAATACCCATTGGTACTAATGCTAGAACCTTTATTTCGATGCAATTTGGCCTGTGCGGGTTGTGGCAAGATCGATTTTCCGGCCCCCATACTCAACCGCAGATTATCGGCTAAGGAATGTTTGGAGGCTGTTGATGAGTGCGGCGCACCCTTTGTTGCGATACCCGGTGGAGAGCCATTGATCCATAAAGAAATTGGCGAGATTGTAGCGGGCATTGTTAAGCGCAAAAAATTTGTATCTCTTTGCACAAATGCATTGCTACTTGAAAAAAAGTTGGACCTGTTTGAACCCTCTCCGTTCCTGCAGTTTTCAGTTCACCTCGATGGCTTGGAAAAACACCACGACAAAGCCGTTTGTCAGGATGGCGTCTTCAAGCAAGCCGTTGACGCGATTAAAGCTGCCAAAGCCAAGGGCTTTACCGTTAATGTAAATTGCACTGTTTTTGATGGCTATCCCGCTGAAGAACTTGCTGATTATATGGATTTTTGCACCAATGAGCTGGGTGTAGGTATTTCCATGTCACCGGGCTTTGCCTATGAACGCGCAGCCGATCAGACAAGCTTCTTAAACCGTCGCAAAACGAAATCTTTCTTCCGTGATCTCTTCAATATCGAAAAAGAGCGCGGTTCAAAATGGGCGCTGACGCATTCATCGCTCTATCTTGACTTCTTAGCCGGTAATCAGACTTACGAATGTACACCTTGGGGCAATCCAACGCGCAATGTTTTTGGTTGGCAAAAACCTTGTTACCTTCTAGGCGAAGGGTATGTGGATACATTCAAAGAGTTAATGGAAACAACGAAGTGGGATGATTACGGCACCGGGAATTACGAAAAATGCGGTGACTGTATGGCCCATTGTGGATATGAGCCAACGGCTGCTGATGAAGCCATTGGTAATCCCTTTAAAATGTTCAAGATCAAACGCTTTAATTTGAAAACCAAAGGCCCTATGGCTCAAGAACTCGATTTGGAAAAAGCACGTCCGGCAGTTGATGTACACGAACAGATTGTCGAGGAAGAGCTAGCCAAGATCGCGGCCGAGAAGCAAGACACCAAGCAACCCGCTCAGGTTGACGCTTAACGTTTTTAACGCTTGCTTTGAATCATTACCAAGTTGAGCGAGCTCTGAAAACTGTAAAGGATCGCGCGCAGCATTTACCAATGTAGAAAAAACGCGCGTCCCCCCATCAGGTTTAACGGCATTCAGCGCTGCAGTAGGTAAAGCTCGATCTGCAGGGTCTGCAATCGCTCGTACCGCTAAAAATGCAATCCCCGCTTGCGCAGCCGCTCTTGCCGCGCCGTGGCTTTCCATATCCACGCTTTTAGCGCCCGTTTCAGCATGGATTTTTTGCTTGTGCTCTGCGGACATAACCACTTCATCAGAGCCATAAATAATTGATGGGCTAATGCCTACAGCGCGATGGCTCTTTTTCAACATCTCAAGTCCGCGCGGCTCACACGCAAAACGCTCTCCACTTTTGGTAACAACCTCACTACCAATAACCAGATCGCCGGGTTGATAAGCGGGCAATAAGCCTCCGGACACCCCGACACTGAGGATTAAATCAACAGCCCCGCGCTCAGCCCCAAATTGATCCTTACCGGGCTGACAAAGCGCCCTCGCCAACAATTCCGCGCGCTGTGCATTTGCGCCAGAAATAACAACATCAACCCGTTCATCAGGGAAAGCCGCCCGTACAGCTTTCGCCTCAGACTTCAATCCACAAATAATCCCAATTTTGGACACTACTAGCTCGCTCACTTTGAAGGAAAACCTCTCTTATTTAGTGATCATGCAAATAAGGGACCGATCGCTCTTAATGGGTAACAAGTGGGCCGGCCAAATTTGAAGCAAAGCCCTACAACATTTACTGTACAGGGTCCATAAATTCACATTTTATCGTTATTCCAACTTGCCTAAATGGTTTTGAATGGAGTTCAAAACTTACTCTGCACCCACTAACCGGGCTGCTTTGTTGCCCGAGCGAATGGACCCTTCAATAGTTGCCGGCACGCCCGTATCGGTGTGATCACCAGCTAGAAATAAATTTCTATAGGCGGTTTGTGCTTTCAGGCGCTTTGATGCGCCCTCGGGGGATTGATCAAAGGTTGCACGTTTTTCCCTGATCACCCGCACTTTTTCGTAAACCATATCCCCAAGTTCAAGTGCAATACATGTTTCTCGCCATAACCGTGTAGCGACCTCCTCATTGGGGACTTCATCCATTCCGATCGCATGGGAGGCAGACACGGTAAGGCTCACCAGGTCATCATGAATGACCGCCCATTGAGCATCACTATTTAACATGCCAATAAAAAAACCCTGCCCTAATGCACCACGCGGCAATGATTTTGGCGCCAAAAAATGGACATTTAATATTGATGAATCGTCATTAGGCGGATCAAGCTCTGGCATAACCTGTTTTAATCGCGATGGTGTTAGTGCGATAACAATTTTCGTTTCCTTATTGACCTCAATGGTTTCGTCAGAAAACTCCAGTGCCGAGATATGCTCCCCTTCTCGTTCCAGTCCACGCAATCGCTTACCAAATGTAATTTCTACTCCTTCGCGCAATAGGGTTTTAACTGCTGGATCAATAAAGGCTGGTCCTAATCCATTTTTGCCCGTCATTGGCGTACATGCTTGCCCACCCAGTGCAAAAGTTTCTTTCAGAACTGACCAAAGCAATTTTGCCTGACCGATTTGCGGCGTTGTGTTCAATACAGCCAGCGTTAAAGGTTCCCACAAACGTTGGAAAAGCAAATCATTGGCGGGCTTTTTTGATTCCGCCTCACCAATTCCCACCGCGCTAGCAACTGTCCCGTTTGTTCCAGCCATTGCAATTTTGAGCCCCGCAAAATAATCCCCCATTTTGGTGCCGGGTATGCGTGTTTTTTTATCAAATACCCAAAACGGAATTGGCCCTTCATTAAAACGTAGCGTCCAGCGCTCACCGGTTTTAACATCAACAAATGGGTAGAGCGCATAAGGCGGGCTCATCAATTCATCTTCCGCCCCTACCCGTTTTAGATAGTCCCGGGCATGTCGATTGGCGGACATAATGAAATGATTTCCATTATCAATCCTTCGATCCAAATATTTATCATAAAAAGAGCGACACCGACCACCCGCATGACCCGCACCTTCAAACAAGCGAACCTTCATGCCCTTTTTCGAGCAGGCAAGTGCCGTAGCAAGCCCCGATAGACCGGCACCGATAATGATAACTTCATTGTTATTCATATGGTCACGCCCTTATTTCTTCTTTAAGGGCGGCGCAATTGCGTAACGCGTCGAGATTGCCAGTTTTTCCCATTTCGACATTGATAATGGCTGGCCGGTCTTGTCCCAACCGCGTGCTTTAAGCTTTTTATAATACCCTTCATACACACCCATCATCAATAAAGCCGGGCGCAAAACTTGCCAATCCAATAATGTCAAAGCTTCTCTGGCATCGCTAAATTTTTGTCCGATGCTCTCGGCAAGTTCTTCCGCAACTTTGGGCAATCCCGGACTGCCAAGAACTTCGCCCGGTATTTTGGGAACATTATA
Source organism: uncultured Caulobacterales bacterium (assembly GCA_964392325.1). Taxonomy (GTDB): domain Bacteria; phylum Pseudomonadota; class Alphaproteobacteria; order Caulobacterales; family Parvularculaceae; genus CALLPQ01. Next base: position 52,553 of record CAYMPJ010000018.1, read on the forward strand.
TTTCTCTAAAAGCTCCGACGGGAGATAAAGCCTTCCAAGATCAGCATCTTCGCCGACGTCACGCAAAATATTAGTCAGTTGTAGCGCATCTCCCAAAGCCAATGAAAATTTATCCGCAGTGGCGTTTTGCGGAGCCCCAAAAACCGGCATTGATAATTGCCCCACCGCGCCAGCAGCGCGCCTTGTATAGGCTAATAATTGTTCCATGCTTGGCGCAATTATTGGTCCGTGAGCATCCATCTCCATACCCTCAATAACCAGTATAAATTCATCTTTAGGAAGATTAAAGTTTTTAACTGGATCCAACAAAGCCTGACCGGTAAGGGTTTCCGGCGTGCCTTGATATAGACGGTCAATCTCCAAGCGCCATTCATCAAGGCTTCTTTGCCTTGCGGCAACATCAATACCATCATCATCGGCAATATCATCGACTTCGCGGCAAAATGCATAAACTGCATACATACCCTCGCGTCTCTTTTTCGAGAGAATGCGCATACCGCTCGCAAAAGAAGTTTTTGACCGCTTTACAGTATCCATCGCATGCTGGCGGGCACGCGCCTGGAGATCTGTGTCGAGCGCAGTCTCACTCATGCTGCTCTCCCGGTTTTCTCATCGCTCTGGCGTTTTAAAGTCCCCGCTCGAAAGAAACCGGCAATGGCGCCGCCGGTACCGGCCATTGCAAAATCAGATTTAGTTAAAGCAACACGCATCGCAAGCGGGTCCCCTTTACGAAGACGCTTTAATAGTCGGCTCGCGAGATTGACAATAACCTGAGACTCCATTGCCAAGTGACGGCTTTTCAATGCTGGCGCCAAAGCGCGCGCCTCTTCCATCATATCTTCACATCCGTCGAGCATTCTATCAATGACTCTTCGAAGTTCTGGCGTTAAAGCATCTGCCCTCACATCCTCAATCGATGAACCCTCCTCTTCCAGCCAGTCGGTCGGAATATAACAGCGATCCATCTCGCGCAAATCATCTCCGCAATCTTGTAAATGATTCAATATTTGCAAGACCGTGGACAAGGCATCAGATTGGGCATAACCGGCAGGATCCTCACCGTGCAAATCGAGCAGGTAGCGCCCCACCGGATTGGCCGAATTTTCACAATATCCTATCAAACCCGTCCAGTCCCTATATCGCGACTGAGTGGAATCTTGTACAAAAGCAGTGATCAAATCTGCTCCATGCCTGACAGCAACATTGGTCTCCAACATGCTGGCGCGCAAATTCTCAGCCTTTTCATAGCCCCCGCTATTACTGACCGAACCACGCAATACAGCCTCGAATCCTCGCAGGCGGGCTATTTTCTCGTCACTGCTAAGATCAGGATTATCGGCAACATCATCAATCGCCCGTGCAAAGGCATAATAGGTTGCAACATGCGGACGCAAATGTTTGGGAAGGAGGAACGAACCTACCGGGAAATTTTCATCCTTTGCCCCCTTACCCGAAGGCGTTTCGGCGCTAAGGTCTATAGAAGTGTCTGCACTGGACATGTCGCTTCACTCTCCAGATAGGTAACTGTTAATCCTCAGATTTGTTTACCCTGTAAGCAAAGCAAACCCAAGAGGCAACTCCTGGCGTTTTTTATCAAAATACCAATTTACGGTAATTTATGACCCGTCCTGGAGCTGCGATCGAGCACAAATTTTTTTTATTAATTATCCCAAAAGTCACCTCAAATTTATAAATTTGTTCCTGCAAATGCTCACCCTCATTAGCCTATCCCTCCTGATCTGGATTGTTGTACTCTATGATGACGCTTTCTTCTGCAATTTACCATTGGCGAGGAAAAGGCGGCCAATGGAAGGGGCGAAACTATTCATAAGAACAATTAATTAAATACAAATGCCCTTGCGATCAGACTCGATTTTTATCCCGGATTCCCCTATCCAAACCCAATGCCAGACCCTATGCCAAACCATAACAATGACTCGTATATTCCCCGCCTGTATGGCCGCCGTCAGGATAAGGCCTTAAAGCCTCGCCAAGCACGACTTATGGAGACCTTACTGCCGCGCCTTTCAGTACCGGTAGAGCAAGACACCCCCATAGATTTAACGCAGCTTTTTCCGGGTAAACAGGAATTTTGGCTAGAAGTTGGTTTTGGTGGCGGTGAACATCTTGCATGGCAAGCCGCTCAAAACCCGGAAATAGGCATGATCGGCGCAGAACCTTTTATTAATGGCGTTGCAAAACTTCTTTCTCAAATAGAGGATGAAAACCTCAAAAATATACATATCCATCATGGAGATGTTCGTCCGCTTCTTGAGACCTTGCCTGATCAATGCCTGAATAAACTATTTGTACTTCACCCTGATCCATGGCCAAAATCGCGCCATCACAAACGCCGTATGATCTCGCCATGGTTTTTTAAACAAGCTGCACGGCTGGTAAAACCATCGGGTATTTTGCGCGTAGCCTCAGACATTCCCGGCTATATTAGCTGGACCTTGATGCACGCACAAAACCAGCCCTGGTTTTCATGGAAGGGCGAAAAAATGAGCGATTGGACAAAAGCACGCCCGGATTGGCCACAGACCCGTTATGAAGCCAAAGCCATTCGCGAAGGGCGCACCCCAACCTATCTGGAATTTGATCGCACAAAATTAGCCTATACCGCAAATGACGAGCAGATGGCTAATTTGTGAATTTGAATGATTTGCTCACGAGGTTAGAAATCACGATATATATGCCAAAAGAAGCCGTATTCATTTTAGGAATGTGATTTTTGGCCGGGTTATATATTCAAACCAAATGCAGGATCAAATCTCTTAAAAAACTTTGACGAGACCAAGTATGAAACCCAAGTTCAACACAAAGTCTATATTTCAAATTGTAGCAATTTTTCTATTTCCCTTATTTCTTTCAAGTTGTGTAAAGGCGACTTTGGCTTGGGCAGATTTAACCCCCAAAGGTGTCTCTGGTACCCCGCCAATATTAGCCGCAAATTTTCCGGGTGACGGGCAAAGTGTGTCAAATATTTCCGATTGGGAAAACCGTCGCAAAGCCGCAATACGCATCGCCATACAAGAATACATTTATGGATATATGCCCGATAGTGCCTCTATTACTGTGCTATCTCGCAAAACCCTTGATAGTAATGCATTTGGAGGGAGAGCAACATTAGAAGAGATTACGCTCACGGCAACGGCCACCTTTTGTACACAATCAAATGTTTCGCAGCCCATTATCATTGAACTGATTGTTCCCAAAAATGCTGCCGGGCCGGTTCCATTAATTTTGAAGCAAAGTTTTAGTCGGCGCTGGAGCGCGGTGCCTCACCCTGCGGTTACTGGTGCACCCGAAGATGGGGCTGGCTCTATTGCGGGAATATTCAAATTTGTTTTTGGCCGTTATATTGCCACGCCGCCTCTTTCAGATATTCTCGATCGTGGGTATGCCATTGCAATTGCCCATCCAGCCGAATTTATTCCTGACAATCCAAGCGCCGGTCTTAAGGCACTCGCTGATCTGTCAAAGGGACATAATGATGATGCCACCCGGTGGGGTACAATCGGCGCTTGGGGCTGGGCATATTCAAGAATGATTGACGCCGTCATTGATGACCCGCGCATCAAGAAAACCGGTTTCATTACCTATGGCCATTCACGCTATGGTAAAGCTTCACTGGTTGCAGCCGCTTTCGATGACCGGATTAGCGCGGTCATCTCGCATCAGTCCGGTACTGGCGGGGCTTCGCTTAGTCGACGCAAAAAAGGAGAATCTGTCACCGAGATAACACAAACCTATCCCCATTGGTTTTCACAAAATTATGCCACCTTTGCAGGACGTGAAACCGAATTGCCCATTGACCAACACCATCTCCTCTCCTTACTCGCCCCTAGACCCGTTATGCTCGGTAATGCCCGCCGCGATGTCTGGTCAGATCCTAATGGCGCGTTAAAAGCTGCCATCGCTGCTGATCCGGTATGGAAGCTTTATGGCCCCGATAAAGGCTTACGCCAGTCCAGGCTAAGACCATTTATGCCCGAAGCCGAGCTAGCCCTTTGGCTACGCCCCGGTACACACGGGGTTGTAAAAGAAGATTGGCCCGCATTTTTAGACTTTCTCGATGCGCATTTATGATTTACCCCTTCCCCTATGACAAACTCTTTGGTTAAGACCGAACGCAAATCAAATGATTTTCCGGTTGAACCCTCTTTACAAGATAAAGGGGGAGAAAATGATTCTGTTACACAAAAGCAAACAGCCCTCAGTGGTCTTACTTTGTATGATCATGTCACCCAGAGTGTAACTTTTAAAAAACTCCGTAAACGTCTCTTGCGAAAAACTCAGGAAGCAATCTCAGGCTATAATATGCATGAGAGCAAACATGGTAATGAAAAAGCTAAATGGTTGATATGTCTATCCGGAGGCAAGGACAGTTATAGCCTCCTGACATTATTACAAGATCTGGCTTGGCAGGGCGCCGTTAAAGCAGAATTGCTGGTTTGCAATCTCGATCAAGGACAGCCAGGGTTTCCCAAGCATGTTCTTCCCGACTATCTGGATAAAACCGGCCTGCCCTATCGCATCATCAATGAAGATACCTATTCCATTGTCACCGATAAAATCCCGGAAACCAAAACCTTTTGTGCCCTTTGCTCGCGCTTGCGCCGGGGCATTCTCTACCGTGTTGCCAGAGAAGAAGGATGCGATGCAATTGTTTTAGGTCATCACCGCGATGATGCGTTAGAAACATTTATGATGAACCTCTTTCATGGTGGACGACTGGCTGCGATGCCGCCAAAGCTTATCAATGATGAGGGGGATTTGCTGGTCCTACGCCCGCTTATTTTTTGCGCTGAAAAAGACATTGAGAAGTTTTCCGAGCTTTTACAATATCCAATTATTCCCTGTAATTTATGTGGATCACAAGATGGTTTACAACGTGTTGCGATGAAACACTTGCTTGATCAATGGGAGGAAAGACGCCCCGGTCAACGCGAAGTGATGATGCGCGCGCTGCAAAATGTTAGAACCTCTCACTTGGGAGACTCGGAGAAATTTGATTTTGAAACTTTGTTTAAGCCATAAGGCGAAATTGATAAAACAGCCTTTGATTTAATTTCTGACTGGCCAGCAAGGGCTTTGACTAAAAATAGTCAAGCTTCCTCCACCCCCACAAAATCGCTTGCATTTTATAATGCCAAAGAAAAACCCTCCGGTAAAAACCGGAGGGTCAAAAAAATCATCAATAAATATTTAGACTAAATCCGCTTTACACGTCGTACATCGCTTTTCAGAGCAACAACTGCGCCTTGGTGAATCAGAACTGTATAGGGAAGATAATTCCCATATCCACCAGATTGTAAAATCGATTTCACCCGCACATCAACGGCCCAACAGGCTATGTTCTCTTTGCCCGGCATATCCATATAAACTTTATAAGGAGCGCCATTATAGCGAAACTTTGCACCACGAGAATTCACGAGGCGTTTTCCAAAATAGTCCTGAATATCGGCTTCATATGATACCGGCTCAAGCCCAAAATTATCAGCGCTCACAGACAAACCTGTTAAACCAAACAGTGCCACAATCGCGGCTACAAAACCTGCTTTTAAAAATCTATTCATCTACCGGCTCCCGATATTTTACTTTTGTAGTTTTGCTAAGCCTTAAAGTTAGCTTAGCTGTGGTTAGCGTTGCATAGGCGAAGGATCAGACATTACTGCTACCGGACAAACCGGAGGGAGCCATTTGGTTTTATAAATCTCTTACAACCAGTAGGCTCATCTAACCATTTCACACAACTGAAATAATAGTGTCATTAAACTGACACAAAGCGCACAAAAAGACAAGAAAGAAGCGCATTTTATGCGCAAAAAAATTACAACCTATTGATTATAATAATATATTTTTTGTGACACCTCTCGCAACAAGCGTAAATTACAACACTCAAAGGCACATTATTGAGGAAAAACAGAGCAATAGCCGGAAAAGTTACCAGACCAGAATCTCTACCTATTATCACCTGTGAAAAATTCGAAGTGATTCGCGCCCTTATAACGCGAATACCCACCCCATAAGTTGCAAATTACTGTCAGCGGAAAAACGCATCTCTTATAGGGTAGCCATGCAATTTGAGCCTTCGAATTCCGAAAAAATTATGATACTGTAGTAACAATTCATCGCACATGGCGTTTGAGGGGCAAGACATATAACGATTTGGGGCATGTAATTATGGCGCGTAAATTAGGCAGACCGGTTCGTTTCGTGAAACCCGGCCGATATATATTTAATATGTTGGTCTTTTTGCTGGTTATTGGTGGGGCTGTCTTTTATGTCTCGCCATTAGGCCCAAATGCTTCCCCTCTCCTAGTTGAAGCATTTAACGCAAATGTTGCACTGAACGGCCTCATACTCTTCGTCCTATTTGTTGGTATTATTTATAACTTGCGTCAGGCGGGTGTTATATCGCCCGCGGTTAACTGGGTTGAGAGTTTTCTGGAAACCGCTGACCCCTCGCGCGCGCGCTTACCTCGCCCGCCGGGCCTCATTGGTGCTGTTGTCAGACCGCTCATGGATGCCGACTCAGTGGGTAGTCGCATTAGCTCAGAAGCCTCTAGAGCTATCCTTGATTCGATTGGCACTCGGATGGATGAGGGCCGGGAAATGGGCCGCTATATTTCCAACCTGCTAGTCTTTCTCGGCCTGTTGGGAACTTTCTGGGGCTTACTGCAAACCGTCAATGCAATTGGCGAAACGATTTCTAGCTTGGCTGGCGCCGGGGTAGATGCCGAAGATACGGTGAAGCAACTCATAACAAATTTAGAAAAACCACTCTCAGGCATGGGAACGGCTTTTTCATCATCCCTTTTTGGACTCGGTGGCTCGCTGATTGTTGGTTACCTTGATCTACAAGCAGGCAATGCCCAAAACCGCTTTTATTCCGATCTGGAAGATTGGCTATCTGGAATGTCTGCTATCTCCGTAGCAGGCGCCGGTACTAGTTCCAGCTTTACTGGCCGTCGATCAAACGATAATGGCGAGCTACTCGCCGCTCTGCAAAGTCTTGAGGCAGCACTGGCGGCAAATACCGAAACTCAAATCAAATCCCAAACTGGTCAATCAACAGAAATCAAAGAAGAAATACGCGCATTGAACCGTACTCTCGTTCGTTTGGGCTCTGGGGAGTAACAAGAATGGCAAGGCGGCGTAATCGCGGGGAAGCCAATATTTGGCCAGGCTTTGTGGATGCTCTGTCCACTCTTTTACTTGTCATGATGTTTGTTCTCTCAATCTTCGTGGTTGCGCAGTTCTTTCTTGGAGACAAACTGCAAAGCGTCAAACAAGAGCTATCGGACAAGGATTCTGAACTTGCACGTCTTATCGCGCAAATCAATGCGGTTAATAAAGAGCTCGGCCTAGAGAAAAAGAAAAATGCCGATCTTGAAGTATCAATCCTCGCTTTAGAAGATACGATTCAGGAAAAGAACACAGAGTTAGCAGGCTTGGCAGCGGCTATTGCGGCTTCCCAAGCCGCAGTGGCTGCAAGCGCAGAAGAATTAGAAGTTGAAAAAGCGCTTTCTGAAGAACAAAAAAGCCAAATCGCGACTCTGAATGCTCAAGTTGCAGCCTTGCGCAAGCAGCTTGCAAGCCTTCAGGAAGCTCTGGATGCAGCCGAAGCAAAAGATCTGGAGCAGAAAAGTCAGATCGAAAACCTATCTTCCCGTCTAAATGCTGCGCTCTCGCGTAAAGTACTAGAACTCCAGGAAGTGCGCTCACGCTTTTTCGAAGCTTTACGCGCAGCTTTGGGAGACCGTACGGACGTGAAGGTTGTGGGCGATCGCTTCATCTTTGAAAGCGATATATTGTTTGGGTCTTGCTCTGCAACCATTGGTGAGCTTGGCAAAGTGGAGCTTCGAAAACTCGCTGGAGCCTTGAGAGAGATACAAAACGATCTACCAAGCGATCTTGCATGGGTGCTGCGTGTTGACGGTCATGCAGATTCCGAGCGCCTTGGCGCGGGGTGTCGCCAGTTCTTCGACTCTAACTTGGAACTCTCTGCACAAAGAGCGATTTCGGTTGTAGATTTCTTAATTAATTCAGGGGTTCCTGCCAAACGCCTCTTGGCTACTGGCGCTGGCTCTACCTATCCCCTCGTTAGCGGCAGTACCAGCACTGCCCATGCACAAAATCGCCGAATTGAGTTCAAATTGACTGAGCGATAGTCAACTCGATCGCGTGAGACCGATTATTTTACACAGCTAAAAATTTTCCTAATTTATCCTGCTTTGTAACAAAAGCTGGCGTGTCATTTTGGTTAACCGTCAGATTTTAAATTCTTTTTGATTATTATCATCCGCTTATCACATGGCCTAACACGCAAAGGTGATTTCACTCTTGCATTTATTAGGCGAAAAATGGTTCACAAATTCCCCAAAATAATGTTATATTATCCAGACAGTGACGGTTTGTTAATGCAGTATGGATACTCTGATCTTCGTAGAAGATCGCGTTAATCCAGCCATCCCGTCCGCAAACACTAAACGTTCTCTTCTGCACATTTGCCTGCGCGAGATTGAAAAGAAAGACTTTTTACAACCAAACACAAACATTTCGCATAGTCAGACCACGTACTAATGACGCAATAGAAGCACAAAAAAGTCGGGTAGGCATTCGCTGGGTAAATTTTAATTGACCATGACCTTCAGAGGTCGGCCATTATCAAAGGTGAGTAAAAATGACAAGTGACAGTTTTGGTAACAATCTCGACGTTTTTGAACTCTTCAGCGAAGGATATGAACGCACCAAGCATGAATCGATGAGCTTGCGCGATTACCTTCTTGCCGCAAGAGATGATCCTATCATGTATGCCTCTCCTGCTGAACGTATGATTGCCGCTATTGGCGAACCGGAAATGGTGGATACGTCAAAGGACCCCCGTCTATCTCGCATTTTCTTTAACCGCACCATTCGTCAGTATAAAGCCTTTGAAGGCTTTTATGGGATGGAAGATACCATCGAACATATCGTCGCCTACTTTCGTCAAGCTGCGCAAGGTCTCGAGGAAAAACGTCAAGTCCTCTATCTGCTTGGCCCGGTTGGCGGGGGCAAATCCTCCTTGGCTGAACGCTTAAAAGACCTAATGGAAGAAAACCCCATCTATGTTCTTAAAGCCGGAGATGAAGTTTCTCCAGTATTCGAAAGCCCGTTAGGCCTTTTTCAAAGCGATGATTTAAAAAGTCTACTTGAAGAAAAATATGGAATTGATAAACGCCGACTGAGCGACTTGATGAGCCCTTGGGCAGTTAAACGTCTGGATGAATTTGGCGGCGATATTTCAAAATTCGAAGTGGTCAAACTCTATCCCTCTAAATTGCGCCAGATTGCCATTTCAAAAACAGAACCTGGAGATGAAAACAATCAGGATATATCTGCGTTGGTTGGCAAGGTCGATATTCGCAAACTTGAACATTTCTCTCAAGACGATACCGACGCCTATTCCTATTCCGGCGGTCTATGCATGTCCAATCAGGGTATGTTGGAATTTGTTGAAATGTTTAAAGCGCCGATCAAAGTGCTTCATCCACTTTTAACCGCAACACAAGAATCCAACTATGTCGGCACAGAAAGTCTTGGACCGATTCCATTTAGTGGTGTCATCCTTGCCCACTCAAACGAATCCGAATGGACAACTTTCCGCAACAACAAGAATAATGAAGCTTTTCTGGATCGCATTTGTGTCATCAAAGTTCCTTATTGTCTGCGGGCCAATGAAGAGGAAAAAATCTACGAAAAACTCCTCGCCGGTTCGGAATTGAAAAATGCCCCTTGTGCGCCAGAAACACTCAACATGCTTGCCCGCTTTTCTGTGCTCACACGTTTGAGAGAACATGAAAACTCCAATCTTTACTCCAAACTTCGAGTGTATGATGGCGATAAGCTCAAAGATACTGATCCCAAAGCAAAGAGCCATCAAGAATATCGCGATGCAGCCGGCATCGATGAAGGCATGGACGGAATTTCCACTCGTTTTGCTTATAAAGTACTTTCGTCCACCTTTAATTTTGATACGGATGAAGTCGCAGCTGATCCAGTACATCTGATGTATGTACTGGAAAACGCGATCAAACGAGAACAATTTCCGGAAGAAACCGAGAAGAAATATCTCGACTTTATCAAATCAGAACTTTCAGCGCGCTACGCGGAATTTATCGGTAAAGAGATTCAAAAGGCCTATCTGGAAAGTTACGGAGAATATGGTCAAAATCTATTTGACCGCTACATCGCCTATGCCGACTCATGGATAGAAGATCAGGACTTTAAAGACCCTGATACAGGCCAGCTTCTTGATAGAGCAACGCTGGATGCGGAACTTTCAAAAATCGAAAAACCGGCTGGTATTGCAAATCCAAAAGATTTCCGTAATGAGGTTGTCAAATTTACTTTGCGAGCGCGTGCAAATAATGAGGGCGCAAATCCGAAATGGACCAGCTACGAGAAATTGCGCAATGTCATAGAAAAGCGCATGTTCTCGCAAGTTGAGGACTTGCTACCGGTTATCTCCTTTGACAGCAAAAAAGACAGCGACACGGAAGCCAAGCACGAAACATTCGTCAGTCGTATGACTGAGCGCGAATACACGACACGTCAAGTAAGACGTCTTGTTGAATGGTATATGCGGGTGAATAAGGCTGGGTGATTTGGGCCAGGCCCCAATTCACTTATATTTAGGATCTAACTTTAGTATCTAACTGGGGTTGAGAAGCACCCCCAAGAAGGTAAGCTAAGCCCTCATGACCCAATTCCACTTCATTGATCGGCGCAAAAACCCACAAGGCAAGTCGCTTGGCAACCGTCAGAGGTTCCTCAAGCGTGCACGTAAACAGATCAAGGAAGCAGTCAATAAATCTATCCGGGAGCGCTCGGTTTCCGATCTGGAAAAAGGCGAGAAAATTTCTATACCCGCCAATTCTACCGCGGAACCAAAGCTGCGTCACAACCCGGAGACCGGGAAGCGCCAAGGCATTCATCCGGGTAATAAGGAATTCGATGCTGGCGACCGGATCAAAAAACCACCCAAAGGAGCTGGCGAAGGGCAAGGCAAGGAAGCTAGCGATGATGGTGATGGTGAGGATAGCTTTCAATTCACTCTAACTCAGGAAGAGTTTCTAGATATCTTCTTTGAGGATCTAGAATTACCCAATCTCATCAAACGATCCTTGAAAGAAATAAAATCCACCGCTTACAAACGCGCAGGCGTTACAAGCGTAGGCTCACCAACGAATATGAATTTAATTCGTACAATGCGCAATGCCCATGGTCGCCGTCTCGCCTTGGGCCGCCCATCTACAAAAGAATTAAACGCCTTAAAGGAACGTTTGTTCAAGTTAGAAAGAATTTCCAGCCCTACTCCTGACGAAATCACAGAGAAAAAAGCACTCCTCGTTCAATTGGAAGAGATGGAAAAAAAACGCCGTTGGGCCCCTTTTATTGACCCTATTGATGTGCGTTTTAATGCATTCGAGCCCACCCCTGCTGAAACCACGGCTGCGGTGATGTTTTGCCTGATGGATGTTTCCGGCTCTATGGGTGAACGTGAAAAAGACTTGGCCAAGCGCTTCTATATGCTGCTCTATCTTTTTCTCAAAAGACGTTATGAACGACTGGAAGTGATATTTATTCGCCATACCCATCATGCTGAAGAAGTAGACGAAGAGACATTTTTCTATTCTCGCCAGTCAGGGGGCACGGTTGTCTCCACGGCGCTGGAAGAAATGCTAAAAATCCAGAAAGAGCGCTTTCCCGCACATGAATGGAATATCTATGTGGCGCAAGCCTCCGACGGTTATACGCAATCAGGTGACGCCCAACGATGTGTTGAGATGCTCAACACCGATGTTATGCCTATAAGTCAGTATTATGCTTATATTGAAATACTTGATGAGAGAGAATTGCAGGTTTTTGCAGATAGCGATTCTGGCGCTGAATTATGGCGCGCATACCGGGAGCTGGCCCCAAATTGGGATCATTTTGCTCAAACCCGGATCGCAAGGCCGCAGGATATATTTCCGGTATTCAGAGAGCTTTTTGCAAGAGATAAGGAGCTCGGATAAAGATGAAAATGAGGAAATAACGCATATTTGCGCGGGTGATCTCATAGCAAAGGCATAAATTAGTGCATTCATTAAAGAGCCATAGTCAATTGCCCGTAAATTCAAGTCTATAACATCTTAGAATTTGTGAACGTTTTTTATACTCAAATCAGGCTGCCTTCATAGAATCTCAAGCCAAATAAGGGTAGAATCTTCATCTAATTGAAAGGCACCAAGCATGACCCAGGCAGCCGTAAAACCGACCCTTCTCTATGAAGATTCTGAATGGACTTTTGATAACCTCAAACGCGCCCTAGACGCTATTGAAGAAATTGCCCTCAATGATCTGGGTCTTAATATTTATCCCAATCAAATCGAAATTATAACTTCTGAACAAATGCTGGATGCTTATTCATCTCATGGCATGCCGCTCATGTATCAGCACTGGTCATTCGGCAAACATTTCAGCCGTGATCAGATGATGTACCAAAAAGGGTATACGGGTCTCGCCTATGAAATCGTCATCAACTCAAATCCATGCATTGCCTATCTAATGCAGGAAAATACGATGACCATGCAGGCGCTTGTGATGGCGCATGCGTGTTTTGGTCACAATCATTTCTTTAAGAATAATTACCTTTTCCAACAATGGACCGATGCTGATGGCATCCTTTCATATCTTGAGTTCTCAAAAAAATATATTGCTCGGTGCGAGGATGAATATGGGTTTGAAGAAGTGGAGAAAATTCTTGATAGCGCCCATGCCCTGATGGATCAGGGTGTATTTCGGTATAACCGCCCTCCTCGCCTATCAGATGCGGATAAAATAGCCAAAATTGTTGCACGAGCAGAGCATGAGCGCGAGAACTTTGACGATATCTGGCGCACGCTGCCCAATATAGAAGAAGACGAGGAAGAAGCGGAAGAGCGCCAACAATCGGTTCGCGATATCAAGTTACCAGAAGAAAATCTTCTCTATTTTATTGAAAAAGCCAGCCCGGTTTTAAGACCCTGGCAACGGGAATTGGTTCGCATTGTTCGCAATATGGCGCAATATTTCTATCCACAAAAACAAACCAAAGTTATGAATGAAGGTTGCGCGACATTCACCCATCACTACATTATGAATGAACTCTATAATCGCGGGCAAATCGGTGAAGGCTCTATCATGGAGTTTCTTCACTCCCATTCAGGGGTTGTTTTCCAGCCAGATTTTGACGATCAGCGATATTCGGGTATTAATCCGTATGCACTTGGATTTGCAATGATGGAAGATATCAAACGTATTTGCGTTGAACCCACTCCGGAAGATCGTGAATGGTTTCCGGATTTAGCAGAGTCCAAAGATTGGCGCAGCGCTCTCAAATATGCTTGGGAAAACTATCGCGATGAAAGTTTTATTCTACAATATTTATCACCCACTGTTATGCGCCAGTTCCGCATGTTTGCTATTTCTGATAACGCCAAAGAAAAACATATGGAAATTGCGGCTATCCATAATTCACGCGGGTTCGAGATGGTGCGTAAAACGCTAGCGACCATGTATGACCTGGGCACTCACGAACCAAATATACAAGTAATCGGGGCTGATTTAGCGGGAGATCGCACCTTAAAACTTCAACACACAGTTTATCGCGACCGCAAGCTGGAACCAAAAACGAAAACAGCAGTAATCGAGCACATCAAAAACCTCTGGGGATATAAAGTTCGTCTGGATGAAGTGGATGGTTAAAAAAAATTGCCAATTTAAAACCGTGGGTTTTGGCCTTAGTGCGGCAATAGATTGTTGCTTGTTTCATCGCGATGTTTTTTCAAATATTTCATGAAAGGCGTTCCCCCTGTACCGACCTCCGTATCGTTACCCGCCGCGCCCCTCTTTTGCTTATTTATATAATTGGCTGCGTAAAGCAGGTGTTGCGTTCGAAAATCTGATACAGCTTGAACAAGATGGTTATACCCATCAGTCATCGCGGCGTTGCCCGTACTCTTCACAAATTCGCGCAATTTACTTGTTTGGCGAACATCATCTATAAATCTTCGATGCGAAGGCGGGCGATAAATATGCAATTGATCGAGAAACGTCTTTAAAGGATCAGCAGCATGCCCGATTCCCAATAATGCATCCATAGTAGGCACTATTGAAGACTGTGACCCGGTTTGTCCGCGAAATGTCTGTGGCTTACCGGCATATTTAGCAACACCTTCATAAATAATGCCGTTGGGCAATGCGGGATTATCTCTCCATCCATGAATATAAGGACGTACACGTTCAAAATAGACATAAGGATCGCAGCGCTCGGGCATTCGTTTGAATATATCGATAATATCGCCCCAAACCGGCGCCATTTTATTCAAACAATCAGTGACGCTATCGGTGTCATTGTTTTCGATGGCCTCAACAATTGGCTTCATTAGTGCCAAACATTCCCCCGCTCTTGCCTCAATTGCTACGTGAATAAGAACAAACCAGTTTTCATCCTGACCACCCAGAAAATTTTGAATCATATAAATATTATCAAGATCGACATCGCCATCATTATTCAATTTTGCCCAATTATCGAGCACATAACCCGAATAAGGTAGTAAGGGCTGTTGCCCCAGACGCTCAGCAAGGCAACACATTGGCACTGCTAATTTTTCGGGCAATATTTCAGGAGCTTCATCTTCGCCCCAAACATATGCCTGAACCATAAACGAGTAATGCACCATCAACATTCGAGCTTGATGATCATCCAATGGGCTAATTTCCTTTTGCCACTCTTGTTCGTTCGCGTGACCGGGTAAATTATCTTTTAAATATTGTCTAACGCGTCCCGAGGGTAAGATTGACGGCAACGCCATTGCAATTTTTCTAGCGGTTGCTGACGCGCCAGAAAGTGCAATCAGGTCGGCATTATAATCACACAAAAATCCTCTATCGGCGGAGATATCATAGTCTTGAAGTTCTAAAAGTGCCATTTCATGAAAATCCAATGGGAAGCAATAAAATCAGTGAATTTCACAACTTTAAGTGCTTTTAATCGAAATAATGTTGCTTTTATCGTGAATTTTTACATATATTCGCAATATATGTACGTTTTAGATGATATAAATCACAATATATTGCGAGAACTCGAAACCAACGGGCGGATCAGCAATGTTGATCTGGCGGAACGAGTCGGGCTATCCGCATCTGCATGTTTGCGCCGCGTCCAAGAGCTAGAGACATCTGGTATTATTCAAGGATATCGCGCCGTCCTCAATCGCCGGGAACTTGGCGCGGCAATCACAATTTTTGTCCTTGTCGGTCTTTCGGCGCACCTAAAAAAGGATGCAAAAGCATTTGAGCGGGCCATGAATGCCGCGCCGCAAGTTCGCGAATGCCATAATGTAACCGGCTCTATTGAATATATTTTGCGCGTCGAAGTTGCCGGTCTTGAAGCCTATAAAGAATTTCATACAGACATTCTTGGCACGCTTTCACAAGTAGGAAGCATTACTTCTTATATTACGCTGGGTACCGCAAAAGATTTACGTGCTTAAGCGGGACACTAGCCATCCCGCCCGAAATTCGGCTCATCGGTTTCCTGGCCTGCTTCAACAATTGCCTGTCTTAGGGCCCGGCCCCTTGTAAAAACTTGTGATAGCTTGTCCCCATCGCCCCACCGGATAGCGCGCTGCAAAACGGCTAATTCCTCAGTAAAGCGCCCTAAGACTTCTAACACTGCTTCCTTATTATTTAAAAAAACATCTCGCCACATTGTGGGATCAGAAGCCGCAATCCGGGTGAAATCACGAAATCCCCCTGCTGAATATTTTATAATCTCTGCTTCATTTACAGATTCCAGATCGTCTGCAGCGCCCACTAAAGTAAAAGCAATTAAGTGGGGTAAATGCGATGTAATCGCTAAAGCCAAATCATGGTGGTCGGCATCCATTTTCTCAACCATTGACCCGATTGAAAGCCATAATGTCTCAATTCGAGCAACCGCCAGACGATATGCTTTATCGTCTCGCTCCAAAGGCGTTAAAATACACCAGCGATCCACAAACAGACTGGCAAAGCCGGCCGCAGGCCCGGATTGCTCCGTACCCGCAATAGGATGCGCAGGCACAAAATAGATATCCTCGCGAAGGGTTTGCGCAGCGCGTGTTATAGCTCCTTTAATAGAACCTACATCCATAACCACACTTTGTGGACCGGCATGTGCATTCAGACTTGTACAAAGCTTATCAATTGCCCCGACAGGAGTCGCAAGAATGATTAAATCCGCACCGGCAATGGCTTGGCCCAAATCATTTTCAACGCCATCAATAACACCAATAGATTTTGCTTCTAATGCAATTTCTTGGTTATGATCATAACCGGTAATTTTCTTTGCCAGTTTATTCTCGCGAATGGCACGTGCAAGCGAAGACCCAATCAAACCGGGTCCAATAATAACGATATTATCAAAAAGAATATTGTCAGGCATCACAAAACTGATCTTCCATGCATTTCAGTTTACGCCTTAGCAAACTTTTTCTCTAGCAAATCCATTAGACAAGCATTTGCTTCTTCACTGCCAATTGAAATTCGCAAATAATCGGGCAACCGATATGCCTTCATCTCCCGCACCATTACGCCCTTACTTGCGAGCCATGTCTCCATCTGCGAAGCAGAAAATCCTTCTTCCATAGGAAATTTAACCAAAATAAAATTTCCAAAAGAAGGGTGCACTTCTAACCCAAGCCCTCTGACACGCTGAACCATAATATCGCGCTGGGTTCTATTATGGACGAGATTGCGACGTACAAAATCCTGATCTTCAATTGCAGCTATTCCGGCAATCTGCGCTGCACTGCTAACATTAAATGGCCCGCGTATACGATGTAGGGCATCGATAATTTCTGGAGCGCCATAGGCCCAACCAAGCCGAAGCGCGCCGAGACCATAAATTTTCGAAAATGTACGAGTCATAATCACATTATCGAACTTCTCTACAAGCTCAGTACCGCAATCATAATCATCTTCTTCCATATACTCCGCATAAGCCGCATCGATAACCAGTATAATATCGCTGCGTAACCCTGCGTGAAGGCGTTCAATTTCACTTGCCGGGAGATAGGTTCCCGTTGGGTTATTCGGATTGGCAATGAATACCAGCCTTGTGTGTTCATCTACAAATTCAAGAAGTGTATCAACATTCGCAGTTAAATTTGTTTCCGGAGCAAAGTGCGTAACGGCGCCGCAAGCTTGCGCCGCTATTGCATAGACTAGAAACCCGTGTTCTGTCTGAACAATATTATCGCCCTCGCCCAAATAAGCGCGGCACAAAAGCTGTAAAATCTCGTCAGACCCTGCGCCGCAAATTATCCGGTTTGTATCTATGTTTTCATGTTTTGAAATCGCAGTGCGCAATTGTGTAGCACCGCCATCAGGGTATAGATGCAAATTGCCGGCATTCTCGCCATAGGCTGCTATTGCGAGCGGGCTCGCCCCCAGAGCTGACTCGTTGGAGGAAAGCTTATAGATCGGGCCGGCGTAACCATCCTTATCTGCATCTTTGCCGCTACGCCCTGGAACATAAGGTGCGATGTCCAAAATGCCCGGTCTGGGCGTTGGTTTATTAATTGGGTTCACACTCTTTTCCATTACTTTACGGTCCATTGTTTCATAGTTCATTGCTTCATGGTCCATTGCGCCGGGACCAATTTCGTAATCGCGCCCCTACCCTGTAAAAACACAACTGGATGCTAGTTTTGCGTGCGCAGCCATAGCCTGATATACCCATGCACTCAGACACTTATCAAGAGTAGTTAAGCCCCAAATAGTGCATAATCAGATTTTATAATGTAACTTCCCCATAATTTCATGAATGAACAAACTCAATATAAGCCGAATGCGCTCACTCTGAATGAGTCTTTACCCCTTGATTGCGGTCAGAGGCTTGAAGGCGTTGAAATTGCCTATGAGACCTATGGCACTCTCAATGACCTAAAATCCAATGCGATTCTCATCTGTCATGCGCTAACCGGCGATCAATATGCCAGTGATATCTATCCCTTCTCTGGCAAACCGGGTTGGTGGACGGACATAATTGGCCCCGGCAAGACAATCGACACAAACCGGTATTTTGTGATTTGCTCAAATATTCTTGGCGGGTGTATGGGGACGACGGGACCGGCTAGCATCGACCCAAAAACGGGAAAACCCTATGGTCTCACCTTCCCGGTAGTGACTATTCGCGACATGGTGCGTGCCCAAGAGCGATTAATTACACGCCTTGGAATAGATCGTTTGGTTGCTGTTATCGGCGGATCAATGGGCGGGATGCAAGTATTGGAATGGGCAGCGACCTATCCAGAACGCATTTTTGCTGCCGCGCCTATCGCAACCGCGGCAAAACATACGCCCCAAAATATCGCTTTTCATGAAGTTGGTCGCCAAGCCATTATGGCTGATCCCAATTGGCAAGATGGAAACTATCTTATAACGGGCCATGTTCCGGCAAAAGGCTTAGCTGTTGCGAGGATGACAGCTCATATTACCTATTTATCAGAAGCCGCCCTTGATCAAAAATTTGGGCGTGGCCTTCAAGACCGCGATGAAGTTACATTTGGCTTTGACGCGGACTTTCAAGTGGAGAGTTATCTTCGCCATCAAGGCATGACATTTGTCGATCGCTTTGATGCTAATTCTTATCTCTACATAACGAGAGCTATGGATTATTTTGATTTACCCGCGCGTTCCGGCGGCCGGCTAGCGGAACTATTTAAAGATACACCGACCCGTTTTTTACTCGCATCCTTCAGTTCTGACTGGCTCTATCCCACAATAGAAAATCGAACGATCGTACGCGCACTTCATGCCGCAGGCAGTGAGGTTTCATTTGTAGAAATCGAAAGTGACAAAGGTCACGATGCATTCTTATTAGACGAACCAGAGTTTTCCAGTATTTTAAAAGGGTTTATCGATGTGGCACAAGCCGATTACCATGCCCAGCTAACGCCAGGAGTATCTAGCTGATGGCTGAAAACCCAACAGCGCTCACTCCGCCCTCTCCGTTACAACAAAAAATCCTGAAACATGTTGCCTCAATGGTAAAAACAGGTAGCAGTGTGCTTGATGTTGGGTGCGGGGATGGACATTTACTCAATCTCCTTGCCCGCGAACGCGGCGTGCGCGCTCGCGGATTGGAAATTTCGCGCTCAGGTGTTTCTATGTGTGTGGCCCGTGGCTTGTCTGTGGTCCAAGGGGACGCAAACACCGATCTTGTCGATTATCCTGATAAAGCATTTGATTATGTGGTTCTTACCCAGACTATTCAAGCGATGGATCGTCCACTCGATATTTTAAACCAGTCACTGCGTATCGGGAATTATGTTATTGTCTCAACGCCAAATTTTGCCCACTGGAAGTTACGCCTGGATTTACTCCTGAATGGCCGTATGCCAAGATCACGCTCCCTGCCCTCCCATTGGTATCACACAGATAACATCCATCTATGCACCCTGACTGATTTTATTGATTTGTGTAATGATAACGATATCAAAATTGAAAAATCATATGCAGGTAGGCCAGGACAAGTACCGAGCGCTTTCTCACCATCAGGTTTAAGCCAGTCGTTTGCTAACTTGCGCGCTAGAGAAGCAATATTTTTATTGCGGAGAAAATAACATTTTCCGAAAAAGAGCAAGTCAGCAACTCGGAAGCGTGACAAAGCTAATGTATCGTAGTGCCCGTATCTCTTGGCGTCTCGGAAATCTTATCCCCTGTCCCCGCAGTGCTGCTACTATCGGCTGCTAGACCAGATGGCGCGATATAACCCTCAAGCATATCTTTTCCAGATCCATTACAGAGAAGATCAGGGCAATGGTTTTTTATTTCAATCTGTATTGTCGATTGCAGCGAACTGTAATGCTCATCAAGAAAGGATTTGATCCTTGTCAGCGTTCCCGCCGCGGTATCTGAACGATTGACAGCAACGTGCATGGTAAGACGGGGATGTTCTGGAGTGAGCTGCCAGATTTGAACTTTATGGATATCCGCAATTTCTGGCGCTTTTTCTTTTAAGCCACTTATCAAAGCTGGCACATTAATATCAGTCGGCGCACCTTCCAATAGAATATGGCCAGTATCTTTAAGTAAGTGATAGGCAGAGCGACCAATTAACAACGCAACCAGTACGGAAAGGATGGGATCAACACGCAACCAGCCAGTCGCCATAATCACTAATGCCGCCAAAACAGCAGCAGCAGAACCCAATAAATCACTCACCACATGCAAGACCGCACCGCGAATATTCACATTGCTCTTATTGCCATATGTTAAAATCGCAAATGCAATTCCATTTGACGCGAGTCCCAAGATCGCAACAACCAGCATTGTTGACCATATCACCGGCTCAGGATTTAAAAACCGTTGAATTGCTTCAATGACAATCCACCCGATTAAAATGAAAAGCAAAATAGAATTCACGAATGCCGCAAGAACCTGAATTCGACGATAGCCGAAATGCAAACTATCATTGGCAGGTTTTTTAGAGAACCAATGCGCGCCTGCGGCTAACCCTAAAGCCATCGCATCGGTCGACATATGCGCAGCATCGGCAATTAATGCAAGTGAGCTAGAAATTACACCGCCGACAACCTCGATAACCATGATGATTACAGTGATAAACAAAGCGGCCAAAAGACGCTTAAAATCAGTATTCTCATGATGATGATGGTGGTGACCGCACTCGGACACTGCTCGATACCTTTTCAATGTTAGTCGAGTTGGATTAAAAACTTTATGCTTACAGGATACGGGGGTTACATGTAACCGGCTCAAACACAGATTTTTCGATAGAAAATTGTCATAGAATAGAAAGTCGTCAATTTGTCTATTTTATGAACAATCGAACACACGATGAACCTGTCCAAGAGCTGGGTTACCATAAGCTGCAATATGGCGGTTGAGCAACACTGAAAAACGTAATTTTTTCGAGAATATTTTCAATTAATTGCTAGTTTTACCTATACCAGCACAAACTTGAGCAAATATTTTAGTGACGTGATAACATCCTCGGTCTATATCTTAAATGGAGGAGTGATTTTAGCTCATTTTGGGACATACCTTGATGAACTCAAATCGTATGATCGGCCGATAATTCCGCTTAATAGGGTAATATATTCGGCATATGATCAAAAACTATAATGTGAGTGTCGCTACTTAATCAAAAATAGTCTCATTTGATTGAAGAGTGTTGGGCCAAGGGGACCGGTTTTTTGTTTTTTAATACGGGCAATATGTTAGCCGTTGAGGTAAGCATTCTTGCGGCCTTGATCAGTGCTGTTGGCCTGTTATCAATGGCAATTCTCGGCGATTTAGGCAGCCGCATTAGCCCGTATATTTCTGCGTTTGCAGTAGGTGTTCTAGCAACTGCTACCCTGTTTCATCTGCTACCTGAGGGCTATGCAATCTCCGATCGCTTCTGGGATTGGGTGATGTTGAGCTTTCTTGGGTTTCTGGTTATGGGATTTGTATTCCGAGTGCTAATCAGTGGCCCCTCCTTCAACACTGACCTCGCATTTGCATCGACCTCTATTTTAGCCCTTGGCATGCACTCATTTCTTGACGGCGTTCTCTATGCAGTCGCGTTTCAAGGGGATGCATTTACCGGGTGGTTAACAGTCCTGGGGTTATTGGTGCACGAATTTCCCGAAGGCATTATCATTTACTTCTTATTGCGCAACTCACGCTTACGCGTCGTGCCCGCCACCATCATTGCCTTTATCGCTGCCAGCCTGACAACAATTGCAGGAACATTGGTTGCTCTTAGCTTTATCAATATTGCCCAGGCCAGTCTGTCAGTAATGATGGGTATCACCGCAGGTGCATTCATCTATCTGACCCTGTTTCATCTGGGCCCCCATGCAGCAACTTCTCCAGACCATCGTGGATATCTCGCCGCAGCCTTGGGCGTTTTGGTGAGCACAGCGGCTATAATATTTGCTGTCCATTAATTTTGCCGGATAAGCGAATGTAGCTTCAATCTAAATTGGAATTGCTTTGGCTAAATAATTATCTAGCTTTTCGCGCAGCGCGTCCGGGCTTTGGCGTCTTTCTCCCCTTTGCGGGTCCAGCTTTTGGTTTTTTGGACTTACCTTTTTTTGAAGCGGGTGATTTGGATTTTGGTTTTTTGAATTTTCCTTCACCACCTGATTTAGAATACGCCTTGGGTTTTTTCGATCCCGGCTTTTTCTTATCCTTTGATTTACGCCCACTATATTCTGCATCAAGATCGTCGATTCTCACAGGTGCACCGGCTTTTATAGGAGAGCCTTTTTTTCTAGGCTTGCGCTTAATCCGAAAATCCTCGTCGTCACTCTTACTCTTAC
>CAYMPJ010000019.1:0-67799 GCA_964392325.1 uncultured Caulobacterales bacterium
GTGGAGGCGGTGAAACTGCCGCCATCGCGATCACTGACAACGTGCCATCCGGGCTAACGCCAGTAGATTCAAAATCTAGCAAGAATGAGGTATCAGCAATTGCAGTTGTATCGAGTGTGGCATTATTAGTCAGTGTTCCCCCGGTGGAACGAATTAGTTCAAATTCTTGTCCGGTTGCAGTGACAGTCCCGGCTGGAGCATCAATTGCCACAGTACTGCCAGCCAAAAGATTTACATCCCCGGTGACATCAAGGCTATCTTGACCAAGCGTGAAAGCCAGCGCACCGCTGACATTCAAGTCACCTTCAATTAAACGCCACCCTTGTGGCGACAAGGTGACACCACTCGCAACATCAACATTAACAGACTGGAGAATATCGTGGGTTAACGAGAAATTTGAAGTTGTGAAATTCAACGTATCAAAGGTTCCGTCGGATGTACCGAGGAAATCACCATTAAGCGCCCCGCCCTGCTGTTCAAATGTTACAGGCGCTGTTGCGGATGATGCGTCAAACGCAATACCCGGTGTACCAATCACAGGGTTTGGATTCGGGTTGCCAGCGTTTCCGCCAGTACCCGTCAAAGTGCCACTATTAATAATGGTTGGCAAAACTGTAGTGCCTGCAACAGCAAACGCAGCATCGCCGGTCGATGTGATCGTTCCGCTATTATTGATAACACTGGTTGCTGAAATGGCAGTACCGGTCAATGTTGAGTCAGAAGAAATCACAAGACCAGAGGCCGCGTCACCATTAACTGTCCCGGTATTGGTAAAGGAAATATCTCTTATATCTCCGCTTACGTCCCCTACAGAAATTCCGACAGCTTCCTGAACGATACCACCTGAATCTGTGAAGCCAGCTGAAGATGCAATGGTACCGGCGTTGGTAATAATAACGTCGTTAGCATCGCCTGTGATTTCAAGAACAGAGCGCGCGGAACCACCCGATAGGCCGAGTATTTGTCCACCAGCATTATTGGTAATCGTGGTACCACCCTGCCCTCGCGCACTAAGCGCTGAGTCAGGTGAGGAAATTATACCAGAATTCGTGATGGTAGCGCCAGAGAATCCGGCATCAGAGCCACTGCCCTGATCCAGAAAAATACCCTCGCCGCCGCCAGTGATGAGACCGCCAGCCAGGTTGTCAATGACCAGAGCCCGGCTACCGGAATCGACACGAACCGCGCGATCGCCAGCTGAAATTGTGCCAGAGTTGGTGATTGTCCCGACGTGATCGCCTCTAAACCCGTTATCAAACGCATTGCCGAGGAAGATACCGTTTGCATTGGCAGAGGAAATGGTTCCGGAGTTTGTAATTGCCCCAGTGAAAGTTGCATCATTTTCAAAACGGATAGCGGCTGAATTCGAGGTATCGAAAGGACTTTCAGTGCTAATTGTCCCGGAGTTTGTGAGCTGAAGATTGATTTCACAGGGCTCACAGTTACTGGGCGCTCCATCAAAATTCAAAACGTCAGGATCATCGGAGGAATTAAGCCCACTACTACCAGTATCCGCCATTGTATCAAGGCTTTGGATTAACCCGGCATTATTAACGGTGAAGAGTGCAGGCGTCCCTCCCCCGGCTGTACTCTCCACATCAACACGAACCACAGCACCAGGGGCAAAGGTACCATCAGTCTCATTCACCCGAATGATGCCCGTTGCCAAGTTATTAAGGAGAGTATCTTGAGCTTCATTATCAAGGTTGATTAGCCCATTATCCTGAACAGAATCGGGGATAGATTCGATAATGCCGGCATTGTTGATCTGGGTTCCGGTACTTTCGAGGAAGATAGTTGTATTCGAGCCTTGAACAAGACCGGTTGGGCCAACATTGAAAATGTTATTTAAAACACCAGTGTCGGTTTCCAGAATTGTGGCCGTACTCGAGCCATTAAAGGTATTGATAACAGTACCGTCAATATTGAACGTAACATCATCATCACTGCCAGAGGAATTATTGTCGGAGAAAAAGGTATCGTCGCTTACATCAACCACATGGACAATACCAGCGGCAACATTGAACGTATCAAGTGGATCAGAGGAAAACCCTCCACCAGAGGCCTGATTCCCCACAGTGATAACATCTTGTGCTACTGCGGGAAGCGAAGCAACCGAGAAAATAGCGATTGTCGCCACGGACGACATAAGCTTTGAACGGTCGAGGGCCGTATTTACGGCTAACTTGTTGTTAGTTTTCACTTTTCCCAATTTTCCAGTTCCCATTTTAATCGTTCCTTACCCTAAAATTTTTACAACTGTCCTGTATTCTCGCAAACGGAGTCACATACTGTATTTTGGCCACTCAATTGCTTATTAGTCAACCAGTTACTCCCACCAATTTCAAAAAATTGGTATTTATCTGAGATGCTTGTAATAATGTTACATTCCTAGTGAGTTTCATTGTATAAATGGTAAAAAAATTAGCTCTATATTGCGTTTATTACTTAATTTATAGGCTATTGGCCAAAACCCTATAGAATCGAGATTGAAATATGACCAAAGATACTCTCAACAAAAAGATCGAATTCTTTGTTGAGGAGCGCGCGGACTTCAGGCTCCGTGCTGCACCGCACGCGCGCCAATGGATGGATGACAGTCCTGATAAATATGCCTATCGCTGTTTGCCCCTGGCAATAGCCAATTGCTACGGGTGGGAGATTTTATGTACCGAAACATTTGAGGCAAAATGGAATGGTGGTACCAAAAAAGAGGACATCAAATTCGCAACTGTAGACGGTAAGCCGCCCAAAGGGGCTGATAGTCATTTTGGCGAAGGGATTTTAACTTTTCACGTCAATGCCCTTATAAAAACCCCGCCGGGCTTTGATCTTTGGGTTGGTGGTCCCGCAAACCGCATAAAACCCCATATACAGGCGCTAAATGCCGTGATCGAAACCGATTGGTCACCCTACACTTTTACGATGAATTGGAAGTTCTCAACACCCGATAAGGGGGTAATGTTCAAAGAGAATGAACCCATTGCAACGATCTTCCCGGTTCGTCGCGGCGAGCTGGAAAATTTCGAACCTGTCTTGCGCAGCCCTGATGATAACCCGGAATTATGGGCTGAATTTTCCGCGTGGCGTGAATCACGCTCTACCTTCAATAAGGAATTGCAAGAACCAGATAGCGATGCCCGAAACCAAAAATGGCAGAAAGCCTACATGCAAGGTCCCGATGAGCCTTTGAAACCAGCCCATCGTTCAAAGCTTCGCCTGAAAAGCCTTAAAAGCGACAAAAAATCAGACTAAAATGATTTTATAACTCCGCGATCAAAATCAAGTGTAGCCGACCTTGTTTGCTTGGCTTCACAGGACCAATTGGTTATATCAAATGTGAGAACCTTTTAGATTAGTAGGACATTAGGAAATATCATGCGATCAGTCATCACCCCAGCAAACTGTTTAAAGGCAATTCTAGCGACACTATATGTAACCGGCCTGTTCACCAGCAGCGCAATGGCACAGGAAGTTTCTCTGAATAATCCGGGTTTCGAAAACGGACGAGATGGCTGGACGATTAGTGAAAAAGCAAAACCGGATGTGTCTCTTTCCAACGATTCAAAATCCGGGTCCCGTTCTATTAAAATAGTCCGTTCAAATGGTATCGTGAACCAGTCAATCTCGGTCGAGCCAAATTCACATTACAAATTGAGCGTAAGCCATAAGGGATTAGCCTTGGTTGGGGTAAAGGTTGGTGAACGGATTTATTTTAATCGCGCGGTCGCCAAGCGTGGCTGGAAAACCATCAAAGTCTCTTTCAACACCGACGAAGCGCAAACCGCAAGTATATTTCTAGGCTATGGCGGCGGCGAAGGTCGCTATGATGATGTCAAATTACGACGCGATGGTGTGCAAGGGGATCAAAAAGTAAGCGTCAATGTTCTGTCCAAAAGCAGTGGCGGTTCCGGTTTATCGAGTGAGCTACCCCCTGGCAAAAACTTTGACTTGCTCGGTTGGAACATCTCTGTCCCGACAGATACAGACAGAAATGGAAAATCGGACACAATTAAAGAGCGTGAACTTTCCGCCGGGTATGAGAGTGAATTTTTCTATACTGGCGATGATGGCGGTATGGTTTTTAAAAATCCTATTGAGGGTTACAAAACTTCAAAAAACACCTCCTATACCCGTACAGAACTGCGCGAAATGCTTCGCCGCGGGAATACAGCAATAAAAACCCGTCTCGAGGATGGAAGACCTAATAAAAACAATTGGGTCTTTTCATCTGCCCCTCTTGAAGCCCAAAAAGCTGCCGGCGCTGTAGACGGAATTCTTGAGGCAACTCTTGCGGTAAATCATGTCACCACAACCGGTAAACGCAATCAGGTTGGACGCGTTATTATTGGTCAGATCCACGCCAAAGATGATGAGCCTATCAGGCTTTATTATCGCAAACTCCCTGAAAATACACATGGATCAATTTATGCCGCTCACGAAAGTGAAAGCGAACCAAAAGATATCTATTATGAAATGATTGGCACGCGCTCCAAGAGTGCAAAAAATCCGGAAAACGGCATTAAGCTCAATGAAAAATTTTCTTACAAGATAGATGCAAAAGGCAACTCACTCTTTGTCACCATTTCAAAGGACGGCATCATCCTTGCGGAGACAACAATCGATATGACCAAAAGCGGCTATGATGTAGAAAATGATTACATGTATTTTAAAGCTGGCGTCTATAATCAAAACAATAGCGGAGATCCGGACGATTTCGTTCAAGCTACATTTTATAAGCTAAAAGTAACGCATTAACTTCATATCATTGTAAGAGTTTCCCGCGGCTTATGGATATGAGGTTCGCTTGGATAAATCCACGATTTTTTAAATGTGCTTTTTGCAGTCACAAACGATACACCAATTTATCCAATAAGGGTCTTCAATGACAGACGAAACAGAAACCGGATTTTCATTAATATCAAAAGCAATTGATGTTACCAAAACGCTGGGCGAACAAGAAAACGATGCAGCAATCGAGACCACGCAAGGTGACCTACAACAACTATTGCTAAAGGCCCTGCGGGAAGCCGCTCAGGCCGAAAAGGAAATTTCCGAGTTAGATCTTCGCTGTAAAAAACTTGAGCGCGCCTTTACAGAGCTTAGCGTTACAAAGGCTGACAAGAATAAATATGAACTCCAAAAACTTGATTTTGGTATTTTTGTTTATGCTTTTAAAAGCGATACCGAAAACCCGGAACCAAGTCATTATTTGTGTACCAATTGTTTTGATCAAAATCAAAAATCGATATTACAGCCCGAAGGGCACAATTATCGATGCGGGCGCTGTAATGCATCCATAAGATTTAAACAACCTGAGACAAAAATCAGCGCAGCAGGTAACACCAGCGTTATTCGCGGTGGCAGAAGGTAACGACATTTACCAAGAGCCTGATGCAAAAACCTTAAAGCGCAAGCCGCATATTATCTCTGCCGATAATCAGATGCCGGAGTGGTAGTTTTTTTCTAAGGCACAGCTTTTACGGTTAGGCTCTAGGAGTCGGGATTTTTATTGCCCCCTCCCCTATTTAACGCCTGATCAAAAAGTCATTAGTGCAATCGGCTTTACTTTTTATTTAACCCCTACCCAAAAACGTCTTGCCGTATCAAATATTCTTCGTCCAATAAAAAACCCATCATGCATCCGGGGGGATCCGACACATGATGGGTATTTCGATAGTATTACGCGCCTATCGTGAATTAACCAATATTAGAACTTGGCTGTGAGACCTGCGAAGAAACGTGGTCCAAAGACATTGATCTCAGCAAAGTTATCAAGTGTTGGGTTAAACTGCTCACGTGCCGTGTTGAGCAGGTTAGTCCCTTCAAGTGAGAACTTGAGAGTTCTGTTGATTTTGTATGAGAACCGCGCATCCAGAACAAAGGCATCATCAATGAAGCGCAAGTTCAAAGGTGTACCAATAAATTGCTGGAAGAATTCACTACGATATTTACCAATCGCGGAGAGAGACGCATTACCCACATTCCAATAAATCTGACCATTAGCCGTATGCTCAGAAAGACCAATGAGATTTGCAGGCGGGATAAACCCTTGGCGAACCGAAATGATTTCACCACTCTGGTTAAGCGTAACCGCCTCACCAAATTGACCGTCCTCGAACTCAAAGTCAGAGTCAGCGTAGTTATAACTTGCCTTGAACCCAAGGCCGCCTAAAAGACCTGGCAGATATGTAAACGCGTGAGCGGCGTTTACCTCGATACCAAAAATAGTACTTGTCTCATCTGACGTTGTCTGAACAGGCACATTTACGGTTATATCTTCGCCATTGATTGTAAATGTTTCTGCCTGAAGTGAATTTTGAAATCCACCGTTAAAGACCTTGTAATAGGCGCCAACGGCCAAGATAGAATCCGCATTGGGATACCACTCAGCGGCCAAATCAAAGTTCCAGGAAGTGAAAGGTTCCAGATTTGGGTTACCATTAGCAATTACAGCGCCGACAAAATCAGCAATTGTTTCTTCTCCAGTGGTCTCATCAAGATTGAGCGTATTAAACGAACGTCCATTACCGAGTGATGAAGGGTCCGGGCGTGAAAGCGCTCTAAAGACACCACCACGAAGAAGAACATTCTCGGAAACTTCAGCCACAGCGTTCGCACTTGGCAAGAATTCGTCATAGCTAAACTCATCAGTTAACACGACGATATCATCGATACTACCGCTGATATCCAGACCGGTAATGTTACCATCATCATCGACATCAACATCAAAGCCACCACGGAAGCTGGTTGATGTCAGTGTTGTATCAACATAACGCAACCCGATATTTCCTCGAACTGGTATTTCGTTAATTGTAGTATCAAAATCAGCTTGCGCATAAAATGCGATGGTTTCTTCTCTGATATCAACAGACTGGGTCAATTCAGCGACATTCGCATCCTCTGGCCCCGGTGCGACCAACTCACGGCCAATCAACGCTTCGGCCAAACATGTTGCGCCGTCAAAAGTCAAGAAGGATGACCCGGTACCAGCTTCAATGACGTTTCCATCATCGTCCTGATTGGTAATGAGGTTGCCATTAAATTCACCATCCAGAAAACCGGATTCTACGAATTGATTGCTGGCACAGAACTCAGCAGCAAGGGCACCTAGATTACTAAAGTTCTCGTTTAGATTATCTGTATCATTATCGTTTAAGAAACCGAGTCTATTAAACTCTGCTGCCGTAGCGGTGACGTCAACGTCGCCATTACTATCGATCACAAAGGTCGCTGTACTGCCAGGAATAAAGTCGCCATTCTCGTCAGTAAATCCGGGAACAACACCTGTCAGACCTTCATCATCACTACTAAAGCTGAAACTATTTTGATCTGGATCCGTATCAATTCCTAGGAATTGAGCCAAGTCTTCTTCGTCATCGGTGCTGACATCTAGCTCAATCGTCGCCACAACTGGCACGCCGTTAAATTCAGCCGGGAATAATCCATTAAGAAAATCATTATCGTCAATTTCAAGTTCGTTACGAACCCGTGGTAACTGGTCATAAGTTTGCCGCGAGAAACGCACACCAGCCTTGAAGGTGCTAAAGAAACCATTATCAACAGCATATTCAGCATCACCTTTAACGGCCCATATCCCATGGTTCCGGAACTGGTTAAGATCCTCCTGAACCTCGGCATTGTCACCAGTAAAGAGAGACGGGTCATTTACGTCGAAATCAACAACTGTAAACTGCGCCCCTTGGCTGCCATTTTGTAAAATAGCAACACCGGTATCGACACTTTGCGTTGAGGCAACGCGCCCTCTTAGTTGAATCTCCCGGCGGGAAGTATCCGAGTAAGAGCCATCAATGGCAACTTTCAACCGCTCGGTTACATCATAGGCAATGTTTCCGCCAAAGCCGATATATTCTTCAAAACGATCACTCGTTTGAGTTCGAACCTCAATCGGGCCTGTCGCAGTCGCTGTTCGAAGCGCTCCACTTTCAGTCGTTTGCAATTCAAAACCGGGGATAATTGCGCTATCACCCTCAGGCTCAATATCGTTCGTTTCAAAAACAACTTCGTTACGAACCTCAGTAAAGAGGCGGTCAGAATATTGTACATCCGCATTGATCTCTAGCCGATCATTTGGTCGCCACTGAACCGCACCAAAAATAGAATCGCGGGCATCGTCTGTAACGTTCTGGCGAAAACTACGGCTGGATGACGTAATTACAAATGGTTCATCCACACCAAAAGGCTGACCTGTGAATGGGTTGATCTCTGTAGCTGCCTGAACATCCCCATCGTCAATAAAGGATTCACCAAAGGTATCTCCGCCATTGTTGGAAGAGGGTAAATTCAAGAAAGTATCAAGAAGCTCTTGGTCAGAGAAATCATCAAGATTACCATTATCGAGTACGCCTTCTAAATCCTCGTCATCAAACTCTTGCTCAACAAAGGTCCGAAAGGATTCCGTATCGTTACACGAATTACCATCAAGGAGCGGAATACGACAGGCCTGAAAGGTTGATGTAGAGCGGTTTTCCTGTTCAGCATTAGGACGGCGCTGTATTTGTCCACCGACCGAAATACCAAACTCACCAAAAGTATCGCTTTCCCATTGGTCAACGTAACTCCCGGTGAAACGGAACCCGACGGTACGATCGCGCGCTTCACGAGTAATATTTAGATTGTCAGGCTGGATATTACCTTTGGCCTGAAGCTGGATGCGGCGCTTACCGTAATCGAGTGGTTTTAGCGTTGAGAGTGCGATCTGTCCGGCAACACCGCCCTCGATCAAGCTCGCTTCCTGGGTTTTGTAAACTTCAATTTTGTTAAACAGTTCTGACGGGAATTGACTGAAGTTAACGGACCGGTCACCACTACCGTTTGTAGCTTCACGGCCATTGATAACTGTGGAGCCCAAAAACGGTCCCAAACCACGAATTGACACCTCTGTCGCACCGCTACCCTCGCGCTGGGAACCAACAGCAGTAATTTGCTCAAGAGCTTCAGCGATAGACAAAGCAGGCAAGTCACCAATTTCATCGGCAGAAAGACCATCAACAATCGTCGTGTTTTCACGCTTGATATCAATGGCGCCTTGAATGGTACGTCGCAATCCTTCAACCACGATTTCATCTGGTTCGTCATCTTGCGCAAGAGCGATATTTGCACCGGTAATGCCGGTAAGACCAGAACTTAAGAGCATTAATGCCTTTATGCCCATAGATTTATTCGCATTTCGTCTGGCATCGTCTCTAGTACCATTACCCGTCATTCGCTTCCTCCTACAATTCTCTTAACTATTGAGCTTTTTATTTGGCAAATGTGCCTTCACACATGCCTTGCCTTCTACTGATAAAATAGTGAACATTTTTCATTTATACTGTCAATTCATAACTCGAACCAAAAATTCCCTATTGGTATGAAATATTGGCATAACAATTAAATGCTGCGCCGCGACATATTTATGGAATGGAAACAAGCCTATAAAAAACCGCAAGAAATACAACGGGATAGTGATAGTATAACTCTTATTTAATATCTGAAATAATTTACAAATTTGTTTTGAACCGCTGGAAGCCGCCAAAAGGCTACTAATTTAATCTGCTATTGTTGGGTTTTAGCAACAGTCGAAAAAGCACTTTTAAAATTCTCGAGGATATGGTCTCAAGCTAGAAGACCATGAAAATTAACCACTTGTTAATCTGCTTTTTTCTAACAGAAACAAAACAGCAAAATATCCATATACTGATTGTTTAATACCAATTTTATCAATTGGTATAGTTCACATTGCGAACAGCAATTTCAGGCGGGTTCTGCTTTTCTGTATTATCGGAGCGCTTGGGCTGGCATAATCCCCTAACCTGCGATTCTGACGATAACCGATCCAAGTGAGTGATTATGAAGCGAGAACATTATAAATATTGGGCTCATCAAGCGGCGAACTGGGGGCAAGATTACCTCGATACGCTATCAAAACGGCCAGTCCGCTCCTCCGCAAAACCCGGCGATATCCTTGCTCAACTCCCTGCTACTGCGCCAGAAGCGCCCGAAGCGATGGAGACCATCCTTGAGGATTTTAAACGCATCGTGCCAGATGGCATGACCCATTGGCAGCATCCCAAATTCTTTGCCTATTTCCCCGCCAATGCTGCACCTGCCTCCATGATTGCCGAGCAACTCACCTCAATAATGGCCTCCCAGTGTATGCTTTGGCAGACCTCTCCGGCGGCGACGGAAATGGAAACGCGCATGATCGAGTGGCTGCGCGATGCCTTGGGTCTCTCAGCGCAATTTAGGGGTGTCATTCAGGACAGTGCCTCCAGCGCCACCCTTGTCGCAATCCTCACAATGAGGGAGCACGCGGTTAATTGGCGCGGAAATGCGAGCGGCATGAGCGGCGAACCAGCAATCCGCGTTTATGCTTCTTCCCAAAACCATTCTTCCGTCGATAAGGCAATATGGATTTCAGGGATCGGGCAGGACAATCTTGTCAAAATTCCAACGGACGAGAATTACGCCATGGATACCAAGGCATTGCGTGATGCAATTAAAACGGACCGCGCCGCCGGCTTTCTTCCCGCCGGGGTCGTTGTTTGTGTCGGTGGCACATCAATTGGTGCCTGCGATAATGTTGATGAAATTATCAAAATTGCCAAACAGGAAAGCCTTTACACCCACATTGATGCAGCGTGGGCCGGGTCGGCAATGATCTGTCCGGAGTTCCGCCATCTCTGGGAAGGTATTGATGAAGCCGATAGTATTGTCTTCAACCCGCACAAATGGATTGGAGCCCAGTTTGATTGCTCGGTACAGTTTTTGCGCAATCCGGGCGATCAGGTGAAAACGCTGGGTATGCGCCCCGATTATCTAAAAACGCTCGATCAGGATGAAATCATCAATTATAGCGAGTGGGGAGTACAATTAGGGCGACGTTTTCGAGCATTAAAATTGTGGTTTGTGCTTCGCGCCTATGGTCTTGAAGGATTGCGGGAGCGCATTCGTAATCATATTGCGTGGGCGCAGGAATTAGAAGAAAGACTCAGCGCCCACCCCGACTTCCTTATCACCACCAAATGCCGGTTTTCTCTTTTCACTTTTCAATATGCTCCCGCTGGAAAAGATGCCAATAAGGAAAGCGAGATTCTATTGAAAAAAATTAACGAGGACGGCCGCATCTACCTTACCCAAACGGCCCATGAAGGAAAATTCGTGATCCGCTTTCAGGCCGGGCAATTTGACAGTACGCGAGAGGATGTTTTATCCGTTTATGATGTCCTTATTGATTTAATCTCTCCTTAAGAACCGAACCATCGCTTTGCGTAACCGCAAAGCTGTGCTACCCCACCGCAACAGGTTATTCCATTGCCAAACCAAGCTTAAATGGCCACTGGAAACAATGCCAAGTCAGACAGAAGAAGTCGGGCAGAAGGAAAGTGAATGTCACGCCGTAAGAAAATTTATGAAGGCAAGGCTAAAATTCTATATGAAGGCCCGGAACCGGGTACAATTATCCAATATTTCAAGGATGATGCCACAGCCTTTAATAATCAAAAACATGATATTCTCGAGGGAAAAGGGGTTTTAAATAATCGCATTTCCGAATTTATCATGCGCGGTCTTGAAACCATTTCCATACCGACCCATTTCATTCGTCGCTTGAATATGCGCGAACAATTGGTGCGTCATGTAGAAATCATCCCGCTGGAAGTCGTGGTTAGAAATGTTGCTGCGGGATCAATTGTAAAACGCATGGGGCTAGAAGACGGCGCCTCTTTGCCCCGTTCCATTATTGAATTCTATTTCAAGGATGATGAGCTGGGTGATCCCCTCGTCGCCGAAGAACATATTACAGCTTTCAATTGGGCAAACACGCAGGAAATTGATGACATGATGGCGATGGCACTCAGGGTCAATGATTTCCTCAGCGGTATGTTTGCGACTGCGGGCATTCGCCTGATTGATTTCAAAATTGAATTTGGCCGCCTCTATGAAGGCGATATGATGCGCCTGATCCTCGCCGACGAGATTAGCCCTGATAGTTGTCGCCTATGGGATATCGAAACCGGCGACATTATGGATAAAGACCGCTTCCGCAAAGATATGGGCAATGTCATTGAAGCTTACCGCGAAGTCGCAAAACGCCTTGGTATATTGCGCGATATTGAAAGCAATACCACTCAAGGCCCGATCCTCGTCAGCGATAATGCGCTCTTTGACGAACAGAAAAATAAATCCGAGCAGTAATTTCAGAGCAGATAAAAATGAAAGCTAAAATATACATAACCTTAAAAGGCGGTGTTCTTGATCCACAAGGCAAAGCCATCGAAAACTCTCTCGCGGGGCTCGGCTTTGAAGGGGCGAGCGATGTGCGCCAGGGTAAGGTTATTGAAATGACTCTTGAGGGAAGTGATGAAACCGCGGCAAGAGCCCAGCTTGACGAAATGTGCGCAAAACTTCTCGCCAATCCGGTCATGGAAAATTACGAAATAGAAATTTCCAATTAACACAACAATGATCACCCATTGGGATAAAACAGATTTTCCGGAAAAGAAATTGACTATGAAGACCAGCGTTATTGTTTTCCCGGCTTCTAATTGTGATCGCGATGCAGCCGTTGCAATGGAAGCCATTACCAACAAACCGGCAAATATGGTTTGGCACGGCGAGACAACTCTTCCGGATACGGATTTTATCGTTCTCCCCGGCGGCTTTTCATACGGCGATTATTTGCGATCAGGTGCGATGGCCGCGCGCTCGCCAATTATGCGCGCTGTGATTGAAAAAGCCAAAGTCGGTACGCCGGTGATCGGGATTTGCAATGGTTTTCAGATTTTAACAGAAACAGGCCTTTTGCCCGGCGCGCTCTTACGCAATGCCGGACTGGATTTTGTCTGCCGCACTGTTACCGTTCGCGCCTGTAATACCAATTCGCGTTTCACCTCAGGCCTTCAAAAAAACCAGTATCTTGAATTTCCCGTTGCCCATCATGATGGCAATTATTTCGCTGATAATGAAACCTTGAACAAGCTTGAGAGTGAAGATCGCATCGCTTTTCGCTATGTTGATAATCCTAATGGCTCGGCTCGCGATATTGCCGGCATCCTCAATGAAGATGGCAATGTCCTCGGGCTTATGCCCCACCCCGAGCGCGTTATCTCGCCCTTACTCGGTGGCATTGACGGGCTAACCTTTTTTACGCAGGCACTTGAACAACTAGCGTAAACGGGG
This sequence comes from uncultured Caulobacterales bacterium, assembly GCA_964392325.1. Lineage (GTDB taxonomy): Bacteria > Pseudomonadota > Alphaproteobacteria > Caulobacterales > Parvularculaceae > CALLPQ01. Next base: position 13,183 of record CAYMPJ010000019.1, read on the forward strand.
GGCCGTAATTAGGTTTCTCCAATTTACAAAATCACAAACGCATCCATCTATAGCAGCTAGCCTAGAAATCTAGCGAGCGTAACGATGGATCCCCGCTTATGCGGGGATGACGGTACGGGGAAGTCGATAACAGTTCCAAATTTAACAGCGCCCCCCAAGGTCACCGCCAATCCACCCTACCCCGCGCGTTTTTCCTTCCACTGATCAAATTGGCTCCAAACGCCGTCATCGCCATGCCACTCACCCTTTGTGGCCCCTTTGGAATATTCTGTTGCGCGCGCTTCAAAGAAATTTGCATGCTCAACGCCGTTGAGGATTTCGGTGAGCCATGGCAGCGGGTGTTTTTCAATGCCGTAAATTTTTGGCAGATCAAGTTGGCCAAGGCGCCAGTCAGCGATATAGCGGATATAGTTTTTAATATCGTCCGGCGTCATCCCATCGACCGGGCCCATCTCGAAGGCAAGGTCGATAAATTTATCCTCAAGGCCCACAACCGTGCGACAACAATCAACAATATCATCGGCAACAGATTTGGTGACACAGCCCGTCTCGCGCGCAAACGCATGATAGAGTTTGATCATGCCCTCACAATGCAGGCTCTCATCGCGAATTGACCATGTTACAATCTGGCCCATGCCCTTCATCTTGTTTTGGCGCGGGAAGTTCATCAACATCGCAAAAGAGGCAAAAAGCTGAAGACCCTCGGTAAAGCCGCCAAACATCGCCACCGTGCGGGCGATATCGGCGTTACTGTCGACGCCAAATTGTTTCATATAATTATGCTTGTCGGCCATCGCCTCATATTCGAGGAAGGCCGAGAATTCAGATTCGGGCATGCCGATTGTTTCTAGAAGCAGCGCATAGGCAGCGATGTGAATGGTCTCGATATTGGAGAAAGCCGAGAGCATCATCTTGATCTCAACGGGTTTGAACACCCGCGCATAGCGCTCCATATAATTGTCATTCACTTCAATATCGGACTGGGTGAAGAAACGGAAAATCTGGGTCAGAAGATTACGCTCGGAATCGGTGAGCTTGTTTGCCCAGTCCTTGCAATCTTCGCCCAGCGGCACCTCTTCCGGCATCCAGTGAACCTGCTGCTGGCGTTGCCAGAAATCAAACGCCCAAGGGTAGCGAAACGGCTTATAACTATGAGAAGGAACCATCAGCCCGGGTAAATTATCACCAGCTAATTTTTCCGCCAATTTTTCAGCAGTCAATTTCTCCGCATTATCGAGCATAGTTCCCTGTTCCTTCGCTTTAGCGAGACCAGGCTAGTGGCCCCCAAAAATAGCATATGTTGTATTTCAGATGCTTTGGGCCAGCATATATAGCGCCCGTTATGCATAATGCATATGTCTCGGGTTGGAAATCAAGTCTTGACGGGGCTGGGTGGAAAAAGAATCAGTGCGGCAGGATGACCAGCAGATGAACGCCCTCATTCCGGCTCTTATTTGATAGTTACGAGGTCGCTCTTAGGAGGGATCCTAGTCCCGCGGCTCCGGGGGCTTATTGCGCACATATTGGCGCAAATGGGCCGGGACAGTGCGCGCCCGCGCTTCGCGTTTACGCTCTGCATTGCGTTTGGCTAAGGCGATTTCTTCTGCCGATTGCTCCTGCTTCTCCTGAGCAACACGCAGAGAATTGGTCGGGTCGACCCCGACTTTCAGGTGTTGGGTCTCCGTCCCTGTTTTTGCAGCTGTTTGCATATCGGTCGCCACAATTCGGCGAACAGCAACGCAAAGCCCTGCCATAAACCAGTAAAAAATTGGCACCTGCAAAACGGAACTTGTAGTTCCGATAACCACCATCACCCCGACCATCGCCGCAAACATGGCCCTTGAATAAGTAGAGAGCTCTTCATCATATGTCGAAGAGAGCCGCATCGCTCGCCACGCAGCAAAGGTTGCTGACATCAAAATACCAATAAACAAGGTCATCCCCACTAACCCATATTGCAGGGCAACCTGAAGATATGAATTCACAATGTCGATGATGCCCTCCCCTTGAATAAGAGCCTGCATCTCTGGTTGCTGGTAGTAATCGGTAGACCCGAAAAGTGGGTTACGTTTGACAACAATGATGCCATTTTCCAGCAATTGCTGGCGATAAGTAATTGTGCTGGCCCCGTGACTATCGCCGCTATCGACAAAAGGAAGTACTGAAATCACGCTATTACCGATTGGAGAAACCAAAACCCCTGCAAAAAGAACAACCGAGACTGCCCCGGCAATCATTGCATTTTTGAAGCCCTTGGGACCGCTGGAAACATAGGTAAATGTAGCAATCACTACTCCGATCCACGGGCCACGCGAGAAGGTCAACATCAGCGCTCCAAACATCGCCGCAATAGCGCCGGCCCCGACAAATTTAAGGCGGCTTCTTGGGTACAGCGAATATGCAAATGTCATAGTAATCATGAGCAAAAAGCCAAACTCAATGGGCCCCATCACCGACGCAAATGCCCTCAGGAACCCTGCCCGATAGCCATATTTTCCGCCAATATCACCGTGCCAATTGACCGCTGGTTGTGAATAAAAATGCCACTGTAGCGCCGCTTCAAAAAAGGCAATGCAGGCCATAGAGATCATCGGCAACATGATTGCGATAATCACTGTTTTGAGTTCATCGACATCTTTAATCCACCGGCTGAAAATTAAGTAGGGAAGAAAAATCGTCAGGCCGACATTCCAAACTTCACGCAATCCATTGGTAAATGTCGTTGAGCGAAACCCCAAAATGATCGCCAGGAGGAAAAAACTGAACATAAAGATATCAGTAGTGACAATCCCTCGCCCTTTGATTTTCATGGATTTAAAATAAAGCAATGCAGGGACGAGCAATGTCAGTGACAAAATCATGGGCGGGGAAATATCAAACAAATAGTTAATACCCGCAAACCCCAATAAAGGCTCGAACTGTGGAGGCAAACAGCAAATCACAAGTACATAAAGAACCGGGATATTGGTCTCGATTTTTAATCCGACCAGAGCAAGCATAATTGCCCCATAAAGAACAATCATGATCCAGAAATTAGGGATTAAAAATCCGAAAATGGTTATGGAGACAAAAATGATAGTCCAGCGAGTAATGCGCGCCGGATCCACATGATCCCGAAATACAAAGCGTCCTGCGACAAAAACCGCAATAATTATAGGCAGGACTACAACGAGAGCTTTAAGCGCATTTAACACAGAAATTTTTACCCATTAACAAAATACTATAACATACAAGATATTACGACTATTCATACATTCTGCTAACTGGTATCCGGATTTAACCGCTGAAGCAAATACCAATTCATAATGAAAATACCCTCAAAAACTCTTAACAACGATACGCCTGCAACGCCTGAAAAGTCCCTGCAATCGCGGGCTTTTCAAGCCGGCGGTGTGGCAGTTATCGGGTTCGTGGTAAGCCAGGTTATACGTCTTGGCTCAAATCTATTGATGACCCGGCTTTTATTACCGGAGTCATTTGGGTTGATGGCAATTGCCATCTCTTTGCAAATTCTATTGATTAATTTATCCGATATTGGCCTAAGTCAGAGCCTGGTGCGTAGCCAATCCAGTAATGATCCTAAATTTCTCTCAACTGTTTTTGTCACACAAATTGCGCGCGGCATTATATTGGGGGTGGTCTTACTGATATTCGCCGCCCTTACCTATCCAATAGCGCAATCAAATATATTACCCTCGGATTCAATCATTAATGATCCTCGATTGCCGATATTCATCGTTGTAACCGCTTTCATGGTTTTTTTAGAGGGATTCAAGTCCTTAAAATTTTCTTTGTGTCAACGTGACTTGAACCTTGCAAAACTGACCATACTCGAGATTTCTGCACAGATAGTCGGTTTGGTCTGTATGGTGAGTAGCTTTTTTATGGGCGCTGGTCCCTATGCCCTTTTGGTTGGTATGACCACAGCAACACTCACAAATGTTATTGGCTCCTATCTGGCGCTGCCGGGCCCGGCTATGGAGTTTAAATTCTACAAACACCATTTTAATGAAATTTTTGCATTCGGAAAATGGCTGATCCTTGCCTCTCTGCTTGGCTTTCTCATGCAACGCGGCGATCAGTTCATCTTCGGTGCGATCATGGATAAATCAGAATTCGGTTTATACACGGTCGCAACAATGTGGATCATGATCGCAACCACATTGGCAGATGCAGTCCTGATGCGCATTGCCTATCCGTCCTTTTCTGAAACCTGGAGAAAAGATCCTCAAGAAATGACGAAAATATACAATATGTTCCGTCTTTCTCTTGATATTGGTGCCGTTCTGATTTTTGCGGGACTGTTTCTACTTGGGGATTTTGTATTCAGTATTATTTACGCTGATAGTTTCAGCGGGGTCATCTATTACCTCAAACTCATTTCGGTAATTATCCTACTGCTCCCCTATCGTCTTATTAATATTACAATATTGGCATCGGGACATAGCAAAAATTTTCTAAACGCAACAATCGCACCAGCATTGATGGTTATGATCGGCATTCCTTTAGTCTATCAATTGGTTGGGCTAAAAGCTGCGATAGTCTTTGGCGCTCTCAATTACTTACCGACATTGCCTGTTGCTTGGTATAATAGCCGTAAACTGATTAAAGTAAGCTGGGCAAGAGAACTCCCATTGGCAATTTTCGCAGTTATCGCCGCGATACTCATCATTTCAAATTGAAAATGAAATTAGCTTTCCCGGCGCGCCAGAAAAGCAAGACGCTCGAACATGTGTATATCCTGCTCATTCTTCAAGAGTGCGCCATGAAGGGGCGGGATTGCCTTGCGGACATCTTTTTCTCTAATGACCTCAAGATCAATATCTTCCGCCATTAGCAATTTAAGCCAATCCAGTAATTCGGATGTAGACGGTTTTTTCTTTAAGCCCGGAACCTCACGAAGCTCGTAAAATATTTTCATTGCGCTTGAAACAAGGCGTTTTTTTATGTCGGGAAAATGCACATCAACAATCTGCGCCATTGTATCGGCATCGGGAAACTTGATATAATGGAAAAAACAGCGGCGTAAAAACGCATCGGGTAATTCTTTTTCGTTGTTAGAGGTAATAACAACGATAGGGCGCTGCGCCGCCTTAATTGTTTCGCCAGTTTCGTAGACAAAAAATTCCATACGGTCGAGCTCTTGCAACAAATCGTTTGGAAACTCGATATCTGCTTTATCGATTTCGTCTATCAGCAAAATCGGGCGCTTCTCATGAGTAAAAGCATCCCATAATTTACCGCGTTTGATATAGTTACTCACATCTTTGGCGCGCTCTTCGCCTAATTGCCCATCACGCAAACGAGCCACCGCATCATACTCATAAAGGCCTTGATGTGCTTTTGTTGTAGATTTTATATGCCATTGCAATAAAGGCGCATCCAGAGCCTGCGCCATTTCTTCGGCCAAAACGGTTTTACCTGTGCCCGGCTCACCCTTTATCAATAATGGGCGTTCCAGAGTAACGGCAGCATTCACCGCGACTTTTAAATCATCCGTAGCAATATAGTTTTTTGTACCTTTAAATTTCACTTTATATCCTTAAAAATATTTGAGCGTGTCCCGTGAGGCAAGCGCGGGCCGATAGGGTTTGGCGATATAAAAATCTAGCGCCGCGCCTTTTGTGATGCAAGCAGGTTCAACAGGATATGTATTTAAGTACTCGTCGGACCGGAAAATTTACCTCGATAGGGGAACAATAAAACCGTTTACACTTCAAGTTCTTCAAGGCCTAAATTCTCAAAATATGCCGCGATATCCCCCTCACCAATATCGGTCAGGGTCTCTGGCGACCATTTAGGGTTACGGTCTTTATCAATGATTAGCGCGCGAACCCCTTCAAAAAAATCAGCATTTCGCATGACTTTATTCACAATGCGAAACTCCATTTTCATGGTATCGCCAAAACTATGCGATGCTCCCCGGCGCATTTGTTCGAATGTTAAGCGTAAAGATGTCGGTGACATTTTGGAGAGTGTCGCAAGGGTATCGCTAGCAAAATCCTCTTTCTGCCCGGCCAATGCATCAATCAAAGCTTCAAGGTTTTCGTGGCCCTGAAACAGACGATCAATTTGCGCGGTGTGTTCAGTCAAAGGCGCATCAGCGATATCTTCCTGAAAAATCTCTATACAGTTCTTGATTTCATCATGTGTTTGCTCAAGTCCGGGGGCACTTGTCAGGTCAATCGCCAATAAAGCGCTTCGCAACTCATCTTGTTTTGGTGTTGGCACATAATGGGTTGCTATCTTTGCATGGATCATATCCGCCGCTTTCGCGCGCGCACCGGTTAAAGCCAGATATAGCCCCAGACCACCAGCAAGACGGGGCATAAAATACCCACCGCCGACATCTGGAAACAGGCCAATTCCCGTCTCCGGCATTGCAAACAATGTATTATCCCCGGCAATACGATAATCTCCGTGCACGGACACACCAACACCGCCGCCCATAACGATGCCATCTATGAGCGCAAGATATGGTTTTTTGAAATTAAAAATCGCTGCATTCAGGCTATACTCATCGCGGAAAAAGGCTGTTGCTTTTGACACATCTTGCCGGGCGGTATCATATAACCAGCGAATGTCACCGCCAGCGCAAAATGCGCGCTGCCCCGCCCCTCCTATCATGACCGCGGCAATTGATGCATCATCTTCCCAATTAGCCAGCTGGCGCCGCATTGCGACAACCATTGGATGGGTTAAAGCATTGAGTGATTTTTCCCGGTTTAAGGTTATCACACCCCAATGATTGATCTGTTCAAACAAAACATCATCGCTCATCGTCAAACTCCCTCTACGATCACAACCTCTGACTCGGCAAAAGCTTGTCGCAATTTTAGGGCCTTTTGATATTCGGGAGAATTATAGCAATCAATCGCTTCTCGCAGGCTCTTGAATTCTACAATCACATGACGATCGCGGTCCTCGCCTTCAACGGGCAAGTAATCCCCTCCGCGCACAAGAAATTTGGCATCATATTTCTCCAGAATAAGCTTGTTCGCAGCAATATATTCTGGATAGCGCTCATGATTGAACACCCGAATATGCGCCATCCAATACCCTTTTGCCATTTTCAATCCTCGTTTTTAAGCCTGATAGTCTTTTAGCAAATCACGCGCAACAATGACCCGCATAATCTCGTTCGTGCCTTCCAGAATTTGATGTACACGGACATCACGCAACATGCGCTCTAAAGGGTAATCCCGCAAATATCCGTACCCGCCGTGAATTTGCAAAGCTTCATTCACGATTTCAAAACCGATATCGGTGACATAGCGCTTGGCCATCGCACAAAACCGTGTGGCGTCGCTGGTTTTATGATCGAGTTTCCACGCCGCCTGGTAAAGCATGATGCGCGCTGCTTCTAGTTGGGTTGCCATATCCGCAAGTTTAAATTGCAGCGCCTGTTGTTGATTAAGACGTTTGCCAAATGCACTGCGCTCATGAGCATAATCAAGGGCAGCCTTTAGCGCCATTGTTGCTGCACCTAAAGAACAGGCAGCAATGTTCAAACGCCCGCCATCAAGTCCCATCATTGCAAATTTAAAACCCTCACCCTCCCGGCCAATCAGGTTAGCCACCGGCACTTTGCATTCATCAAAATTGACCATTGCGGTGGGCTGTGAACTCCACCCCATTTTGCGCTCATTTGCACCAAATGTCAGACCCGGAGTTCCCTCTTCTATAAGGATCGCAGATACGCCGCTTGCCCCAGGATGAGTGGATTCATCACCAGTGCGCACCATAACAAGATAGAGATCACTCACACCGGCGCCAGAGATGAACGCTTTTGAACCATTAATGATATAATGATCACCCGAGCGCACCGCTTTGGTTTTCATTGCCGCCGCATCCGATCCAGAGCCCGGCTCGGTCAGACAATAGCTCGCCAACATATCCATGGCGGTGAGTTTGGGACAAAACCGCTGGCGCAACTCTTCCGAAGCGAAATTGTCTATCATCCAGGAAACCATGTTATGGATCGAAATATAAGCCGCTGTAGAAATACAGCCCTGTGACAGCCCTTCAAAAATCAACACCGCATCAAGGCGTCCAAGGCCAGAGCCGCCAACATCTTCTTTTGTGTAAATCCCCGCTAAACCCAGTTCAGCGGTTTTTTTAATGGTATCAACCGGAAAAATTTTTTCCTCATCCCATTTTTCCGCATAAGGAGAAAGTTCATCCTGCGCAAAACGCGATACCATTTCTTTAATTGCTATTTGCTGATCACCAAGAGAAAAATCCATTAAACGCAATGCTCCACTTTAATTGGTACTTTCTTGAGGGGCTTTCAATTTGTCCAGTTTCGTTTCAGACGTGATGTCGGGTTCATCGACGAAGGTAGCGATACCCAATATAGCCACCAATAATCGTAAGGGCGATCAGGGGGAGCCAGAATTTGGCTTTCTCACCGGCGACCTCACCAACGAGATGAAATAGGCCAAACGTCAAGCTCACATAAAGGGTGGCGGTCAGTATTACCCAAATGACAAAGCGCAGATAGCTTATTTTGAAAAACCCGCAGGCAAGATAGGTCGGAATGCGGGTGCCCGGTACAAAACGGGCCGCAAAAAGGGTTTTGATCAGATCATCGCGAACCAGATTACCGGCAACTGAAACCCCCGGTTTCTCGGCAATATTTTGAGCCCATTCATAGCGCCGCGCCGCCCAGCCTAACCAGTATTTCCATACATCGCTGGCCGAGAGCCCAGCAAGAATTGCGATAAATATCAATAATACAGGCCCGGCACCGGTGATGGATGCGGTTGCTGCTCCGATTACAGCAGCATCTTCCTGAACGAAAGGCAGCAGGAAAATCACCAGATAAAGCGTCCAGCCGCTCATCATAAAAATAGAATCAATGTCAATCACAGGGTATCAAAGCCTAACGTTCAGGATCAGCGGGGGAGTGCAATATCTACGCCTTATATGGCCTCCCGCTCAGATAACAAATAGCCTGTATCATAAAGCTTGCGTGATAGACCAGATCATTAAAGACGATCTCAACCTTGTTTCTTGCTAGCAATCCATCGGTCTATTTTGGCTTCCAGAACCCCTAAAGGCATGGACCCGGTTAAGAGCACTTCATCGTGAAACTCGCTTATCGAAAAGGCTTCGCCCAGTTCCGCTTCGGCTCTCTCGCGTAATTCACCGATTTTCAGCATACCCAGTTTATAGGAAGTCGCCTGACCGGGCCAAACGGAATAACGCTCAACCTCGCGTGTCAATGAGGCGCGCGTCTCTCCGGTTACGTTGACCATATAATCAATTGCTTGTTCACGGGACCACCGCTCAGAGTGAAGACCGCTATCGACGACCAGACGGGCGGCTCTGAAAATCTCCGCTTGCAGACGTCCCAGATTACTTAAAGGGTCATTTTCATACATGCCCATTTCTACGGCCAGTTGCTCTGAATAGAGCGCCCACCCTTCTGAAAATTCAGAAAAGCCCATCATATTGCGTATGAGCGGTAAGCCTTTAATGGCCCGTTGCAAGGATATCTGGAAATGATGTCCGGGCACGGCCTCATGATAGGTAAGGGTTTTTAGAGATTGCTTGGGATTGTCCGCTGTATCTTTTAAATTGATCCAATAAATCCCCGGGCGAGAGCCATCGAGAGAAGGACCAGTATAATATCCCCCCGGTGAGGTATCTTGTTCATGAACAGCAATACGCCGGACTTCAACGGGCTGACTTGGCAAAACACCAAACCACTGATCGGCCTTACCCATAATTTCCGTTACTTGCCCTCGCAGGCTCTCGAGCAATGCGTCGCGACCCTCATCAGTATTGGGGAAGAGGTTTTCCTCCCGTTGACCAAGCGTGCTCATACGCTCCGCAACGCTTCCCTCGGATAACCCCAGCTCAATCAGGGTTTCATCCATTTGTGCGGTTATCCGCGCCACTTCTTGCAGGCCAAGGGCGTGAATATCCGAGCCGGATCGCCCTTGCGCGCCATAGCCGTCGAGCGCATGTTGATAAAACTCTTCCCCTTGGGGCCCAAGGCGCCAGATACCAGCCCCCTCGACGCTCAATGGGATCATGCCCGTGACGGTCGCCTCTAACCGGTTATAAGCGGGATAGATGCTGTCTTCTATAATTTCCACTGCACGGGCCTGATAAGCGCTCACCGCCTCTTCATCAACACCGTCAATCTTGGAAATTTTATTTACCAACGTCACCACGAGTGGGTTCTCATCGGGCGCAGAAGCACTAAAATTCTTTAAGGACCCAGAAATACCGCGCAAGGCAAAAACCGGCGGCACGACCCCAAGCTCGGCATCGGCCTGCATCATCTGGCCGGTCTCATCAAATGCTTTTGCAAATCCCGCCATGCGTGAGAGATAGTTTTCAATGTCCTGCGTATTGGAAAGGGGTTGCTGGACTTGCAATAGACGCGGCAACCATAAGTGAACCCCGCTTAGCTGTGTTAACCGGTATGGCCCCCCGGACCCCCAATAGCTGGTGCCACCAAATTCAAACTGGTTACGCTGCGCCCCCGCTTCATAAGAGGTCCGTAAAATATCATAAGTTATCGCCATATCAGTAGGCAAAGACGAGCGGGAAATCCCTTTTAGCTCGGTCAGGAAAACCTCATTCATTGTTCGCGCTGTCTGATCGGCATCAAAATCATTGCTGCTGAGGCGGCCATTATACCCCGCCCCCGCGAGCTCCTCCGAAACACCTAATTGGGTCGCTGTCTCGGGTGCATTTTTCAGGAAGGCGCGCACATGGCTATCGAGCATTTGCGTAAACTGTTCAGCCTGATTTCCCACATCAGGCACCTCAACGCTGGAGACTTGTGCCTCGCTTTGCGCCTGCTCAGCTGCGCTACCAGCCCCTTGATCTTGTTGAGAACATGAAGTCAGACCAACAACACCAACCAAAAGCGTGAGAACACCCAAACTCGGTGAGCGCTTCAGCAATTTATTTTCATTTTTTTTTCTATAATCCATCATAACCATATGCTTTCGATTGCTGAGGTCTTTCAGTTGAATGGGGGTTTTGCGCCAAACCGACCCTTTTGATACGCGGATTACTAATACGCAGGCCTGGAATTGCAAAACCGTATATACCCAAGGCATAAGCGGTAGGAACCACTGTTATTTAATTCAACGAAAGACCTTCGTAAAAACGTCGCGCTTAGCAAAAATTCTGCTTAAATGAGGTTCGGGTAAGAGACTTTCCAGCCCCTTAAAACTTTACATACCGTTAACCATAAATTTGTTCAACTTCAACTGCAATAGCGCAGCTGGGGGTCGTCCAGAATGCGTCAGCGAGTGTGGTATTTTGACAAGGTTTTGCACCGTCACAAAACATAAAAAGACCCGCCATTTTGAGAGGGTCTTTACTTTAAGTATTTTATATTTTTCAATAAAAACATTATGTTATTGGTTTTATCTTAGGATTTTTTAAAACAATACTCACCGGGCATAGAGCGGGCATTTACCCGCCATTTGGTCATCGGCTCTTACGCGGTGGTTATGATCATGGCTCTATTCGCAGTGGAAGGATTGGAAAAAGGAATATGCCAACCGATCAACACGCCACCTGAAGGCTGGAACACCCTACATTTGGGTGAGCGTTATTTAAGCGGCGGGCATATGCCCGCCCTACGCGGTGGAAAGCATCTCATGCTAAAAAATATCTTAGATATGTTAACGATTAATCGGTGTCCAAGATGTCCTTACAATGAATTCTTCATTATTCCCACAAAAATGAACCGGCAAATTGACTCGAAAATCTTTTAATCTGCGTTGTTGATTTTTCTTTATATCGAATCTGCCTACAATACTCGTCAAAAAACTAATTTCTTCATTGAATTCAATAAGAACGTCTTCCGTAAACTGCACGTCTAAAAAGCCGATCCTTCCGAACTTTACTTGCTTCCCAGATAAGGTTCTAAGTTGCACTCCTAATAGAACGCTATGCTCAAATATAAGCACGTCCTTTTCAACACAAATAGCTTCGACATTCCTATTTACCAACTTCACCCTTGCTTTTTCTAAAGTTTTCCCGGAATAAATTTTATCCTCAATCTCGAGGAATATCTTTTTTTCTTTAGGGCTATCAGGAAAATCATTCTCTTGATATTTAATTACGCAATTACATTGCATTAAGCATAATGCACAAAATAATATTCTACTGATCATCATATTGCCTCCTACGGTCCACCACCCCTGTCCAATTCGCAAAACAATTAGTAACGCTCCACAAGGTGGAAAGCACCTTATACTGAATATAACTATCCAACATGCCTCATCATAAGTGTTAGCTTGCAGGTCTTTTTACTAAATTTAAATATTGTGGTTTGGCGAGGTAATTCAAAGATGTTATCCGTCCCATAGTATGCGGTTATGTCATCGTCTACGATGCGAAATTTTATTGTTTTTTTATCTTTGTGAGGGTCTTCGCTGTGAATATCTAGAATAAATTCTTCTAACTTTTTCACATCACAAAATTTACTAAACTCAGCTCGAGCTTTCCTTTCCATTTCTGCTTTGTTTATCTTATTTATTCTTTCCACTTCGATACATTCTTCCGCCCTACATATATCAAGCTCAATTATTTCAGGAATAGATTCTGTATGATGATAGCTTGCATGGTGACAAGAAATTAATGGCAAAAAAAACAACAAATTAAGTAGAAATTTCATTTATCACCTCATACGAAAATTATTTAACACCCATCAACAGCGGATACTAAAGTAGCTCCCCTAGGGCATAGATCATGGCTCAATTACCTCATGCTTTAGGAAGTGTAGCATTTTAACAAGGCTTTGCACTGTCACCAAAACAAAGAAAGCCCGCAGAAATAATCTGCGGGCCCTGATTTCAAGAAAATCAATTATAATATTGATTTCAAAGTTTTATGCGTCGTCTTTAGGAATTTCCTTGCCAGTCTCCTGATCAACGACCTTCATGGATAGGCGTACCTTGCCGCGATCGTCAAAGCCGAGCAATTTCACCCAGACTTCATCACCCTCTTTGACCACATCGCTCGTGTGCTCCGGGCGCCCCTGAGTTAGCTGCGAGATATGAACAAGGCCGTCGCGCGCGCCAAAGAAATTCACAAACGCACCAAAATCCATAACCTTGACGACTTTACCTTTGTAAATCTCGTTGACTTCAGGTTCAGCCACAATGGAATGAATCCATTTATGCGCAGCGGCAATCTCTTCCTTGCTGCTCGAAGCAATCTTGATCAGTCCCTCATCATCAATATTAACCTTCGCACCGGTTTCTTCGACAATCTGACGGATTACCTTGCCGCCTGATCCGATAACATCGCGGATTTTATCTTTCGGGATCTGCATGGTTTCAATGCGCGGGGCATGTTCACCAAGATCACTGCGCGCATCGGTGAGAGCACTACTCATTTCACCAAGAATATGCACGCGGCCATCTTTAGCTTGCGCCAAAGCCGTCTTCATAATGTCTTCAGTGATCCCGGCAATTTTGATATCCATCTGTAGCGAGGTAATACCAGCTTCAGAGCCTGCGACTTTAAAGTCCATATCGCCAAGGTGATCCTCATCACCCAGAATATCAGAAAGCACCGCAAAGCGCTCGCCTTCAAGGATAAGCCCCATAGCAATACCGGCAACCGGGCGCTTGATCGGCACACCGGCATCCATCATCGCAAGCGAGCCGCCACAGACGGTTGCCATTGAAGAGGAACCGTTTGACTCGGTGATTTCAGAGACCAGACGAACAACATACGGAAATTCTTCTTGTGATGGCAAGACAGCCTTCAGGGCACGCCAAGCCAGTTTCCCGTGGCCAATTTCACGCCGGCCGGTAAAGCCCATGCGGCCAACCTCACCAACGGAGTAAGGCGGGAAATTATAATGGAGAAGGAAATTCTCTTTATACGTACCAGCAAGGGCATCAATAAATTGCTCGTCTTCACCGGTTCCCAATGTTGTCACAACAATCGCCTGGGTTTCGCCCCTTGTGAAAAGAGCCGAGCCATGGGTGCGCGGTAAAATACCGACTTCCGGGACAATTTTACGAACCGTTTTTGTATCGCGGCCATCAATACGCTCACCAGTATCAAGAATGGCATTACGAACAATATCGGCCTCGATGGTTTTGAAAACCGACCCCAAGGTCGATTTCTTCATCGCGTTTTCATCTTCATCATCGCAAAGCGCTTCAACGGCTTTGGACTTTGCTTCAGCAATTTTCTGCTGGCGGTTTTGCTTGACGGTTTCTTTATACGCATCACGCAAGTCAGACTCGACAATCGCGCGAACTTTTGCCTCTTCATCACTATAATCAGGAGCCACAAATTCCCATGGATCTTTTGCGCATTCCTCGGCAAAATCTATAATAAAATTAATCGCTTCTTGCGATGCTTTATGGCCATACATAACCGCGCCAAGCATCACATCTTCAGAAAGTTCACTCGCCTCGGACTCAACCATCATCACCGCGTCAGATGTTCCGGCCATTACCAAATCAAGATCACTGTCTTCAAGCTCATCTATCGTCGGGTTTAATTGATAGTTTCCATCCGTATACCCCACACGCGCAGCGCCAATTGGCCCGAGGAACGGAATACCGGAGACTGTTAAAGCAGCAGAAACAGCAATCATTGCCACCACGTCGCTATCATTCTCGCCGTCATGGGAGAGAACCTGAGCAACAACGAGCACTTCGTTTTTAAAACCCGGTGCAAAAAGAGGACGAATAGGACGGTCAATCAATCGCGATGTGAGCGTCTCTTTTTCCGTTGGGCGCGCCTCACGTTTGAAATATCCACCGGGAATACGTCCGGCAGCATAATATTTTTCTTGATAGTGAACCGTAAGCGGGAAAAAATCGAATGCAGGATTAGCCTCTTTTGCCCCCACAACAGTTGCGAGAACTGTCGTATCTCCATAAGTTGCGAGCACCGAACCATCGGCTTGACGGGCAACCCGTCCTGTTTCGAGTGTCAGCGTACGACCGCCCCACTCCACTGATTTTTTTGTAATATTAAACATTGTTTTTCTTCTTTCATGTTCCCGTCTGCCGGATTGCAGATCAGGTGTAATTTGTAATTAAAAAATGCCCGCCTTCGAAAAAGCGGGCGGGTGTAACAGAGCTCATTTTACGCATAGATGAGCAAATCCAGAATTTCTTGAAGCCAGTACAAAAGCACCCGGCTTGCCGAAGCTGAATTCAGAACAAGCAAAATAAGCAGAATGATTAGAATAGTGATGGGAAGTGCCGGCTGGTGATTTAGCAGCGTTTTCTTCGGCAACGACGTGTGAGCGCAAAATACGCTTCATTATATTTCCTCATGCCCTTTTGTGGGCCCTCGAGAGTCACCGGATTGTGCTCTCGCCATACATTAATGCCTTTTAACTCTCAAACGAGAAGGGCAAGCAAAAAGCCCTCATAGATTAGCGGCGCAGGCCAAGACGCTTGATGAGAGATTGATAACGCTCTTCATCTTTACTCTTTACGTAATCAAGTAGCCGGCGGCGCTGAGATACCATTTTTAAAAGGCCTCTGCGCGAGTGGTTATCTTTTTTATGGTCTTTGAAATGCCCGGTCAAATTGGCAATACGCTCTGAGAGGATGGCAATTTGAACATCAGGAGAGCCAGTGTCCCCGTCTTTTGTGGCATATTCCTTAATCAACGCAGATTTGCGCTCGGCAGCAATAGACATATTTTTCTCCGCGATATCTTGAATGAATATAGATTTAGCCGGGATATCGTCCAGCTGGGCGGCGTCGTACATGATATTAAAGCTCATGACAAGAGCATAAATGGGGAACAGTGCCCTGTGGAAAGCTTCCTCTGGGCGCAATCTCCCATACAGACAAATTTGCTCTCGTCCGCAAAATTCTCCTGAAAACGACTATAAACGTAAATTTCACCGCTTATAGGCCCTTAAAACAAGCCGATAGTTTAGATCAGTGATCAGCGCCAAAGACCATATTGATAAAACAAGTTGGGTTGGTTTAAACTTTTGTAAAGCAATTGCTAAGAAGATGGACGCAGCTTTAGAGATCAAATCTAAACCGGGTGGGGGAACCAAGGTCTGCCTGTAGGCAGAGTTCGATATCGTTCATACTGATGAAGACAAAACCGAGATAAAAAAAATGAGTGAAATAAACCTCAAGGTCTTGATTGCCGAAGATAATCTAATCAATCAACAAGTCTTAAAATCTATGTTGAATGTTCCTAATGACGACATTTTTTTAGCAGATGATGGAAGCATTGCTGTCGACAAGTTTAAGAGTGAAGATGTCGATTTTATCTTTATGGACATATCCATGCCAAATATGGATGGCATAGCAGCGACTCGAAAAATACGGGAAATTGAAAAACTGGAAAATAAATCACCAGTGCCGATTATAGCTGTTACCGCGAATGTTTCGGAAGAAACTGAAAAAGAATGCTTTCAAGCGGGAATGAACCATTTCATTACCAAGCCAATTAATAAGCACATGGTCAATACGGCCCTCAATACATTTTGCAAATGCGCCTGAGCTTAATATAAAAGCCGCCAAATTTGCCATTTCCTATTTCTCGCATGCCCCTATAAACTAGGGTGATGCGACCAACGAAACTCAATCCCCTTTTCGCTGATATCACCCGCCTGAAAGGTGTCGGGCCAAAGGTTGCCGCCCTGATGTCAAAAGTGGCAGGTCCGCGGATCGTTGATTTACTGTTTACCCCGCCAAGCGGATTAATTGATCGCAGTCATCGGCCAAAAATCAGCGAGGCACAGCCCGGCTCCCTGGCCACTATGCTAGTGAGCGTGGACCACCATGAGCCACCGCCCGCCAAGCGGCGCCCCTATAAAGTGATCTGCTCTGATGAGACCGGTTTTATCGAATTGATCTTTTTTCACGCCCGCACAGATTATCTCTTACGCGCCCTTCCCGAGGGCGAAAAACGTATCATTAGCGGGCGCGTTGAAGAGTTTAATGGTGGCCGGCAAATGACCCACCCCGATCACATTGTTAAACCCGATGGGACTGGAACAGATGGAAATGAAACAGGGTCATTGCCGCTATTTGAGCCCATTTATCCGCTGACGGCGGGGCTTTCCGGCGCGGTCATGCGCAAAGGGGTGCATCAGACCCTCCAACATCTCCCCGACCTTGCTGAGTGGCAAGATAAGGCGTGGCTCTCCAAACAGGCATGGCCGAGCTGGCAAGAGGCTCTCAAACTTATCCATTTTCCCGATGGCGAAGCATCGCTCAATATGTTGACCCCGGCCCGCTCGCGCCTTGCTTATGACGAGTTTCTGGCCAATCAACTCGCCCTCGCGCTGATCCGCAGAAATAACAAGAAGGTACGCGGCGAAGCCTTTAGGGGCGACGGAGACTTATGCGCGCGTGCGCTCAAGGCACTTCCCTTCTCTCTCACCAAAGGTCAGGAATCCGCGCTTGGGGAAATTTTTGAAGATATGGCGCTCCCACAACGCATGGTGCGCCTTTTACAAGGGGATGTCGGATCGGGGAAAACCGTCATTGCCCTGATGGCTTTATTAAAATGCGTCGAGGCCGGTGCCCAAGGGGTGTTAATGGCACCTACAGAAATTCTTGCGCGTCAACATCTGGAAAGCCTTGAACCCTTATGTATGGATTTGGGGGTTAGCATCGATATGCTCACCGGCAGGGATAAAGGCAAACAGCGCATTGAAATACTCGAACGCCTTGCCAAGGGCGATATACAAATTTTGCTGGGCACCCACGCCGTTTTTCAAGAAGGGGTTGAATTTGCTCGTCTCGGGCTCGTGATCGTGGATGAACAACATCGATTTGGCGTCCATCAGCGCATGGCCCTTACCCAGAAAGGAGCGCACCCTGATCTTTTGGTTATGACCGCAACGCCTATCCCGCGCACCCTCGCCCTCACCGCCTATGGCGATATGGATGTTAGTATCATTGCTGAAAAGCCGCCGGGGCGAAAACCTGTCTCGACGATTGCTCTGCCCGTCGAGCGCATCGATGACGTGATCGCCGCCGTAACGCGCGCCATCGAAAAGGGCGAGCAGATTTATTGGGTTTGCCCCTTGGTAGAAGACTCCGAGGTGCTGCCCCTCACCTCTGCCCAAGATCGTTTTGAAACCTTACAATCCCATTTTGGTAATCGCGCCGGATTGATCCACGGGAAAATGGCTGCGCAGGAAAAAGACGAAATCATGCAGAGTTTTCATGCTGGCGCCCTCTCGATACTGATCGCAACCACTGTCATCGAGGTCGGGGTAAATGCCCCGAATGCGACAGTGATGGTGATAGAACATGCCGAACGTTTTGGCCTTGCACAGCTCCATCAATTGCGCGGGCGCGTTGGACGAGGTGATAAACCGGCTTCATGCCTTCTCCTCTATAAAGGGCCACTTGGCGAAGTCGCAACGGCACGCCTTAAAATTTTGCGGGAAAGCGAGGATGGCTTTCGCCTTGCCGAGGAGGATTTGCGCTTGCGCGGCGCGGGCGATGTTCTTGGCACAGCGCAATCAGGGATTTCCACCTTCCAGCTTGGCGATGTCACAGTCCATAGCGATTTATTGATCGCAGCTAAAGATGATGCAAAACTTATCCTGGCCCAAGACCCCGATTTAACCTCCCCGCGCGGCTTGGCATTAAAAACCTTGCTCTATCTCTTTGGCCGCGACGAAGCGGCTAAGCTCATCCGGGCTGGATAAAAGAAACAAGTCAATCTAAGGTCAATGAAGAATTAAATTTTCAACAATATTAATGAATAATGATAATTACGCACAGGATACAACAACGCTATAAGGGGAAGACGGGTGAATTTTACAGGTTTCATTTTCTCGGGTATTTTTGTACTGATTGATATCAGCATCTTACTATATTCTAGCCTTGCCTTCCTCAAAGCGCGTGTCGCAGCGACATGGCCAATTACCGACGGGGAAATTACTGCGTCCACCATGGAAACCGATACTGACAGTGACGGAGATACAACTTACGAAGCAAAAATAAGTTACAAGTATAACATTATCGGCGCTTCGTATAATAGCAAGCAGGTTGCTTTTGGTATGGGTGGCAGTAGCAATCGAAAACTTCATTACGAGATTGTCAATGCTTTGCCTGTCGGAACAAAAGTTGCCGTGCGATATAATCCCGACAAACCTAATGAGGCTACTCTCGCCCATGGCAATAATCAATCTTTGATTTTTCTGTTTATTTTCGGAGCTATTTGGACATTTTTTTCACTGGGTTTCATGGCGCTCATGAGTATGTCAAATGCTGGCGCTGAAAATTTACTCCAAACGATCACAATTTATAATCGCCCATAACTATCAGATGACCAAGTTAAGAAACCTTGCGCCTACCTTTAAGGGATCAAAATTTCTGCGACGCAAATCCTCGTCACATTTGATTAGTATTTAACATTATCAAGCAAGGTCACATTGTGTCAGCCTCACCCTCGACAAGCAGACGTATCGATATTGATATCCTAAGAGCCTTAGCGGTGCTTGCTGTTATTCTCTTTCATTTTGATGTGCCAGGATTTGACGGCGGATTTCTCGGCGTCGACATGTTCTATGTCATCTCTGGCTATCTGATCACTGCCCATCTATTCAATGGGTTTACCAATCAGACTTTTACATTCTTGCAATTTTACGCGCGTCGCATCCGCAGATTATTTCCCGCCCTTTGCGTGGTCTTGTTTATATCAAGCCTTATATCTTTTTTCATTCTCCCCAAGATATTGCTGCAAGAGTTTTCGCACTCCCTGTTAGCAACGAGTGTCTACGGCGCTAATATATTTTTCTTTTTAATCAGCGATTATTTTGATACCGAGAATATTTTAAAACCCCTCCTCCACACTTGGTCGCTCGCCGTTGAAGAGCAGTTTTATCTTTTCTGGCCCATCCTGATCGCCCTTGCCATAAGACTGAGACCAATCCTATTAATCGCTATTGCAGGTTTCCTCTCATTAATTGCAGCGGAAATCACCTTAACCCACAACGCAACGGCAGTATTTTATTTATTACCCTTTCGAATTTTTGAGTTCGCTATTGGTGCAATTGCCGTCAATTTACCAAAGAAAAAATTATCAACATCAATGGAAGTGCTGATATTCCTGACAGCCTTCAGTGTGATTATTGGCTCCTTTCTCATTCTTGACGAGACAAGCCGCACACCTGGCATTCTAAACCTTCCCTTATGTTTTTCAGTTATCGCGATAATTTATATAAACAGTAGCCATCTAACCAAACCCACATTGATAAACCGCTCCCTACAATGGATCGGCTTGCTCTCCTACTCTGCATATTTAGTACACTGGCCGCTGGTTGTTTTTTATAAAATTCAAACACCGGGGCCCGTACCCCTTGGTTTAATTCCGGTTTTCATAAGCCTGACTTTTTTTCTCGCGTGGGTTTTGTATAGATTTGTTGAAATTCCCACTCAAAATATCGCTATTAAGGGAAATATTGGAAAGTGGTTTTTACTCATACCGGTTATGATAGGCTATGCTTTATTTTATTTGGCCGCATCACCCTATTTGTACCAAAAACTTCGCGGAAATCAGTCTCTCACTCAGGCAAAAAATCATGTTGATGATCGGCCGGAACCGTCTATCGAAAAAATTCTGGATGCCATACCCGGCAGAAAAGAGGCGTTAAAACAAGCTTACAGTGAAATTGTCTCTTTGAATGAGGTTACGCCTGTGACTAAATCAAAGAAAATTATAGTACTCGGTGATTCCCACGGGGAAGACATGCACATAGCTCTGCAATATCAACTCGCCGCCACACCGTGGCGCAGTGAATTAGTTCACAGTATTTGTGATCCGGTCACCGTCAATACATCCGATGCCAAGCTTCTGGATCTTTACAAATCTCACCCCCAAGACCCGCCAAAAAACCCTTCTTTCTGTCGTCCCTATCATGATAATCTAATTACGGTACTAGTATCGCAGGCTCCAGATGTGATTATTTTCTCTGAAGACTGGCGCCAAGATACTCTTTCTCTTATGGAGGAAACCATTCGAGAAATTCAACGGACATTGCAGGATGTCCCTATTTTTATTCTCGGAAAAAATGTCGCCTTCTTTCCCCATCCCAATATTGTTTTCAAACGGTTTTCTTCAGTAGAAGAGCTTAACCAAGGCGCCTGGAACGTACGATATTCTGGTTTTAAAAAACGCGATAACGAGCTTTCTAAAATCGCAAATAATACCGGCGCAATCTACATTTCCAAACAAGATGATATTGTTTGCCCCAATAAACAGTGTGTCCTCGTTATTGATGGCGCTCTTACCTATACAGACCAAAGCCATTGGTCTCCGATTGGTTTGAAGTTTTATGGAAAAAAACTTACACAGCATCCAAAACTCGAACAAATTCTGCGCATCGCTGAGTAAAATATAAGTTTTAAAATCGGGTTTTCGCTTTGCTCGCAATAGATCACTTTGGCTATCCCGTTCCCTAGCCAACAAAAATTAACCTAATCGGGTTAAAATTTGCGCATCAATAACCCAAAGTGATTCGCAACAGTATGAGCAAAAAATCCACTCGCAAGAAAAAACCCGAACCAGGTTGGATTTATTGCCTCGTCAATCCGTCCTTTCCGGACAAAGTCAAAATTGGCTATACGACAGGCAGCGTCGAGGCGCGCATGGCACAGCTTGATGGCACTAGCCTTCCAACGCCCTTTCGCCTTGCGGGCAAGTGGAAAAGCCGGAACGTCACCGCAGATGAGAAGTTTATCCATCGAAAGCTTGGCAAATACCGCATACGAACGAACCGCGAGTTTTTCAACCTCTCGGGAAAAGAAGCCGTCTCACGGGTAAGCAAAATCCTGCACAAATCCCCGCAACATAAAAAGGGAGGATTTTGGCGCTTTATTCGCACCTTAATGATATTAGGCGGCGCTATTGGGGGAGCTTATTGGTGGCATGTGAATGGCTAATGAGAATGATCTTGAGGTGGCTAAATAGCGACCCTCAAAGGAGGCCTCCAACGTACAGGCACTACAACCACCCTTCGAGGCTTCGCTGCGCGAAGCACCTCAGGATGAGGATCGACTTAATCTCTGATTGAAGTCAAAGCCTGCCTAGCTTTTTAAACGGTAAGAAACGCCAAAACCTCCGTACACTCACCAACCCAAGTGGTCGCGCCACCCTCGAAACCTCATCCTGAGCTGGTCGCGAAGCGGCACTCGAAGGATGGCGGCACGACCCATTTCAAAATAACTACCGCTCCAACGGCTTATACTTTACCCGCTTGGGCTGAACGGCTTCAACGCCAAGCCTTCTGATTTTATCTTCAATATAATCCTCATAATTTCCTTCAAACCATTCCACATGGCTATCACCTTCAAAGGCCAGAATGTGGGTTGCAATCCGGTCGAGGAACCAACGATCGTGGGAGATGATTACCGCGCAGCCGGGAAAGACCTCTAGCGCGCGCTCCAGCTCGCGTAGCGTATCGACATCGAGATCATTGGTTGGCTCATCGAGCATTAACAGATTGGCCCCTTCGGTGAGCATCTTGGCCAATTGCACGCGGTTGCGCTCACCGCCGGAGAGATTGCCGACTTTCTTTTGCTGGTCGCCGCCTTTAAAGTTAAACCAGCTGACATAAGCCCGGCTTGGCACTTCGCGTTTGCCAAGAGAGATTACATCCAATCCGCCGGAGATTTCTTCCCAGACATTTTTGTTTCCATCCAGATCATCACGGGTCTGATCAACATAGCCGAGTTTAACCGTTTCCCCGACCCGGAAAGTACCGCTATCTGGTTGCTCCGCGCCGGTGATCATCTTGAAAAGGGTGGTCTTACCCGCACCGTTTGGCCCGATCACACCGACAATCCCGCCGGGAGGCAGTTCGAAGGAAAGATCGTCGATTAAATATTTATCGCCAAAGGCTTTGGAGATATTTTTTGCCTCTACCACAACGCCGCCAAGACGCGGGCCCACAGGTATCTGGATTTGCGCCTGCCCCACTTCCTCCTTACCCGCATTGGCGAGCAAGTCTTCATAGGCATTGATCCGCGCTTTGGATTTTGCCTGACGGGCTTTGGGGCTCTGGCTGATCCATTCCAGTTCGCGGTCGAGGGATTTTTGACGATTGCCCTCTTCGCGTTTTTCTCGCGCTTCGCGTTTGGCCTTTTGATCAAGCCATGAGGAATAATTTCCTTCATAGGGAATGCCTCGTCCGCGATCCAGCTCCAAAATCCATCCCGTTACATTATCTAGAAAATAGCGGTCATGGGTTACGGTCACGACAGCGCCGGGAAACTCTTTCAGATAATTTTCAAGCCATGCAACACTCTCCGCATCAAGATGGTTGGTTGGCTCGTCAAGGAGGAGCAGGTCAGGCTTGGAGAGAAGCAGCTTGGCGAGTGCAACACGGCGCTTTTCCCCGCCGGATAATTTATCAACGGGCCAATCGCCGGGCGGACAGCGCAGCGCCTCCATGGCGATTTCAACCCGGCTATCGAGATCCCATCCATCCGCCGCATCAATTTCCTCTTGCAGGGCTGACATTTTCTCCATTAATTCGTCCGTATACTCTTCCGCCATTTGCGCAGAGACCTCATTGAACGCATCAATCTTTTCCTTGATCTCGCCCACGCCCTCAAGGACGTTCCCGAAAACATCTTTACTCTCATCAAGTTCGGGTTCTTGCGCGAGATAACCAACCTTTGCCCCCTCAGCCGCATAAGCCTCCCCGGAAAATTCCTGATCGACACCGGCCATAATCCGCAAAAGCGTAGATTTACCCGCACCGTTCACCCCGACAATGCCGATTTTCGCATCCGGAAAGAATTGCAGATGGATATCCTCCAACACTTTCTTACCGCCAGAATAGGCTTTGGTGAGAGCGGACATGAAATAGATATATTGGTATTTCGACATGAAGAACTTTCCTGCAGAGGCGATTTTTAATCAGAGTTTTTTGCGTCCGGTTGTTTATCTGTTTCCCCGCCGGGTTGCAAATATCGCGTGCAAATTCGCGCCATGCCCGATAAATCCTGATGAGAATCCCGGCCTATTGTGCATAATTGCTCACCCCGTCATTCGAGAGGCTATGGCCGCATTATTTGCGGGGTCACTTAAAATCAAAAATTTGCATAAATATCAATGCATTATAGAAAAACACCAACCCCTTTAGTTGGTAAAAATTACGCCCCTTGTTTTATTTGCCAGTAGGATTGAGTATAAAGAAAACCGATTTTAATTTTGGGATTGAGCTGATGGCAAGTTATGTCGAAAAAACATTGGGTAATGGCGAAGAAATTGTCTACGAGGCCCACTTTAACTGGACTTATAGTTTCTGGTCATGGATCTGGTTTCTTATAGCAATCTTTCCGGTTGCTGTTCTTGGCTATGTTCAAATTAAAAATGGCCTCAACTTCGCCACGTTGAATGCAGCATGGATATGCGCCGCAATTGCTGTCGCGGTTGGCATTCTGCAACTTCTCGGTCATATGATAATATTATGGACTACTGAAATCGCAGTAACGACTTTTCGGTTTGTCTACAAAACCGGCTTGATCTCTCGGGATACCAAAGAAGTAAGCCTCAATAAAATTGAGGAGATCACTTTAAACCAGTCTGTCTGGGGCCGTATGTTCAATTATGGTGGTCTTACTATGCGCGGCACTGGTGTGGGTGTTATTCAACTCCCCAATATTGATGACCCAATACGTGTGCGCCGCATAATCGAGAATGCAAAATCCGCCCTTCGCCGCGGCGTTAGCGATGATGGTGACGAGATTTAGACATAACCCGTAATAGCAAACCGGTAAATTAACTTCGCAAGCCGTTCTCAGTTAGGACACTATCTTGCGACGGGGCAAATTTCCGGATTACTTTTTCGATCTTCTTCTTTTTTGCCACTCCATAAGTGTGTTCAACAAAACCGAAACTTTTATTGGATGCAATTTGCTGTGCGCTAAGAGGACGAGTTAGTGCTCTCTGCTGAAGCTTTAAACCAGATGCAATTCTCGTTTGCGTATCGAACTCGGCAACAATCACACAATCATTATATTGACTGCATGCAAATTTTAAATCTTGCTTGGGAACCAACCAGTCTGATCTCGCATGTGGTTTTGATGTTTCCCTATCAAGCAATGATATTTTAACCCCTTCATTGGGGTCGTGGCTCAATACAAGATCAAAGGCACGTTCGCCCGCAACAAATCCGCCAACAACTTCCTGCTTAGAGGTTTTCGGCTTTAACGCCAAAAGAGAACATGCCCCAATAATGACCACGCCCAAAACACCTATACCAATACTCTTGCGCAACATGGTGCACGTCTCCTTAATCCATTCGCTAGACAATAGATCAATGACGGATAATGTTTGGTTGAAAGAACTGGTTAATATTTTCCAAACGGCAAAATCGATATCAACATTTGTCTGCTATCAGAGGGCCGCAGGGGGGATGAATAAAATATTATATTTTTAGTCTTCGCGTGGGGGAGATATTCAAATGATTTTCGGCGCAAATAATGGCGCTAGTACATCAAAGGCTTTCATCATTTCTTCGCGGTCAGGTATTTCGTTTTCAATACCGAAGCCAAAATCCTCGTTGGGCCCAGTATACTGAACAATCAATCCATCACTACGCGATATTGCCGAGACATTATTATAATATAGTGCGTATTCGACATCAGTTTGAGGCCTAAGCCAGTTAATTTGCCCGCGTACAGGTTCAAGCCGGTCATCGCCCCATAGTTTTTTGGCGTCATATCCTGTGCAGTTTACAATACACTCTTCCGGCAACGACAATATTTCCGGGCGCGCGGCAAATTCCCGGCGAACCATTTTGCCGCCGTTTAATAAAAAATCCTGCTTGAGCCTCTGAGAATAAGCGGCAACATTAAAAATCATCCCGATCCCGCCTCTGGCTGTAGCGGCATTAAATGGATGCGCATTTTGTTCTATATTGGCCCATGGCGGCGTCAAATCACGCACTCTCCTACGCATGTGAAGAAAGTCCCGGCTTGAGGGCGTTTGCGGCGCTCTAGGCTCGTCGCGAAACAAATAGCTTTTACGCCATTCAACAGGGTTTCCAATGGTTCCCACATAGCGCTGATGAACCGCAAAACTCTGCCGCGCCCAGCGCTCCCATCGATCTGCAAAATCTGGATCAACCGCATCGCCCAGTCCGATACGACTGCTCGGCGACCACACGCCTGTGGCTCTTGCCGAGCGCGTTTCGGAGGGAAAATCCTTTGCATAAAGCGTGACATTGGCTCCGGTTTCGATCAATCGAAGCGCTGTCGTCAGACCAATAACCCCCGCCCCGATAACCGCAAAGGATCGCGCTCCGCTTTGGCGTGCGAGCATACTGGCCTCAATTGCACAGCCCCATGATAATGACCAACCAGCGCCTCCATGACCATAATTATGGATAATCGGTTTTTGCGCGATTTGTTCCGCCTCAAGCCGCGGCCCCTTATCGCGAAACGGGCGTGTACAGACCGTTATTCGCATGAGGTTTTCCAGGCCAATCTTCATTGGCACAAATTTATTTTCAGGCAAGAAAGCCGCTGGCAAAGAGTTTGATTGTCTAGCCCAATTACCCCCCGCGCAACCAGCAAGGCTAGCACCCATCCCGGTGATAAATAGCCTTCGTTTCAACTGGATTGGCATTGGGTTACTTCCATCAATGATATTTACGCGAATTTATAGACGATATTGCATGTTGCAAAAAATCTAAAGGCCCATGAAGCCGCCATTGCTTTTAAAACAAATTATGGCCGCATGCTTGAGAAACCATGATACTAACTTGATAAAAACCATAGCTACCAACGGGATTAGCCCTTACTGCGGGTTTAATGCGTATCGATTTGGCAATCCAGCACATCATCGGTTTGCCCACCTACTTTTGAATAAACAGCAGTATAATTCTCTCACTACATCGCTTTGTCCGAAAAGGTCACTCGAACACATGGATTTATTTTAATTTAAAAACAATACCTTAACTAGAATCCCGCCTTACTAAATTATCCGTTTAACAAAAATGAGTGATTACTCACTTTACAAATCAACCCTAATCCTCTATATATACCAAATCAGGTAACTCGACCTCAATACAAACAGGGCGATGCCCCATATTTTTAACACACCGGCCAGAAAATTTGGCCCATTGATAAGCAGGAATATTGTGGCTCCCAAGAAAAAACAGACCAAGCCTGTACGCGGCGTTACCGCAGAGGATGGCACATCTTTTGCCCGTTTTGAGCGCTCAGCCCTGGAGTTGTTTGTGGTGCAATCCATAGATTCCACCACGACAAAACAGATCGCCGCTAAAGCCGGACAGTCCGAAGGGCTCTTATATCGCTATGTATCGTCTAAAAACACACTTGCCGAGAATATGTTTTTCAAACAACATGAATCCCTCGCCTCTTTAGTGCGCGATGCATCCAAAAGCGCTGGTACTATCAATGAAAAGGCACAAGCAATCGTTGATTCTTATATACAGTGTGCAGACGATGACTGGACATTATTTTCCTATCACATACTCAACTCTCATCGCTTTTTAAGACAAGAACGATCTATCGATAATCCGGTTGATGCGATTGAGGATATATTGCGCGCCGCCATGGAAAAAAAAGAAATTCCAAGCGGGTCCCTTACACTGATCGCCAGCATGGCTCTCGGCACCGTTTTACAGCCTGCCTATTATAAAGCCTACGGGCGTCTTGAAGGTTCCCTTTCAGATTATGCCGACCCCATCATCCGTTCAGTCCTCGCAATACTGTATCAAAAATAAGAGAGAAAATCATGATCCGTAATCAGCTATTTCGAATTCTCTATTGGGTAACCTCTATTTTCTTTGCACTTTTAGCTATGTTTCTTGTGATACTCCCCAATCGCAAACCAATGATGGGGTGGATCAGACTCTATACCGCGACAATGGTGTTCTGGATGCGGATTATTGCGGGAATAAAAATAACTGTTCGGGGCCGTGAAAATATCCCCGACGGTCCCTCAATCATTGCAGCAAAACATCAAAGCTGGGGGGATGGCATTGTGATGTTCTCGCAATTTTTCGATCTGGCATTTGTAACCGGCGATCATTTGGAAAAATTACCCCTATTAGGCAAAATCTTGCGCAAAATGGGGGCGATCATTGTCGACAATTGCGGCGGGGCCTATGCGAGGAAAAAACTCGTTGATACCGAACTTGCCAAGGCAAGATCGGACAATAGAAGAATATTGATTTACCCGGAAGGCCATCTTGCCAAAGTTGGTCACCATCACCGTTATCGCAAAGGTGTTTTTCACATGTATCAAAACTATAATTGCCCCGTTGTTCCCGTGGCTACTAATCTGGGATTACGCTGGCCGGAAAACACATGGAATTTAACAAAAGGCGAAGCTGTGATCGAGTTTTTGCCCCCGATTGCCCCGGGCATGGAAAAGGAAACTTTCATGGAGAAGCTTCAAGACCAGATTGAAACCCGCTCAATCTCACTGCTTCCAGAGGGTTACCCCGAGACCTCAATCCTGATAGAGTCAGAAGCAAGCGGCAAACAATCAAATGAAAAACCTAATCTGTTCCAACAAAACAGTCCTGCATAATTTCTGGCCTAATTTTTTGAGGTACATCCCCCGAATGGACCTCAAAAAATCCAATAAGGGAAATACTCGTTAAAGAGGAAAAGCTGATGACAGCGAGAAAACCGATTTTTTTCACACGGCGCTTTTTGCCCATGTGGTTAGGGCAATCCTTTGGCGCGCTCTCTGACAATATGAACCGTCAGGTTTTAATTGTCGGTGTTCCCTTTGGAGTGGTCTCCCTCGCCGGTTTTGACACTATCGATGCCGCTTTGCCAATTATCGGCGCACTCTTTCCGGTCGCCATGTTGATCGGCTCCATGTATGGGGGGCAGTTTGCTGAAAAATTTGAAACACAAATGATGTTTCGACGCACTAAAATTCTAGAAATAGTTTTGATGTTATTTGCTGCCTATGGCCTGATCACTGATCAAGGTTGGTTTCTTGTATTGGCGTTATTCGGGATGGGGCTTCAATCTTCTTCCTTCAATCCAGTTCGCCAATCGGCAATGCCCAAATATTTGGAAACAGAAGAACTTATTCGCGGGAATGGCCTCATCAATGCTGGCCTATATGGGTGTATTTTGATCGGCACCGGTTTAGGGGGGTATTTTATTGCCCTGAAACCAGATGCAGCACTCTTTGAGTCCACGCGTTTTATAGAAAGCTTTGGCCTTGCCTCCACGCCAAAATCGATCACTGGCATCGTAATGGTAATTTTCTCGATACTTGGATATGCCTTTGTCTGGTTTGCGCCAAAAGCAGCGCCAACCAATCCGGATCTGAAAATTGACTGGTTGGCAATTCCTGCCGCCATCAAGATGGTCAGGTTTACTTTTGCCGAGGCAAGCGTTGTTCGCCCGCTCATCGGGATTACCCTGTTCTATTTTGTGTCCACTATGGTCACCATTGCTCTGCCCTTATATGCCAGAGATACACTTGGGACGGATGCATTGGTTGTGACATTTTTTATGCTGGCTTTTGCTGTTGGTGCTGGTGTGGGCGCCTTGGTGTCAGCTGCAATCTCCAAAGGCAATAGCGCCCTTCGCTCAGCTACAATTGGTGTGACGCTAGCGGCTATTTGTTCCGCAGGGATTTTCATTCTTTCTCTTACCTTTTCACCCAATCTGGATGGGTCACTCATTGAATCGGGCGAGTTCGTGAAAACCTGGCGGGGCATTTTATTATTGCTACTGTTTTTTCTATGCTCCGTGTTTTTGGGTATATATTTAGCGCCCCTTCAAGCCGCGATAC
Source organism: uncultured Caulobacterales bacterium (assembly GCA_964392325.1). Classification (GTDB taxonomy): domain Bacteria; phylum Pseudomonadota; class Alphaproteobacteria; order Caulobacterales; family Parvularculaceae; genus CALLPQ01. The sequence goes on from CAYMPJ010000019.1 coordinate 42,937, forward strand.
AAAGACGTGCCCCAAATGATCGTCGAGCCCGTATTCTTGCGGTCGTGAATATGTCGGTGGCAATAGCCGCTTTGCTGGGCTCCCTATCAACCCTTGCAATTACGCAAACAGCCCTGCGTCCAGAACATAGTTTTATTGCCTTATCCCTGATGCTAGGCGGTGTTGCACTCTATATGATGCGCCGGGCAAAGCAGGTTCCCGATGGGCTTTATGATGAAATGTTACAAAAGAAGTGAGTATTTTCTTAAGGCATCATCGGCTATAAGAACTTATGACTATTCTTGTGACAGGTGCCGCTGGTTTTATCGGCTCTCATGTGGTCCACGCTTTATTAGCGCGGGGTGAAACCATTATCGGGGTTGATAATCTGAATGATTATTACACGCCAGCGTTAAAACACGCCCGCCTTGAAACCCTTAAGAAAAAATCGGGATTTACTTTTATCGAGGGTGATATTTCAGGCCGCGATGATTTTGCAATCGCATTGAACGGATTGACCATCAATTCTATCATCCATCTGGCTGCGCAAGCCGGCGTGCGTTACTCCCTCGAAGCGCCCTTTTCCTACACTGATGCCAATATTACCGGGCATTTAAATCTGTTGGAATATGCCCGCCATAATGACATAGCCCATATGGTTTATGCATCATCATCCTCTATCTATGGCCGCAATACCAAAACGCCCTTTACAGAAGAAGACAAAAGCGATCTACCAGCCTCGCTCTATGGGGCAACAAAAAAAGCAAATGAGCTGATGGCATCGTCCTACGCTCATCTTTACCAGATCCCGCTAACCGGACTTCGCTTTTTTACCGTGTATGGCCCATGGGGTCGCCCTGATATGGCCTACTGGATGTTTACCGAGAAAATTCTAAAAGGTGAACCAATTAATATTTTCAATCACGGAAAAATGGGCCGGGATTTTACATATATTGATGATATTGTTGACGGTGTAATCGCCGCCCATGATAACCCGCCCGGTGCGCCGCAATCATTTCATGATGTCTATAATCTTGGTAATGATCATCCAGAAGAATTAATGACGATGGTCTCCCATCTGGAGACGCTGATCAATATTGAAGCAACTAAAAATATGATGCCAATGCAAGCGGGTGATGTAGAGCGCACATGGGCGGATATCTCAAAGGCTAAACGTCAATTGGGTTACAGCCCTAAAGTGAGCTTGCAAGAGGGCCTGTCTCGCTATGTTGACTGGCGGATGGCGCTCGATAGCCCTTTTTAAATAAGCGGCTCAAATCTTGCTGCCAAATTTGCAATATCGAACCACCCTTAGAGTCATTATTTTATTTATTTTCCTTGATCTTCCAAGACCATATCAAGTCCCTTTTGCATCACTGTTGGAAGTCTTGCATTTTGAGGATCCAGCCAAATATATTCCTTGGTTTTTTTCCTCGATGTACGGCAACTATAAATACCCAATTCAAGATGAAAATGAGTGAATGTATGACGCGCTACTCCCCCGTGACGCCATCTTTCCTTCAATGGTGCTAGCGATGCCAATTTAGTCTGCGCCATTTCTTTATCGCCCTGTTCGCTCCACTCATTACCTGGGAGACCAAGCATTCCTCCAAGCAAACCCTTTTCAGGACGACGCACAAAAGCAATTGTCCCATCTGTATGCTGAATAACAAAAGCCACACCATAACGGGTAGGCTTTTTCTTTTTTGGCGCTTTAACAGGATATTGCTCCGGGTCACCAGCGCGCTTTGCAAGGCAATGAGGTGCAATCGGACAAAGCTCACATGCGGGCGCCTTCGGGCGACAAATTTGTGCCCCTAAATCCATCATGGCTTGGGCAAAATCTCCGTTGCGTGTTTGGGGCCAAACCTTATCCAGCTTTTCTTTCAAAACCGGTTTTGCTGCGGGTAACGGCGTTTTCTCACGCACCAATCTTGCGGTAATGCGCTCTATATTTCCGTCCATCACAATGACCCGCTCATCAAAAACGATAGATGCAATCGCAGCGGCGGTGTAATCGCCAATACCGGGGAGCGCTTTCAATTCTATTGCGGTTTGCGGAAATTGGCCGTCATTATCATAGACAATCATTTGCGCACATTTATGAAGATTGCGGGCCCGCGCATAATATCCAAGGCCGGCCCATGCGCCTAAAATGTCATCACGCGGGGCGCGCGCCATATCTTCTATGGTTGGCCATTTTTCAAGAAATTCCAGATATCGCGGACCAACCGTTGCGACTGTAGTTTGTTGCAACATGATCTCGGAAAGCCAGACATGATAGGGATCACTGCGTTGGTTTTTCTTATTGGGCTCCGTTCGCCACGGCAGAATCCGTGCATTTTGATCATACCATTCCAGCAATGACGCACTCAGCCCCTCAAACGGCGTGTCAGGCTGCTTGTTTTTGGTTGCTCGTTTGGTTTTGTTATAAAGCTGTGTTTGTGATCTCATGGGGGTTTGTGGTAATCTTACCGACATCAAATTGCAAAACATCTACGCCAAAAAGAAAACCATGACCGATAATTTTACCCCGTCCCCCTATCAGCCCTATCGCGGCAGACGCACGCGTCCGGTTCGCAAAGCGCCCCCTTCAATCAAGCGCTTTTCGGGAAGCGTATTTGCTCGTCTGGCTCAGCAAACCCGTTATATGGAACCTGCGCTTGCGCGTCGCTGGAGCGAACTTGTGGGCAGCGATATTGCCCAAATTGCCCGTCCGGGGCGATTATTATCGGATGGTCCGCGAGGGAAAACCCTTGAGATAATTGCATGTGACGGTTCAGCCGCCACCCGGCTCAACTATGAGCGTAGTCATATACTATCGGCCATCTCAAGAGTTTTAGGTCCTGGCACAGTCACCGGCATCAAAATTCTCCAACAGGGAGGGGCCCGCGCCGGAAATGAAACCCGCGAAGATATCACGCTTGTTTCCGGGAACGGGGCAACAAATGTTTATGATATGGCGGATCGGCGACCGGCTCAGGATGAGACTAGGCCACATCCTAATAATGAAGAAAACACTAAGCCTTCTCCCTTGGAAAAAGTCCTCGCCCAATATCAATCCTCACTAGATAACAACAAGAATAAGGGTGAATGACCAGAAACATTAGGCTAAAATCCATCCCCCAAGACAGCCAACAAAAGCTGTGTTAAGAGAGTTGAAAGACGAAAAATTTAAGCAAGAATTTAGATCGCGTTAGATCAAGCTTTTAAAGCCCAATAACCCACAAAGTTAAGATAAAACCTACTGAGAAAGCCCGTAAGACAATGACACTCAAATCCATCTCCCTCTCTTTTTTGAGCCATACCGCCCTAAGTTTCACGACTTTGACTCTCGCCGCTTGTAGCGGTGCATCAGATCAGGCCTCTGCCAAAGATGGTAGCAGTGCAGCTTCGACAATAGCCGATAACCCTAAACTCGTCGCAAATAGAGCCCGCGAAGGAGCTCTTGGTGATATGGTACTGGGCAATGAGGAGTCCGGAGTGACCCTCGTTGAATATGCTTCTCTAACCTGTGGGCACTGCGCGAGTTTCCATGCAGCCGTCTACCCCAGCATTAAAGAGAAATATATTGAAACGGGCAAAATCAAATTCGTATTCCGTGAATTACCCACACCGCCGCAAGACCGCTCTCTTTATGCTTCTGCCTTGGCGCGGTGTACGGCTGATAAAGGCGGCGATAATGCCTATTTTGTGATGGTTGATGCCCTCTTTAAAACTCAAGGAGAATGGGCATTTGGTAATGATCCGATCGGCTCTCTTCAAAAAATCGCAGCGCAAGCCGGTATGAATAATGATGCGATTAAAGCGTGCTGGTCCCGTCAGGAAATCCTCGATACGATTACAGAAAATGTGAAAGAAGCCAATAATCGCTTTCAAATCACCGGCACCCCGAGTTTTGTGTTAAACGGCGAAAAACTGGCTCTCAAATCACTGGCTGATCTGGAGACGAAACTCGCCGAGGCCACGGGTACTCCCTTGGTGAGTAACGAATCGCCTGCAAGCGATACAGGCACCTCAGAGCATGACCATGAGGACGGCGAAACCCACGATGAAAGCGATCATGGCGAAAGCGACCATGACGCGGGTGAAGAACACTAGAAAAGCCCGCCCTTTGCGGCGTCGGCATGGCTATCAAACGAGACCTTTGCATTAACCTGCTCACTGCACTGCAAATTAAAGTGAGCATGGTTTTTGCATATTTTCCCGTTAGTTAGCTCAATAAGTTCTTGTTTTGGGACAGGTTTACGCCGCAAATATGATCATGCTTTTCCCCAAAACGAGCTTTTCTTTTGGCTAGAGACCAGAATCGGCTCTGAATGCACCTTGAATGGTGTATGGTATTGGGAAATGGATAGCTTGAATATCACTTTGAACGCACTTGTGATATTATCTCATTGACCTAAAACATACCGTATGGGGTGCTGGTGAATTTGAGCATCCATAGGTGAGGAAGCACTCTAGTGAAGTTTACAAATTTGCGCATGACCGGCTTTAAGTCCTTCGTTGAGCCAACGGATTTTGAAATCCATGATGGTTTAACCGGGATCGTGGGGCCTAATGGCTGCGGCAAATCGAATGTGCTCGAAGCCCTGCGCTGGGTTATGGGTGCAACTTCCGCCAAGGCTTTGCGCGGCGATGGCATGGAATCAGTGATTTTCTCGGGCACCACCATGCGCCCTCAACGCAATTGGGCCGAAGTCACCCTGACCCTCGATAATGCCGACCGATCTGCCCCTGCGGAATATAATGATCTGGAAACCATAGAAATCACCAGACGCATCTTACGCAAAGATGGCGGCAGCCAGTCAATCTACAAAATCAATAATAATGATGTGCGGGCAAAAGATGTTCAACTCTTCTTTGCCGATGCCTCTTCTGGTGCAAACTCACCTGCTCTTGTCCGGCAAGGGCAAGTTGCAGAACTTATTAATGCAAAACCGCAAAACCGACGCCGCATTCTTGAAGAAGCCGCAGGTATTACCGGGTTACACACACGCCGCCATGAAGCCGAACTGAGATTACGGGCTGCAGAGACCAATCTCTCCCGCCTTGATGACGTAATGGGCGAACTCGATGGCCAGAAAGCAGCCCTTGCCCGTCAAGCGCGTCAGGCAACACGATACCGCAATATTTCCGGAGATATTCGGCGCACGGAAGCGATGGTGAATTTTTTACGGTGGAGTGAGGCCATCAAAAACGCCGAAGAAACCAATGAACAACTCTCGAATGTCTCGGGGTTCATTGAAGAAACTGCTTTGGCTGCCACGAGCGCTTTGAATGCTCGCGAAGAAGCGCACGGAAAACTTGATCCCTTGCGTATGGACGAAGCGGAAGCTGGCGCTGCATTGCATCGCCTTACTGTGGCCCGTGAAAATCTTGATGATGAGGCCGCCAGAGCGGAAGCGGAATTGGCCCGCCTTGCCAATGAGATTGAGCGCATAGAAGCTGACCTTGCCCGCGAGCGCACACTTTTAGCTGACGCGCAAGAAGCGATTGCCGCCCTTAACAGCGAAGAAAAAGGCTTACGTCAACGCGAAGTCTCGGAAGCCCAACGCCTTGTTGAGGCAGAAGCGAAAATGAATACCGCAGCGCAAGCGCTTGGTGATTTTGAAGAACAATTCGAAACCTGTAACCGCGAAAGCGCAGAGCAGGAAGCCTTTCGCAGTTCCCTTAAATCGCGCATTAATGAAACTCAAAACCGCATTCAGCGCTTTGTCGGCCAGATTGAAGACCTGATAAGCGAACGCCAACGGGTTGCTCCCGAAGATGGCGAGGCGGTTGCCCTGAACACAGCAAAGCTTGCCTTTAACGGTGCGCTGGAAGCAGTGTCCATTGCGGAGGGCAGTCAACAAAACAGCGAAGAGGCCAGAGCCAGTGCGGAAGCAGAAGAAGTATCCAAACGCGCGCCCTTACGCCAAGCTGAACAGGCACTCGCGGAGATTGAAGCAGAACGGGATGCGCTGAGCAAACTTCTCAATGATCACGGCGCCGATTGGACTGCATTGATCGAACAAATTGATGTTGAACCGGGCTTGGAGAATGCACTTGCGGCAGCTCTTGGTGATGATTTGAATGCGGCAACAGATCCAGATGCACCAGCTCACTGGTCTCGTATTGGACGTGAGCGTGTTGAAGATCATGCGGGCTATTACACCCTTCCCCAAGGCGCAATGCCGCTTAGCCATTTTGTAAAAGCACCGCCGGAATTGATCCGCCGTCTGAATATGGTCGGCGTTATTGCCTATCAGGCAGGCAATCGCATGCAAGCTTCTTTGCAACCGGGACAACGTCTTGTCTCTCGTGAGGGAGATTTATGGCGCTGGGATGGTTTTGTTGCGCGCGCCGAAGCACGCACAGCAGCGGCCATTCGCCTTGAGCAACGTAACCGCTTATATGCGCTGGATAATGAACACGGCGAGGCTGTCGCGCGCGTTGAAGCAGCCCGTGAAATCTATGACAATGCGGCAAGTGCATTAGAGACTTCACGCCAACAAACAATTGCTGCCCGTGAAAATTATACCCACGCTCGCCGCGATACGGAACAAAAACGTCAGCTCTTTGAAAAACTCGAACGTGCGTTTGAAAAAGCTTCTGCCCGTATAAAAACCATCGATGAAAACCTTGAGCGCTTAAATACCGAAAAATCCGAAGTTGATAATCTATTGATCGGTTTTAACGATGAACAACAGGGCCTACCGGACCCGGCAATTTTAACGCAAGCCCTCTCGCAGGCCCGTGATGCGTTATCGCGCGCCAGAGGAGAAGCCAGTGAAGCTCATGCCGCTCACGGTGATCTTGCGCGAGAAACACAAATGCGCACCCAGCGTCTGGAAGAACTCACGCGCGAGCGCGGCGTTTGGACAACGCGCGGTGAAACCGCAACCACACGCATTGATAGTCTTGGCACGACCTTGCAAGAGACACGCGAGGTCCATCAAGAAACCCAATCAGCACCAGCGGCTATAGATGAGAAACGCAAAATTCTCCTAACCCAGATCGGGGAGGCTGAAACCAAACGCAATGAAGCGGCTGATACGCTGGCCCGCGCCCAAACAAATGCGCAGGAAATGGATAAAGCCGCCCGGCTTGCGGATGAGGCCGCCAGTGAAGCGCGTGAGGCTCGTGCCCGTCTGGAAGCCCAGGCAGAGGCGGCAAAAACCCGCGTAGAAGAGGCCGCTGGCCTTGCGCGCGAGACATGCAATGCAGAACCAGAACAATTGCTGGAAATATCAGAGCATAAAGAAGGTAAAGACCTTCCATCGCGTGCTGACATCGAGAAAAAACTTGAACGCTACAAGCGCGAACGGGAAAATCTTGGCGGCGTTAATCTACGTGCAGACGAAGAATTGCTGGAAATTGCAACGCGTCTGGAAGAGTTCACTGTTGAGCGTGAGGATTGCGAAGGGGCAATCCGCAAATTACGCACATCAATCAGCAGCTTGAATAAAGAAGCACGTCAACGTCTGCTTGATGCATTCGAGACAGTAAACACCAATTTCTCCCGCCTCTTTACAACATTGTTTAATGGCGGACAGGCCGAGCTACGCCTTATTGATGCAGAAGACCCATTAGAGGCCGGTCTTGAAATCTATGCCTCACCTCCTGGTAAAAAGCTGACCTCTATGTCACTTATGTCTGGCGGCGAACAGGCCTTGACGGCCACCTCGTTGATTTTTGCTGTATTTATGGCAAACCCCGCCCCTGTCTGTGTTCTCGACGAGGTTGATGCACCTCTTGATGATGCGAATACGGAACGTTTCTGTCGTATGCTTCAGGAAATGGTCCAAGAGACAAAAACCCGCTTCGTGGCAATTACCCACCACCCTCTTACGATGTCTCGCATGGATCGCCTGTTTGGGGTAACCATGATCGAGCGCGGCGTCTCGCAATTGGTATCGGTTGACCTGAGCGGCGCGGAACAATTGGCAGCAGCTGAATAAAATTCCAAGCTTGGCCCTAAACTAAATCACAAATGATGGATTACAGCCACTAAGACAGATAATCAGATGTCTGATAAAAAAGCTTTAACTTGGCGCAGGTTTTTTGGTTAGGCTCTTTCGGCTTTTCTTTTCTTCCGGCTCAAAAACGCGCCGCCGCCAAAAACACCCGTTAAAAACAGCCAGATCGCACCTGGCAAGGGGACTTCTGCATCAAGAACATCGCCGCCAGTGCTACCGCTTATTTCAAACGGAATGTCTGCGCTTACCAACATCGAATCTCCGGGCCCTGAGCTAACAAAAAACTCAACCGGCAGTGTTCCCGATGTTAATTGCTCTGTCATTTGTAAAAATTCCGCCAACTGGGCTACCGTAGAAACGGTTTGAGGAATTTGAGGGGTGACTAGAGAAAACGCACCAAAGGGCGATACACCCAAAAAAGCACCGCCGGCATTGTTGTTATTGCCAACAACGCCAAGTTCCAGACTAAGCACACCGTCCATAAAGGTTGCAATATCTTCAGTCGAGCGAAGTCGATCCTCAAACACAAATCCACCGAGGCTCGGATCTCCCAAGGTGCCAAGAACCGAAAGATTTGAGCCAACAACCAAGCCTGAAGGATCGGTCACCAAAAAGGATAGTCCATTTGTTAAAGGTTGATCCAGAAAAGAGTCCTGGAATCCGAGCACGACGCTAAAGCCAACACCTGAGAGGCCCAGTTGATCGACATTTTGGAAACTACCACCACCGAGCAAAGAATTATCGGTAATGAATGCCGGTGACAGGAAAGACCCATCCGTTAAGATGCCGCTTAATAAGACTTCCGAAGCACTAACTTTTGTTCCGGAAAATGAGAGGTTCAGGGCTATAAATGCCATCACAACAAGATTGACTATCTTTGGTGACAGCCCATCAGCGAGTTTATAAACCCTTCGGTCTCGAAAAAATTGTCGTCCCATCCCACACACCTTAACTATACTATCCCGGCTACCCGCCGACTATCCCATAAGATACCTTTCGGCCTTTGCCACACGGTATCCCCAAAACTCATTATCTTCTCTGCCCAAGCATGCCATAAACACATGGCATAAGTACCCTTCCCAATTGTACTGAATTCTTTCAAACAAAACCAGTGCAATTGGCGCAATCTCCCCAAAAAAATCAACATTAGTCGGCCTCTCTACCCATAAAAACAACGCACAGGCGTGAGCCGCTAGCTTATACTAGCTCGCAATATGATCCTCACAATCTATTGGATAAAAAGCTAATTCCGTACACGCCCCATAAGAATTATCCCCTAAACTCGCAAAGAGTATATTCAGCGATAATTATCCAAAATAAAAACCGCATACCTCCTTCGAGATATGCGGTTATAAATTCTAGAGATACGCCGTCAGGAGACGGCGTATAGTTTTCGCCTATTGGCGAATACCAAGACGGCGCACAGTAGCTATGGTTAGCTGACCACTTGGCAGGTTATTGTCGACCTGATAAGCGCGCAAGGCTGTGAGTGTTTGACCACCCAAAACACCATCTGCAACACCCGGATTATATCCTTCACGGCGCAATGCACCTTGAACTCTTCGGATAACATCTGGAGTTGTGTTTGTTTCACAAAGAATTTCACGCCACTCCAATTTTTCGTCGGAGATTTTACGTTGCTTTGTTACGTTTTTATATGTCGCTTCGATAGGAATACGACGCTCTTGCGCAGGACGCACCAATTTGCGCACACGTACGGTATCATATTGTGCAGGGATTGGAACAGCGCGGGTTGTGGCTGGACGATCAAGCACACGTTTTGTAACCGTGCGTGTTTTTGCAGGAATGAAAACCTGATCGGTTTTAGCTGGCTCGCGTAGTTCTTTGCGAACAACAGTTCTGTATTCTGCAGGCACTTCCACAAGACACACAATTTCGCCTGTCGCTTCATCAACTTTGGTAATCGGGCCAGAGCCTTTTTTCCAAGTTGTATAGGCTTCACGTACCAAAATTTTCTCTGAAACATTTTCGTAGCGTGCAGGAACAGTTTTCAGCTCTGTACGGGCCGGTTCAACTTCAATCGTTTCCGTTACATTTTTGTATGTAGCTGGAATAACTTCGATCCGCTCGGAAGCTTCACGTGTTGTTACTGTCTGTTCATCCCAAGTATACTCAGCAGGGATAATCTCGACACGGTCGCCGCCTTCCCGATCAAGAACACGCTCTGTGAGCGATTCATATTTTGCCGGGATTAAAACGCGTGCGTAGCACTCGCCACTTTTCGCATTTGGTGGAAGATCGGCGCCAAGATTACCGCCACCGCCACTATTGCTTGAGCGAACCAATTGCTCGTTACGACGACGCAGGTTTTCATTTTCCTGCTGTAGACGGCGCAAACGATCAGTATCGGCTTGTAAGGCTGCATTATGAGCGAAGGCTGTATTTACAACATAGGCTCCGGAATTGGCAGAAACTGGACCAGCGGGAGCCGGCTTGATTTCATAAGCTGCACGGTTGGAAATTAGAGATCCAGCACTGTACGCAGATTGCTGACGCACTGTAGAAGCGCGCTGTTTTGCAATACCTTCTGGTGCACGCTGCGCGAGAGCAGCTTGTCCAGCGTAGCTCAACTTCGCACCGTAAGTTTCTACTGAAACGTTACGCGCATTATGGGAGTTTCCAGCATTCGCCGCTCCTGCTACGACAGTAAGAAGTGCGACGGCACTCACTGATAAAAATTTTACTTCATGTTTCATTGGGTAAACTCCTGTCCCCGATATGTTATTCTGTCCCCAGTGACAGATCTATTACTACTGATACGCCCTTCACTGAACTTTAGACCGTCAGAACGAAACGTCCGAGTTCGATCCGTTTAGTTTTCTCTAACTAGTAACCTTCACTAGCTCCTCTACAAACAGTCAAATTCATGAGCACAAACTCTAACGTACCCTCAAATAGGATGACCAGCGGAAAGGTCCTTAACAGTTTGTCCATTAAGGTTACCATTCTCCACAAAATTACCTTATCGTAAGATGCCTGTTAAAGGCAATTGATATGATGCAGGAAAAGTGAGTTTTTTCACTCAATATCATGAAAAATATACCATTTTTGGTTTGAGCGCGTTAACTTTTCGCCTGAAAAATGGTTAATATCATTAAATATGGTTAACGCACCCAATTGCAGCTGTCTGATTTCATATCAGCGCCTCGCGGATCATAAAGATCGCAACGATAAGGATATAGAGCCCGAACCCTCTCGATAATGAACGTCCAGATATAATATGGGCGGTGCGCGCACCCAGCGGCGCCGTTAAGGAAGTCATTAACCCTAAAATTACAAATGCCGGAAAACTAACAAACCCCAATGAACCAGGTGGCAATTGGGATGAGTGCCATCCGGCCACAATAAAGCCGGCTGCACCGGGGATGGCGACCCCCAAACCAAATCCTGACGCCGTCGCAACAGCCCGGTGCATCGAATGCCCCGTCCACCCCATAACCAAGACCCCCGCAGCGCCGCCGCCAAGTCCCATCAAACTTGAGAAAAATCCAGTCGCAAGCCCCAATGCCCATGACATGCGCTCTGCCCAATGTGAATTTGCTTGCTTGCTTTCCTCCTGTGGGGAATTTTCCTTGAGAGCTTCATGCCCCTCTCGAGGCTCTGCGATGAGTTTGTTCGGGGCTTGATCTTTTTCCCGTTTTGTAAGTCTTGATACCCCAATATAAATGGCACCGCTGGCAAAAATCAGAGCCAGTATTTGTTTTGGCAAAATTTCGGCAACAAAGCCCGAGCCCACCGCCCCTAACCCGATCCATGGAAGCCAGGCGCGCAGCAGAGGCCCATCGACCTCCCCTGATCTTCGGTGGGCATTTAATGAACTTGCCGCTGTGACAATTATCACAGCCAACGAAGTCCCGATCGCCATGGGCAAGCGTATATCCTCGCTAACCTCGGCAAAGCCAAGCAAGGCATAAAGGACAGGCACCAATATGACACCGCCGCCAATACCAAAGAGCCCGCCCGCAAAACCAGCCAATAGGCCAGCAATCACAAGCGCACCCAGAAATGGCCACGCCTCACTCAATGCCTCGAATAAAACCGTAATATCCATTGACTATGACACGCCCCCAAAGTGCAATTTTTCTGCAGCTTGCACTTGATGAAGTCGGACTTGCTCCAGGGCTTGCATAATATTATCCACAGGGGCCAAGGCTCCATGCGTCGATAATGCACGTCGCCAGGCACGGGCACCGGGCGTGCCCCTATAAAGCCCAATCATGTGACGGGTTATGGCATGGGGTTTAACGCGGCAATCACAGCAAACTCGCTCGACATAATCTTGCATCATGCCGGCGATCTCATCGCGGCTTTTATCGCAAGACTTCTCACCAAAAATTTGATGATCCACCTCTGCTAAAATCCACGGATTGGCATAAGGCTCGCTCCCCAACATCACCCCATCCACGAATGGGAGATATTCTTTGCACTGAGATAATGATGTTAACCCGCCATTGAGAACTATCGCTAGATCGGGCCAGCGACGCTTCATCGCAAAGACAAGCTCATAATCGAGAGGAGGAATAGTGCGATTATCTTTTGGGGAGAGCCCCTTTAGCCAGGCCTTGCGCGCATGGATAATAAATACCTTGCACCCGGCCCCTGCCACTTTCTCTATAAAATCAGGTAATACGTGCGCCGGGTCTTGTTCATCAATACCAATCCTGCATTTTACCGTAACCGGAATTGATATTTTGGCCTGCATCTCCAAAACACATTGTGCCACCAGCTCTGGCGACGCCATCAGACAAGCCCCAAAAGCTCCCGATTGAACCCGGTCTGATGGGCAACCCACATTCAAATTCACCTCATCATAACCAAAACTCTCGCCAATTTGCGCCGCCTCTGTCAGCTTATGGGGATCACTGCCCCCCAATTGCAGCGCAAGAGGGTGCTCGGTTTCATCAAATCCAAGCAAGTAATCCCGGTCCCCATGGATAACCGCATCGGCAGTAACCATTTCTGTGTAAAGACGCGCACGACGCGACATCAACCGATGAAAATATCGGCAATGTCTATCTGTACCATCCATCATCGGGGCAACACTAAATTTGTAGCTTGGATCAGGCATCATTTATTCTGGTATCAATGGCAAAACGAAAAAACTATCAAAAGCTGTTTATGGTCTGTTATCGGCAAATAGGCCAGTTTATTTTCTGGCTATAAATTTCATAAAACTGATTAAACTTTTACCAGTTCAACAAAACTGATAATAGAAATGCATGGAGCAACCCGACTTTTCCTTTGACCCTAATAGTGATGCTTTTACTGCCAATCCTTATGCCAGTTATAAAGCATTAAGAGAGCGAGAGGGTCTTTATTATTGCCCAGACCTGCGCATGCGGCTCCTCGCTCGCTATAAGGATGTGCTAGAGGTAGCGACCCATCCTGCAATGGTCCGCTCTCTGGAAGCTTTTTTATCACCCGAAGAAATTAGCGAACGGCGCCGCGCCATGAACTGGCATGATATGGCCTATCATGCGCGTTATGTGCAAAGAAACCTACTCGATAGCGATGGAGAAACCCATCGACGGTTACGCACACTGGTCTTTGCCGAATTTACCGCTCGTAGCATCGAGCATCATAAAACCATGATTGGCGCTTATATTGATAAGACGCTTACCCCTCTCATTGAGCAAGGGTCTTTTGATTTTATTGATGATTTTGCCTCCCATATTCCCGGTCATATTATTGGCCGGGTCATTGGTGTACCAGCAAAAGACTGTACGCAATTGCGTAAATGGTCTGAAGATGTCGTGCAATTTTACAATGTCGGGCGCACGCAAGAAGACAAAGCCTTGGCGGAGAACGCGACTAAAGATTTTGCCCATTATTTAATGGATCTTATCTCGCGCCGCGAGAAAAACCCGAAAGATGATTTACTCTCGAAGCTGATTAAATATAAAAACGATAAGGTTTTGAATGAAACAGAACTTATCTCGACAGCCATGTTGATTTTGATGGCTGGCCATGGATCAACCATTGATGTTTTAGGAAGCGGCCTGCATTGCCTGTTAAAAAATCCGGACCAAATGGCAAAGCTTCGGGCTAATCCGGACCTGATGGCAAACGCGATACAAGAAATATTTCGTTTTGAAACGCCCCTACCCTTTTTTCATCGCTACACCAGTGAGAACACAGAGATTTTAGGGCAGCATTTCAAGCAGGGTGATCAGTTTGGGCTTATTTATGCATCGGCTAATCGGGACCCTGAAGTTTTTCCGTTTCCTGACCGTTTTGATATTTGCCGCACGCCCAACCGCCATCTTTCTTTTGGTAAAGGGCCGCATTTATGCCTTGGCAATCATCTCTCGCGTATCGATATGGAAATGGTTTTTACAAAATTACTAGAAAGCACCAATAAAATCGAACTGCAAAGCCCCGAGCCACGCTATAAAAAAGGTCTCTCAGTTCGCGGGCCGATCAATTTACCAATTACGGTCAAATCGCGGGCGTGAAAAATCTATATCGAGTTAGATACCAAGACCTTGGTCCATAGATTTACTCGGTGTCTTGGAGCAATCTCCTACAAGCTTTGCAGGAACCCCGGCAACGGTGCACCCAGCAGGTACCGGATTTAAAACAACGCTACCTGCCGCTACTTTTGCACCTGCGCCAACCTCAATATTACCGAGCACTTTTGCCCCTACTGAAATCAATGCGCCTTTGCGAATTTTTGGATGACGATCACCGGTCTCTTTGCCTGTACCACCAAGGGTAACTGACTGGAGTATTGAAACATCATCCTCAACTACAGCCGTCTCCCCTATAACAAGGCCGGTCGCATGATCAATAAAGACGCCTTTGCCAAAAGCTGCATTGGGGTGAATATCGATACCATAAAGTTCAGAAAGTCGGCTTTGCAGGTAAAGCGCAAGGGAGCGGCGATCATTTCGCCACAGCCAGTTCGCTATCCGGTGCATTTGTAAACCCTGATAGCCTTTGTGATATAAAAAGGGATGAACATGCTCAAAAGTAGCAGGGTCGCGATCAAAAGTTGCGAGCAAATCGGAGAGACCCGCATCAACCACGCCCGGTTCACTATCGTAAACATCGGCTATCACTTCGCGCCAAACCATTGGGTTCATTTCCGCATCGGACAGTTTTTGTGCGAGCCGATATGATAATGCACGGCGAAAACTCTCATGATTTAATATTGTTGCATGTAAATAGCTGGCAAGGCTTGGCTCTTGAGCCGCAGCGGTCGCCGCTTCCAGACGCATGCGCGACCAGGTTTTGTCAGTTTTCAACTCAATGACATTATCATTTTGAACGGTTTGAGTATCGGCAACAGTCTCAGCCATGAGGCTTCCTTTATTTATCAACTATGACTTCACATATGGGTGCTGGCAGCTTTCCGCGCAAGGCCATTTCCCTTGCAAATAACACCATAATAATCGTTAAACTATCTGTAAATTCACCAGACATCACATGTTCTAACAAATCCCTAAAAGGGATACGTTTAATTTGCAACTCCTCGGAAGCATCCGGCATTGCCTCACCTGCGCGTAAACCATAGGCCAAATAACACACCCCCTCCTCATCCGTCACCGAATTCGAGACTTGAAACCGGTTCATTTCTATCCAATGATCTGCGCAAAACCCTGTTTCTTCGCGCAATTCGCGCTTTGCCCCTTCAAGAGGATCCTCGGAAAGGGGCACCCCGCCCTCTGGCAGCTCCCAGCTATAGGCATCAAACGCAAATCTATGTTGTCCGACGAGCCAGACCCGCCCCTCATCATCAATCGGCAAAACGCCGATAGCCCGGTTTTGGAAACGCACCACCCCATAAATTCCGGGGTCACCATTGGGGTGCGTAACCTCATTATGGTCAACCTTGATCCACGGATTTTCATAAGCAGTTTTCGTTGATTGTATCGTCCACGGACCGTTTTTGTTTTCCAAATCACTCATCACTCAGCTCTTTACAAATCTTGCGCCCCATCGGGCTTCACCCGTACGGGGATGGTCAACTGGCATACATCAACATGATTTGGGCGGTAGTAAAAAAATGCTTCCGGGCGATTGCGGCGCGATTCAACATAATCGTCAAAAATTTTCGTATCGGTACGAAAAACTTGCCAGGCCGGTATCGCCTCCCCTTCTGGCACCTGGTCTCCGATCCATGCACGTAAGATTGTATCCCCTAACGGGTCATCCTCGCTTTGCGGTGGCAATTGGCGTTTCAGAGCTTGCAAATGCTCCATCCCGTCAATCACTTTTCCAAACACTGTCAAATTACGGTCCAGATAGCGCTGTGGTTGCAAGGTAAAATAGAATTCTGTAGACGCACTATTGCGCTCTATATTACGGCCAAAAGCCATTGCTCCGGTACAATGAAGGAGCCATGATTGTCGAAAATCATTATGGTCAACACCGACGGGAAACCCATTATAAATCCCAACCTTGCGGGCATAAACATCAGTATCAAAACCAGCTTTAGAGTCTACGATTACCTCTTTTGACTGTTTTTCTTCAAATTCCGCCGGTAAATTCTTCAAAGTTCCTTCAGGCAATTCACGTTTCCCAAACGGATCACCGCCCTGTGCCACAAAACCATCAATCACCCGGTAAAATGAAAGCCCATCATAATATCCAGCTCTCACCAATCTCTTCACCTGCCTCACATGACCTTGAGAAAAAACATCAGACAGTTCTACTGTCACCCTCCCACGTTGAAGCTCAAATACCAAAATCTGCGCCGGCTCAACATCGCGCCATTGCGCAGGGCCCGCCTCGGCGATGATCTCTGCCGGACTTTTTTTGCCATCTAATGCTTGGGCAAAAGCGGTCTCAACCGTTATCAGGCCAATGCCTAAAAGGATAAGGATGCGTTTCATAAAGTACCTCCATTCATAGATGAAGGGTAACAGCTATCCCCGTCCGCGATAAGGGGGTACGCCCTGATCGGGTAACCATAATCCCTTGGGCGGTTCACCGGTTTGATAAAAGACATCAATAGGAATCCCGCCGCGCGGATACCAATATCCTCCAATGCGCAACCACTTTGGCTTAATCGCCGCAATAATCCGCTTAGCCACCATCACCGTGCAATCTTCATGAAAACTCCCATGATTGCGAAACGCGCTCATAAACAGCTTCAATGATTTAGACTCTACGAGTTTGCTCCCCGGCACATAATCAATCACAAGATGGGCAAAATCGGGCTGACCCGTTACCGGGCACAGGGAGGTAAATTCCGGGCAGACAAAACGAACCAGATAGTCTGTTCCCGCCTGGGGGTTAGGCACCGATTCCAGCACCGCCTCATCAGGGGATGAGGCAAGTTCGGTCCGTGACCCAAGCTGGGTCAATTTCTTAGCCGGTGACTTGCTGCTTTTTTTAGAAGCTTTCTTTCCGGCAGTTTTCTGTTTTGTTGATTTCTTTTTCGTCTGGCTCATAACAAACAGGGCTTTCTAACAGACCACCAAAAGTGCCGTTTTTTTGAATTTGCGAAGATCGGTTAGCAGAAATTTACCCTTCCTGAAAGGCTTGTTATTCCATTCTATTTGTTAATATTTTCAGCCTATATTCGCTGCATCCACTCCTATCTCATCGACCCCGCCCTTGTTTGGTATTTTTCAGAAAAAACCCCATAGACAAGGCAGCAGGAGTTGGCTAGAAGTCTCGATCTGCGCTGCAAGCCATAGGCGAGCACCAGACATTAAGATGCCCAGGTAGCTCAGTTGGTAGAGCAACGGACTGAAAATCCGTGTGTCGGCAGTTCAAATCTGCCCCTGGGCACCATTTTCTCGCTCACGAAATATCGCCACACAATACGCTCCACGAAGGCAGCTTGTTCGTCCGAAGTGCCGTTGCGGCTTTAATCCCTGAAAATTTTTCTATTTACCCCAAAACCCGCAAACCGTCGTAAGCTGGTTCTATGTGGCCGGGTAATCTTTGCTTTAGCGAGTGATAATCCATAGAAATATGCAGATTGGTTAAAATCGCCCGTTTTGGCTTTACCTGTTCAATCCATTCAAGGGTTTTGTCGAGATGGGCATGAGAGCCATGGGGTTTTTCCTGCAGCGCATCCACAATCCACACATCGAGCCCTTCCAGCGCGCTAAAGCTTTCTTCTGGAAAATCAACCACATCACTCGAATAGGCTATATTCTCGAAGCGAAAACCGAGAGAATTAACCGAGCCGTGAAATTGTAAAAAGGGTGTGACGCGCACCGCGCCTGCTGGCCCATCAATGGAGAAAGTTTGCCCTGAAGGCGGAATATCAAACTGTTCCAGAATTGCCGGATACGGACTGCCCGCTCTTTGCTTAAAGCAGTAGGAAAACCGCTCCAGTAATTCGCCCGATGTATCCACATCAGTCCAGACCGGCACGCGCTTTCGATTGGCGATCGCAAACGCGCGCAAATCATCGATGCCGTGGCTCTGGTCTGCGTGGTCATGGGTAAATAAAACAGCATTCAGATGGGTGCACCCTGCCATGAGCAATTGTGCGCGCATATCTGGCGAGGTATCGACCAGAATGCTGGTTACGTGCGCCGGATCGAAACCATGAATTTCATGCGCCTTTTCCACTAATAAGGAGCAACGGGTCCGCCTGTTACGAGGCTCATCCGGATCACACTTCCCCCAATCGCCGTGACCATCCGGACCACCGGGCCTTGGCACACCGCCAGAAGAGCCAGATCCCAAAATCGTCGCTCTAATCGGGGACTGTGTTGTTGAATGCGTATTTGTCATCGATCCGTCAATCGCGCTCATTCATATCTTGTTTAATGGTACATCATTTTGTTTGATTTTCGAAAAGAGCCGGAAAAAATTTTGCGTCGTGATGTTAGCAATCTCGTTTTGATCACACACCTTGATCTCTCCCAATTTGGCAGCGACATGGGGTAAAAAGGAGGGTTCATTGCGACGCCCACGCATCGGGACGGGCGCTAGATAAGGGCAATCCGTTTCGATAATGATGCGATCAAGCGGGGCTAACGCTGCAATCTCACGCACATCATTTGCATTTTTGAAGGTGATAATACCGGAAAATGAAATATAGCCGCCCATCTCCTCCAATACCAAACGCGCCAGTTTTTCACCGCTTGTATAACAATGCAATAAAGACACAAAAGGTGCTTTTGCATAAGCACGCTCTAACATTTCCATCATCAAATCATCGGCTTCTCTAGTATGGATGATCAATGGCAACCCTGTTTCTTGCGCAGCTTCAATATGCGCCGCAAATACTTTTTCCTGAAAAATACGTTCAGAATATTCATAATGAAAATCGAGCCCGCATTCTCCTATCCCGACAACCTTCGCGTCATCAGCAAGTTCGATCAAGGTCGCGACCTCTAAGTCAGCATAGTCTTTCGCATAATGCGGATGCACACCAGCTGAACGCCAGATAAAACTATGATCGTTTGCGATTTTTGTAATCGCTGATGTCGAGGATAATTTATCGCTAATCGTCAACATATAACGCACACCGCTCTCTTGGGCGCGCGCAATCAGGGATGCAAGTTCATCTGACTCATATTGTTCAGAATGCAGATTAACATGGCTATCAACGAGCACTCCCTCATCGGGCAGTTTCTCACTCATGCTGCCCTCCGTTGAAAAATACGGGACAAATCATAGCCCATTGCCTCAATCAGACCGGCACGGTCCAGATTTAGCCCCTCGCCGCGCGCAGCAAGCTCACTGAGCGCCTCCCAGCCTTCCAATAAAATAGAGGCATCGAGAACAACCGCCTCCCCATTATCTCCCTCCACCACTTGCTCGCGCGCAGTCCCCGATAATGTGGATAGAAGATGATTTTTAAAAATTTGCCAGCTGGTTTCCTGATTTTTTGCGGATAATCGTGTCGCCAAAGCAGAAAAATCTGCGCCCTGACGCGCCATCTCGATAAATTTTTCTGCATCACTTAATGCAGCCAACCCATCGGCTTCAATGAGTTTCAAGCCATAGCCCGGTGATCCATTTGATGCTCGCGCCGCCAGAGCAGCCTCTTCTTTTGAGCACTCACACTCCGCTTTTAAAAATTGCGCGATACTCTCCTGATTTACAGGACGTAATTTAATAATTTTACACCGTGAACGGATCGTTGCGAGTAATGCGCCCGGCGTCTCACTCAATAGCAATATTAATGTATTGGCCGGGGGCTCTTCTAGAATTTTTAAAAGAGCATTCGCGCCATTTCTATTCATCTCATCAGCGCTATCGATTATAGCCACGCGAGCGCCTGCCCCTGAAGCGGTATGCGAGAGAAACTGTATCAGTTTGCGCACACGTTCAATCGGAATTTCAGTTTCATAACGCCCCTTTTTTTCATCCCACTCGCGCCGCGCGATAAAAACATCCGGATGCGCCATTGCAGCCAATTTGCAAAATACAGAAGCCTCTTCATCGATTTGAAGGGTACCAATTTGTTGTAACTGGCCCGGCTCAAGAAGGCCGCGCGCAATTCTCGCTGCCAATGTTGCTTTGCCAATGCCATCAGCCCCGCTTATGATCCATCCATTTTTAAAGGTGCCCTGATCAATATAATCTCTGATCTGAACCTCGATAGGCTCATGCCCGACAAGATTAGCGCGCGTATAGGGCGAGATAAGTCCATTTTCCGATAATTGATATCGATCCTGGGGGGTCTCGCTCATGATTTTCTCTTTGTTAAAAATTCAGCGTCCGAGTATCGCCCCATGACAACATCTAAAATAGCATCACTGGTTTTCTCAATATCGCCGCTCGTATCAACGCCAATACAACGATCAGGATAGAGCGTTTGTAATTGTGCAAATGCTTTATGAACGTCTTCTTGAAAATTTCGACCCTTTCGCTCAAACCGGTCTTCGCTCGAACTTCCATTCTGGCCCTGTTGTCCCCGTGCGTTCGCCCTTGCCAATCCAGCCTCGCTGGAAAGGGTCAAAACAAACGTCAAATCGGGAACAATATCGCCAATGACGAGATTATGAAGGCCATTGATACGCTCACTACCCAGATCACCTGCAATTCCCTGATAGGCCATGGTTGAATCAATAAATCGATCACATAATACAACCGCGCCCCCGCGAAGTGCCGGAAGGATAGTTTTCTCAAGATGATCATTGCGAGAGGCGATCATAAGCAAAGCTTCTGTCATTGCGGACCAGCGCCCTGGCTCACCTTCAACCAATAATTTGCGAATTTCTTCTGCCCCTTTCGAGCCACCCGGCTCCCGGGTTAAAACAACGTCGCATCCGCGTTCACGCAATCGCTCATAAAGGCGTCTTATCTGGGTCGACTTCCCAACACCATCACCGCCCTCAAAAGTAATAAAGAGGCCGGGCCAAAACCTTTCTTGCGAACCGGCTAGGGCTTGATACTCAAAAGGAGATTTTTCGCTCATCAGTTCGCTCGGCAATAAATGTGAGTAGGCAAAATAGACAGTTTTGGCCCGTTACTTTCGGGATTGATTATCAGGGTTATCATCAGGTTTTAGCAGGAGTTTTTTTGCAGCCAAGCCAATTTTACCGACCCATCCCATTTCCGCGACGGCTTCGCTCGCAAATAACGGATAGTCACGGGCACTGCGCCCCGGAATCTCAATGCGCAAATAACCAATTTGCTGATTTTTTAAAATTGGCGCCGTAACCGGGCCCTCATAAACAGCCCGAGCGGTCAATTTATCGACCAGCTTTTCATGTAAAATAAAATCGACCGCTTCATGTAACACGAGCGGTACTTCACTCGCGCGCCCTTTAAAAACTTCCGCCATGGCGACCTGATCATCGGGCCGGAAGAAAATATGCTGATCAAAATCATCAAAGGCAATACCCATCATCCGCCGGGCTTCACGAATACGTTCATTAATCGAGTCCAGTCCCCCTAAAACAATAATTCGCCTTTTGTCGCCCAAACGGGCGGACCCGACGAGACCATAACCCGCTTCCTCCGTATGCCCCGTTTTTAATCCATCAGCACCCTCAAAAGCCTGGAGCAACGGGTTGCGATTTTCCTGGGTAATTTTCGACCATGTAAATTCAGGCTTACTAAATATCTCATAATAGTCGCCATAGTCGCGAATGATTTTTTTAGCCAATTGTGCAAGATCCATCATACTCATACGCTGCCCCGGATCAGGCCAACCAGTAGCATTGGCAAAAGTGGAGTTGACCAGTCCCCATTCCCGGGCTTTTTTCGTCATCAACTGGGCAAAAGCCGGTTCTGATCCCGATATATTTTCGGCCAAAACAATCGCAGCATCATTGCCTGATTGAATAATCAATCCGTGGAGGAGGTTTTCAACCGTAATTTCCGTATCGACAAGTACCCACATCTTAGAGCCCTGCCATTTCCAGGCGCGCTCACTCACTTGAAATTTAGTGTCCAATGAAAGCTCACCATTTTTGAGTTTTTCAAAGACGATCGCCGCCGTCATCAATTTGCTCATAGATGCGGGCGCTGTCGGGACTTCCGCGTTTTTGGCATACAGAACCTGATCGCTGTCATAATCAAGAATGACAGCAAAATCAGCTTTGGTTTTTATCGGCGCACCATTCTGATGATCCTGAAAGGCCCATGCGCTTTGAGTATATTGGGCGCTCAGAAAAACTTGCACGCCTAAGACCAGGCACCATGCAGCCAAAGCATAAACTGATCTTAATGGCCGTTCATAAAAATCTGGTTTTTTCACATCAAATCGTCGGGGTAATCTACGCAAAATCATCTCCGCTGGCCGTTACAAACGCAAAGGCTTGGGCTAACTATCATATCTCATTTGGCGAGCAAACAAGACCCGCACACAAGATTTCAAAAAAAAAAACAAATCATCAATCTCCGGAGGAGAAGAGCAGTAACTGGAAATACCGGTTAACAGCTTTCATTTAGTAGAGCGAACCATTTTCACTTAAAAAAACGGGCCAGTGTATAGCCACAGATAGCAAAATGATTGGTCCTTGGGACGCTCAGATCAATAAGAAGTCTTTATAATCCACGCATCACTATGACCTGCACGTCTTACCTCTCCTAAAGCCGTCTGCGCATCTTTTCTACTATTATACGGACCCATCATTACTTTAGTGATTTGCTCTCCATTATCATTTGTTACCGTTAACAGAAAAACAGGTCCTAAAGATGAAACTGTGTCACCAAAATTTTGCGCCCTGGTCGCATCACGAAACGCTCCGATTTGTATCTCATGGCGATCATTGGACACATATTGAGTATCATCATAAAAACTAGATTGTTGAACCGATACATCCCCCGATTCAATATATTGCCCGCTTTGATCGGATAATGCGCGATCAGACCATGTTGGCTCCTGGGCCAACTCACCTCTAACGATTGCACCAGATTGATCTGACGGCGAGGTATATGACTGAGATATTACTGTGGGCCTCGGCGGTAAACCTGAAGCGACATTTTGAGATTGATCAAAAGTACTGAGTACGCCGTTTTGCGCCGAACCCGTATCCGTAATCAGAAGATTATTGGGACCATTCGAGACCTCATTTGATGAAAAACGGCGCGTACCGCCATGACGCAATTCCGATTCCAGAAATTGAGCGCCATTTCGATCATTTGTACGCAATAGCGCCTTTGACAAATCAGCTTCCCCAACAAAACGGACATGGACCTGCGCCACCCCTTGGTCCGTAAATCCTAATTTTTGCGCAGCCGCTTCAGATAGATCAATAATTCTATCTTTGGCAAAAGGCCCACGATCGTTAACCCGCACTTGAATGATCCGGCCATTATCAAGATTTTGAACTTCAACAATGCTTGGCATCGGCAGTGTACGATGCGCTGCGGTCAGGACGTTTTTATCAAAAACTTCGCCATTTGCTGTAAGGCGGCCATGAAACTTATCGCCATACCATGACGCGATACCGACCTCGGAATAATTTTTATCAACCGCGGGATAATACCATCCATCCCTGGCGATCTCATAAGGACTTCCAACCTTGTAATGAGGGTTGGCAACGACGTCAGTGCCAGACGTCTGACCACCTGGCCCGGTCGCACAAGCGGTCCCAAAAGTAGACAGCCCAATCATAAGGGCTAATGCCTTGTACGCTTTAATCTTAGTCATACCTAAAACCTCATTTTCCGGTTTATACCCGCGATTTTCTCTTTGCCGCATTCCTATGACGCTTTCCTTATATAGTTTCCTTTAATAGTTTCTTGGGACGATTTCCGGAAGTGTCGACTTGTAGGAATGTCTGTAAAATTCATAGGGTCGTATATTGGAAAGCACTAAATACTTCTACCTAAACCTCGTGACCCTTTTCACTGTCAAGGCCAACGAAAGAAGTCACAATAACCATTACTACAGTTTTCAAAATCCAATCTCTTGGCCTAATAATCTCGTCGCAACATGGCTAATAGGCTAACTTAGCTTAAAACTCGGCAACCCAAAAACCAATTTTTCGGATATCGGACATACTCAGCAATTGAAAATAGTATGCGACTCGCATCTTTGCCGCAATCCAGAGATTTTCCACGGTTTGAGCCTATACCAGCCCAGTCAGGCACCTGCAAGAAACCCCAATTACGTCTGAAAGCGCCTCGCACCGCCCCAAAACCCAGCCTTTTTTAGCAAAACCAAAACATCATCTTGCCATTTTCAAAAACGCCCCTATTAAGGTGGTTTAAGCTAGATCACACACCCAAATACGGAGAGGTGGCAGAGTGGTCGAATGCGGCGGTCTTGAAAACCGTTGGGCTTCACGGTCCCGGGGGTTCGAATCCCTCCCTCTCCGCCATTTGAGATTTATTGCCGCAAAAACCTTCTAACAGTTTGAATGGTAACGCTTTTTTGGGGTTCGAAAAGCCGTTTTCGCGGGTATAGGTTGGGCGCTCTGCAAAGGCCAATTTTAGCACGGTTTGGCGGTGTGCAATCTCCCCGGAAGCCCATGACGTGCTTCCCGTAAATTGATCCATTTAAAGCTGGAATTTTCCAATTATGAT
>CAYMPJ010000020.1:0-62335 GCA_964392325.1 uncultured Caulobacterales bacterium
CGAGCACTGGGTAAGATTTCCGAGATTAAAATAGCTTTCACCGATCCTCGAACTCACCTATACTCTTTCTATCCTAAAAACACGAAATACAGCCCTTTTCACACCTCACCGTGGTATGAATTGTGGTATTTTTTTATTTGGTAAATTTATTATACAGAGTCACTTATGCCCCTTTCTCTTTCTGATCCTTCTCTATTACAGCCCAACGCTTTTATTGATGGCAAATTTTCACCGGCATTGTCCGGGGAAACATTTCCCGTTACCAATCCCGCAACTCAAGAGCTTGTATCAGACGTTGCAAATTGCGGCGCTGACGAAACCAAAGCCGCAATCAACGCAGCACATGAGGCTCTGGGACAATGGCGACGCAAACCGGCAAAAGACAGAAGCGCGCTCCTGCTTGCATGGCGAGACATCATTGTCGAAAACATAGATGATTTGGCGTTGTTGCTATGCACCGAGCAAGGAAAATCATTGGCGGAAGCAAAAGGAGAAATCCTGTATGGCGCGAGTTATATTCAATGGTTCGCGGAGGAAGCAAAGCGTGTTTACGGCGAGGTTCTACCATCCTTAGGGGATGATGCACGTCTCTTCACGATCAAACAGCCCGTGGGCGTTGTGGGATGCATAACCCCTTGGAATTTTCCAAATGCCATGCTTGCCCGTAAAATCGCCCCTGCCTTGGCAGCTGGCTGCACCGTTGTTTGTAAGCCCGCTAACGAGACTCCCCTTTCTGCATTAGCCATCGCAGAACTCGCGCGGCGTGTGGGCATACCGGCCGGTGCGATCAATGTCCTTTGTGGCAAGACGGCTGAGATTGGCCATGAAATCACATCGAGCGAAATCGTGCGTAAACTGACTTTTACAGGCTCAACAGCGGTTGGTAAATTATTGACGCAACAATGTGTGCCAACATTAAAACGAACCTCGATGGAGCTTGGTGGCAATGCGCCTTTCATCGTTTTTGAAAGCGCAGATCTGGATGCGGCAGTAAAAGGATTAATCGCAAACAAATTCCGCAACGCCGGACAGACTTGCGTTTGCACAAACCGTGTCATCGTCCAACGCTCAGTGGCAGATGCATTTGCCTCAAAGCTATCAGATGCAACAAAAGCATTGAAAGTCGGAGACGGTACACACCCTGATACAGTGATTGGCCCCCTGATTAATAAACGAGCCGTGGAAGATATTCAGGGCCTTATTGAGGATGCCCGCGCAAAAGGCGCACGGATTATTGAAAGCGGTGATGATCACTCCTTCGGCGAGAACTTTATGACACCCAAAGTAATTTGTGACGCAACCCGCGATATGCGTGTTTTCTCGGAAGAAATCTTTGGACCTATCGCCCCTATATTTTCGTTTGATACCGAAGAGGAGGCAATCGAACTTGCCAATGACACACCCTTTGGGCTTGCCGCTTATTTTTTCTCCCAAGACATGAGCCAGATCTGGCGAGTGGGAGAAGCGCTTGAAGCAGGAATGGTCGGGGTAAATGATGCCGTCCTTTCCAGTGAAACAATCCCCTTTGGCGGCGTTAAAGAGTCCGGCCAAGGGCGTGAGGGTTCACGATATGGCCTTGATGATTATCTGGAAATTAAACACCTTAAAATGGGAGGGTTATCCCTATGAATGTCCACACAAATATAAATGCCAACTCAAAATCCATTACAAATTAGGTGCTTTTTTCGGTTACTGCTAGAAATAATGACGATCGGAACAACAGCAGCAAATAAATGGCTAAAAAAATATGACATCTAAAATCGACGATATTGACCTTGCCTTTACGCGCAAACCGGGATCGGGAACCCGCGTTGAGCCCACCTATTCTGGCGCCCTTAGTTTTGCCCGCAGGCGGTACACAAAAGATATAGAAAATTGCGACCTTGCCATTATCGGTATACCTCTCGACCTCGCCACAACATCGCGCCCCGGCGCACGATTTGGCCCAAGGGCAGTGCGAGAAGCCTCGGCAATGGTTGCGTGGGACCTTGTTCATGGTTGGGGTTTAGATCCTTTTGAGACTCTTCGCGTCATCGATTATGGCGACGTTTTGTTTGATCAGGGTATGCCCGCTTCGGTCCCTGATGAAATCGAACAACAATTTCATCCCTTGCACACAAAAGGCGTAAAAACCCTCATGCTCGGAGGCGATCATTTCACCACCTACCCCGTTTTAAAGTCACTCGCCAAAACCCATAAAGAACCGCTTTCCCTTATCCATTTTGATGCCCATTCAGATACTTGGGAGGAGGATGGCAAGAGGATCGACCACGGCACCATGTTTTATCATGCGGCGAAAGAAGGCCTCATTGCCCCGGAGCGGTCAATACAAATTGGAATAAGAACCCACAATGAAAAGACCCATGGCTTCAATGTACTCAGTGCCGAGGATGTCCGCGCGATGGGAGCAAAGGAAGTCAGCAAACGCGCACGCGACATTGTTGGCAATCATCCAGTATACGTAACATTTGACATTGATTGCCTCGATCCATCCTATGCCCCCGGTACCGGCACACCGGTTATTGGCGGGCTCACCAGCATGGAAGCCCAACAAATTTTACGCGGTCTGCGCGGTATAAATATTGTGAGCGGAGACGTTGTCGAAGTAGCCCCCGCTTACGACAGCGCCCAAATTACCGCATTGGCCGGCGCAACAATGGCGATGAATCTGATCGCCCTCTTCGCGACTTCGACCAACGGTAAATCTCTTTCCTGACATCTATAATCTCCTTCAATTGAGCCATTTTACTACCTAAAAATGGCTACAGACTAAGGGGGCGGGTCAGAATTTAAGTTTTGCCGTCATGGCCCACCAGCCACGGCGTTCAATCTCGACGCTGGCATTTTTTGCATCTTCAAGATTATCAAAAAGCGCAAAACATGTTGCTCCGCTTCCCGACATCCGGCTGAGCAATGCGCCCGGTTGCGCTGTCAAAGCCTCGATAACTGTTTTGATGACTACCTCATGGGCAATCGCCGGGGCCTGCAAATCATTGCGGGCGAGAGACAATTGGGAAATAAAATCATCGGGTGACGAAAAAGCCTGTTCCCCCATATGCTTTGGCATTTCAGGAATTTGGTTTTGGCTGTCAAAGGCTTTAAATATCGGCCCCGTAGGGGTTTCAACCCGCGGATTTGCAAGACACACCCACAATTGGGGCAAAGACGGTGCGCGCTCGATGACCTCGCCCGCCCCGCTCACAAATATAGGATGGGTTTCCAGGCATGCAGGGACATCTGCGCCCAATGCAAAAGCGATATTGTGTAATTCCTGACTGGAAATGGTCAAGTTCCATAAACGCGTGAGCGCACGAAGAGCAGCAGCAGCATCAGCAGATCCCCCCCCGATCCCAGCTGCGACGGGTAGATTTTTAACCAGATTAATCCGTGCACCAACCTCAATCGACTGCGCATCGCGCAATTGGGTAGCCGCTTTCAATATTAGATTATGGCTTACCGGAAAGGCTTGCAGAGACTCCGCAAACGGTCCTGAAATTGTTAGAGACAATTCTTGCGCAGGTTCGACAGTAATTTCGTCCCCCTGATCGGCAAACACAAACAGGCTTGCTAGATCGTGCAAACCATCACCGCGCACACCGCCAACATGAAGATAGAGGTTGATTTTTGCGCACGCAATCTCGGTGATCATTATCAGTTGTTGTTCTCTTCTTTGACACTATCGGCTGAGCTTGTTTTAGTAGAACTCTCGATAATAGCGGCAGTATCCCCTACGCTTTCAGCGCGCTCTTTTTCCTCATTCGCCTCATCAGACAAACCATTTTCAAGTTTATCTTCCAGAGTTTCTTTTAACATATCATCGGGCTCTAGCCCTAATGCTCTGCGCCATTCATAGCGCGCCTCTATTTTACGATCCAACTTCCAGTAAACATCACCCAAATGGTCCGTAAGTGTTGGGTCCTCCGGCTCAATAGAGACCGCTTCTTCTAATTTCAGGAGCGCCTTATCATATTGCCCCAATTGATAATGGGCCCAGCCAACAGAATCGATAATAGCTCCCGAACGAGGGCTCTTCTCGAGCGCTTTTTCTAATAATTCAAAGGCCTCCTCAAGATTGACCCCGCGTTCAGCCCATGAATAACCAAGATAATTTAATGCCTGCGGTTCTTCCGGCGCAATTTCGGTTGCCTTTTTTAAATCCGCTTCAGCCTCTTCCCATCTATCAAGACGTAAAAGATATTCACCGCGCGCAACAAAAAATCTCCAATCATCCGCGTAAAAATCATTTTCCCGTCGCGCAACCACAAAGTCCATAAGAGTTTTTGCTTCCTCATACCGTCCATCTTGCGCATAGCGAGAAGCTAAAACGAGCCTTGCCTCATCGGCAAGAGGATCAGTACGAACAATCTCTTCGAGCACATTCTCGGCTCCTTGAATGTTCTCTAAATTGAAATATGCGCGCGCAATATCGATTCTCGATTGCTCGTAGAAATCCGAAGAGACCGGCACCTTGCGAAGCGCAGTGATGGCCGCTTCATGTTGACCATGGACATTATTAAACGATCCAAGAAAATTTTGCGCTTCATAAAGTTTGGGGTTTAACGCAAGGGCTAATTGCATCATCGCTATTGGTTGATTAAGGGAGGGATCACGAAGCGAAAACCCAGCCTCAAGCGCGTCATTACGTTGCTGATAAATTTGATCAACCATCGCTGATCCCAACATAAATAATGCAATCGCACCCCCTTGGGCCGGAGTAATATTGGAGAAATTATGGTCCGTTTTTCCCGCTTCAAGATTGGCGAGATTTCGCAAACCCATGCGCCGTGAATATCCGCGCCTTTGCAAGAGCAAATTATTGACCTCCCGCGCAAGGGCATCATCCCCAATTGCGGCTAAAAATTCTGGAAACGCTCTTTGTCCAACCGGTCCTCCAAGCGTTAAAAACGACACTTGATAAGCATCCCTCGCTTGATCAACCAGACCCGCCTTCTCGGATAATAATGCAAGGTGAAGTGGCGCAAATCCTCTGAAAACGCCTTCTGGCGGCGCGTTCAAATGTTCTATCGCTGCTAAAGGCCCTTTATCCCCATCAATCGCCCACGCCTTTAAAATAAAAGCAGCAGATTCAAAAGCAGGATTATCGGTGATATTGAATAATTCCGCTCGTGCAGATGCATATCGCCCGGCTCTTAAATCATCAACCGCCAGTGTGAGGGTTACTAATAGCTCCCGCTCGGATGCGGAAAATCGTGCAATGTGATTTGCGCTTTTGACTGCGCTGTCAAAATTTCCGTTGAGCAGGTCTGCCCGAAAAGCACTTTCACGTACATCAAATGCATTCGGGACAACCGGATGTACGCGCGAGAATTGCTGCGACGCAGTTACATGATCATTTTGCCTAACCGCTAGACGGCCAGCAAGATATTCCCCGGTCACAGTCGTTTGCGGCCCAGAACCCAATCCGGATATAGTTGTGCAAGACTGCAGAACACTTACAGCCAAGACGCCTAAAAACGGCGCCCGAACCCTGGAGCAGAAATTACGTATCGTCCAACCAAACACTTTATGCTCCTAACACCTCTGCGGTGTCTCTAAAGACCAGCCATTCAAAGTCACACGGGGATTTCATTTTCAAGTCCCCGCCGCGCGAATTCAAAATAATACCTTTATACACTGTCACAATTTACAGTGGCTTAGCACAATTCAGGAAGAATACCGCCAAAAAAAGCTCAAAAAACCCTACATATTGGGATAATTTGGGCCCCCGCCCCCCTCAGGTACACACCACTGGATATTTTGGGAGGGGTCTTTAATGTCGCAAGTTTTGCAATGAACACAATTTTGCGAATTGACCTGGAATTTTGGGTTTGAGCCATCATCATCGGTCAAGACCTCATACACCCCCGCAGGGCAATAACGCTGGGCGGGTTCGGCATATTTGGGCAAATTGACCGAAATCGGGATCGCGGCATCTTTCAGCTGCAAATGGGAAGGCTGGTCTTCCGCATGATTGGTTGCGGAAAAGGAAACATTCGTCAGGCGGTCAAAAGTGATGACGCCATCGGGTTTTGGATAGTCGATGGGTTTGTGGTCTGATGCCGGTTCGGTAGATTCCGCATCGGTTTTACCATGCTTGAGCGTTCCGAAAACCGAAAACCCTCGAAGGAGTGTCGTGCTCCACAACTCAAGGCCCATCATGGGGAGTGCAACCCATGTTCCAAATTTTGACCAGAGCGGCTTAACATTACGCACTTTTTTCAGCTCGGTATAAACACCCGAATTGAGATATTTTTCCGTGTAAGCCGTTAATTCATCGCCGGCCCGCTCTTGGCCAACAGCCTCAAACGCAGCCTCAGCGGCCATGATGCCGGTCAGCATCGCATTGTGGTTTCCTTTTATGCGCGGCACATTAACAAAACCCGCAGAACAGCCAATGAGCGCCCCGCCGGGGAATGTCAGTTTCGGCACTGACTGAAATCCGCCCTCTGTAATCGCCCTTGCACCATAGGCGACACGGTCGCCGCCTTCGAGAATTTTTGATATTTCAGGATGTGTTTTGAACTTTTGAAACTCCTGATACGGAGAAAGATACGGATTTTTATAATTCAAATGGACAACAAAGCCGATAGAAACTTCATTTTCACCAAAATGATACATCCACGACCCACCGCCCGTATCGCTTTTTAGTGGCCAGCCAAAAGTATGTTGAACATGACCCTTGCGAAAATTTTCTGGTTTAACCTTCCACAGCTCTTTAATCCCGATACCATATTTTTGTGGTTCACGATCTGCATCAAGATTAAATTTTGCAATCAATTCCTTACTGAGCGACCCACGAACGCCCTCGCCTAGTAAAATATATTTACCCGACAAAATCATGCCCGGCTCATAGTTAGGGCCATGGCTGCCATCTGCAGTAATCCCGGCTTCACCAACAATGACACCTTTAACCGAGCCGTCATCACGGTAAACGAGACTTGAAGCGGCCATGCCCGGATATATTTCCACTTCCATCGCCTCTGCCTGCTCACCAAGCCACCGGCAGACATTACCCATTGAAGCAATGTAACATCCATGATTTTTCAACATGCCCGGCATTGCAAAAACCGGCAGCGGCAGTGAACCTGAAGCCCCCAAAATTTTAAAACTCTCCGATTCCACAGGTGTTTCGATTGGATTACCATCCATTTCACGCCACTTCGGGAGAAGCGCGTCCAATCCAACAGGGTCTAAAACCGCACCCGAGAGAATATGCGCACCAACCTCGGAGCCTTTTTCAACCACGACCACACTAATGTCGCGCCCTCCCTCGGCGGCCAATTGCTTTAATCGAATGGCTGCAGAGAGCCCGGACGGCCCCGCGCCAACAATCACCACATCAAATTCCATCTCTTCGCGATCAATCGTTTCAGTTGCTGTTTCGCTCATTTTCACTTGTTCCGTTCCTCTATGATGGCACCTTTTATGATGGCATCTGTTCAGCTTCCAGCCACACACGCAAAAATACAAATCTGTTCCTTTTAATGCCAGAATTTTCCTCTATTTGCCAATAAAGGATACAGATTTTAAGGTTTTATAAGCTGATTTTCTGGTTCAAGAAGGGCCAGAGGAGCCAGTGAGGAGTTTCCAAAGAGAATGAACAGACCTCTTTGAGCTAGGGTGATCACCAGAATGCCGGACAAGAAAAAAGCTAACGTTTACACGTTAGCTCTCATTTTTATGGCAAAGACCGGTTAATCGGAAAGACTGATTCTAGCCTTCAGAACGCATGGAAACAATTTTCGTTGGCGCTTTTGGTGGCTCACCTTTTTGGGCGGCATCTACCGCTTCCATACCGCTAACCACTTTTCCCCATACTGTGTACTGAGTATCAAGAAAAGATGCATCATCGAAACAAATGAAAAATTGACTATCAGCGCTATTTGGATCTGAAGAACGAGCCATTGAACATATACCGCGTTGATGGCTCTCATCATTGAATTCAGCGTTAATTTTAGTTCCCGATCCGCCAGTACCATCACCTCGCGGACATCCCATCTGGGCCATAAATCCATCAATAACCCGATGCAGCGTCAGCCCATCATAGAATCCATCATTTGCGAGCTTGGTAATCTGGGAGACATGATTAGGCGCTCGATCCGGGAGCATTTCAATCGTTACATCGCCAGTTTCAAGTTTTAAGAGAATAGTTGGGTTCACAGTGATACAGCTCCGTCAATTTTTGTTGGGACTTTGATATCGCACATATCACCGACTAATCCATCTTTTACTTTTCCCAAAGCCTTTAGATATTCTAAAAATTCTGGACGGTTTGTATCAAATACCTTGATATCCTGGCGCTCTTCTTCCGGAATTTGCGAAGCCAAACGCATCCTTAGGATCGGGGTAGGTCTTTCGGGGGGCTCTCCGCGAGAAATTCTTTTTGAATGGCGAAATCCATGCACAGCCCAACCCCAAGCGGTGTAACGCGTGTCCAGCCCTTGACGGGCATCACCAATCACAAAAAAGAACTGACTATTTCCCGAATTTGGATTAGTCGCCCGGGCCATCGACAAAGTGCCAGGGCAATGAATACCCCATAGTTTCACTTCACCATTTGCCAAGAAACTTCCCAAACTATTTGGTTGGGCAGCGACAGGCATGCCATTGACATAGCCCACTCTGGCTGCGACCCGGTCACGCCCTATTTCAGTAAAATCCTCTACAAGGTCAACATTTTTAGTAAATTCGCCGACGATATCTGGCTTTGTGGATCCTCCCGTACCGTCTCCTTTAGGATCACCGCCTTGCGCAACGAAGCCTTGAATCACACGATGGAATTTCAAACCATCATAGAATTTTTCCGAGACCAGTTCGCGAATACGGGTTGCGGTAACTGGAGCCAAATCCGGGCGAAGCTCTATAATCACCTCGCCATTAGGCAGTTCCATCACAACAGTATTTTGCGGGTCCAAACTCCTCCACGCATCATCTTCTGCATTTCGGACCACATCAATTTTCTTTGCTAATGCCAGTAGAGCAGCTTTCTGCTTTTTTTTCTTACTTTGAGCGTCTGCTTGATCAAATCCGCTAGGCGCAAACACCAAGGCCACTCCTAAGGCAGTCACCAACCCTAAAAAACCCGTTTTTACTGATAAAATCTTTTGGAAAATTTTGCTCAAACCACCCATAAAATGATTGTGAAAGATCATTGACCTATAAACTCCTTAAGTCATGGTTTTGTGGCATCAGCCGTATATATGGCATGGCGCAACACACTGTTTTCTAACCACACCCAGATCAGCCGTTATCTTATCCCACAATCGCATCAGACAGCAACCATCGATATGGTTAAACCAGCAAACAAACGCAAAAAATCATCCTGAATTCGCAAGTTTTTTCATCAGTTTGGCCGCTACTTCCTTGGGGACGAATGCTGTAATATCACCATTTAATCTAGCAATTTCCTTAACAAGTCGCGATGCGATGGCCTGATATTTAAGATCAGCCATCAAAAAGACGGTCTCGATCCGTTCATTGAGGGCATCATTCATAGCCACCATCTGATATTCATATTCAAAATCGGAAACCGCCCGAAGTCCACGAATAATCACGTCCGCCTGAATATCGTCAGCAAATTGAACGAGCAATTTATCAAAGGGCACGACCCGAACCGGCACGCCGCTCGCTTTACCGACAGGGGCAATTTCTTCGCTGACCATTTCAACGCGTTCATCAAGGGTAAATAATGGCCCCTTCCCGGCATTCACAGCAACACCAATGACCAGCTCATCAACCAGTTTTACGGCTCGCTTTATAATATCAAGATGGCCCAGTGTCATCGGATCAAATGTACCTGGATAGAGGCCAATACGATGTCTTGTGTTTTGAGATGCCATTTTGTCTTGTCCTTTTTCTGCGCTCATCGGGCAGTTAGGAAATTTGCTTACTCTTCGTCTTCATCCTCACCAATATCCTCGATCCGCTCAACCGATACAACTTGCTCGGAATCGCGTGTACGGAAAATTGTAACCCCTTGAGTATTTCGTCCAGCAACGCGAATATCACTGACCGGTGTACGGATCAGCTGGCCCCCATTGGTAACCAGCATAATTTCGTCCTGATCTTCGGCAGGAAAAGAAGCCACAACCCGGCCATTTCGGGGATTGGAAACAATTGCAATTATTCCCTTACCGCCACGACCGGAGGTGCGATATTCAAATGAAGATGAACGTTTGCCGTATCCATTTTCTGTTACAGTCAAAACAAATTGCTCGGCTGCACCAAAAGCAGCAATACGATCAGGAGAGAGCGCAGGCGTTTCCACATTCGATTCGCTATCATCGTCGCTATCATCCCCTTCACCAGCTGCACGGCGCATGGCGGCAGCATGTTTGAGATAAGCGCGGGCCTCTTCGGAGGTACCATCAAGGTGTCGCAAGATGGCCATTGATATTACCGAGTCGTCGGCGCCTAATTTTATTCCGCGTACCCCTGTTGATGTTCGACCAGTAAAGACACGCACATCATCGACAGGGAAGCGTATCGACATGCCTGCCGCAGTGGTAAGCAACACATCCTCATCCGGGCGACAAATTTGCACGCCAATAATACCATCTCCTTCATCGAGCTTCATAGCGATCTTGCCATTGCGATTAACCCGCTGGAAATCAGAGAGTTTATTACGCCGTACACCGCCCGAACGGGTACCAAACATCACATGGAGACTTTCCCAAGAACCCTCATCCTCAGGGAGAGGAAGAATATTTGTCACGCGCTCGTCTGGACCAAGGGGCAATAAATTGACAAATGCTTTCCCGCGAGACTGAGGTGTTCCCTCCGGCAATCGCCAGAGTTTCAGATTATAACACATGCCCGTTGATGTGAAAAACAGGAGTGGTGTATGGGTATTTCCGACGAAGAGCTGTGCAACAAAATCCTCGTCTTTAGGACGCATACCAGCGCGCCCCTTACCACCACGTTTTTGGGCTCTGTATGTTGAGAGCGGAGTGCGCTTAACGTAGCCCGAATGGGTCACCGTCACGACCATTTCCTCGCGGGTTATAAGGTCTTCATCTTCAACCTCACCCTCCGCTTCAACCATTTTCGTGCGGCGCGGCGTCGCAAACTCATCGCGCACAGCGGTCATTTCATCCTTGATAATTGTCAGCACCCGGTCACGGTTGCGCAATATATCGAGGTAATCGGCAATCTTCTCGGCAAGCGCTTTTAATTCATCACCAATTTCATCGCGTCCCAGAGCAGTGAGGCGTTGCAAACGTAAATCCAGAATAGCGCGGGCTTGTTCCTCGGAAAGGCGCAACATATCGCCATCGCTCATCATGTGACGCGGATCAGCAACCAATGCCACCAATGGTGCCAAATCCTTGGCGGGCCAATCGCGTCCCATTAAAGCTTCGCGGGCAGATGCCGGATCTGGCGACCGGCGTATCAAGGCCACCACCTCATCGATATTAGCCACAGCGATGGCAAGGCCCACCAAAATATGGGCACGATCACGCGCTTTATTGAGTTCAAATTTTGTCCGCCGGGCAATAACCTCTTCACGGAAGGCAATAAATGATGTCAGGACATCGCGCAGACTCATTTGCTGTGGGCGGCCACCATTGAGTGCCAGCATGTTGACACCAAATGAAGTCTGTAGCTGGGAATAACGATAGAGCTGGTTGAGGACAACATCTGCTGTCGCATCACGTCGCAATTCAACAACAACACGAATACCATGACGATTTGACTCGTCCCGAATATCCGCGATTCCTTCAACTTTTTTCTCGCGCACAAGACCAGCAATACGCTCAACCATATGGGCTTTGTTAACCTGAAAAGGAATTTCTGTGATGACTATGCCGTAACGGTCCTTGCGAATTTCCTCGATCGTTGCAACGCCGCGCATGATAACCGAGCCGCGCCCGGTCAACAGCGCCGACCGAGACCCAACAGACCCCAGAATGACGCCGCCCGTTGGAAAATCCGGGCCGGGAACGATCTCAAGCAAATCGGCATCTGATATCGCTGGATCGTCAATCATCGCAACCGTTGCATCAATAACCTCACCGAGATTATGAGGCGGGATATTTGTGGCCATTCCCACCGCAATACCGCCAGCACCATTAATCAGGAGGTTAGGAAATCGTGCAGGCAAAACCTGCGGTTCATGTTCAGACCCATCATAATTTGCCTGATAATCAACCGTATCTTTGTCGACATCTTCCAGAAGCGCTGTCGCCACTTTTTCCATGCGTACTTCTGTGTAGCGATAAGCTGCCGGTGGGTCGCCATCAATGGACCCGAAATTTCCCTGACCATCAAGGAGCGGCAAACGCATGGAGAAATCTTGCGCCATACGCACCAGAGCATCATAGACCGATTGGTCACCATGAGGGTGATACTTACCAATAACATCGCCAACAACCCGCGCCGATTTGCGATAAGGCTTGTTGTGGTGATTACCATTTTCCTGCATCGACCAGAGAATACGCCTGTGGACAGGCTTTAAGCCGTCACGCGTATCGGGAATGGCCCGGCTCACGATCACGCTCATCGCATAATCGAGATAGGAGCGACGCATCTCTTCTTCGATAGCTATAGAATTTTCGGCGTTCTCGTGAAGGCCGTTATTTTCATTTTCGTTATCTTCTGGCGGGGTATCGTTCTTGTCGTCGCTCACGAAATATCCTGATGTTTTTGTAAACCCTCATCAACATGCTTTATCGGCGTGAATCAGGTCAAAAAGAGATAGTGGGGCGTAGCATTTGTATCAGCTCCCAGCAAGAAAATCCTAAGGTTTTATGACGCAAAAAAGCGCCCGGGACAGTTGCAGAAAAAAGCACTGCAATTGCCTCGGGCACTCATATTAATTCTTGTAAGCTAAGTCCTTATCGCGCTGCGCGTTTTGCCATCAAGGCCTCTAGCTCAGCCCGGGTAACCGCACCATCGCCATTTGCATCAGCCTTTTTCAGAACTTTGCGGAATTTACCCTTTTTACCTTTTTTGCCTTTTCCGTGGCCCTCGCCTCTGCGCTCACCGCGACTGGCATGGCGTTCGCCTTTTTCTTTCATGGCAGAGAATTCTTCAAGGGTAAGAGCACCGTCACCGTCAACATCGCGGGCCGCAAATCGCTCGCCAGAACGCTCCGCACGATTGGCAGCACGTTCACTTCTTTTAGCGTCTTTGGCTGCCTGCATCTCTTCTTTTGTGATGACACCGTCATTATTAGCGTCAATTTTTGCAAATTTTTCCGCCTTTTTTGCATCCCGGTCGGACTGATCGATGACACCATCCTGATTTACGTCAAAGCGCTCCATAATGCGGTCAACGCGTTCAGCGGCTGCTTCCGGGCTTAAGGGCTCGCCCTTATGCTTTGCTGACGCATGGGCGGTCAACATTAGAGCTGAACTCATTACAAGCGCTGTCATTAATACTTTCGTAGTCTTCATGGTTCCATTCCTTAAAGTTAATTTTTCCGTATGCTGTATGTTTACAAATACCCAATAGACAATTCCGGGCCCTCAATAGTCTGAATATGCGCAAATTCAAAATTTCGCGCGGATGCTCAGTCGACACATTTTGTTTTCATCACATGTTCTTTCTCGTGGGCATGTTCTTTTTCATGAACACCGAGCACTTACTATTACCCCATTTAAAAATGACTGAATGTAATTTACTTACATTTCGCCACACCTAAACATTACCATATCATGCCAATGCATACAAAGCCGACTATCGAAAATTATACTCAGTTTATCTCATTGGAGGGGTTAAATTATGACCTTTTCATGGCGCATACGATTTCATCAAGCGTTGAGAGAAAGCGCGACCGGTCAGACTTTGAAAAGGGCGGCGGTCCGCCTATTTGATCACCGCCGCCGCGCAAATCCGCCATAATTGCACGTACAGCAATAGCACTACCGATAGTATCATGAGTAAAGGCTTTGCCATTTGGTGCCAATACCGGCGCACTCATTTTCAATGCGCGCTCTGCAAGCAGAATATCGGCAGTAATCACAATTGTATTTTCTCGCGCGCGTTCAGCAATATAATCATCAGCGGCGTCGAACCCATCGCTTACAATCACCATAGAGATTAAAGGATGGCGCGGAACACGAATACCATTATTGGCAACCAGAATAACAGCTATTTCATGGCGAAAGGCAACTTTATAAACTTCCTCTTTCACCGGACACGCGTCCCCATCGACGAGGATGGTTATTGCGCCATCGTCGCTTTGCGCGCGCGCCTCATTTATCATAAATCAGCGCCCACTGACGGATTTTGAAGTTGAAGAACAAATTAATTGTTGGCTCTCTTTCAGTTCTGGAACCCAAGCAGTGATAGCAACAGCTATTTTACATCGCTTCTTCTCATCAACTCTTTTTTCCGCTTGAAGGTCAGCATACAGCCTTTTTAGGGTATCGCCACCTGGAATGGTTTCAATGCCACGATCATTCTTTTTACGCACCGCGTCAAAACGCAACAAAGTCCCGTTATTTTCTGAATATTGCGGCCACCTTAACAATTTCTCGCCTGACGGAACTCCATCTCTGGCAAAAGAAGCCCAATACTGCCCCATAGCACGACTTAAAACTTCCCGGCTAGCCGCAGTTTTTTTCTGGAACATATGCTTATCGGCTGAACCTAAAAGCTTAAACCGATTAAACACAAAGGGGATTTCCATCGCATGAGCAGCGCCCAGCATTTTGGATAAATCCGTAAATAGAATTTTACCGCCATCATCCCAATCAAAACGATATCCATATACATTTTGATGACCGGCAGCACTCATCGCTGCAGCTGGTGCGTCCACGGAGCGTATCCGCCACACGCGGCTGGAATAATCAGAACCGGTATCATAGAGTTTTTGATCTCTAGCCTGGTAGAACACACCAAAACGTTTGCGCGTTAAACTAGGATTTGCGAGTTGAAACAGTTTCATTTCATCTCTGTTAGCCCCTGTCATAATGGGTACAGCATGAAAAGTTTCTGTCGAAGTAAAGGCCTCGCGCAATGGGGTCGATGGTATAACTTTGCCGTCGCGAATAATTGTCGGGAGCTGGGTAAATCCAGTGCCAATATCATAGGCGTTGAAAAGTTCTTGAACCGTCAGCCCGCGCAACGCTTCGAGCTGGTTGCTCCCGACCTTTTGAGTAACTTTCTTCACGCTATTGACTTCATCCCCTGAAGCGCCGCTTGCGTCATCAAATGTAACACTGTCAAAACTGCCCGATTGAATGATCGCCCGATGAAACAGACCTTTTGCCTTTGGCGCGGCCAGTAGGCTCACAACATTATGCCCCCCTGCACTTTCACCGAAAATGGTCACAAGATCAGGGTTCCCGCCAAATGCAGATGCATTATCACGCACCCATTCCAATGCCGCGATCAAATCAAGAATCGCGTAATTTGCCCCCTGATCCGCAAGATCGGGATGGGCAAAAAAGCCGAGCGGTCCAAGTCGATATTGTACGCCAACAACAATGACATTCTCATTCACGGCCAATTTATGGGCTTTATAGATTTGCGGAGAACCAGAAACATTACCGCCGCCATGGATCCAGACCATGACAGGAAGAGGCTTTTTATTCTCGCTTCCATCCGCAAGTGCATTCACGGGTGCATAGACATCAAGGGTCAGGCAATCTTCTGAACCGGCCAGCTCTCCATATTCTAGCCCTTCAATTTCATTGAAACTATTTGCTGTTTGCGGGCATCGGGGGCCAAATTCTGTGACCTCTCTGATGCCATCCCAAGCAGGTGCAGCCTGGGGTGCCCGCCAGCGATTTTCACCTTCCGTGGAGGCTGCATAGGGAATAGAGCGCCAAACATGCGCACCATTTTCCTCTATTGACCCAATGATGTCGCCATGACTAATCGTACGCTTTGTTGCCTCAACCGCCTGGGTATTGGTGCCCAGACTATCGCCATTTTGCGCATCAGCCGACTGGAAAGAGATAGCCCAACCTATTCCACTGAAGGCACAAAATGCTGCTCCGATAAGAGCATATTGCAAAACACGTTTTGAAATAAAATTAGCTGACACCTGAGCACCTCTTTATATTTTAATTTATGGGGATGATCTTACAGTAAAGTCTCATCGCTTTCCAAGCCTCAACAACATCTGGCTGTTGCAGATGTGAAGTCAGGTGCAATCGAAGAGGATGTGGGCCTAGGCGATTAATGCCTATCGGAACCCGATGTCAGATGTAGCAAAATTTAGATCAAGCCCGCCAATGGGCTAGAAGGGTCAGCATATCGCCTTTTACCCATGCGTCCTGCAAGGTAGCCCTCTCGCCCGGCGATAACCGCATGGCGCATAGCGCTTGCCATTAAAATCGGGTCTTTTGCCTCGGCAATTGCCGTATTCATCAAAACCCCATCACACCCAAGCTCCATCGCCATGGCGGCATCCGAAGGCGTACCAACACCTGCATCCACAATAACCGGGACGCTCGATTGCTCGACGATCAGACGAATATTGACCGGATTTTGTATCCCGAGCCCCGAGCCAATCAGCGAGCCAAGCGGCATGATCGCACAACACCCCGCATCTTCGAGCTTTCGCGCATAGACAGGATCGTCAGAGCAGTAGACCATCACCTGAAACCCATCCTCGATAAGCAGCTTTGCCGCTCTCAAGGTTTCCTCCATATCCGGATAGAGGGTTTTCTGATCGGCTAAAACTTCCAGTTTCACCAGATCCCAGCCCCCTGCCTCTCTGGCAAGACGCAATGTACGCATCGCATCATCAGCGGTAAAACACCCGGCAGTATTGGGCAGATAGGTATATTTTTTCTGGTCAATATAATCGACAAGCATTGGTTGATCGGGATCGCTAACATTGACCCTGCGCATAGCAACAGTCACCATCTGCGCACCGGCCGCTTCCGCAGCCCTGGCATTTTGCTCGTAATCTTTATATTTGCCAGTTCCCACAATCAGACGGGAGGTAAATTCACGTCCAGCTATTACTAATTTATCATCCATATTTATAGCACTCTTGGTTTGTTCAGCCTCATCCGCCGCCAACAAATTGAACAATCTCAATCCGGTCGCCTTCATTTAATTGGGTCTTTGAGTAGGCAGATTTAGGGACAATTTCCAGATTACGCTCAACCGCAATTTTACGCGGTTCAATACTCAACGCGTCCAGCAAGGTGAGGATATTGGCTGGGGCCGGTATCACTTTATTATCACCATTTAGAATAATATTCATGGTTTGATCTTATTGTAAAAACTGTACACTCGGTGACCTACACTTAATGGCTTTAACTTGCAAAAGCTGGCCAAAGGCCGATATAGCATTCAATGTAATACCAAGCCCGTTATACTGTCAGGTACGCAACCTGACAGGAAAAAACAAGGTTCGAGTTATCTTAAATAAATAACTATGCCGGCTACCAGATTCTCGACCAAGGAAAGCCAGCCCTTATAATCCGCCTATTAGAAGGTCCGCAGCCATGCCCAAATCCGCGTCACCAAAAACCATTACCATACTTAATGGCCCAAACCTCAATTTGCTTGGTGTTCGCGAACCCGAAATTTACGGCACCCAAACACTTGGCGATATAGAAGCCACAAGCAGGAAAACCGCCAAGTCTTTAGGATATGCCCTCTCCTTTGAACAAACCAACAGCGAATCTGCGCTTATCGAGCATGTTCATGGGGCGCTGACAAACAAAATTGACGGACTCATAATAAATCCCGGGGCTTTCACCCATACATCCATCGCATTACACGATGCTTTGGCTGCTCTTACCATTCCCAAAATCGAGTTACACCTTTCCAATATCCATGCCCGTGAAGACTTTCGGCACAAATCCTATGTCGCCCCGGTTGCAACAGGCATAATTTG
This sequence comes from uncultured Caulobacterales bacterium, assembly GCA_964392325.1. Classification (GTDB taxonomy): domain Bacteria; phylum Pseudomonadota; class Alphaproteobacteria; order Caulobacterales; family Parvularculaceae; genus CALLPQ01. The sequence goes on from CAYMPJ010000020.1 coordinate 17,810, forward strand.
CGGCTTTGGTGCCCATGGCTATGAGCTGGCCCTAAATGCAATGCATAATCTTCTCACACACCCCAAATAGACGCGTAAATTTGTTTTCAAGTCTCGACATCAGCGCGCGCAATGCCTAAACAGTTTTTTGATTCAAGATTCCATAAATAGGACGCCGCTCTATGGCCGAAAAACAAAAAACCAAAACCCTTGATCTGGAAGCTGGCTGGATAAGAGAACTCGCTGAGATTTTATCGGATACCGGCCTGACAGAAGTTGAGATTGAAAAAGACGACATCAGACTTCGAGTCTCTCGTCAGGGCGGAGTTTCCAGTGTTTCCGCAGCGATTGCACCAGTGACACCATCGCCATCGAAACCGGCAACCACCGAACCAGCTCAAACCGCCACTCCCGATCACCCCGGCACAATTAGATCCCCTATTGTCGGTACAGCTTATTTGTCCCCCTCTCCCGGATCACCCGCTTTTGTGAAAGTTGGCGATAAAGTTACAGAAGGACAAACTGTGATGATTGTTGAGGCAATGAAAACCATGAACCCAATCACCGCAACACGAAGCGGAACCGTGAATTCAATCATTATCTCTGACGCTCAACCTGTCGAGTTCGATGATCCTCTCATGGTAATTGAATAATAAACTACCCAAATTCTCCCCGGACCTGAATAAAACCTATCCTACTATCACACCGGGGCTATTGATTGAGATATAGCCATGTTTGAAAAAGTGTTGATTGCCAATCGCGGCGAGATCGCCTTGCGTATTCACCGAGCCTGCAAGGAACTGGGAATAGCAACTGTTGCTGTTCACTCCACCGCCGATGCAAATGCATTGCATGTAAGGCTTGCTGACGAGAGCGTGTGTATTGGCCCCCCTTCCCCTACACAAAGCTATCTCAATATTCCCGCCATAATCTCTGCGGCTGAAATTACCGGCGCCGATGCCATTCATCCCGGCTATGGCTTTTTATCGGAAAACGCAAAATTTGCCGAAATCGTAGCCGCGCACGATATCACCTTCATCGGTCCGACTGCGGAACATATCAGGGTGATGGGCGATAAAATTACTGCAAAGGAAACCGTGGGCGAAGCGGGCATCCCGCTTGTTCCAGGATCGTTTGGCGCCCTTGCCTCAGTTGAAGAGGCCCATATCGAAGCTGAAAAAATTGGTTTCCCGGTTCTCATCAAAGCCGCGTCAGGCGGCGGAGGCCGAGGCATGAAGCTGAGCCCGACGGCCGATGATCTAGCCGAGGCCATGGCCACCGCGCAATCAGAAGCCAAGGCAGCTTTTGGGGATGATAATGTCTACCTTGAAAAATACCTTACCATTCCCCGCCATATAGAAATCCAGATTATAGCAGATAGCCATGGCAATGTGGTGCAACTTGGTGAACGTGATTGTTCCCTACAAAGACGAAACCAAAAAGTGCTTGAAGAAGCCCTCTCTCCGGTTTTGACAGATGAGCAACGCCATGAAATCGGTGAAACCGCCCGGCGCGCCATAGAAAAACTTGGTTATTTGGGTGTTGGTACAATTGAATTTCTTTTCGAGAACGGTAAATTTTATTTTATCGAAATGAATACCCGCTTGCAAGTCGAACACCCAATAACCGAACAAGTCACACGCATTGATCTGGTACGCGAACAAATTCGTGTTGCCGCTGGAATGCCTTTGAGCTTTTCACAAAAAGATATCACCTTTAAAGGTCATGCAATTGAATGTCGTATTAACGCAGAACATCCGAAAACATTTGCACCATCACCCGGCGAGGTAAAATATTTCCACGCACCGGGCGGTCCCGGTGTACGTTTTGATTCCGCAATTTACACTGGTTACCGCATCCCGCCATATTATGACTCTATGATCGGAAAACTCATCGTTTTCGGGGATGATCGCGCGCATTGTCTAACGCGGTTGAAACGCGCACTCGCCGAGATGGCTCTTGTGGGCGTCGACACAACAATTCCCCTCTTTCTTGACTTGCTCGAAAATCCTGACTTTCAAAAAGGCGATTACCATATTCATTGGTTGGAAGAGTGGCTCGAAAAATAACCGAACGCGGTGTAACAGCTCATTCTATATTAATAGAGTTCAATTATCAGGCCCGGTAAGATCAGGCCCGGTAAAATCAGGTTCAATAGACCCGTCTTACCGGTTATGCTATAAAATCCTAAATATAATGCAGGAGTTCAAAATGAATAATAAATCCAACCAACCAGCGCCGCACAAAAGCAACTTGAAAAAAATTGCTCCCTTTTCATTATTTCTCTTCGCATTAGCGAGTTGCTCAGGGGGTACACAAAACACAACCCCGCCCACGCAACACAAATCGGATGGGGCATCTTCCACTGACGCAACCCAACCAGAGCTTGGCGCGTTTGGAATCAGGCTCGAAGATATCGACCCAACCGTTAACCCCGGCGATGATTTTTTTCAGCATGTAGGCGGGAAATGGATGGACAGTTTTGAAATCCCGAGTGATCGCTCGCGCTATGGTTCATTCACCGTTCTCACAGAACGTTCAGAACAAAGAGTGCGTGATATTATTGAAAATGCATCCACAGCAGATGCATCAAATAATTCAATCGAGCAAAAAATTGGTGCCCTCTATGCGAGCTATATTGATGTTGAAAAGATCAATGCAAATGGTATCTCCCCGCTCGCTGATGATCTGGGTTTTATTGCAGATTTGAACACCCATGATGATATCGCACTTGCTTTTGCAAAACCTAATCTGCGTGCACATTCCCCTGTTGCCGCTTTTATTGGCGTTGATAGCAAACGCCCTGACCAATACAGCGTATACCTCACGCAATCTGGCCTTGGTATGCCTAATAAGACTTATTATTTGGACGCAAAATTTGCAGAGAAAAAAGAACAATACAAAGACTATATCATCCAAACCCTCAATCTGGCTAATTTTGAAGATGCCAATTCGAGAGCCGAAGCGATTTTTTCACTCGAGGAAAAAATTGCGGATGCCCATTGGGCACCAGCTAAACGCCGAAATCGCGATCTTACCTATAACCTGAAAACAACTGATGAACTTGAGGCTTTCGCGCCGGGCTTTTCCTGGCAATCATATTTTGAAAGCGCCGGCTTATCTGGTCAAAGTGAGTTTATCTTACGCGAAGATGGCGCACTGCAAGAAGTTTCTGCGATATTTTTATCGACACCAGTCTCCGTTTGGCGTGATTACCTTGCCTTTCATCTAATTCGCCAAAACGCAGATATTCTACCCACTGCATTTGATGAAGCCAATTTTGCATTTTATGGCACTGCGCTAAGGGGAACGCCAGAACAACGGGCTCGCTGGAAACGCGGCGTTAGCGCTGTTAATCAGGCCCTTGGCGAAGCCGTTGGCAAAATTTATGTTGATTTGCATTTTCCCCAAGACAGTAAAGCCAAAATGGCTGTCCTCGTTGGAAACCTTCGCCAAGCGCTCGATGAACGGCTCGATACATTAGCGTGGATGGGCGAGGAAACGAAGAAACAGGCTCATGACAAATTAAATAAGTTCAGCCCTAAAATTGGCTATCCTGACGAATGGACAGATTATTCAGCCCTGGAGGTTGTTTCCGGGGATGCTTATGGCAACCGCAAACGCTCGGATGCCTTTGCATGGAATATTGAAATTGGCCGCCTTGGTGGTCCGATTGACCAAAACGAATGGGGTATGACGCCGCAAAGAGTGAATGCCTATTACAACCCGACCCGAAATGAAATTGTTTTCCCCGCTGCTATTCTACAACCACCTTTTTTTGATCCCAATGCAGATGCAGCCGTAAATTATGGTGGCATTGGCGCAGTTATCGGACATGAAATAGGACATGGCTTTGATGATCAGGGGTCAAAATCAGACGGAGACGGACGATTGCGTGATTGGTGGGACGAAAAAGACCGTGAACGTTTCGAAGCCTTGACCTCCAGACTTGGAAACCAATTTGCAAGCTATGAACCATTCCCCGGCTATTCGGTTAAACCTGATCTTACCATGGGTGAAAATATTGGCGATATTGGCGGTCTTGCCATGGCGTACCGCGCATACAAACTATCTCTAAATGGTGAAGAAGCACCGATATTAGGCGGGTATACCGGCGATCAACGCTTCTTTATGGCTTGGGCACAAGTCTGGAAAAGAGTTGCCCGGGAAGATGCAATCAAAAATCAAATTGAAACCGATCCACACTCACCAGCACGCTACCGGGTTAATGGAGTGGTGCGCAATATGGATGCGTGGTACGAAGCCTTTGATATCAAACCGGAGGACGCATTGTACCTTGCCCCTGAAGATCGGGTGCAAATCTGGTAGAATATCAATTCTCGATAAAACAGGCATCGCCGTAAGAATAAAAGCGATAGCCTGTTTTAACGGCATGATCATAAGCCCCCTTCATCGTGTTCATACCGGCCATGGCACAAACCAGCATGAATAATGTCGAGCGGGGCAGATGGAAATTTGTAATCAGCCCGTCAACAGCACGAAATTCATATCCCGGCGTTATAAAAATATCCGTTTCATCACTAAAGGGTTGAATTTTTCCAGCCTGATCGACGGCGCTTTCTAGAAGACGCAAAGAGGTGGTTCCCACTGCGACAGCGCGCCCTCCGCCCTCGCGTACCTTATTTATCCGCCCAGCCTGATCTTTTGTGATCTGCCCCCATTCGCTATGCATGATATGGTCTTTGGTATTGTCGACCATCATTGGCAAGAATGTGCCAGCCCCCACATGTAATGTGATGGTCTCGATTTGAACATTTTTAGCAGCCAATGAAGCAATGAGTTGATCGGTGAAATGTAATCCGGCTGTTGGCGCCGCAACCGATCCCTCGGCTTTGGCAAAATATGTTTGGTAATCTTCGTGATCACATGCCCGCACACCGCGCTTTCTTGCTATATAGGGCGGTAATGGCGGCACACCGTTGACAAGCAATGCCTCGCGAAAATCATGGGGCTTCATATCAAAGAGAAGCGATGCTTCGGCCCCGTCGCGAGCAATAATTTTTGCAGAAAAATTTTCGCCAAAATGAATATGGTCGCCCACTTGCATGCGTTTGGCCGGACGAATGAATGAACGCCAAAGCTGCCCCTCATCGCTAGGCATATTCTTATGCAAAGTAACATCAACAGATACATCACGCCCCAAGGAATCGCGCGCCGGACGCATCCCCTTTAATTGCGCCGGAATCACTTTTGTATCATTGACGATCAGCAAATCACCATCCCGAAGAATGTTTGGCAGATCGCGTATTGTTTTATCAACAAAGGCGTTATCTTTTATATGCAACATGCGGGCGCTGTCTCTGGGTCGAGCCGGCTCCAGAGCGATTGCAGACTCGGGCAAATTAAAATCAAAATCATCAACGCGCATGGGCGAGCTCTTAGCACTCAATCACGTTCACCGCCAGACCACCTTCACTGGTCTCTTTATATTTACGAGACATATCAATGCCGGTCTGACGCATGGTCTCAATGACCTGATCCAAAGATACTTTTTGACTTTCAGAAGCTCTGATGGCTAGGCGCGCGGCGTTCACCGCTTTGACTGCGCCAATCGCATTGCGCTCGATGCATGGAATTTGCACCAGCCCCCCCACAGGATCACATGTAAGGCCCAGATTATGTTCCATGCCAATTTCAGCCGCAGTTTCCACCTGTCTCAACGTTGCCCCCCAGACAGCGGCAAGCCCGGCAGCGGCCATTGAGCAGGCAACACCAACCTCTCCCTGACACCCCATTTCTGCGCCCGATATAGAGGCACGTTGTTTATAGAGCATACCAACACCAGCAGCAGTCGCTAAAAAAATCCGTACATGATCCGCATTAGGTTTATCTTCACAACAATAATGACGAATAACCGACGGGATAATCCCCGCCGCTCCATTTGTTGGCGCTGTCACGACCTTACCCCCTGCCGCATTTTCTTCATTGACCGCCATGGCATAAACATTAAGCCAGTCAAACAATTGCTCCCGATCATTAGCGAGGGGGGCATCACGCAATTTTTTTATAAGATCTGGCGCACGCCGTTTAACCCCAAGAGCGCCGGGTAAAATGCCCTCACTCCCCAGCCCTCTATCAATACATTCCGACATAACCTGCCATATATCATCGAGCATCTTATAGGTTTTATCTCTTGGGCGGCGCGCATCCTCATTTTGCAAAATTACTTCCGCTATGGAAATATTTGACTTTTGCGCAAGAGCAATCAGCTCGTTCGCACTCGCAAATGAATTAGGACCAATGGGCGCGCGGGCAATCAGATCATCGTCACTTTTTTTAGTAAGCTGTTTTTCACTGGCAATAAACCCGCCGCCCACGGAATAATAAACCTGCCGGAACAGGATATCTCCTGACCTATCAAAGAGGCTAAGACACATTTCGTTAGGATGGAGGTCAGGAATTATCTCACCGCGCAAAGCCAAATCCTGCCGCGGATCGAAATCAATTTCATGCGCCACAGCGCGCGCGGGAATATTTAAACGTAGCCTGTTTGTCTGCTGCAATACGTCATACTCTTGCGAGGCTTTTGCAATGTCGATGGTTGCAGGATCATACCCCATCAGACCTAAAATAACGGCCCTGTCGCTGCCATGCCCGATACCGGTAAGCGCCAGAGAACCATGAAGATCTATCTGTATCCGCGCGCACTTTTCCAGCTTGTTTTGATCACCCGCCTCTTCGAGAAAACGCAATGCAATACGCATTGGCCCTACTGTATGAGAACTTGAAGGGCCGATCCCGATTTTAAAAATATCAAAAATACTGAGCACAAACGTGAATCACTCTTTCAAAACATTGGCACAATCTATCTTTAGCGCATGATTATTGCTTAGGACAGACTTATTACACATCAAAAAACCCCAAAACCGCATAAAGGGTTTTGGGGCTATATTCTAATAGAAACCTTTGAGCATTAAGGCATCGCTAAAAACGGAGCTGAAAAAGGGGTAGCCAGTCTCTTACGATGAACTCTAAGGTCTTGAGTAAAGCTTAAGGCCTGATCGTTTCAAAAAAGAGCAGATCACCGCGCTTTATACGAATTGGAACAGGGGCAGAGCCTTCGCTATTTAGATTACGCAGCTTGGACGCAGCACGTTCTGCACCAGTAATCGCCTCCCAGCCAATTTCAACAATAACATCACCAGGCTGAAGAATGCTGGCAACTTCACTATTTGGATCAACGGCGGTGACAATTGCGCCTGTCGTATCAACAGGCAAACCATAACTTTGAAGCAATTCCGCGCGCGGCTCTTCGAGTGTTAAACCCGATGATTGCAAGCCTTCTGGCAAACCGCCTCTAACATCAGACAACAAGCTGGTTTCTCGTCTCTCAACAGTGACATTTAGATTTAATTTTTTCCGGTCACGGATTAAAGCCACACTAACTGTCGCGCCAACAGGTGTCGCTGCGACGGCGCGGCTCAACTCCCGGCTATTATTGACCGAACGGCGATTGAAAGTTGTTATAATATCTTTGGGACGAATACCGGCCAGATCAGCCGGGCTTTGCGGGGTAACCCGCGAAACAATTGCGCCGCGCGGACGATCAAAGCCATTATTACGCGCTTCCTCAATCGTCAGCTCTTTAACCCCGACACCTAACCAACCGCGTCTGGTTTCACCAAACTCAAGCAATTGGTCCGTTACCTGTTTGGCCAAATCTGAAGGTATAGAAAATCCCACACCAACTGATCCGCCGGTCTGCGAGAAAATTGCAGTGTTTACCCCGATCACATCTCCTTTGAGATTAAAGAGAGGGCCACCAGAATTACCCCGGTTAATCGCCGCATCGGTCTGGATATAGTCATCATAGAGACCGGAATCGATATTTCGATTAATCGCAGAAATAATACCGGCACTTACCGAGCCACCTAGGCCAAAAGGATTGCCGATTGCGACAACCCATTCACCAACACGTGCGCTTTCAGATACGCCCCATTTAACAGCCGGAAATCTCACTTTGGTATTAATGATTTCCAACACCGCCAGATCTGTTTCTTTATCCGCACCGCGTACTTTGGCTTCAAACTCCCGGCCATCATGTAATATCACTTTGATGGTCGTCGCATTGCGAATAACATGATTATTGGTGATCACTATCCCTGCCGGATCGATGATAAATCCCGACCCTAACGAGCTCGCTTCACGCTCACCAAATTTACGTTGTAACGGGGCTAGTTCGCCGCCTAACTTGCCAATTCCGCCTACATTCTGGCGAGTTGAAATATTGACAACGGCTGGGCTCAATCGATTCGCAAGGTCAGCAAAACCGCTCGGGGTGTTATGGGCGCTAGCATTGGGCGTTAAAGATACGCTCATCGCGGCAATGGCCACGATAAGGGCTAGAACCGCAAAACGGCCAAATTCGAAACCTTTACCGAACCAAGAAGGCCCCTTTTGCAAGTCCATTTTTCTCAAACTAATCAGTTGCATGACAACCCTCTCATAAAAATCGGCCCCAAAGCATCAATTCTCTTATATATAAGCACATTTAGACAATATTCTATATACACAAATCAAAGAGTAGCTCACTGCGGGCAATGGGCCAAGAGTTTGATTGAGATAAAAAGAGGCAAATTGGATTTTGTCTTGGGGGCTGGTTATAGGTTCCCCAAACGAGTGCTTTGTTGCAGCGCAGCATAAGCTAAGGATTAAACTTGCATATATCGGTTGCTGCCATATTAAAGTTCCCGAATATTCGCAACGACGCCAAAATGCCGGGCCGCCACATGTCTTCTTCTATCGATTTTGATGCGCTGGGCGCGCTGTACGACCAAGCCCTCATATTCGAGAAAGCTGGTGAAACCCAAAAAGCCGCTTCGCTCTATCGGCAATGCCTAAATCTGGACAAGGAAGATCATTGCGGTGCTTCCGTTCGTTTGGCCTCGATGGGGGAAGATCAAATCCCTTCCAAGGCACCTGATGCCTATGTGAAAACTCTCTTTGATCAACACGCAGAGAATTTTGACGCAATTCTGACCGGCGATCTTGGCTATGCGGTCCCGATGCAATTGGGGGAGATACTCAAAGCCGGAAATCATGATTTCGAGGTCATGCTGGATCTGGGATGTGGCACTGGTCTTTGCGCCATAACACTCCACGAGCTTTGCAATTTTATGATCGGTGTTGATCTGTCCCCGCAAATGATCACCATCGCCGATCAACGGGATTATTATGATGCCCTCTATACCAATGAGATCATATATTTCCTTAATGAGTGGCATAAGGCCCGAAAAGCAAAACAAAGTGCCCCAAAAGATGAAGAAGAAAAGGATGAAGGTGAATATCCTGAATTCGACCTCATCGTCGCGGCAGATATTTTCCCATATCTGGGCGCGCTAGAAGACTTCTTTGAAGCCATCTCTAAAAATATTTCCCCGGGGGGCTTTCTCGCATTTTCTTGTGAAACCCTGCCCGATCATAATTTTGATGAACCCTACCCAGATAAGGGATGGACAATTACGCCCTACCAACGATTTGCCCATCATGAGACTTACATCAAAGCGCTTTTGAAGCGTTACCATTTTTCAACAATCCATACTTTTGAAGCCATCACCGTACGCACCGAAGAAGGAGCCCCAATAGCAGGGTGGCTTGTTATCGCCCAATCTAGTCAACTCAATCTGGCCGACAAAGAGAGATTATGAATTCTCAGCCATTTGGTCATTTCTCCCCAAATTTTCGAATGCAGCTTGCCCGCAAAGTGTGCGCGAAATTAGGACGTGACCCTGTGTCAAAATTTGCACGAAGTTCATTGAAAAATTTTGCTCTATTGAATTCCAAAAATCCAATTGATGTCACAATTTTTGATGATCAATGTGCACGGTTGCACCCCCAAGATAATATTTGTGAAAAGCGCGTCCTGCTGACACCGCATTTATGGGAACCTGAAGAGCGCGCCCAACTGCAAAAACAAATAGAATATAGTCGTAACGAGACTTTTGTTTTTGTTGATGCCGGTGCCAATGTTGGTCTCTATTCTCTTTTTGCACGCCATATCGCACACAAAAATGGAAAAAAAATTCGCGCGATTTGCATTGAACCGGGAAACATTGTCCGTTCACGGCTAATCTTCAACATGAGTGCAAGCGGCGCAAGCGATGATGTTTCCATATATCCTTGCGCCCTTTCCGATCGAGAAGAAACTGTTTCCTTTTCAGCAGACACACAAAGTTTGGGAGAGAGTAAAACAACCGCCGCCACTCACAATGATAACAGGGCAATTGACCTTATAGAAGCTAGGCCCCTTCACCACATTATCAGTGATGCCAATCTCGCTCATATTGATTGTTTGAAAATAGACATTGAAGGCCGGGAATATCCAGTCATCAAGGCGTTTTTGAACACTGCGCCCAAAAATCAATACCCATCGCTCATCCTTATGGAAACGGCACACGCAGAAAGCAAAGAAAAACTCGATTCTTTATTAGCCGCTCACAGTTACAATAAAACGTACCAAACACAATTCAACACAATTTATACGCATACAAATTAAAATCACTATAAGGATCAATTCATAGAATGTGTAAGCACTATCGCCTTTTTGGCCTAGTCTTCAATTTTTGCCAGTTTTTCCTGTAATGCAGATAATTGCTTTTTGATCTCATCGATATCTTGAGAATCGCCATTCTGCTCACCATCACCGGGGACTGGAGGCGCGGCGTTTGGTGCCGCTGGTGGGAAACCGGGCATGCCGGGCATAGATGTCGTAAACATTTTCATGGCTTGCTCATAAAGTGCCATATTTTTACGAACATTATCTTCAAACATCTTGTAGCCCGGCGCTGCAGACAATGTATCGGTGAGCTGTTCTTTGAATTTGTCTTGATTGCGTTTGAAACTGTCCATACTCATTTCCAAATAAGATGGCACATAATTTTGCATACTATCCCCATAATAGCTTATCAGCTGGCGCAGAAACTGAACTGGGAGAAGATTTTGGCCTTTACCTTCCTGTTCAAAAATTATCTGCGTTAGGACCGTGCGCGTAATATCATCACCGCTTTTTGCATCAAACACGATAAAATCTTGCCCCCCTTTTACAAGCTCGGACAAAAAGTCCAACGTCACATAGGAGCTCGTGGCGGTATTGTAGAGGCGGCGATTCGCATACTTCTTGATGACGATAGGGTCTTCAGAAGATTTTTCCGCATTTGGCTTCTCGGTTTTACTGCTATTTTTGGTCTCGCTCACGAAAATAAGCTCCCTAATTTATGATAATGTTGCGCATGCTAACTGGAATATAGCACAAAAACAAATTTCGACCAGATTATATCGCACCGCAAAAATTCTTGGATTTGAGATTTGAACCATCTAAGCCAAGCATAAGCGGCCATATCATTCAACGCGACCGCTTTATCAGGGAAAGCCCTCATATCATTGCCTATAAACAGCCCCAAAATCTCGCCCAAATGGTTGTTTTTGGCGTGCTGTTACTGACTTTAGCTCTATCGTTGATCGCTACAATATGCTCAAACCTAATCAAGCAAGGCGTATGTTATTACTATGAGTTAGACGCGCTTAATTCTAAATTCACACATCAACCACCCTTTTACCTATCAAGAATTATCCCAAGGAGAAAATCATGTCTGAAGTCGTCATCGCATCTGCAACCCGCACCGCAATCGGGTCATTCAATGGCGGTTTGGCCAGTGTTCCAGCTGCTGAACTCGGGCGCACGGTTATTGCGGAAGCGCTCAAACGGGCCGGGATTGAAGGAGGAGATGTCGACGAGACAATAATGGGGCATGTTTTGCAAACCAGCCAAGGGCAAAACACCGCGCGTCAGGCGAGTGTAAATGCTGGTATCCCGCAAGAACGCCCAGCCGTTACCATCAATCAGGTGTGTGGCTCTGGCCTTCGAAGTGTGGCTATGGCCGCGCAAATGATCAAAGCCGGCGATGCAAAAACAATTATTGCGGGCGGCCACGAAAATATGTCCATGGCCCCGCACGCAGCTCATCTACGCAATGGTACAAAAATGGGGAATCTCAACCATGAAGATACGATGATCAAGGACGGCCTTTGGGACGCCTTCAATAATTTCCATATGGGGCAAACTGCGGAAAACCTAGCAGAAAAATATCAGGTCACCCGTGAAGAGCAGGACAGTTTTGCGGTCGCCAGTCAGAACAAAGCCGAGCAAGCGCGCAAAGATGGTAAGTTTGCTGACGAGATCACGGCTGTCACAATCAAGACCCGCAAAGGCGAGACAATTTTTGATACAGACGAATATATTCGAGAAGGGGCGACCATTGACGCAATGAGCGGATTGCGCCCGGCATTTGTGCGTGATGGCGGAACAGTAACGGCTGCAAATGCATCCGGCCTTAATGACGGCGCCGCCGCCATGGTGGTTATGTCCGCAGCAGAAGCAAATGCACGAAATATTGAGCCTCTCGCAAAAATCGTTTCTTATGCCCATTGCGGCGTTGACCCGGCAATTATGGGCATAGGCCCCGCCCCGGCATCTCGTATGGCACTAGAAAAAGCTGGCTGGTCGTTGGATGATGTTGATTTGATCGAGGCGAATGAGGCTTTTGCGGCTCAAGCACTTTCCGTCGGCAAAGAGCTTGGCTGGAATCCTGAAAAGGTAAATGTAAATGGCGGCGCGATTGCTCTTGGCCATCCCATTGGCGCATCAGGCACGCGGATCCTCACAACCCTGGCATATGAGATGAAACGTAGCGGCGCTCAAAACGGGTTAGCAACTTTGTGCATCGGTGGCGGCATGGGTATCGCCATGTGTATTGAACGCTCTTAAATTTAAATCCAAACATTCGGTGGAAATCATGGCTGGAAGAAATGCGATTGTAACAGGCGGAACGCGCGGTATCGGCGAAGCGATTTGCGTCGCTTTAAAGAATGAAGGGTTTAAGGTCACGGCAACTTACGCCGGAAATGACGAAGCTGCACAAAAATTCAAAGAAGCGAACGGTATTGATGTTGCGAAATGGGATGTTGGTGATTATTCGGCTTGTGAGGCTGGTATTGCCGGTATTGAAGGCGCACAAGGACCAACAGACGTTTTGGTAAATAATGCGGGTATTACCCGCGATGGTTTTTTTCACAAAATGTCACCCGATCAATGGGCACAAGTCATACGCGCTGACCTCGATAGTGTCTTTAACATGACGCGTAATGTTTTTCCGGGTATGCGCGAGCGCGGGTTTGGAAGAGTTATCAATATCTCTTCGATCAACGGACAAAAAGGGCAAGCAGGACAAACAAATTATTCAGCTGCAAAAGCCGGCATGATTGGCTTTACCAGAGCTCTCGCTCAAGAAGGCGCACGCAAAGGCATAACCGTAAATGCTATAGCGCCTGGATATATAGCCACCGAGATGGTGTCGGCAATGGATCAGAAAGTTATCGACTCCATTGTTTCAGGCATTCCTATTGGTCGTCTTGGCGAAGCAGATGAAATCGCAAGATGTGTTGCCTTTCTGGCCGGAGATGATGCTGGATTTATCACTGGCTCTGTAATGACAGCAAATGGCGGACAATATATTACCGCTTAAAAAACAACATTTTCATTCAATCAAAAAAGCCCGGCTCACACGCGCCGGGCTTTTTTTACTTAACATTCTAAAAACACCTAAGAACCCACCTAAAAAAGCTGCGCCATTAGTAATAGCCACCTAGTCGAGCGCCTATTTGCACGGGCTGGGCGCATTTTGAATTCGCTCTTTTAATTTAGAACCGTAGGCACAGGATTTTTTCCAAAGCAAAATCTGATTACCCGCCTTCCACTATGAAATTTTAAGGCTTTATTCAGACTTTAGGTACGCTAATGAACTCTATTCGTATAGCGCGCTTCACAAAAATTAAACCCAACTCAGGATGATCACTGCTTAACAGCAGGTTTATTTATAGCACTAATTTTTTTCATTCAATTTATGGTCCGTTTACCATTAACCGATATATTTTAGGGAGCTGTTAATTAATAGGGGCGGAAATGTTTGGAAATAAATTAGACCCGGCAATAACGATGAAGAAAATTCTCATACCGCTATGTAGCTTGTCGGTCTTTTTTGTTTTTTGTTTTGCTTATTCCGCCTCAATAGAAGCGAGTGAAAACTCAGCCACATTTGAGATAACCGATACGCCTGATGTCGAAATGTTACTGGCATCTGAATTAGTAGAAAAAATTCCTAGCCAGCAAATAGAAATTCTTGATCAATTCATCAATGCTTTTTCCGACCGTACACCTATTGATGCGAAAATCCGTCTATCCCAACAAAAATTATACCAGCTAACATTAGCAGGTAATTATAACCTCAGTGATATGTATGCGGGCGAAATTTATACAAATTTTAAAGGCCAATTTGAAGATCCAGAAATTTATGGAAGGTTTCTATATGAAGTCGCTGCGGCACATATTCAGAAACAAAATTACAAAGACGGTCTCAATGTCATCGAGGAATTGAACCATTTTTTGAATAATTACGACATTCCAGTTGTAGAAATTGAGGGTTCGGCCCTACAAGCTAGTATCTTTATACAGATGGGAAATTATGCCGAAGCCAATAGGGCTTTACGCCAAGTTGTAGAAAATCAGGCTTATCTAAGCAACCCTGAACTAAAAGATGATATGAATAATATCATAAATAATTATGCTTTTACATTTCACAGGATGGGTGAGCCAGAAAAAGCGGTAGAAATTGCCAAGGCACACTTGGAGAGGTTACCAAAATTTGAAGATGCCAATCTGTTTGAAAAGACAACTATCGTATTCACTGAAGCTAATCTGGGCCGAGCATACCTACTCCTCGAAAATTACGAAGCGCTGGAACCGATCGCTATAGCGACCTATGAATCAGCACTGGAAATGAAACAAAAGTATGCTCAACTTATCGGGTTGAGATTGCTCGGAAACGTAGCACTTTCAAAAAATGATTTTGCGAAAGCCACACAATATTTTCAATCCGGTGTTACGCTTGCTGAAGAAATTCGTATCCCCGAAATGTTGTCGTTTATTTATGGCGATTACACGAAAGCGCTGGAGCGTCAGGGTTTGTACCGCGAAGCTTATGAGAGTTTACAAAAATCTGTATCTGAAAGCGAGATAGTCAATGCCCGACGCCGCGAAATTAAAACACTGGTTTTAACGGCTGAAGCAGAAAACAAACTTGAAGCTCAAAAACTTGAGGCATTACGCGTAGAAGCTGATGCGGTTACCAGCATAGCAAAACGTGATAGGAGCATCATGCTAGGTGCTATAATTGGTATGCTGATCCTCGCTGGCGCTTCCTTTATCCTGGCAAAATCAAATCGCAAGCATCAGAAAACCAAAAAAATGCTTGAAGAATCCAGTATTGAGCTCGTCGAAAGCAGGCGCCGTGCACAGCGCGCCAATCAAGCCAAATCAGAATTCCTCGCTAATATGAGTCATGAAATACGGACACCAATGAACGGTGTTCTGGGTATGGCTGAACTTTTACAAGCTAGTGACCTTGATGAACGTCAAAAACGCTTTGCTGACATGATTTATAAATCCGGTTCATCTTTATTGACCATTATCAATGATATTCTTGACTTCTCAAAAATTGAAGCAGGAAAACTGGAACTTGATCCTATCCCGTTTGATCTACGCGAGAGCATCGAAGATGTTGCGGTCCTCTTGTCGACCCGGGCACAGGAAAAAAATATCGAACTCGTTTTCCGTTATTCTCCCGATTGTCCCACATGCATTATGGGGGATGCCGGTCGTATACGGCAAATTACCACCAATCTGATTGGGAATGCGATCAAATTCACCCATGAAGGCCATGTCCTTGTAGATGTCAGTGGACACGAAAAAGATGGCATTGTGCATTTGAAGATTGATATTACTGACACGGGTATCGGTATCAATGAAAAAAAACTACAGCAAATCTTTGAAGAGTTCTCACAGGCAGAAAATTCCACAACCCGAAAATTTGGTGGCACGGGACTGGGCTTGACTATTTCAAGACGCCTCGCAGAAGCAATGAACGGTGAAATTATTGCAAAATCCAAAATCGGAGTGGGAACCACTTTTACCGTTATCTTGCCGCTCCCTTCCAAGGATTGTATTGCAGGAAGCGAACGCTCAATCCCTTCTATGGAGAATCTGAAGGTTTTAATAGTTGATGATCTTGAGTTAAATCGAGAAATTCAAACGGAGCAGTTAAATATTTGGGATATTAAACCCGTAGCCGTGAGTGACGGTTATAAAGCTCTGAAAGAATTGCAGCTTGCACATGATAAAGGGGTAGCATATGATCTCGTACTCATGGATTATCATATGCCGGAAATGGATGGAGCTGAGCTGACACAAAAAATCCGGCAAAACGATAACTTCAGTGATGTTGAGATCATAGTTCTGTCTTCTGCGAACGCAGCACAAGAGATTAATCTCTTTAAAAACCTAAACGTCAATTATTATCTCACAAAGCCGGTTCGATCAGCAGAACTCTTAGATAGTATAGCCAATATTACCGCTTATGCCTCTGAACCATCGAGCAAGGATTCTGAAAAAAAATCAAAAACATCTCCGCAAGAAACAAAAATAGCTGATGGCGAACTGAAAATCTTGTTGGCGGAAGACAACGAAATAAATCGAATGGTTGTTAAAAGTTTTCTTGAATCTTCTAATCTGGAGCTCATCTGCGCCCACAATGGTAAAGAAGCCTTCAATCTGGCAAAGAGAGCCGAGTTCGATTTGATTTTAATGGATGTTTCAATGCCGGAAATGGATGGTGTTGAAGCCACGGTATCCATAAGGGCCTTCGAAGAGAGTCACGGCCACCCAGAAACACCAATCATTTGCTTAACTGCTCACGCGATGGATGAAGACCGTGAACGGTTTTTACAAGCAGGTATGAACGATTATCTTTCCAAACCGATACAAAAGGAAAGACTTTTAGAAAAAATCAATCAGTGGAAACAAAAGAGCAAGCGCCGTGAGGCCAAGGATGTCGCCAAAACGGCATAGAGTAAAAATAAAGTATATCCTGCCTCGCTTATCGTCCTGACTGAACGTCAAAATCAGCAGGTGAAATTATTCCCACTCGATTGTTCCTGGGGGCTTGGATGTTATGTCGTATACGACGCGATTGACACCCTTTACTTCATTGATAATCCGGGTTGCCACATGACTTAAAAACTCATGGGGGTAGGGATAATATTCAGCGGTCATTCCGTCGGTAGATGTTACAGCACGAAGCGCCAAAACCGCTTCATAAGTGCGCTCATCCCCCATCACACCGACTGTATTCACCGGGAGTAAAACGCTAAAAGCTTGCCAGATTTCGTCATAGAGGCCAGCATTTTTGATTTCTTCAATATAAACTGCATCTGCTTTTCGTAAAATATCCGCCTTTTGTTTCGTAATTTCACCTGGAATACGAATAGCTAGGCCGGGTCCGGGAAACGGATGGCGCCCAACAAAGGTTTCTGGTAGCCCAAGTTCTCGGCCCAATGCCCGCACTTCATCCTTAAATAAATCACGCAATGGCTCTACCAGTTTCATATTCATACGCTCTGGTAAACCGCCTACATTATGGTGAGACTTGATTGTCACCGAAGGGCCGCCAATCGCCGAAACACTCTCGATGACATCGGGATATAAAGTTCCTTGCGCTAAAAATTCCGCGCCGCCAATTTTTTTCGCTTCTTCTTCAAAAACATCAATAAACAAGCCCCCAATAATTTTTCGTTTCCGCTCCGGGTCACTAACCCCGGATAGAGCGCCCAAAAATTGATCGGAGGCGTCAACATGTATGAGAGGAATATTATAATGTTCACGAAACAGGCTAACCACCTCATCGCTCTCATTCAAACGCATTAATCCGTGGTCAACATAAACACATGTTAGCTGGTCGCCGATTGCTTCATGGATTAGAACCGCCGTGACAGAACTATCCACACCGCCAGATAACCCGCATATCACTCGCCCTTTTCCGACTTGGGCCCGTATTTTGGCAATCGCCTCCTCGCGATAAGCCGCCATTGTCCAGTCACCTTTTAGCCCTGCGATTGTATGGGTGAAATTTTTGAGAAGCTGGCGTCCGCTCAATGTGTGAACAACTTCAGGGTGAAACTGGGTTCCATAAAACTGACGGGCGACATCCCCGATCACCGCGTATGGCGCACCGGGGGATTTTGCAAGCACCTCAAAACCGGGGGCCATTTTTGCGACATGGTCGCCATGGCTCATCCAAACCTGCTCTTCCGAGACCATCGCGCCGCCACCGAAAAGCCCATCAAAAAGAGGATTTTCCTCAACCGGGGTTATAAATGCACGGCCAAACTCGCGGCTCGTGCCGCTCTCTACCACACCACCCAATTGTGCCATCATCACTTGTTGACCATAACAAATCCCGAGTATTGGAATACCAAGGTCAAAAACATGCGGGTCGACGCGCGGGCTATCCCCGATTGTGACGCTCGCTGGCCCGCCAGAAAGAATAATCGCTTTCGGGCCGTAACCGTCCAAAAATGCCCGATCAACCTTGTTAAAGGGATGAATTTCGCAATAGACCCCGCTTTCACGCAAACGCCTTGCGATCAATTGTGTGACCTGCGATCCAAAATCGATAATAAGCACACGCTCATGAGGGGAGCTGGCTGTAGGGTTGGTGGAGCTTAAAGGTTTTTGCATGTGAAGCGCCATAGCCTGATCTGGCCTAATAGGCGAGTGCAAAATACCCGCACAATTCAAAAAATCAACGATCTGCGCCTGTATTTGATACGTGCCCCTCACCTCACGACAAGGTGATGAGCCCTAGTCTGGATTATCGCCCGCACATCCCTATTTTCTGAGACTAAATGAATCAGGAGAGCGATAATTGACTAAATTTACAACACACACAAAAGAGAATAGCGAAGGTGACCGCCGGGAGACTCTGGAAGCCGCAGAGAAAAATTATGGCTTTATTCCCAATCTCATCGCAGGTCTGGCCGAGGCCCCCGAGACCGCGAGAGCTTACATGGCACTTAGTAAACATGTTAGCAAATCATCTTTCACCCCAACCGAGCGCCATGTCGCCTGGTTTGCAGTGAACTATTATAATAACTGCCATTATTGTATGCCCGCCCATACCGCCATTGCGAATATGGAAAAAATTGACCAGGATATCATTGAAACTGCCCGTCAAGGCGGCGGCTATGCAGATAAAAAACTGCAAGCACTCCATGACTTCGTCATAGCGCTAGTCGACCAGCATGGCGACGTTGATGAGGCCACAGTCTCAACCTTTCTAAGCGCAGGCTATACAAAACAAAATGTGCTAGAAGCCGTTATGCTCATTGCCCATAAAACGATTTCAAATTTTGGCAACCATTTGATGGATACACCCGTCGATGATAATTTCAGTGCATTCGCTTGGGAGAAAAACGCCTAAGCACATCACAACGCCTGTTTAAACGGCGTTAGACTATAGATCATTTGGTTCGCCAGCAAGATAATGTTCAAGCATTTCACGCAGCTGATTTTCCGGTGGAAAGTCAGCTGCAATCCATCGGCACTCTATTTTATTCAAAATACGCGATATCTCTGGCCCAGCATCCACACCATATTTAAGTAAATCACGCCCGGACAAAGAAAATTTTGGCACGGACCAATCTTGAGGCAAGCTTTTGTAGGGATGAAAGAAGGCTGCACGATCAGGGGCAAAGGATTGCGCCAGATAAAGCGCTCCCTCCCAAAACTCGTCACCGGTTTTATACAAGGCCCTTCGCGCCTTTTTATCATCTGTAACTTCAATGATATTTCCCAAGCCAGATTGTAGCGCATTTATTGCCTTAACCTGTTTTTTGGAGAGGCGAAGATTTTTTTGTAGATCCGCAACGGTTTCTTCGTCGCTTGCTATAATCAATGTTAACAAAGGTGCCATAGAGGCAATGGGCTGGCTCAAAACACCATCCACCACGCCCTTAAAGGCTCGAAGCCTATCAACATCATCTGCGGTAATCTGATCCGCATCAGCCCAAAGCCGTGATAATATTTTTTGTTCGCGCATAACCGCAATTGCTTCAGCCGCGCGCGGCAGAGCAAGAATTTTCAAAAATTCAATCCCAACACGCTCCTTTGACAATTTATCAAGACCTTCTTTAAGCTGGGCAGCAGCCGCCAATCCTTCAGGATCAAAGACAGTTGAAAAGCGCGCCGAAAATCGAAAAAACCGTAAAATCCGCAAATAATCCTCACGAATACGCTCATGCGGATCACCGATAAAACAAACTTGTTTTCCGGCGATATCCTCAAGCCCCCCTACCGGATCATATAAAACACCATCAGGCGAAATATAAAGCGCGTTGATGGTAAAATCGCGCCTCGCCGCATCCTCGGACCAGTCATCAGTATACTTAACAATAGCGCGCCGTCCATCGGTCTCCATATCCTTGCGCAATGTTGTAATTTCAACCGTCCGGTTATTTTTCAAAACAGCAGTAATGGTTCCGTGCTCTATACCGGTGGGAATGGCCTTGATTTTTGCTGCATGCAAAATAGTCATTACTTGATCGGGCTCTATCGATGTCGCCATATCAAGATCGTCGGGTACGATACCGAGTAAACTGTCGCGTACACAGCCCCCCACAAAACGCACACTATTTGCCTTGGCGTCCTGCATCACACCACAAAGATGGCGCAACCCGTCATCATTTAACCATGAAAAATGTTCGCGCTGTCCGTTGGTTAATTCTTTTTGGGCATCAGGGTTCATCATATCCCCATCACTTTGCTACCGCATCAACCCGCTCGGCAAAAGAGCGAAGAATACCCGCAGTCAAACCCCAAATATTATACTGTTTATAGGGCATGTTGAACATATGGTAGGAAACATCATCATAAAATTTCTCTTCCGTACCATGATTTTTTAAATCAAGCACGTAAGACAAAGGAACCTCAAAAATTTCGCCAACCTCACGGGGACAAGGCACAAAATCGACCTGCGTGCGCACCAGCCCGAGATATGGCGTCACATTATAGCCCATGCCACCAAGGTGCTCACCGACATGGCCGAGCACTTCAACCTTATCAGGCGAGATGCCAACTTCCTCATGGGTTTCGCGCAAAGCCGTAAACTCCAGATCGGGATCATCATCATGGACACGCCCGCCCGGAAAACTCACCTGACCGGCATGGGAGGGCGTATCCGTTGAGCGCAATGTTAGCAGAACGGTGGGTTCTTCGCGCATAATTATGGGGATCAATACGGCAGCAATTTTTCGGGCAACATAGCGATTCCCGAATTCAGGGTGCTCCCTTAAATGAGGATTGAGTTCAAGAAATAATTCTCTCATATTGTTCAACTCAGCACCTGCCATTGCTTTTCGCAATACAGAAACCAATTGCTCATCACTCTCGCGCGTCTTTATATTCAAGCTACTCATAAACCTTAACTACCAAAAATATCATCAGCCAATCCGAAAGGAAAAAACAAGCCTGATGACATCACTCCAAAATGCTCGCGCCCGTCAATAGTTCGGGTCTCACCATATTCTACAAGCTCATAAAAAACCGATCGACCAATTTTTGCCTCCAACCCGCCTCGCACCATCACATAAGGCGCCTGGTCATCACCTCTCGCGGTATCTCGATAGTCAAGGGGGTGCTCCTTGCTCGCAATTACCTCATCTCCGACATTTGTTTGGAATTTGATAATTTGCACATCATTTTGCTTTTCCACGCCACACAACACCGCAAGGAAGGGGGCATCTTCAATCTGTATACCGAGCTTTTCTACTGGTGTTACCAAAAAATAATCATCACCCTCTTTTTTCAAGACCGTCGAAAACAAACGCACTAGTTTTGCCCGGCCAATGGGCGTGCCCTCGTAAAACCAGGTGCCATCACTGGCGATCTTAAGATTGATATCACCGCAAAAAGGGGGATCCCATAAATGGACCGGCGGCAAGGAACGCAGCTTCCCCTCACCGTCCCCAGTGTCCACCAATTGGCTGGCATATCGCATTAAATCACTCATAGAGGTATATATAAGCAGCTTCTTACAAAATGCGAAGGTTTCGTTTCACAAGCTCGGTAAGAGCGCTTTCACCTAAAAAAATGCCCGGCAAGGGGTAAACCTGCCGAGCTTTCAATTTGAGAAAATTGGGGTAGACTATTGCGTGATGCCTTCACATTCCAGGCAGCGCAGATAGAGATGGTTTGGATCATCAAAACTACTTAAAAATTCCGCATGTTTATCATAGGCACGCAAAATTTCTCCAATACCTGACTGACGATGCCTTGCAATGGTTTTATGCAAACCCGTTACATGAATTGCTTTGGCAGCAACACCGCCAAAGAGTTTTTCAAATGGCGTTCGCCGGTCTTGAAACCGCGTCACTTCATAATCTTCAATATTTGCACGTTTTGCTGCCGCCACAATGGCGTCATCGAGCGTGCCTAGCTTATCGACCAGCTTGAGTTCGAGCGCTTTTTGACCGGTCCATACGCGCCCCTGACCGACGCTATCAACATAGCTTTTCTCAAGGCCGCGCCCCTCCGCAACAATCGATAGAAAGCTGTCATAGCCGTGTTCTACCGAGCTTTGAAATGCGCTGGCTGTTGTCTCGGGCAAGGCACCAATACCAGCGCCGAGAATGGCAGCTTGAGAGGTTGTTCCGACCCCATCGGTATTTACACCAATTTCAGCGGCAAGATTTTCAAAAGTGCTAAAGCTCGCAAAAATTCCAATCGATCCGGTTATTGTGCTTGGGCTTGCCCAAATTTCGTCTGCCGGGGCAGAAATAAGATAGCCACCAGAAGCAGCTAAAGAGCCCATGGAAACAATGACAGGTTTACCGGCCTCTTTTATTTGCGTTAATGCATCATGGATTAATTCAGATGCAAAGGCTGAACCGCCAGGACTATCCACTCTGAGAACAACCGCTTTAATTTTATCATCCTTACGGGCCTGATCGAGAAATTTTACGATTGTTGTGCTGCCCGCTGTTTGGCCGATACGGCTTTTGCCGGGCATGATCGCACCAGCCGCCGTGACAACAGCAATCTTATTTGCCTGGGCAACAGGTCTCTTGATCAGTGAGCGCAAATATGGATCAAACGAGACATGTTTATAGTCTTTTTTCTTTTCGCCGGCGCCGAAAATTTCCGCCAGATATTTGCGCATGTCAGAAGGCTTTGTCACCTGATCAACAAGCCCTAATGCCTTTACGGCTTCTGGGTTATTTCCCTTAAACTCGGCCATAACAAGATGATACTCATCTGCAAATTGATGGATGTCTTCGGCATTCAAGCCCCGGCTCGCACCAACTTCCCTGATATATCGCTGCCAAAGCTCCCCGACAAATTCAAGATTAGCCTCTTTGGCTGCAGGGGACATATCATCACGCAATTGCGGCTCAACAGCGGCTTTATATGTTCCAACACGGAAAACATGACTTGTGATTTTTAATTTTTCCAAGAGAGATTTGTAATAATTGCGATAGACACCATAACCATAGATTGATACCGCGCCGCTTTTATTGAGCAAGATTTCATCGGCATGAGATGCGATTAGATATTGTGTCTGGCCAAAATAATTACCCACCGCATAGACTTTTTTATCTGCTTCTTTGAAAGCCTTAATCTCGTCTATCAACGCGTAAGCTTTGCTCGTTCCGGCAATTCCAACATTATCCAGGTCCAATACCATGGCCTTGATACGTTTATCATCACGCGCGGCCCGGATGGTTTTTACAGCATCACTCAAACTAATCCGGCGTGGTTCTCGTACACCGTAAGCTTCTTGGAACATTGCCTCCAGATTATCTTGTGGCGGCGCGACTTCGGTAATAATCCCTCTGGGGTTAAATAAAAATGCCGAGTCATTGGCAATCGTTAATTGCGCTTTGTCATTATTACCACCCAGATTACCTGCGACAGTAGAAAATACGCCAATGAGTGCCAGCAGAAAAAACAGCCCGATAAGCCCCTGGATCAAGAATAAAAACCCGATAACCAGTTTACCGAAGCCTTTTATAAATCCCCAAACACTGAATTTGTTGATTCCGTTTTGGCTCGTCACCCCCATAGGTTCAAAACCATTGTGACCATCGTTGATTTGACTATCTGACACACGCAACCCCTTTTTCAATTCTTAAAAATTACTTTTAACACTCGGCCAATACCCAGCCCGATTAATTTACAAAAGGCTCAAAACTAAATCCGCAATGTGCGCTCAAAATTAAACCAGATTGATAATACAGTCCAAATCCTCGAGAGTAGGAAACTCACATTCTACAAAAAATCCTAGCATGATTAAAACCGAACTGTCATGTATGCTTAACGCGTAAACATCAAAATTGACATGTTAGACTTTAAAAATGTCTTTACAGCACCTCTATTTACCGCCTCTTAGATAGATCGTGATAACAATTATCGCATAAAACCTTTATCAGGACATCAACAGATCAGATGGGGCCAAGAACAATAAGAGCTATATTTTGCACTATTATCGCATAATTTCATATTAAGATTGACTTTAATCGGCAAAACGCAGGATTTTCAGGGTGAGTGATTTCCCTATGTCCGAGCATGCATGATATTATTTTCGATATAGATTTTATACCAGATTTTCTCTGGGCAGCCCTATCAAAACACCCCATATCTGGTGGGATCAAATAATTAGGAAATTTCATGAGCGAACAAAATATTCTAGGCCAATTTGAGGCACTTTCCAGCAAAATGGCGGATGCCCGCACTGCCCTCGGGAGCGTGATTTTTGGGCAGGAACAGGTGCTTACCTTGTCTTTGACGGCGCTCGCAGCCGGGGGTCACGGGCTCCTTGTGGGGGCGCCAGGTGTTGCCAAAACCTTGCTCGTTAGCTCAATTGGCGAGGTTTTGGGCCTCGACACCAAACGGGTTCAATTTACCCCCGATCTGATGCCCGGCGACATATTGGGCTCGGAAGTTCTGGAAGAAGACGGAGATAATAAGCGCAATTTCCGCTTTATTCCTGGGCCTATTTTTTGTCAGATGCTCATGGCAGACGAAATCAACCGTGCGAGCCCGCGCACCCAATCTGCGCTTTTGCAGGCAATGCAGGAAGGGTATGTGACAATTGCGGGTGCTCGCCATGACCTGCCCCAGCCATTTCATGTATTGGCCACCCAGAATCCAATCGAGCAAGAGGGGACATACCCCTTGCCAGAAGCTCAACTTGACCGGTTTTTGCTACAAATTGATGTCCCCTTCCCCGATGAAGCCTCTGAACGACGCATGCTGGCCGCCACCACGACGGGTACGATATCCAAACTCGAACCTTTTTTTGATCCCGAAACCTTGCAACAGGTTCAGGCGCTTGTCCAAAAAATGCCGATTGGCGATCAATTGGTTGATTCCATTTTAAGTCTTGTGCGCAATGCCCGTCCGGGAAATGATGCCAGTGACAGGGTCAATAGCCTTGTTTCTTGGGGCCCGGGCCCTCGCGCCAGTCAAGCTCTTTCATTGAGCGTCAGAGCTTTGGCCTTGATCGATGGGCGTATGTCCCCCTCCATTGACGATGTGCGCAAACTTGCTGGTCCGGTCTTGAAACACCGTATGGCACTCAATTTTACCGCTCGCGCCGAAGGCGTCTCGATTGATCAATTCATAAACGAGCTTTGCGAGAAATATCTATAAACACTCAACTCACTCCCCGCGCGAGATCTAAGCGGGTAACGCCAATTATGACGCCATAATTTATGTCCAAATCTCCCAATAATTCTTCTGATATAGGCTCTACGTCCGGACTAGCGGCGAGCAATATGGTGCAGGCCGATTCGGAAAAACTGGCTGATCTGTTTCCTGCCCTCATGCTGGAAGCCCAAAGATTGGCGCAAACCCTTGCCAGCGGCTTTCATGGCCGAAAACGCGCAGGGCAAGGCGAGAATTTCTGGCAACACCGCCCCTATATTTCCGGGGATAGCGTGTCCGATATTGATTGGCGTCAATCCGCCCGAGCTTCAAACAGGCTTTATATTCGCCAAAATGAGTGGGAAAGCGCCAACGCTGTCTGGCTATGGCGAGATCCGTCCGCTTCTATGGCCTATTCATCCTCTGCGAACACGAACGAAAAACGCTGGCGCGCAAGTGTTCTAACCCTTGCCTTATCAATCATGTTGTCAAAAGGCGGCGAGCGCATAGGCGTTCTCGGGGCGCGCACCACAAATGATGGACAAGAAACCACTAATGAAAGCTCGCGACTCTTTCATGGGCGCAACGCGCCACAAAAAATCATCGAAAGCATGGATCATTTCAGCAAAACCAATACCAATATTATTCCCCATGCTGAGAAAATCCGCCCCGGACATCACTTGGTACTCGTAAGCGATTTTTTAATGGATAGCGAGCACGTAGCAAACGCAATTAATTTTGCCCAGACCAAAGGGGCAAAAGGTATTTTATGCCAAATTCTCGATCGGGCTGAAGAAAAATTTCCTTATCAGGGACGTACCGAATTTCTTGATATGGAATCGAGTGATCGATTGCTTTTTGGAAGTGCTGGTTCTGTGCGCAAAGACTATCAACGCGTATTTGCGCACCATCAGGAAAGCTTAAGAAAGATTAGCAATTCAACCGGATGGCCCATCATTACCCACTTTACAGATGAAAACGCGCACAATGCCCTTATAGAGATTGTAAATTTGCTTGAAGAAAAAAATAGCACCCTCGGAGGTAATTTCTAATCATGGCATTTGCTTCGGCGATTTCATTTTTGACGCCCATGATTTTGCTGGGGCTGATTACGCTTCCCCTGATCTGGTGGCTGTTGCGTGCAACACCGCCCGCACCCAATCAAGTTCGCTTCCCTGCCTTTATCGTGTTAGCCCGTTTGACGAACCGGGAAGAAACGCCCCAACGTACCCCTTGGTGGTTGCTATTGTTACGCCTGCTCCTTGCCGGTCTGATCATCGTTGCCCTTGCAGGGCCCGTTTTGAATGCGCCAGAGTCGCAAGACAATGATGGCCCGGTTGTCTTGGTGATCGACAACACATATGCCGCCGCGCCCGGTTGGTCATTACGAAAAACAATGATGGAGACGATTGCCCAGGAAACCCGCCAAATTAATCGCCCGGTTTTTGTTCTTACAACCGCTCCGTCTTTTCCGATTGGTAGCCAGACTTTATTTGGCCCCCTATCGGCAGAAGACCTAATGACCCTCGCAGGAACTCTTGAACCGCTCCCCTTTCGTGCAGATCGCATCAATGCCCAGCAAACCCTTCAACAACTTGACGAAGCCTTGCAGCGCTCATCAGATAATAGCGCCTTTAAAGGTGAGCCGAATTTTTTGTGGTTGAATGATAATCACAGCGCCGAGGACGCAAAAACAGACAAACAATTCCTGAGCGCTTTGCAAGAGCGAGGACAAGTGCGGGTAATTATCGATACGCAGCGCCCAGCCTTTGCCCTTACAAAAAACACGGGCCGAGGGGAAATTTCTGAAAAGAATACTCCCGAAACTAAAGGCTCAAGCTTCACAATACGCCGTCTTACAAAAGAGGATGCATGGCAGGGATCTCTTGTCGCTCTTGCCCGCGATGGCCGGGTTTTGGAACGTGTTGACCTCTCTTTGGGAACAGGTCAAAACCAAACACAAGGCCTGATCAATTTACCGATTGCATTACAAAATGATCTTGCCTCTGTACGTATTGATACTATCCGCTCAAGCGCCAGCCTCTGGCTCGCCGATGCCCGCGATCGCCGCGCCCTCATTGGTTTACTGCGAGACTCACAAGATCAGTCTCAGGCTTTGCTGTCGGGCAATCATTATATTCGCGAGGCTCTCGCACAGTTCGCACAGTTTCAAGTGGGCACGATAGAAACGCTCACACAATCAGATGTCTCCGTCATTGTCCTCAATGATATTGGCCGAATGCGCGACGAAGATGTCGATCGGTTAACGAATTGGGTTGAACGCGGGGGCGTTTTGATCCGTTTTGCCGGACCAAATCTCGCTGACGCGGCACTCGATGCGCCGCCACCACTTTTGCCGATCGAACTGCGACGCGGAGAGCGTGCATTTGGCGGCGCTTTAACATGGGACACACCCCAGCCAATCGGCCCTTTCAATCTTGAAGGACCATTTGCTGATTTAATAGTCCCTGATGATATTTTCATCCGACAACAGATTTTAGCCCAACCCGGCGGACAAACCAGCGAAAGCACGTGGGCCAGCCTAAAGGATGGCACCCCCCTCGTCACTGGCGCACAAAGCGGCGATGGCCTGAAAGTTCTCTTTCATATTACCGCTACCCCGGTCTGGTCGGATCTTCCTCTCTCGGAAATTTTCATTGATATTCTTAGAAAATTGACGTTTTTATCAACCCTTGGCCCTAACACGCTTGAAGAGACTATTAGCGATAACAATCAAGTCCGCTACACACCGCTTCGCAGCCTTGACGGGTACGGACAATTACAACGCCCCGCTCCCGGCCTTACTGGTATTACCCTCGCACAGGCCAACGCGCCAGCAACTCCCCAGTCACCGCCAGGCCTTTACGGCTCCAATGACACGCCATTGGTATTAAACGCCATAACCGCGCAAGAGTCGTTTGAGCCTATTGCGCTCGGACCGGTCACCATAACACCTTATGAAGAAAAACCGCCCGTGCAGCTCTGGGCTTATCTATTCGTGGCTGCTTTTATTGCTTTCCTGCTCGACATGCTTGCAACTCTTTTTCTGGGGGGGAAATTAGGGCGGTTTGGTCAAACATCTCAAAATCAGGAATCAAAATCCAATCCAGCCAAAAAGCCTGTTCCCGGCGACATCGCAGCCTTGATTATCGCCGGACTTATGATTGGGCTATTTGCATTACCCGATGCTCATGCTCAAACTAAAACCGATAATTCCGGTGCCAACAAAACCGCTACCCAGTCAGTTTCAAAAACCAAACCTCTCGACCCTGAAATCGATAAACAAGTATCCGATGCAACATTGCGGGCGCGTTTTGCATATGTGCGCACCGGAAATGCGCGCATCGACGAGATCACCAATAGCGGCCTAACCTCGCTCAGTCAGGAATTATCGCGCCGGACAACCGTTTCTCCTGCAGCGCCGGTTGCTATCGATATTCTAACCGATGATTTTTCTGTGTACCCGATTTTATACTGGCCCATTCTCGCAGGGTCTGCATTGCCCCCCGATCATGTCCTTGCCGAGGTTGAAAACTATATGCGTCTTGGCGGACTTGTAATTTTCGATACCAGAGACGAAGAACGCATTGTACCTGGCCAAGAAACACCAGAGGCAGTTATATTGCGCAAGCTTCTCTCACGCATCAATATCCCCCCCCTCATTCCTGTGCGGGCCAATCATGTTTTATATCGCTCCTATTATCTCCTGCCGGAGTTGCGCGGGCGCACTGGTTTTCATGATGTCTGGGTCGCTGCCGGGTCTTCAAGCAATGACGGGGTAACCTCGCTCATTATTGGTGGCCGCGACTGGGTCGGTGCATGGGCCCGCAATGATTTTGGCTCCCCTCTTCGACCGATTATCAATAACAAATATAGTAATGGCGAACGTGCCCGAGAAATGGCTTATCGGTCTGGCATCAATATGGCGATGGTTGCCTTTACCGGAAATTATAAAACCGATCAGGTTCACACAAAGGTTTTGCTCAAGCGTCTTGGTGAGGCAGCACCATGAACACTCATTTGATTTTTGCACCTGTTTTGCCAAGCTGGGTGATGGTAATTGCCATCCTCATTTCCCTTATTCTGGGGGGGCTCAGCATATGGCATTCACCACGCAGCAGCATTTTTCGCATATTGGCTCTCGTCACACTGCTTGCTGTTCTGGCAAACCCCAGACTGCAAACAGATGCACAAACCCCGCTTGACGATATTGTCCTTATCCTGATTGATGAATCAAGCAGTCAACAGCTCGATAATAGAGCCCAGATCGCCAACCTGATAACCTCCCGAATAAAACCGCGCATCGAGCAATTAGGGGATATAGAAATGCGCGAAATTACTATTCAAGGAGAACAGGAAACAAGATTACTGGATAGCACCCGCAATGCGGTGGCTGACATAGCCCATGACCAACTTGCCGCTGTCTTTATCATTACCGATGGCCAGGCAACTGATATCTTGATTGATGATGAAGGGGTTGCCCAATTGGGTAATGGGGATGCCTTTCTCCCGGAGGGCATTCCGCTCCATGTGATTTTGACAGGGCGAAAAGACGAGTATGACAGACGCATTTCCCTGATCAATGCGCCGCGTTATGGGATCGTTCGAGAGAGCGTGAGGGTTTCTTTTCGTATAGAAGATATTGGTCCTGACGAAATCGCTCTTGATAACCCCGTCAATGTACCTGTGACCCTTAAAGTTGATGGCCGTGAAATTCTTAGTCAGGGGGTACCTATTGGCAAAAATGTCGGGTTTGATGTCCCCCTTGAGCGCCCCGGACAATTGATAATCGAGCTTGCTGTCGCGTCCAAAGACGGTGAACTCAGCACAAAAAATAACAGCGTTGTGCTCCCCATTACTGCTGTTCGCGACCGTCTGCGGGTTCTCCTAATCTCTGGTGAGCCCAACCCCGGTGCGCGCGTCTGGCGCAATCTTCTTAAATCAGATCCTTCCATTGATCTGGTACATTTCACGATTTTACGAACTGCCGAAAAATTTGATAGCGCTCCCTCCAGTGAGCTTGCCCTTATACCCTTCCCGACCCGTGAGCTTTTTATCGAGAAACTAAAAGAGTTCGATCTTATCATTTTTGATCGATACACTTGGCGCAATGTTTTGAAATCCTATCATTTTGATAATATTGCCCGCTTCGTCGAAGAGGGCGGTGCGATGCTTGTTGCATCGGGTCCTGAATTTAATGGCCGGTTGAGTCTCGCAGGTCGGCGAACGATTTCATGGCTGTTACCCGCAACTCCGGAACAGGGCACAATTGATGGCCCATACCGGCCAAACCTCACCGATGAAGGCAAACGCCATCCCGTAACCGCAGATCTCCCCGAACAAGGGTTTTGGGGACGTTGGCTTCGGGCAATTCCAACCACATTAAGACGGGGCACGGCCCTTATGTCAGGCCCCCAAGACATCCCCTTGCTAATTCTCGACCGGGTTGGCGAGGGCCGCATTGGTATGATCCAGTCAGATCATATCTGGCTATGGTCGCGCGGCTTTGATGGCGGCGGGCCCCATGCGGAATTATTACGCCGAACAGCTCACTGGCTTATGAAAGAACCGCAGCTAGAAGAAGAACGCTTAACACTGGTTGAACGCGACAACAGTTTAACGATTGAGAGACGCACACTTAGCGATCAACCCTCTTCAACGAATTTAACCCTTCCCGACGGAAGTGAGCGGGATATCGAGATGACACAGATCAGCTCTGGCCTCTACCGGGCAACGGTCGAGGATCTCGCCCCGGGGCTTTATCGCGCCGCAGCTGATGATCTGTTTGCCATAGGAGCCATTGGAATAGCGGCTGCGCCAGAATATCAAAATATCATTTCGGAAAGCCGAAAACTACGCCCATTGGCCCAATCGAGTGGCGGGGAGGTTTTTCACCCTCGCGGCCAGGGAAACACTATCCGTCTACCGGCGCTTCGCCGGTTACGCGCCAATATAGGAGAAAAGGCCCCACGTTCAGGCCCCGGCTGGGCGGGCATTGTGCGCAATGAAGCGGTGCAAATTGATGGGCGACGCTCCGCCCCCTTGACCTCGCCTTGGGTATGGCTCGCCTTATTGGCCCTATGGATTGCTCTGGCGTGGGCAATAGAAAGCAAACCGGCATTGGTTAAGAGCGATTCATGAATATTCCGGGGGATTTGGCGCCGAACCAGCTATTGCCCAAGATAACCCTCTTATCGCAACGGGCAGTTTTTATTAACGACATATTCACCTTAATCGCTCTCAGGTTAACCGAGTAGCAAAGCTTTTCCTCTACCATCATTCTTATAGCTATGAATTTATAGCTAGTTAGTAAGTATGCGTGGAGTATAGTCATATGGTTTTTTCATCGAGAAAAACCCAAGAACAGTCATCGCCCCAAAAGCCTATAGATGCATCCAAAAAGAGCATTAAAAAAGGTTTGGGGGGATTATTAAAGCGCAAGAAAAACACTGAAGATGTTTTGCCAACGGCGGATATTGGAATTGGTTTATCAAGAGCATTGCGTAAATCGAATATTGCGCCAACATCGACGCAAGAACGCGAGGCTGATAGAAAAATTATCCGCGAAACACTCGAAAGCATCGAATCCGCATTATACACTATGGATAAAACCCGCGAAGTTTTACAACAATGTTTTGAAATTGCGATGCAGGCGAGAAAATCTGAAGACCCCGCCGCACGCGCTCTACTCGCTGATAGCTATGATGATTTACGCGAGTCCCTAGATCAAATCGCAGCAGAAACAGATGCGCGTGGACAAATACTTGTCGGTCGTAACGCAAAAAATATAGAACTCGAATTGACAGGACGCGCGCGTTATTCCATTTCCGCCTTTCCAGTCAGCAATAATCAGGGTGGGCTAAACTTATCCCCGCCGATAAATGCCTTCGACACAGATGAAGAAATCATTGCCATGATTGGTGAACTTCGCGAAGCACACAAACGCGTTGCACGTTTCACAACAGATTATTGTCGCGATGCAAAATTTCTTATGTCCCGGCTACAAGAATATGACACAAAAGAAAAACCGGCCACAAGAAAACCCTCCCCCAATATCAGTAATAATCTAGCAAGCGCATAGCGCGCAAAACGCCGGATTTAGATTCAAACATTCTGCAAAAACATGGTCTTTAGCGATCAAGCTAAGGCGCCGATTGCATCATTGCAAATAATGTTGCTGTTGAAATTTTTTATACTCACGAAAGTTTGATGCAAACTGCCATGAATTCTGGATGACCTAACCCATTCAAAGATAATTTGCGATAGAAATTCTGCACAAAATACCCTAGAGTAATGAATGTGTGTATTCAAAAATCCCCTTCGCAATTAGGGTTTTGCAATAAGTGGGTATATTCTGTTTTTCGCACAGTATTTTTTTGACCAGTGACTACAGGAAAGTTCAAATGAAAATTCTAAAGGCTAAATCCACGTTTTTCTTCGCGATGTTAGTTTCCGCCATGACGCTCGGCTCATTACAGTTTACGAGCACAGCCGCGGCTTTTTATAGAATTTTTGACCAAGTGGATTATTCTGAAGATCGCAAACCTTTATCCTCATTTGACAAAATATACATAGCGCCGATTAAAACGGATCTACCTGAACCACAGGAGATACATTCAAGATTTAACGATCGCATTGACCGAGGCGTATCTGAACGTGACCAACAAGAGCAAGCGGAAAATTTACGCAAAAAGCTGGCGCATTCTCTTGGTAAAAAATATGAACTTGTTGAAGAAGAAGGCCCGTCAATTTTAACGCTGGAAACAACAATCACTCGGCTTGAATCCACTCGGCCCACTTTCAAGGATTTATCCAGTCGTCCGAACTTGAGTTTAGGTAGCCTTTATTCTGGCGGTGCGGCAATGACAATTAATTTTCGGGAAAACGGTTCAACACTTGCTGTAATTTCCGATGACTATCAGTCAAATTTTGGCGATGGCTCCCCAAGAACCGGGATATGGAGTGATGCAAATTTGGCATTCAATCTCTGGGCAAGACAAGTTTCTCGTTTTATCAAAAACAATTAAGCCTAAAACTCATTGAGAGGCGCTCGTCACTCAATGAGAAACAAGTTGCGCTAACATTACGACGAGATTGTTCGCCATTAAACTGACGATAAAAACACCGATCAGGACGAGTGCGATGAGTGGTTTGTCGATCCCATGCATGGAACGGCGAAGAATTCCCCACATCAGCACGGCGGTTAAAATTAAAACCGGAAACATAACAAGTATTGCCGTATCGGCTGATCGACTGACCACATAAACCAATGATGGTATAATGGCCAATAAGGTGATCATGAGTTGCACCCAGTTATAACCAATCACAAGATCAACGCCGCTGATTTTTGTACGAAGTTTTCTGGCAATAATGACCAAAAACCCAAGCACAAGAAACCAATCCAAAACATATCGAAGAAATAAAAATATGTAGGAAGCAATCAGTGAAAGTGATGCTGGCTCTTGCGCATCTGCGCCTTGTGAGACACGAATTTCTTCAATAGCCGGGCC
The DNA here is from genome assembly GCA_964392325.1 of uncultured Caulobacterales bacterium. Classification (GTDB taxonomy): domain Bacteria; phylum Pseudomonadota; class Alphaproteobacteria; order Caulobacterales; family Parvularculaceae; genus CALLPQ01. Next base: position 51,908 of record CAYMPJ010000020.1, read on the forward strand.
CAAAATTGTCGACGTGACGAGGGCAATAAAAAAACCCGGCACCAAAACCCAGAAGGAACGAAAAACGCCATCAACTGTCCGGTCAAGATAGTCTTCCCACCCCTCATGATCAAACGCCATTGCCCAAATTCCGCGCAAGTGACTTTTGATATAGGCTGATGACATTTGTTTGGTCACGATACCGAACCATATTTTTCAAAATAATGTTTCAGAATATCAAGATAGATCACCGTCAACTGTTCTATATCGGATGTAGCGACATGCTCATCTATCTTATGCATACTCGCGCCCACCAATCCAAATTCTGCAACCGGTGCATCACGCTGAATAAAGCGCGCATCCGATGTCCCCCCGGAAGTGGATAAATCCGGACTGGAACCGGTTTGGCGCTCCACACATTGTGCCAACAAACTTAAATAAGGCTCATCGGTGGTGAGGAAAGCTTCACCTGAAACAATACTCTTGAATTCATAATCAAGCCCGCATTCGGATTTTGCTGCGTCAAGACGTGCATCTATCCACTCCTGAATGCTCTGCCCCGTCCAATTGGGATTAAATCTGACATTGAGCCGTATGGTGACAGTTTCAGGGATAACATTATGGGCCGGATTGTTTGATTCAATTTCCGTAATTTGCAGGCTCGAAGGTTGAAACCTTGCATACCCTTCGTCGGGAGAATTTTGCGTTAAATGCTTCAGGAAGGTTTGAACCCCGTGAAGCGGATTTTTTGCGCGGTCTGGATAAGCGACATGGCCTTGCATTCCTTTGACCGTAACCCAGCCATTAATGGACCCACGCCGACCCACTTTAATCATTTCGCCCATCTGCTCCGGGTTTGTCGGTTCGCCCACCAGACAATGATCAATTTTTTCACCGCGCGCGCGTAACCAGTCGAGCATTTTTCTGGTGCCATTGATCGCCGGCCCCTCTTCATCACCGGTTATAAGCAAGCTAATAGACACATTGGCCCTTTTAACATTCTGATCCGATAAATAACGTCCACATGCCGCAATAAAAGCAGCGATGGCCCCTTTCATATCAGATGCTCCGCGCCCCGTTAAAACACCGTCCTCGATCAAAGCCGCAAAAGGGGGATGGCTCCAGGAAGTTTCCCGTCCGGGCGGCACAACATCGGTATGACCTGCAAAACAAAAATTTGGTCCATCAGTACCAATACGCGCATAAATATTTTCAACGCTCGGCGTTCCCTCTTCATCAAAAGTCACGCGGGATACGTCAAAGCCAAGCGCGCTCAATACCTCTTCAAGTAAATCCATCGCCCCCCCTTCAATGGGAGTAACCGAAGGGCAGCGGATCAAATCCTGAGTAAGGCTTATGGGGTCATAAAGGGTCATAGACAAAGAGGTAGTCCACCTAGCAATAGCTGACAAGAGCTTGCAAAAAGCGTTTATTATAATTGGCCAATATCTAGTTTTTTTTCAAGCCACCACCAAATTGGTTTTTACAAAACATGGCAATCGTTTTTCTAAGTGCAGAGCGCTCCGCGCTAGCCTTTTTACCACCAAAAACCATCAATCTGGTAAGATATAACACAGACCCGCTTAGCCAACTCAGGTCCGCGCAAAAGCTCAAAATTGGCCCACAATTTTTACGAAAATAATGCGCGCGGGATTCAAACCAGAAAATGGGCGGAACATCATCCTCGCCTGTATTATCCACCACACCTGTTGATTGCCCGGCCAAATGCACCACTCTGGCATCAGGGACATAATAAACATCGAGCCCCTTGCGTTGCATTTGGAGCATTAGATCAGTCTCTTCATAATAAAGAAAATAATCTTCATCGAACATGCCCGATTGCTCGAGCATGTTAACGCGCATCATAAATGCAGCGCCGGAAACCCATTGCGCCTTGACAGTTTCTTCGCCCTGAGGCGCAAGAACACTGCAGCTCTTTAGAATTTTTGTAAAAATCCCGGTACGAACTGTCTGTTCAAACTCACCCAACACAGTAAAGAAGCGAAAATTTGATCTCTGTATCGTGCCATCCTCACCCTCAAGACGAGGGCCAGCAATGACCGCATTGGGAGTTTGCTCCAAAAAATCTGTCAGAGTTTTAATTGCACCCGGCTGCACCCATGCATCAGGATTAAGAAGAAAAAAATAGTCCGGCGCCCCCGCTCCGGTGGGCTTTGCCTGCTCAAGCACAGAACGCATTGCGATATTATTCCCCGTACCAAATCCAGAATTATCGGGGTTGGCTATAATTTCAACGCAGTCGCTCAACTGGTTTTTCTGAACAAACCCGCGCAACTGATCCACATCATCACCGGGAGATGCATTATCAATAATGACAATACCGGAATTTGGAAATTGCCGAACCTCGCTTGCCAATGATTGCAAATGACTGGTGATCAATTCCGCAAGTTTATAATTGACTATAATGGTTACAATTTTTGGTAGTGCCATTAGCGCGGTTATTCCTCAAAGGGGCGTGACATTTTATTGGCCTCTACTCCAAATAAGGCAATACCGCTTATACCCTCTTCTATGAATGACGCACGGTCGGCCTCTGGTTGCCAATCCAGTTTCTGTTTTGATTTGGAATTGTCATAAGGAGATAATTGCATCCGCGACTGCCAATCACGCAAAGTTGGCTTGGTGATATTTTTCTTTCGCGCCAAGGTCACTTTCAGGAAATACTTCACCAAATCGACAACAAAAAACCGTGCAGTCGGCGTCGGCTTTGCCCGCATTTTCACGCCATAAGCTTTCGATATTTCATCGAAATAATCTCGCGCCGATAACATCGGTTCACCAATCAAATTAAAGCTCTCCCCTTCAATATTATCAGCATCCATCATTGCCACCAAACCATCGGCGGTATCAGAGACAAGCACGAAGGGCAGGATATTCTTTCCCTTTCCCCACATTTTGCAAGATGTTGACCCGCGCCACATCGCAATCCCCCAATGTTGCAATGGCCCGCCCTCTCCAATCACAATGCCGGGGCGCGCAATCACCAATGGCAATTCTTTCTCGCGATGAAGCTTTAGCAACTCTTCTTCACATTTAGCTTTGCACCTTGAATATAAGTCCCGTTCTTCAAGATTTTCATCAAAGGGAGTGTCTTCCGTTATGGTTCTATCAGCTTGCGAAGCATCATAAGAACTAATCGTTCCCGTATAGATTAATCGCCTCGTACCTGCCTCAATGCAACATTCGCCAATTAATTTGGCAACACCGACATCATTTTCCAGATATCCTTCCCAAGTGCTCTCAACGGCTCTTGCAAAATTATAAACCGTATCAATGCCCTCCAGAGCCGCTAAAATATCATCCCGCGATTTCAAGCTACCGGTAAAACCGGTGATACGCCCATCGGGCCGGTCAAATCCGGAGACCCGACCTCGCGAGAAGACTCGAACATGGTGCCCCGCATCTGCTAACGCATGACACGTATGACGCCCGATAAAACCTGTCCCGCCAATGACCAGCACTGTGGGATTATCATTTTCAACATTTGCAATTTCAATCTTTGAAGGCTGAGCGCTCTCCAATATTGGCTCGGCAATATCCATGACATCTTCAATATGACGCAATGCACTGGTTGCAAGGCCAGCGCTAAGACGTCTATCCACCGGCGTATTATTGGCAATACTTCCATAAAAAGATTTCATAGCGCGCGCCATACTCAATCCAAAAGGCGCGAGCTTGTTTAGGGAAACAAATTGACGCGATGCATTGACAACGCCGCATTTTGCAATTTGCGCGGCCTGACCGAGCTGCAACGCAAGGGGGCCGGTTACAATATCCAACATGGGCGCGCGTTCGAGCCGGTAAACATCTTCAGCGTAATTATAATAAGCAAGCGCGCCGGTACCGCGCACGGTTACGGAGCGATCATCGTGGCCTTCGATAAGGGAGATATCAATATTTACCGTACTCGATCCAGCCTCGCCTGTAATTGTCCATCCCTGAAAATGCGTAACATTGCCCGGAATAGTCGTCGGGTGGCGCAACCGCACATTGATATTATCCATTTCATCGAACATATCAGCCAGAAACGCAAACAAATGGCTGCCGATTTCATAGAGCGGATTTTGCGGCTCCCGCAACATCCATAACCCATATGGGCCAGACCGCAGCGGCATTAAGGGAAAGCGCCAATTCATCTGTATGCTATCAATCATGCCAAGCTTGCCGGCTTTTATATCACGGCGCAGTGCCTCATAGCCGGGTAGCATCGTAAAATTATGGTTAGCTCCGAGCTTTACATTTTTCGACTGTGCCAAGGTATCCAGTGTTTCTGCATCCTCAGAGGACAAACAAAAAGGCTTTTCCATATAACAATGGCGGCCAGCCTCAATAATTTTTTTGGCTGGATCAACGTGGGCGCTAGGCGTCGTTAATACATGAACTACCGAACACGGATCATTTTCCAGCATCTCGTCCAGATCAGTATATGCTGTCGCACCGAGACTATCTGCCAATGCGCTTGCAGCATCGTGCGATAGATCGCATACCGCGGAAATACTTGCCCCCTTTACCCGCTTAATCGCGTCAGCATGCCAGCTCGCAATATAGCCAGCGCCCAAGAGGGCAACTTTAATGGAGGGATCACTCATGTAATTCAGCCTTTAATTATTTTTGGACTTACTTATATTCAACTATGGTTATGGTTTTATCCATAGATTTCTTAACCCAATATTTCAGCATACCAAGAAAACTCGAAAACTTAGACAATACGAGAAACCCTGCATAGATAAATGAGTGTTTCACGGATTTACCCTGATCAATCAACCCCTTTGAAGTTTTCAGAAACGAAAGCACATATAATCCGGTTAATAAGAGGCTTAATCCGCCGGTAAAGGGTATGCCGACAAGAATTAAGAACGGCAATACGCCGCCCCAGAAAATTGAACGGCGCCTTGATTGTTGAAAATAACCTTGGTGCATATCTCCGACCAAACCGAAAGCATAACCTGCCCGGCCAGCCCGTTTCCACCATTGGGAAAAATGTTCAATATTTGCATCGTGCCAACACATATCCTCGTCGATACGTACTAATTTCGCGCCGGTTGCGCGCACACGAATACAAAGCTCATCATCTTCAGCGGCTATCACAACCGGGTTAAAGCCACCTATTTTTTCAAACGTCTCGCGAGCAATCATAAAGATACCCCCGCATGCCTCGATCTCGCCAACTGGCCCCTGCCATTCCAGATCGCACATTAGATTGTAAATCGACTTTTCAGGATACATCTCGCGGCAGCGCCCAGTTACCAGCTTTACTTTTGGGTTCTTTATAAACTGGTCGTGCGCCGCGGGGATAAAGTCAGGCTCGGCCCGGCAATCTCCATCGATAAAGAAAATATAATCAAGCTCCGGCCAGCGGGAAACCAGCTTCTCCGCCCCCTCATTGCGCGCCCTTGCCGCGGTGAAAGGCTGCGCCATATCAAGGGAGACAACCTCAACGCCAAGTCCTCTGGCGAATGCAACACTATCGTCAGTGGAGCCTGAATCCACATAGACACATGGGTAATTTGCGCTCGCATCTTCTCCCACAAGGCTATTCAGACAGGCCTCCAACCGGGGGCCTTCATTGCGACCAATAGCGACAATGCCGACCCCGCGCACCGCCCCGGCTTGGGTAACGGCATTCTCCTCATTCTTTTGAGGGTAATTCTGCTCGGTCTGTGCCATGGTCATATTTTTGTTCTTAAAAACAATTTCTTCACCGCTCTAGCGCCATCCGAAGGCATAAATCAAGCGTTCCCCTTGAAGGAAAATCCACCAGACATGCATAAATCGCATAGACAAATTCTGCTGCATTAGGTAAAGAGCCTCTTATCATATAAAGTTTTCTTTATGCGCATATAAAATAATTCCGAAAGGCGACCGCAATGCCCCGTCAATCCTACCTTTTTACAAGCGAAAGCGTCTCTGAAGGCCACCCGGACAAGGTCTGTGATCGCGTCTCGGATTCGATTGTTGATCTGTTTTTGAGCAAAGATCCGGTATCGCGTGTTGCCTGTGAAACGCTGACCACCACAAATCAAATTGTTCTGGCAGGTGAAGTACGTTGCTCCAAACCCGTATCCTCCGAAGAAATTGAGGAAACTGCGCGGGCGGCCGTAAAAGATATCGGCTATGAGCAGGATGGATTTCACTGGAAAAACTCCAACTTCCAAAACTTCCTCCATGAACAATCTGCCGACATTGCCATGGGCGTTGATGCGGCCAATAACAAAGATGAAGGCGCTGGCGATCAGGGCATCATGTTCGGATATGCGGTCAATGAAACGCCTTCGCTGATGCCAGCCCCAATTCAATATTCTCACGAAATCCTAAGGCGCATGGCCGTTGTTCGAAAATCTGGTGAACGGCCCGAATTCGAACCCGATGCAAAAAGCCAGGTCACCCTGCGCTACGAAAACGGAAAACCCGTTGCTGTGACATCTGTCGTCGTCTCCACCCAACACTCTGAAGGCTCGACCCCAGATGATATTCGCGAGATGGTGCGCCCAATCGTTAAAGACGTTCTGGGCGATATGGGCATGCCCCCTGAAGCGGAGTTTTTCGTAAACCCGACGGGCAATTTCGTAATCGGTGGCCCTGACGGAGATGCGGGCCTGACCGGACGTAAAATCATTGTCGACACCTATGGCGGCGCTGCGCCCCATGGCGGGGGCGCCTTTTCTGGCAAAGACCCGACAAAAGTTGATCGCTCTGCGGCCTACGCATCGCGCTATCTGGCTAAAAATGTTGTCGCCGCCGGCCTTGCAGACCGCTGCATGATCCAGCTCTCTTATGCCATCGGCGTTGCAAAACCACTTTCAGTCTATGTTGATCTCTACGGCACGGGAAATGTCGAAGAATCAAAACTCGAAGCCGCCCTGCAAGAAGTCATGGACCTTAGCCCGCGCGGTATTCGCGAGCATCTAAAACTCAACCAGCCAATCTATGCGCGTACCGCCGCCTATGGTCACTTTGGCAGAGAAGCGCAAGCCGATGGCGGCTTCTCCTGGGAGCGCACTGATCTCATCGACGCCTTAAAAGGCGCGCTTTAGCCGATCCCTAAATATCCGGCGTAAATGGGCCCTCATTTCACGGGCCCAATTTACGCCGTGATCGCTTTGATTCTGCCCAAAATCTTGTCCTTTCCTCGCAAATAGTCTCACATTGACGCGAGAAGTGGGTGCATCAGGCGAATTTCCTGCATATATCTGATATGATCGCCTATGAAAGGACGTTTCATGTCATATATCAAACCTGCATTGCTCTCTGTTTTATTGGTCGCGACGAGCCAAATCTCCTTTGGGCCCCAAGTCACGGCAACCGCCAGCGCACAAGAAAGAGAAGTGCTGATCCCACGTGGTAGTGAAACGACCCTCCCCCCGGCCCCAGATATAAGAATTTTTGAACCTGATCGCACGCAAATTCAGGAATTTGAGATCGTGCCCCGATCTGACGGGTTCGCGTCACAAATACCCGACCTTGATGGCGAGCCAACCATCCCGGATCAGCAGCCACAACAACTTGGCAATTCGGCGGTAGAAGCCGCGTCTCGCCTGCGCAATATTGTTCAACGCATTGATCCGAATGCAGAATTACTCCCGAATGGCGCAACCTTCCGGGTTCAGAACATTCCTGTGACACTTGTCTATGATATAAATGCCGACAGAATGCGCCTTATCTCACCAGCCTCTTCCATCGATGAACTCGACGCGGAAATGCTGGTTCGACTGATGCAGGCCAATTTTGATAGCGCACTCGATTCCCGTTACGCCTTGGCGGGTGGTATTTTGTGGGCAACATATCTACACCCACTCTCCACACTTTCCTCCGATGAATTTGGTTCCGGCCTCGGCCAAACCATCAATCTGGTGACAACCTTCGGGTCAACATATACATCGGGCGCTTTCGTTTTTGGCGGAGGCGACAGCACCCCGCAACAACGCCAGCTTATCGAGGAATTGCAGGATAAGAGTAAGGATATATAATCCCTTCATCTGCTATTCCTGACACTTTCTACCATTGCCGGCCCACAAACATCGTCCAATGGATGTGGGAAGCCTGAGAAAACTGACGCGGCAAGCAAGAAGCCGCACCACATCAGCCTGCCATCATGTCTCTTTAGACCGTCCAGCTCCTATACTCCCAATCTAATTATGGGCCCTTATGGCATGTTCGTCTGCTCGCTTCAGCCATTGATCCAACAAATCCATAAATCTTTTGGGTGAAATCGGTTTTGGCAAATAATCGTCCATTCCAGCTTCGATGCATTTTTCCATATCACCAGCCATGGCATGGGCGGTAGCCCCTATAATTGGTGTATGTTTTCCAAGCTCTGCATCAAATTTTCTGATGGCAGCAGCCGCATCATAACCATTCATTTCTGGCATAGAGATATCCATAATCACGACCTTGGGCGAAAACTTTGCAACTAAATCCACGGCCTCACGGCCATTACTGGCAATCTTGAAGGATGCATCAGTTTGGCTCATTATTTGTCTGTATACAGTTTTATTAACTTCATTATCTTCAGCTATTAAAACGTCCAGCACCCCGTCCGTTAGTTCCGGAGTGGAATCGAGAACTTCTCTAACTCCCTTGTCGTGAACTTCATCGGGTTTTGATAGAGGCCCTCTATTTATCTGCTTACCGCGTGCACCGCCATTTTCAACAATATTCTCTTGTTCCTGTAATGTCGCTATCACCATTTCCAAAAGATGTGATGCCTTAGCCGGTTTCATCAGACACCCTTGTATATTCAACCCCTTCAATTGATGGGTAATACTAGATTCGTCTACAGACGTTAATAAGAGTATCGGGGTTGCGCCAACCTTTTCATCGGCCCTGATAATTTTTGCCACATCAAAGCCATTCAAGCCCGGCATATGGTAATCAAGAATAACAAGATCAAATGCGTGGCCAAATAAAGGAGCAGCGCGTAACATAGCAATCCCCTCATCGCCATTAGCGGCAGACTTTGACTCAAAGCGCCATGATTGCATTTGCTCTTCCAGGATTGACCTGTTTATACTATTATCATCAACAATAAGGATGTTTGCACCTGTCACATCGACTGGCGGACTAATCGGGATTACATCAACCTGTTCCACAGGAAGTTCAATATCGAACCAGAATACCGACCCGGTTCCAAGCTCACTTTCAAGGCCAATATCGCCGCCCATAAGTTCAATTAATGATTTGCATATTGATAACCCCAATCCAGTTCCCTCATGTGTTCTGCATGCGGAATTATCAACTTGCGTAAACTTATCAAAAATAGTGCGTTGCTTTTCTTCCGGGATGCCAACACCGGTATCCTCAACACGCACCTTAAATTTTGTGGTAGCGGTTTTTGAATTCGATGATGTCTCTCCCCGTACATCAACCAAAATGTGCCCATGTTCGGTAAATTTTATTGCATTTGAAATCAAATTTGAAGCAACCTGTCTGATGCGCCCAGCATCACCTGATACCATTCTAGGAAGTGCTGGATCAAAACGAACAATCAGCTCAACTTCTTTTTCAGCCGCTGTTGACGACATCAATATCGCAACATCTTCAATAGCATCTGCAAAATCAAATGGTTCTGGAAAAAGCTCCATTTCACCGGCTTCGATTTTCGAGAAATCCAGGATATCATTTATGATTGTAAGCAAGGCATCGCCAGACTTAATGATGATGTCTGCAAAGCTTTTCTGTTTAGAGTTTAATTCCGATGCTGCCAGTAATTCCGCCATGCCCATCACCCCATTCATTGGGGTGCGAATTTCATGGCTCATATTGGCTAGAAATTGTGATTTCGCAAAGTCCGCTGCTTCTGCGCACGCCTCGGCTTCTTTAATTTTTGTTATATCGAAGCTGGCCCCTATCATCTTGACGACTTTACCATCAACGTCATGCACCGCACGGCCTGCATGTCTACCCCAAACTATTTTCCCCGTACCTTTAGTAACAATACGATATTCTATATCATATTGAATGTTCTCTGATATTGCGTGATCAATTTGCGCATGCACCTGTTCACGATCTTCTGGATGAATAAGCTCATTCAGCGTATCTATTGTTGGTTCAACATCTTTGGAAACGCCGGCTATTTCATATATTCTATCTGACCAGAGTATAGCTCCGGTTGAAACGTCAAATTCCCAAATGCCTATATCAGCAAATTCAATGGCCAGCTCAAGAACGTCCACTCCAAAGCTAGTACCGTTCTTAACTCGCTTTAAATCTTTACTGGATTCTACCATTGTGTTGCCCAATTTGGTTCTTGTTATAAATCTTATGGTAAAACGTAAACAAAACTGGTAAATTTATGGTTGATTTAAAGGTATCTACCTAAAAACACACGCAAATGAACGGGTGAACCTGTTGTATCCCACTTACATAATCGCAGAGAAACTACAAATTAGGCTTTAGTTAATTTAGGTTATCAAAAATCAACAATATTCT
>CAYMPJ010000021.1:0-50803 GCA_964392325.1 uncultured Caulobacterales bacterium
GCGTTTTAAGCCGCTCGCTAGGGCGGATTCCCAAGGAAACAAAGCTATTCTGCCACTCTTTTAATCAGGGCCCCAACATTTGATAATTTTTCTTCGAGGCATTCAAAACCGCGATCCAGATGGTAGACGCGGTTAACGATTGTCTGCCCTTCTGCTGCAAGTCCGGCCATAACCAGAGACATTGATGCGCGCAAATCGGTTGCCATAACTGGCGCACCCTTTAGTTTTTCAACACCGGTGACAGTTGCGGTCTTCCCATCAACAGAGATTTTCGCACCAAGCCGGCCCAGTTCCGGGGCATGCATAAATCGGTTTTCAAAAATTGTTTCCTTGATCGTACTGGTTCCATCAGCCAGTGTCATCATCCCCATAAACTGCGCCTGTAAATCTGTGGGAAATCCGGGGTAAGGCTCGGTAACAATATTGATGCCCTTACAACGATCAGCAATCCGTTTGACCGTAAACCCGTCATCATGGGGCGTAATTTTTAACCCTGCCTCTTCCATAACGCCAATCGCCGCCCCGAGGAGATCAAGGCGCGTGTTCTTCAAGGTCAACTCCCCGCCTGTTAACCCGACACTCATCGCATAAGCACCGGTTTCAATACGATCAGGCAATACCTGATGACGGGTACCGCTCAACCGATCAACGCCTTCGATCTTGATGGTTGACGTGCCCGCCCCTTCAATTTTCGCGCCCATAGCGATCAGACATTCAGCCAGATCAACGATCTCAGGTTCGCGCGCAGCATTGATCAGCTCGGTTTCGCCTTTGGCCAAAGTCGCCGCCAACATCGTATGTTCCGTTGCTCCAACAGAGACAAAGGGAAAAGAAATTTTTGCCCCCTGCAATCGCCCCTGAACATTGGCAACGACATACCCATCTTCAAGATCAATCTTCGCGCCCAGAGCACTTAGGCCCTTTAAGTGCAAATCCACTGGCCGCGCACCAATCGCGCAGCCTCCCGGTAGCGATACTTTTGCAGCTCCTTCACGGGCGAGTAACGGCCCCAGCACATTAAAGCTCGCCCGCATTTTTCTCACCAAATCATAAGGCGCTAACGTTGAAATGATCGTCTTGGCATGCAAGGTCAGGGTTGAACCCTCACGCTCTTGCACCGCGCCATGTTGCTCAAGCAATTTGCGTAGCATTGCAACATCGGCAAGATCAGGCACATTCTCCAGAATTAACGGTTCATCCGTAAGCAGACTAGCTGCCGTCACTTTAAGGGCTGAATTTTTTGCACCGCTTATTGGCACTGTCCCGTATAATTCACGCCCGCCAATAATTGCCAAACTATCCATATCAATTCCTACTCAACGCGCATTGCGATTTTGAACCCTTTAGAGATTGCAAATTAATTTTTACGGCGGCGCAAATTATCCCGCAAAGCCTGCGCCAATTTTTCTTCCCGCGATGCTTTTTTCGAAACGGGTTTCTTAACCATTTTTTCCGGCTGAGACTGCTCCTCAGTTGCGGCGTCAGTTTGGTCGATTTGAGGTGATTTAATGGTCTCGTTATTTTTATTTGAATTCGAAATCATAACCAATCCGGTTGTAAGGCTAGCATTGCTTGGGGTTTCAAACCATTAAGGCAAAACCCGCCAAACAACAATAATTAATCTTGATAAATACCTCCCTCGATAAACAATAAGCTCGACTGAAATAACACGCCTAAAACCTATCGAAATGGCATAATCTGAAATTCGTTGAAAAGCTGGTATTTATTCTAAGATACCATTGATTTACGACTATTGGATACCACATATAACGGCACTGCTTACACACACACCTACAGCTCTTTTTGGAAAACATCATGGACGTTCAAAGAATTGCAGCCTTTAGTCTTGGCGACAAAGGCGGAAACCCGGCCGGCATTGTCCTTCTCACTTCCACCATGGATGAAGCAGAGATGGCCCGCATTGCCAACGAAGTTGGATATTCTGAAACCGCTTTTGCCTTACCCCAAAACGATGATCATAAAAAATGGCGTGTACGCTATTTTTCACCGGAATCTGAAGTTCCGTTTTGTGGGCACGCAACCATCGCGCTTGGCGCAGCACTGGGGAATCATTATGGGGCACAAAAATATCATCTCGTTTTGAATGATGCTGAAATCACTGTCACTGCTCAATCCTCGGACTCTGGCATGACCGCAACACTTTCATCTCCCCCGACAAGGAGCCAAGCAGCAAGCACCGCAGAGTGTCAAGACATCATGGCGCTGTTCAACCTCACTCCCGCAGATCTGGACACTCGTTTGAAACCTGCCCGCATCCATGGCGGCGCTGACCACATTATGTTAGCCCTAAAGGAACGGACGGCATTGGCCAATATGGATTATGATCTCGATCAAGGGCGCGAGGTCATGCATAAACATCAATTGGTAACAATCATGCTGGTTTACATTGACAATGAAAGATCATTTAGCGTGCGAAATGCTTTTGCATCTGGAGGTGTCCCAGAAGACCCCGCTACGGGCGCAGCCGCAGCAGCCTTTGCTGGCTATCTTCGAGATCAGGCCTGGCCTCATGGCGGTCTCTTCACAATTCGCCAAGGCGAAGATATGGGGCACCCCTCTTTAATCAATGTGCGCTTAAGCGATATATCCGGTTCATCAGTGCACGTAACGGGAAGCGCAAGAGCAATTACGACTTAATTTCCTCAAAGTCTTCTCGTAGTTCCTTGCTAGATTATCGAGCTCATCATAATTTATATGAAAAAACTAGCCAAAAAATAACTGGTTCATAATTCTACCGGGCGCAAAAGCCAGGGTACCCGCGATCAACAGAGCACCCACATATAAGCCAATCATGGAATTTCGATGCCCCTTAACATCGCCGCGCCGTGCTGCCAGCAATCCGGACGGCACGGAAAATAGCGTTAATGGAATAAATAAATGAATAAACGAAAAGCGGGCTCCGTAAGAGCCATGAATAAAAAATGCCATAATTGCGGTTGCGACCATCAATGTCATAAACAAGTAGCCGTTTAAACGATGAATGAGTGTACCTTTGGGAAGGACCATCTGGATAGTTCCAGAAAAAAAAGCAGGAACAACCGTCGCCACATGTAACTGGATTGCAAGGGGCGCAGACAATAATGGTTCCAGATTCATATACTCAGTCCCAAATTACATAATCCGCCTTCAGTCTATCAGTTTTCTCACCCTCGCCAAGGCCATTAAGGGAAAATAATGTCTATACATATTATAATTTATCATAAATGCGCGGCTAAGCTCGGCCCCTTGCGATAGACGCTCGGAAATATCCGGGTCGCTAAGCTTGATGGTTGAGCCAACGCCATAACCGGGAAAACCGGTTCCGGTATATTCTGGCTCGTCCCAGCTATTATCTTGCTGGCGTTCCAATAACCAATGGGTGCCCCGCTCCATCGCGTCGCGGTGTTCATCGGAAATATTTTCCCGGCCAAGAGCTGCAAGGCCCATTAACGCCCAAGCCGTTTGCGAAGCCGTTGTTTTGCCTTTTGCCATCATCTCCGGATCAATATAGGACGCACAGCTCTCTCCCCAGCCGCCATCTTCCTGCTGAACCGAGACGAGCCAATCGGCCGCACGTTTTATATAATCCGCACTCATATCTTCGCCAATGGCCTCAAGCGCGGGAAGTACCGCGCCCGTTCCATAAATATAATTCACGCCCCAACGCCCAAACCATGCGCCATTACCTTCCTGCTCGGATTTTAAATAAGCGAGGGCACGTACCATAGATGGATGATCGCCGCGAAATCCCAGTTTTCCAAACGCCTCAACAATATGGGCGGTAACATCAACAGAGGGCGGGTCCAGCGCCTCACCAAAATCGCAAAACGGAATTTTGGTTGTGATGGTTTTATCATTGTCTTTGTCAAAAGCCCCCCAGCCGCCGCCGCGCGATTGCATTGCGATCAACCAGTTAACGCCGCGATTGATCGCCGTTTGAATACCCCGTTCCTGCCATTGCGGATCATCGCGGAACCTTGAAAGCGCAATCAAGGCCACCGCAGTATCATCTGTATCAGGATAGAAATAATTTTTATATTCAAAGGCCCATCCGCCCGGCTCGACATTTTTGACTTTTTGTTGCCAGTCCCCGCCGCGCAAAACCTGCTGATCCAATATCCATTGCAAGGATTTTTCGATTTCTATCGGATACTTCCCGTCAACTTGCGCATCTTCAAAAGCCATTAAGGCAAGAACAGTATCCCATACCGGCGAGGTTGATGCCTGAATATAACTTGCCTCCCCGACATCCACGCGCCAACGCGGATCATCAAGAGCACCCAAAGCCTTGGCAAGCACAGAGTGATCCAATGCGTAGTCTTCATTATAAATGGCCATCATCGAATAGATCCAGGGAGGTTGAATCCCCCCCCATACACCATCGCCATCCTGATGTTGTATGATCCATTCAAGCGCCCGCTTGACCGCGTTTTTGCGCAAGGGCGCGATTTTTGCCGACTGGCCAACATGGAGAACGGTGTCGGAAATTCTGAAAAAACGATCAACCCAGTCGGCACCATGTTTTTTTGGCAGGGAATAATCAAACGCTTTTCGCCCCTGAGGGAATAATTCATCCAACCGACACTCTGCCGGTAGAGCCCGAACCGGGCGGCGGGCGCTAAGGACTGCAATCGGCATTAAGGTCGCTCTGGCCCATTGCGCAAAATTATAGATCGAGAACGGAAACCAATTGGGAAAATGGATGACCTCAACAGGAACATTGGGCGTTTTTGTCCAAGGCCACTCCCCGATTAAAGCCAGCCAGTAGCGCGTAAAGACACGTATATTGCGCAAGCCCCCTTTTGCAAAAATCCATTCACGGGCTTTGGCAAGTTCCGGTGCTTGTGCGCTCATTCCGGTTGATCGCAGGGCCGCATAGGCTTCAACGGTTGTGTTGATATCACCCGCAGGCGCATCTTTATAGATTTCCCAAGAGCCATCCTCGCGCTGTTCTCTTAGCAAAGCTTTGGCCAGTCGCGGGCGCAAGGGATGATCCTCAAGGCCCATGAACCATAAAGCAAGGATCCATTCTGCTTCCATACAGACATTGGATTCAAGACGCCCCACCCAATAGCCTTCCGGCTTTTGCGCTGCTGCAAGCCATTCGGCTGCGCCCGCTATCGCACCGTCAACTTGCCCTGAAAAATTGGAGTTTCGCTGCGACGCTATTTCATCAAACATAGTAATATTCTTAAATCCCAAATCGCTAATGTCTTGATTTAACCAAGATTTTAATGCCCCCGCCCATCATATTGCCAGAGCCCCATTTACGCTTGTTAATTTACGGTTTCCCGCTAGCCATGACAAGTGGCCATGTCTGTTTATAAAGCCCGGTTATACAGCCAGCCCATTGGATAAATCCTTAACCTCCAGCTTTTCAACCCGTCCGGTATCAAGATTTAACCCCCGCACCTCCAGATGCAGCTCGAATTGCGTGTCTAATTTTTTAACCGTATAGAGATGATATTGCGCCGCTGGCCTGTAGCCATTCTCACCGGCATTCTCTCCCTTACCGCCATAAGACGCAGAGGCAACCCCGATATGGGGGATGGTGCGTTGCTTTTGGTCGGAGGGAAGCTCGATCTTTGAAAAGCAAGGGAAATGGGCATGGCCATGGATCACCAAGTCTACCGGATTTTGCTTCAATATCTCCAATAATGCATCACCATCATCAAGGGATTTATGTCGCCCGACGATTCCTTTAACCGCCGGATGATGTAGCATTATAATCTTGAAACTATTGTCCCCCAAGCCTTGCAACATCTGACTTAAGCGATCGATTTGCGCGCGTCCTATTTTGCCCGTTGCCAAACCCGGTAGGGTTGAGGGCGAAGAGTTAAGGCCAATAAAAGAAAAGGGTCCGATTTGCCGGACATAGGGAAAATCGTCAAAACTTTCCGCCGCGCGGTTTTGGTCGATGCCGGCCTGTTTTGGCTCTGCTAATCGCGCTCCTTTCATAAAAGAAGCCAGAAGCCCGAGAGATTTTTCCCAATCCAATTCAACATAGGCGTCATGATTGCCCGGGACAAACATTACATGATCAGGGCTACCAAGACTTTCCACCCAACTGGCCGCGCGTTCAAACTCGCCCGGCAAAGCAATATTTGCAACATCGCCCGTGAGTGCGATCAGATCAACTTGCGCATTGGCAATATCATCGGTGATTTTTCTCAGGATTTCACTGCGATGATGGTGGCGTCTTTTGCGCTGCCAATTTGTCCAGCCCAATATACGTTTGCTCAATAGCTGTGCTGGTTCAGGCGGCGTTATAATATCCAGATGCGGATCAGACAAATGCGCAAAACGAATTACATCTTCATACATGGTCAATTATCTGCGCCTTCAAAACCCGGTTCAATCAGGCCTATTTGTTTCACATTCTCCAATATTGGACAACTTTTATTATTTTCCGGTAGCGTATCGGTTTGAAATTGAAGGTGGGTTTTTTACCAATTTTTGCCGTAGCACCTGAATTGGCAAACAAGCGTTTTGGGGCGAGGAAAGGACGCTTGCGTTAAGCTAATTTAGAGATTGCTTGCTAATAGCCGGAATCCAGTTGGCGCATCATTAAAGATGCTCAATCCAGCGGCGCTTTGTAGAGTTTACAAGTTTTCTCGTAATTCTGCTCCCGATACCGCCTATGATAAACATGGAAATTCCGAAAACCATCCAGAACGATGATAAATCACCGATGATAGGCCCAAAACCTCTTGTAACAGACTCAGCTACGGCGGCGAGAAATAATCCAAAATACGACCAAGACATAAAGTCGATATGCATGGCAAGTGCCTTTTGTGACTTTCCCTCCGCATAGATCAGAATAGACACCAGCCCACCGATTGCGGTGATCAAGCTGATGGTCGCCGCGATATGAAAGAGATTTGGCCCGCCGGTCAGATCGTAAATCAAGAATGCGGTAATGTTCGTTGCAAGCATGGCGAAGACATAAACGAGTCCCATCAATCGGTGAACGAAGTCACCTTTCCGCCGGAGAAAGATAATGGGACCAAGCACAACGGCCACTAACGCCATGTACATATGGAAAAAGCCCATCTTGTTCTCAGACCATTCCCAAAATGAGTAGACCGCCTGCCAATCCATCTTATCTTCTTCCCATTATTTCTAAACTATTTGTCGAAGCGCTTTACAAAACCCTCTTGCCTACTTTCCGCCTTGCATTCGGATGATCTGCTCTACGGGGCGCTCGTGCACAGTAAACGCGATATCTTTGAACTTGGGTGGCCCAAGCCGTGATCGCGGATTGTTGGAGGCTCCATAGGCTTCCTTTGGTTTGCCGTACCAATGAAGGTCGAACTCTCCATTCTCATTCGCGTCATGGATGATTGAAATGCCGTAGCGGCCTGGCAATACATCATTAAACACCACTGCGGGCTCAGGCCCGGCGGGGATTATCTGTGACCGACATGTATCCCAGCGCCCATATTGGGTCTCATCACACAGTGAAATGATGAGCTTGCCGTCGGAAGAGCGCAGATTCTCAACCGAGACCGAGATTTGGGTCTGCGCAAATGCGGGTACCGCCGAAACCATAAATGCTGCAATCGCTAGGCAACGCGGAGTGTTTTTTAAGACAAGTTTTCTCATATACTTATTTAAAACATACTTTGTTATACAAAGCAACATTCTTTGTGTTACAAAGTTTAATCATTGCTGGAGACACTCATGAGCGAATTTTATCGAGAAATCGAAGATCTAATCAGTGCAGCGCAATCAGGTCGCGATGCGCCCCTATTATCCGGTCCCCACATGCTGCTTTGGGGGGCGGTAACGTTCATTGCCCTGATTGTAACTTGGGCAAACCTTTCAAACATTATTGGTGCGGGCGATATGTGGTGGACAGGCTCGGTCTGGATCGCGGCATTTTTGGTCGGTATTCCCGGTTCCATTATCCTGGGGCGAAAAAGGGATCAGCGGCCCGCCGTCAATTCACTTGCCAATATTGCCGCAAAGAAGTCCTTTATCGCTGGCGGTATTGTTGTGTGGGCATTCGCATTCGCCGTTTCTGTGCGAAATGGTATTTTGGTGCCGCTGAGCGAGATGGAAACAGAGCCTTTACTTTACGATCTAATCATCACCGTTGCATTTCTTGCTTTTAGTGTTGTTTTTGGAATCCTCGGGGCGTTAACGAAAAGGAAGTGGTTCTATGGGCAAGCAGGCATTACCGGAACCGGCGCTATTTCAACGCTTCTGTTTTTGGGAACTGTCGATATCTACTTGGTTGCTGCACTTGGTTTTTTCCTTGTTATGATTGTTCCCGGTCTCGTTCTTACACTCCATCAACCATCAATGCTCGAAGCGAGCGACCTTGATGGATAAACTCGATCTAGAGCACATCGACGAGGTTATACACGGTAAAATCCGTCTTGGAGTGATGGCGTATTTGTCACACGTTAATCCCGCACCCTATCTGGAACTGCTCGAAAAAACCAAGGCGACAAATGGCAATCTAGCGACACATCTTAAACGGCTGGAAGGCGCCGGCTATATTAAGCAAACGAAAAGCTTCCGCGGCAAACGTCCGCATACATCTGTTAGCCTTACCGCCCGTGGCCGCGACGCTTGGATCATCTATCTCAAAGAGATGAAGCGCCTACTTGAAGGATAGTGCGGCTAAAATCCCATGCTTGCGTGGTTTTTGTCGACTCAATATTATGATCGGGATTACGACTAAACCTATAAACTGCGCCTGATAAGCAGCGACTTAATCTAGGCGCTTTTAGATGCTGGTTATGGCAAGCTTGCACCTGTTTTCAGACGTTTAATTTGCAATCGCAATGTCGACAAAGGGCCAGTAATTACCTTTCAGTTTCAAACTGGGGCACCCCCTATTTACCTGGCCATTACGACAAAAAAAACGCACATCCGAGAAAACCCGAATGTGCATCTTTATTAATAGATTCTATCATTATACTGATAAAACCTATCATGAAGCCAAACGATGAAAGTCCCCTTCCGTTTAACTTCACTATCCGGGTGCCCTTTAGATCATCCAGATATTCACTTTTTATTTACACGGCGTTTTGTCAAGTCAACGATCTCTGCATCCGGTGCTTCTCGCATTACAGTTGCAATCCCGCGGTCAACGCCCGCTTCATTCTCATAAGATCGCGCTTTGGCGATAACTTCATGGTTTCTAGCTTTTAAAACAAAATATCCGCGACCATCCACCATTTTTTTGCGCACGAAACGCTCAGCTATTAGACAGTTTTTCTTGATCGAAGCAATTCCGTTAAATGCGCTACGCTTTTCCTTGTATCCTCCGCTCGCAAGCAAATTCTCTCCAAGCGCATCGAGCATCCGAAACCTGAACTCCGTGCTATTATCCCGGTACACCTCAAACTTGGCTGACATATTCGAACCTTGTTGTTGATTATACCCTATCATGCTCAATTTATTGTTTCGGCGGGCAGCATTGCCCTGCATGAGTTTTAAAGCTCAAGGCCCGCCGAAAACTAATTAAACAAATTTAATTCACGTAAATGAAGTGTTAAGCGACTTTACGTTTGCGATATTGGCGTGTGGTGTCTTTCAATTCCCCATAGGGAGCACGTACCATAACCCGGTCCATGACTTCATCACGCTCTTGTGCAGTCGTAAAAAATGAGGAGCGCCCAATAGCCTCATGATTAGCTGCCTTCAACAAGAAGTAAAATCTTCCGTCAACAGCGGTTTTCTTGACATACCGGTTTGCATCCTGAGAATTTTTCTTAATAGACGTAATACCAACAAAGGCACTTCTTTTTTCTTTGTAGGTTTCACTAAAGAGAATCCGTTCACCATTCTCAGTTTGCAGATGAAAACGAAATAACCCCGATTGTTCCCTGTGCACGACAAAACTTGCAGACATATTTATTACCCTTCTACTGTTGTCTTATCCCCACTTTATCATGGTTACTGATTAACAAAGTTACCGTGGCGATTTCAGGGGCGCTATATGACGAAAATGTGGCACTTAGGGCAGATTGCCCTAATCAGCCCAAAAAATGCACACCAACCCAAGAAAAGTGCATTTTGGGATTTTATTTTGTGAACCAAAAGCGATGTTCCTTATGTAGAGAATATTCTGCCTTATGGCCTTGACCAGCCAGCAATTTGAAAAATCATGACCGGTCCACACCTTAAGCGTGCAAAATTGAGGGCAAATTCTCTTACCAAGTCTTAAGAGACAATCCGGCTATAGTATCCGACCCGCTGCTTAGTCTCGTTACCCATGGTTGGGAGAGTATCCGTGACATTACTAATATGTATAGCTGCACTAATATGAATAGCCGCGTTTCTGGTAGATTGAGCCCGGCATGATAGGGGCAGCCTATGGAAAAATTAAATGTTCCAGAATCGTTCTCTTTTCCCTAGACTAAATTCATGAATAAGCCCCTATCCATATCCGAACGCGCCATGAGCGGCATTTCTCCAGCTAATGCCCCCTCATCACCAGACTCCAGCGATGCTGCCTATCTTGAGGGCCTCAACGAGGAACAGCGCAAAGCCGTTCTGACTATTGACGGACCGGTTTTGGTGCTGGCTGGTGCAGGGACAGGCAAAACCCGCGCCCTGACGACCCGCCTTGCCCATATATTAAACAGCAAACGCGCATGGCCCTCACAGATATTGGCGGTGACATTTACCAATAAAGCCGCGCGTGAAATGAAAGAACGCATCGGAAGGCTCATTGGCAATCAGGTAGAGGGAATGCGCTGGCTTGGCACCTTTCACTCGATAGCCGCCATGATCTTGCGCCGTCATGCGGAACTGGTGGGGCTAAAATCCAGCTTTACGATCCTCGATACCGATGATCAGGTTAGATTATGCAAGCAGGTGATCATTGATGCCGGCCTTGATGAAAAACGCTGGACAGGACGCGGGCTCGCCAGTGTCATTGATGATTGGAAAAATCGCGGCCTTACCCCCGATAAAGTTTCCAAAGATGAAGGCTGGAATTTTGCAGATGGCCGCGCCATCGACCTTTATAAAGCCAATCAAGACCGCCTGATCACTCTCAACGCTGCGGATTTTGGCGATTTGTTGGTGCATAATCTCACCATCTTTCAAAATCACGCAGATGTTCTGTCAGATTATCAATCGCGCTTTTCTTATATGCTCGTTGATGAGTACCAGGACACGAATGTGGCGCAATATTTGTGGCTGCGCCTGCTTGCGCAGAAAAATAAAAATATCTGCTGTGTGGGGGACGACGATCAATCAATCTATGGCTGGCGCGGGGCCGAAGTTGAAAATATTCTGCGATTTGAAAAAGACTTTCCCGGCGCGCAGATTATCCGGTTAGAGCGCAATTATCGCTCCTCTCCTGCTATTCTTGCCGCAGCCTCTGGCTTGATCAGCGCCAATCAGGATCGTCTTGGTAAAACCCTATGGACCACCAGAGAAGATGAAGAGAAGGTTTTGATTCGCGGGGTCTGGGACGGCGATGAAGAGGCTCGCCAAATCGGTGACGAGATCGAGTCCGAACAGTTCAAAGGGCGTTCCCTCAATGATATGGCCATTTTGGTGCGCGCTTCCTTCCAGATGCGCAGCTTTGAAGAACGCTTTAATACACTTGGTCTTACCTACCGGGTTGTCGGCGGCCCGCGTTTTTACGAGCGCGAGGAAACCAGAGACGCTATTGCCTATCTGCGATTGGTACGCTCCCACAATGATGATCTGGCTTTTGACCGGATTGCCAATAAACCGGCTCGCGGTCTGGGCGGTAAAACCATGCAGACCATTCACCAATATGCCAGAGCGCGCTCTATTTCAAAAATGACCGCCTCAAAAATGTTGATCGAAAATGGCGAACTCGCGGGCGCAGGCAAAAATAAACTCACCCGCTTTATTGAAATGGTTGACCGGTGGAGCCGCGAGACTGACCATCAATCGCCGCGTGATCTCACCGAACTGATTCTCGAAGAATCCGGGTATACGGATTATTGGAAAAATTCCAAATCACCCAAAGCTGCCAGCAAGCTTGATAACCTAAAAGAGGTTGTGCAGGCGGTTAGCGAATATGAAACTTTGGAGGCCTATCTGGATCATGTGGCCTTGGTTGCAGAACATAATGAGGCCCATGTCGATGGTCATGTATGGCTGATGACCCTTCACGCCGCAAAGGGACTGGAATTTCCCGTCGTGTTTCTACCCGGTTGGGAGGAAGGGGTGTTCCCGTCACAGCGCTCTCTTGATGAAGGCGGGGGCGCCGCGCTCGAAGAAGAACGCCGTCTTGCCTATGTGGGGATAACACGGGCTGAAGAAAGCTGCCGGATTTCCTTTGCAGCAAATCGCCATAAATACGGCCGCTGGGATTCCTCCCCGCCCTCGCGTTTTATTGATGAGCTGCCAGAAGAGCATGTCGAGGTTCAATCCGAGCAAGGCCTTTACGGAAACACCGCCAAAACTCTTGCCGATTCTTCGCGCTTTGATGTCGATCCCAACGCAGATCAAGCCTATTATGATAATCCCGGCTGGCAACGCGCCCGTCAGGCAGACCGCCGCAATAGCCAGTCTTATAAACCCGCAATGATCGAGGGTCGCGCCAAGACGGTTAGCGTGAAGAGCCCGGGGGTTTCAAAATTTGATGTCGGCGTCAGGGTTTTTCATCAAAAATTCGGGTACGGAAAAGTTACCGCCGCTGAAGGGCAAAAACTGACAATTAATTTTGACCATTCCGGAGAGAAAAAAGTAATGGACCAATTTCTGGAGGCCGGTTGATGTATCATATTTATCAACACACTATTTCCAATTTACAAATTTTAAAATCACTCATTTCCCGTTTGCGAATTTGTATCTTCATCCTTTTTAGCTTTCTGATCCTTGGCTGCTCGCAATCTGGAACAGGTAAAGGCGCGGAAAATGCACCCCGCATTGTCTTTTTGGGCACAATTCAAACCGCTCATATTGAAAGCGATGTCTATCCACTGTCTCTATTAAGAAAAACCATCGAGACAATAAATCCTGATATAATAATCACAGAAATTCCCCCCGACCGGTTTGATGAAGCCATGAACGAGTTTCAGCAAAGCGGGTTTGTTAGAGAGCCCCGCGTGGCGCGTTTTCCTGAATATACCGAGGTGATTTTACCCCTCAGCAAGGTTATGAATTTCAAAATCATTCCTGCGGCGGTCTGGAGCAAGCCCACCGCTGAATTCAGACAATCAGCCCTCAACGCGATTATTCGAGACCCGGCGCGCGCGCGAGACTGGGCCAGCCATCTGGCCGCAGAAGCAAGCATGAACCAGAAACTGTCTGGCAAAGAAGATGACCCTTTTTTCATTCACACTGACGAATATGACCAAATCATCAAAGAGGGTCTCACCCCTTATGCAACATTATTTGACGGCGATCTGGGCCCGGGTGGCTGGGACCAAGTCAACCGTGCTCACTACGAGTTAATCAGCCAAGCCATTGACGACGCCATTATCGCAAATAAAGACAATAGCGAACCACAAACCATATTGATTACTTTTGGCACCGCGAATAAATATTTACTTCTTGAACTTTTACGCGCCCGCGATGATATAAGACTAATCAGCCCGCTCCCTTATCTGGAAATGGCACAACAAACCGCCTCGCAACAAACTCCCTGAACAATGCTCACCCAGAAAATTTAAAGCCCTATGCCTACAAATGATCCTACTTTCAAGCTCACATGGCGGGGGAGCGAGACGCAAATGTCGCTCATTGCCGATCTGATGGGAGACGCTCTGGACCCGCCAGCTGAAGCGGTAAGCTTGAGAAAAATGGTTCAGGACGGTGAACCCCATCCAACAGATTGGCTGGCAGAGGCCTATTTCCCGGAAAGCCCGGACATGGAGGCGATTTACCGGCTCTTTACCCTCACTCAGGAAGAAGAGAATTTACCCCAATGGATGATCGCAAATCTGGAAGAGCTGCCCGATGATGACTGGGTGAAGTTCGCTCTTGGCTCCCTAGGCCCCATTCAGGCAGGCCGGTTTTTTCTCCACGGCGCCCATGACCGCGATGATGTGCCAGATGATAGCGATATTATCCCGATTGAAATCGAGGCCAATCAAGCTTTTGGGACTGGTCATCATCCAACAACGGCCGGCTGCCTGATGTTACTGGATCGCTTCTCGGGATGGGCCCCGAAAAACATTCTCGATCTTGGATGTGGCTCGGCAGTGCTGGCCATTGCTGCTGCAAAAATGTGGGAGCGCAAAGTCATCGCAAGCGATATCGACCAGAAATCCACCCAGATCGCGATCGAGAATGCATCCCTGAATAATGTCGCTGACAAGATTGATGTCTTTGAAAGTGTAGGGTTTGACAATACGGCCCTTGGCAATGCCGGCCCTTATGATTTTATCTTCGCGAACATACTCGCTGGCCCTCTTGTTGAACTCGCGCCCGATATGGCAACCAATTGTACCGCAAATGGACGCATCATGCTTGCCGGGTTAATGTCTGATCAAGAAGCAAAAATTGAAGCCGCTTATAGTGCAAATGGCTTTCGCCGTCTCAACCGCCTTGATCATCCGACATGGCCCGTCTTATTATATGTAAAAAATAATTAGCTCCCACTCATCAAAAGGAATTACGCTTCATGTTTCAAACTTATGATCCGGTTTCCGATATAAGTTTTGCTGCCGCGCACATGCCCAAATTGCGCGCATCAATGGCCGCGCAAAAACTTGATGGCTTTCTTGTTCCCCATGATGATGAATATCAAAACGAATATATTCCGGCCTATGCCGAGCGCCTGCTCTGGATTTCAGGCTTTTCCGGCTCTGCCGGTTTTGCAATTGTTATGACTGACAAAACCGGTATTTTTGTAGATGGTCGGTATACGCTGCAAGTGCGCGAGCAAACCGATAGCGCTTTCTTTTCATTTCATGATTATACCCAAAAAGAAATTTCCGATTGGCTCACACAAAATACCAAAAAAGGTCAACGCATTGGCTATGATCCCATGCTTCACACCCGCAATGGCTTAAAGCCATTGGAGGCCGCAGCAAAAAAGGGGGGCTTCGAACTTGTTGCAACGCCAAGCAATCCGCTCGACAGCGCGTGGAGCGATCAACCCGATGCCCCCAACGCATCCATTCAACCCCATAAGCTTGAATATGCGGGTATTGCGAGTAAAGACAAGCGCACACAGATTGCAAAAACCTTAAAAGAGAAAAATGCCGATGCTGCGCTGATCACCGCACCGCCCTCTATAGCATGGGCGTTTAATATTCGCGGCGGCGATGTCGATCGCTCGCCCCTTCCCCTTAGCCGGGCGGTTATTTTTAACGATGGTCATGCCCAGTTGTTTTTTGATCAGGCAAAAAAATCATCTGATCTGGACGCTCATCTGGGTACGGATATTTCCATCGATGAAGAAGCCAATATTACCAAGGCCCTTGAACAATTAGGGGCCAACAAATCCAAAGTTCTTATTGATCCGGGATTAACGCCAATTGGTTTTATCAATGCCCTGATAGAAAGCGGCGCCGAAATAATCGAGGGAGAAGACCCTTGCGCCTTACCGCGGGCCAGAAAAAATGCTGCCGAAATCGATGGCACCAGAGCGGCCCATATTCGCGACGGCGCAGCGGTTACAAAATTTCTTCATTGGCTCGCCACCACCGGACAAAGCGGTGAAATCGACGAGATCGAGGCATCAAGCAAACTGGAGAGCTTTCGTGCGCAAGATAACAGTTTAAAAGACCTCTCCTTTGACAGTATTTCCGGCTCGGGGCCAAATGGCGCGATCGTCCATTATCGGGTCACAACCAAAACCAACCGGAAACTGGAGAAAAATTCGCTGTTCCTAATCGATAGCGGCGGTCAGTATCCGGATGGAACAACCGATATTACCCGCACCGTGCCGATTGGTGAGCCAAGCGAAGAAATGCGCGACCGGTTTACCCGTGTGCTGAAGGGACATATTGCCCTCGCCCAAGCGCGCTTTCCAAAAGGCACCACAGGGACCCAACTTGATACCCTCGCCCGCTTGCCCTTATGGGAGGCGGGCCTCGATTATGACCATGGCACGGGCCACGGTGTGGGTAGTTTTCTGGGCGTCCACGAAGGCCCTCAGCGTATTGCCAAAGCGCCGAGCCATGTGGCTCTGGAGCCCGGCATGATACTTTCCAATGAGCCCGGATTTTATAAAACAGGTGAATTTGGTATTCGCATTGAAAATCTTGTTGTGGTCAATCCTTTAGCGCCACTAGGGGGCGGCGATAGGGAAATGATGACCTTCGAGACCATCACCCTTGCACCGATTGATTTAAAACTCATTGATCGCGATTTGCTGAACGCTTCTGAATGCAAATGGCTCAATGAGTATCATGCAAAAGTGCGCGCGACATTGACGCCGCTTTTGCCCGATGATGTTGCCACATGGCTTGGCGAGGCAACAAAGGCTATTTAGCCTTTTATCAATTGTGAGTGCCGCTCAATGGGGGCCCAACGATAATCCGTTGATTTGATTTACTGTCCCCGCTGTCATCGCAGCGGCGCAGAGATCACCATTTTTTCTTTTTATTCTCGTACGGATTTTCCTGCTTTTTGAGAATCAACCGGATCGGCACAGCCGGTATTGCAAATGCTTCCCGGATTGAATTGATCAAATAGCGTTTATAACTCTCAGGAACCGCATCCGCCCGCGAGCATTGCACGACAAATGTGGGAGGCCGTGTTTTGGTTTGCGCGATATAGCGAAATTTTATCCGCCGACCCGATACCGCTGGCGGCGGGTGGCGGCCGGTTGCCTCTTCGAGCCAGTCATTTAGATCAGGGGTTTTGACCCGCGCATTCCAGTCCCGATAAACCCGCGTTACCGCTGGCATTAATCCGTTTACGCCCAATCCGGTTTTTGCCGAAAACCGAATAATCGGGACACCGGGGACTTGGGGCAATAAACGATCAACCTTTTCCCGCAATTCGCGAAACGTCTCATCGCGATCAACCACAAGGTCCCACTTATTGGCCGCCAGAACAAGCGCCCTGCCCTCGCGGAATACCAGATCAGCAAGGGCCAGTTCCTGTTTTTCAAGTGGCGTTAGCGCATCAAACATCAAAACCACAACTTCCGCAAAAATAACCGCACGCAAACCATCTGCGACAGAAAGTTTTTCAAGTTTTTCCTGCACCTTGGCCTTGCGACGCATTCCGGCTGTATCAAAAAGCTTAATCGGCCAATTGCGTTCCTCATCTTCCCATTGCCACTCAATGCCAATGGAATCGCGGGTAATGCCCGCCTCTGGCCCGGTCAGCAAACGTTCCTCACCGATAAGGCGATTAATCAAAGTTGATTTACCCGCATTTGGCCGTCCGATAATCGCAACCCGCAAGGGTTTGAGCGGATCATCCCACTCAACTGAGTCATTATCTTTGGACTGATCACCCTCGAAAATAAACGGCTGCATTGCTGCATAAAGATCGCCAAGCCCTTCGCCATGTTCCGCGGAAATTCCAACCGGTTCACCAAGCCCGAGAGAATAGGCATCATAAAAGCCGGCATCCCCGCCATGGCCTTCCATTTTATTGGCAACCAGAACAACCGGCTTGCCGCCGCTGCGCAATATATCGGCAAAGCGTTGGTCAAGCGGCGTCACCCCGGCGCGCGAGTCGATCAGGAATAGACAAACATCTGCCTCCTGAATGGCAATATCAGTTTGCTGACGCATACGCCCCTCAAGCGCTTCAATAGGCGCTTCTTCAAGGCCGGGCGTATCAATAATCAAAAAGTCCAGATCCCCGAGCCTGCCAATCCCCTCACGGCGGTCACGGGTAACCCCCGGCTGATCATCGACAAGCGCAAGGCGTCGACCAACCAACCGGTTAAACAGCGTCGACTTACCCACATTCGGGCGTCCGACTATGGCAACTTTGGATGACATGGGAGGTGGACTTTCAATTTAGTGGCGCGGAGCGAGGGTAAAAAATTACCCCACGCTGCAAGCTCTTAGCACATTGAATTACCAACATACAATCTATAGCGCCTATCGTTCAGGCAGGCTGTGAGTTTTCGATAAACCTACTGCATCGCCAGTAGCTTGCCCTTTTCTGTCAGGACAAAGAGTTTTTCATCTGCAATGACAGGAGGAACCACCGAACCACCGGAAATTTTCTTTTTCCCGACAATCGTACCATCATCGGGGGTAACCTTGATGAGCTGTCCGTGGGTCGAGACCAGCACCAGATGATCGCCTGCAAGCACGGGGCCTGCCCATGAAATCCGGCCTTTTTTCTTTTTCGCATTTTCATGTTTTTGCAAATTGGATACCCAGACGATTGCCCCATGTTCGCGTGAGACACACACCAATTCTGAATCAACCGATACCAGATAGATAAAGTCACCAGCAACCCAAGGCATTTGCAAGCCGGTCACGGCAACTTCCCAAACACGCTCGCCAGAACGGATATCAATTGCAACCAACTGACCGGCGTGGCTAATGGCATAAACAAGACCGCGATCAATCACCGGGCTTCCGGCAATATCGTTCAAAGTCGAAAGCGAGGTTAGCTGAGAGTTCTTTGTAAGCGTATCACGCCAGACAGCACGGCCATTATCAGTCTGAAAGGCAACCACTTCACCGGAAGAAAAAGGGGCAACAACCAAATCCCCGGATGCTGCCGGACTACTTGAAGACAAAATTCGCGCCGCTTCCTCAAAAGATTGATGGTTCCAGAGTTTCTCGCCATTCTCTTGATCAAAAACCTGAAAATCATTGGTGATCGTTGTCAGGTAAACTTTTCCACGATAGGCGGTTGGCGGCGTACGAATTGGAAGATCGGTATCAGTTTTCCAAAGCTCTTCGCCGGTTTCTGCATCTAACGCTGCAATAAATCCAAATCCGGATGTGACAAAAACCTTGCCTGACTCATAAGAAACGCCGCCGCCAAAACCTTTATCGGAAGCTTTGGGCTTTTGAAAAATCTCGCGTACTTTAAATTTTTCGCTCACATCCTCGGTTAATTTCGTTCGCCACAAGCGTTCGCCATCTTCCAGTTTATAGGCTGAGACTTTGGATTCAGCATCAACCACGAAAACCCGACCATCCGCAATTACAGGCGGAGAGGTTAAACGCGCAAGACGCTCGGACGCAGTACCAACATCTGCCGACCACTGAACATCAAAATCCAGTGCGGAGCTAAGATGGTGTAATGTATGATCCGCCTCCCCGCCGGGCTGAGGCCATGAAGCATTCACATAAGCAGGCGGTGTGGTAATTTCGAGATCGGAAAAACGATCATCAGCCCTCACAATATCGTCTAATGCGAGAACCGGAATACGCCCCTCATCATCGAGCCCGTCATCATCGCTATCACCGCCGCCGCTAAAGATATTACCAATCCCGCTGATCGGGTTCGACGAACAGGAGACCAGCAATAAGCTGGAGCAAAATACAACACAAAATTTAAAGATCGGGGATTTCACGGCTAAACTCATAAGTTTTTACTCAAGCTTTATGTTGCGGACTTTTATTTCAAGGTCGAGATTAATTTCAAACCCTTAAAATCTTAGACCTTTTCTACTCTATTTGCTCTCATCAATTGGTTTTCCGAGAATATAGAGCCCCGAATATGAGCTCCAGATTTAAGGAGTCGAGCCATTTTCAACTTTCTCGGCAGTTTCGTCCACTACTTTTTCAATAACTTCTGCGGGAGTAACCCCTGTCGGCGGGCTTACCTCAATTAATGCCGGAGGTACTTCAATTGCTTCGCCCTCCTCTATAGCCTCGCCTTCAGCTTCAACTTGGCCAAGGTTGTCGTCGTTTTCCACAACTGGTGCCCGAATAGTATCGGGAATATCGCCCAGCCGCTCAAGCAAATCATCAACCCGTGCCTCGCCGGTTATATTAGCCCCTGTTTTGCCTGCACGGGCAACAACGGCAAATTCAGCGGCGCGCGCCTTCAGGCGCTCGGGCACCCCGGCAACACTGGAGAGAGCATCAAATTCAGCAATTGCAGCATCATAATTCTTATCGCTCAATTGGGCGAGCGCGATGGCTTCGCGGGCGTAGTATGAGAACGGTGTTTTACCCGCTGGCAAGTCTCCAAGATCGGATTTCACAGCGTCAAGTCCTCCAACATCAAGGGAGAGATAGGCTGAGCGTATCCGCGCCAGGTCTTTAATATGAGGAGGAATATTCTCGCGCTCGACGATCGCCCGATATTGAGTATGAGCGCGAGGCGTATCACCCTGATTTGCATAGATAGACGCTTGGCGAAAAGCGGCTAAAACCGCATAGCCAGCAGGTCCATTTTCTTCAATATCTTTAAGCTTTTCCTGCCCCCTATCGAGATCCTCAGAGAGCACGGTGAGGGCTTCCTGATAGCTACTGGCCCCGGCCTCTGCCTTTGTGCGCTTTTGGTGGCCCAAAAACTGGTTGATCGCAACGCCCAATACGCAAGCGATAGCAAAAATCGCTATCATTGGCCCGTAACGGCGTATCATCTCGAATTGGCGCTCTTCGGCGAGCTCCTGATCGACTTCTCTTAAGGTGCTGTCCTCTGTGGTCACGCGGCGAAAATCCCTAAATTAATGGCCCGAAAGATGAAAAAGGCACTTATTTCGAAGCTGTCTACATATCCACCTTTTTAAAGTCATGCAATGATCGTATGAGAAAAACCGGAACTGGCACCATAGAATTCCCGGTCTTAATGCCAGATGCCTAAAATCTGACCCTATCCTAGAGCTAAACCGTATTGGTATCTGGTTCGTAGAACAGTTAAAACCTTAATCTCAGGAAAGCTTAGAGGCACTCATGCTGGATTTTTTAACGATGATACTGGCTCGGCCAAATAGAAAGCCTATCAAAGCGCTCAACATAATAGGCGTATTGTCTACGTTCGCGCTCATAGGGTGTGCCTCGCAACCCATAAACCGTGACCTCTCGGTCCCCTTAAATTCGGTCGAGCGCGTTGATATTGAGCGCTATCTGGGGCGCTGGTACGAGATTGCGCGACTGCCCAATAGTTTTGAAAAAAATTGCGAGGGTGTCACCGCCGATTATACCCAAAAAGACGATGGCACCATTTCCGTCATCAATAGCTGTAACCGCGTGACAATTGACGGCGTTATTACGGGCAAGGCAAGAATAGCAAAGGGGCGTGCGCGCATTGTCGATACGCACAGTCAATCAAAACTCGAGGTCAGCTTTTTTGGGCCCTTTTGGGGAGATTACTGGATTTTGGATTTAGACGAGACCTATACGCTCTCTCTGGTGGGAGAGCCATCGGGGAAATATTTATGGATTCTCTCACGCACCCCGACCCTGCCAAAAGATGTTTTGAATGATGCTTTAATGCGACTTAAGGCAATGGGATATTATACTGATAACCTCTATTTTACGATCCAGCCGCCGGTTGAAAATTAAACCCGCCTATTCTTGCCCGGCCAATTCTCTTTCAACCTCGGTTTGTAAGTCTTTGGCAAACTCCGCCTCAAAGTCAGCATCCGAATTTTCAAAGGCTCTGCGCAACACCCCCGGAGCCAGCGCCATAAAAGGATTGATCTTAACGGTCGGTGCACTGACATTACCCTTGACATCATAGGTCATCGCAACAAGCCCCTCGCCATCGCGATTAACAAACAAGCCGCCAATTAACGGCGTGTTGCCGAGTATCGAATTAACCTGATAGGCCGGTGCCAGCGCACCGCGCAAAGCAATATTACCGCGACCACTCACATGAACCCTGCCATTGGCTGTAATGCCGACGGAGGGACCGATGGCCTTGGATTTGTTAAAGTGAATAATATTATCTTCAACGGTAAAATCCGCACCAGCTTCGGTTAGCTCGATACCTTGTTTGTTGAGCAAATCATTCAACCCATCAAGAGAGCCCGCCGCAAACAGTCTCGCCAAAAGAGGTGCTTCAATAATGCGTAAATCTTGCGCACTCGCTGTGCCTAAAATTGGCGCGCCAGCGATTGCACCCAAATCCAGAGTCAACACGCCTTGCCCGCCGCTCACTGAAGTCACCCCGAAAATCCCGGACAACAAATCGCCCAAATTATCAGTATTGGCCTCAACCACCCTGTTTAAACTGGTGATCCCGATTTCGCTCAATTTTTCTTTTTCGGATAATTTAACCTCCAAAAAGTCTAGCTGTTCGCCGCGCCCGCTCAGCTCCAGAACTTTTAATTGATCCCGGTCATGAAAAAAATCCAGGGAGGCGTTGTTGATTTCAACATCATTACGAAGCGTAAGGCGGTCAAGCTTCATGTTTGCTCTTACGCCGTCCCCCCAGCTAAATTGCGCCGGGCCATCATCACCCGCCTCCCCTTGCCCGGAAGCACCAGAACGCGAACCAAGCGTTGATAAAATAGCTGGACCCAAATCAAGATAGTTTCCATCGAGATTAATATTAAAAACACCATCGGATAAACGGTTGGCTTTCACAGAAAAATTAGTTCGTCCGTCAATAAAAAATTTGGAAAAATCCATATTTTCCAAACGCCCAGACGAGGCAAAACTGAACGCACCCAGAATATCAATTCCCTCTCCAATAAGAGAGAAACTTTTGACATTAGCGCCGCCATTTAAAATCCCGGCTTCAATTTTTCCCAGCGCTGTTGCATTCATTTTCTTATTGATACCAAAACGCTCAAACCCAAGCTGGGCTTTTGTAAAATCAGCATCGATTTCAAACGACTCCAATTTTCTGTAATCCCCTACGGCGCGCAGCACAAAATCAACGGGCCCCCTCAGAAACGAGCGGGTTGCTATGCCGATCTCATCACCCAAAGATGCGTCGAACACACCGCTTACCGTAAAACTAGAGGGACCATCTTCGCTATAAAATTTCTGGTTCCATTCAACATCAACAAGTTTTTGTCCCAGATAACCATTACCGATAATATCCATTTCGCGGCTTTTAAGAATGATCTGACCCCGGCCATTTTCCAGATCAGAATCACGGAAGATGTCGCTAAAAGAGAGATTTTCAAAATCCACAGTGCCGTCATAGTCCAAACGTCTGCGAGAATTTTTGCCTTTATGGGCCGTCCTTATAATTTCCATTCGCGCGAGCGCCTGACCATTAATTTTCAGGGGGTCAAGCCCGGCACGTCCGATCAGTCTAAAAGCTTCACCGTCAAGAATGGTCAGCATTTCCTGCGCATTTCCATTGGCGACGAATTTGTAAATGTGCTTGACCTCTGATGTATGAAAATGTGGAAAGTGCACAACGCCACTTTCTACATTTATCGATCCCATCTGTCCCCTTTCAATATCGACGAGCAGCGAATCCCCTTTCAACAAACCATGCCCATAGGCATTTTTAAGCGGTGTCACTTTATCGATGAACTCTGAATCAGCTTCTCCAATATCGAAATGAAGAGCTAAATTCTCATCTGGAATATAACCAAGCTCACCGCGCAAGCCAGCGGGTAAATCCATGGTAAAATCCAGATTATGGATATACCCCTTCTGGACATGATCTTTCACCCACAGCCGCGAAACAGGCGCGATGCGATCTGTCCATAATACCATTAATCTTTGGACTGATATTTTCCCGCTTGTCTTTAAATTTGCTTTTACGCCAAATGACGGGTCAGGCGCGCTTTCCTCGCCCTTGGGAAGATGGACTTGTATATCGCCCTTGATACCAAGGCCATCTGTCACAAAATCAAGCGCACTGACTGTCAAACGTCTTTGTGCTGGCTCTAATTCACCCTTGATAGCCAAATTTTGAATCGATAAAATTTCCGATAAAAAGCCTAGCGTATCCAGTTCCAACCCTTTGCTTACAAGGTCAAATGCGATTGCCCGCGCGCCCGGCAAATCATGATCACCCTGATCTTGAGAAAATTTGGCATCACCCGATTTACTATCAGCAAAACCAATCTCTCCCGTCATTGACCCTTTACTATCGCCAATATCAAAGCGAAAATCAGAGAGCGTGATGGCGTTGTTTTGTTTATTTAATTGTCCAGTTGCGACAAGGGTGCGAACGGGCAAGGTTTGCTCGCCAATGTGCAAATCGCCTTTTCCTGCCTTCAGATTAAAATCAGCCCCCAGAATTATACCGTCAAGATCGACACTCAAATCAGCTGATCCGCTCAAGCTTGGAGTAAATGCGCTTGCCTGCGATGCGCCCAACAGGGAAGCAATATCACCAATTGGAAACTCATCCCCGCTCACAAATAGAGCAGCCGTCTTTTCGGTGTCATCATAGTCAGCGCGTAAAGTAAAATTCGATTGATTGTCCGCGCGCGATAACAGGCTGGACATTTGCACCTGAAAATTAGTACCTTGTTCTTTCTTCAGTAAAAACGACCCGCCGTGGGCCCGCCATAGAATTTGGTCACTTTGGCTGGTATAATCGATGCGCAAATTATTTATCTGCGCGCTACGAAGATGATCGCGGAACCGCGCGCTATTAATAAATTTTTCAAACTGCTTGCGGTTATGATTCTTTTGGCGCGCACTATCATCCCTACCCAGAACAGGTTTTTGATTTTCCTCTTCATTTGAGGAAACCAGAACTTTACCAGAACCCGAACCTGGTCCTTCAACAAGGTGGATAAGCGGATCGTTTATCACGATATCAGAAATGGTAGATCTGAAAGTCAAAAGACGGCGTTTTGGAAGGGTGACTATAATAGCCGGGCTGGACGCTTTCAGGAGCTTTGGCGTTAAGTCCGCCGCCGATTGTGTGTCTTCGTCATTTGAACTTTTACCGGCAGGATTGGTTATTTGCGGTGCAGGAATGATCGTCACATCACGCACAATGAGCTGATAATCCTCGGGACTATCTTTGGAAGAGTGAAGGGTAATATCAGCGATATCTACGCCATAGCCTTCAGGGAGGGCTTTTGAAAATGTCTGCTCAACACCTGTGCGAAACATATTCAAATCAACGGCCCCGCGATCAACGCGCCACAATATGAATCCTATTAATAAAAGGCTGACACCCAAACAGACACCGACAAGCTCGACGGTGACTAAGCCAATTTTTTTTAAACGGGCCTTATTAAGATGCGGCTTCATGTAAACTCAAAATTCCTGAATACAACAGTATCAAACAGATTTAATCCGATTGCTGATGAGAAAACTCACCAAAAAAAACCGGTAGCACCGTCCATAAAGTCGCGCCTCCCATAAGTCCACATTACGCCCGATGCGAGTTTATTGACAAGAATTGTTTGGGAAAAAATATTGGGCTCACATACAATCTGGACCATTGCTCAATCACACTCTCAAGGTTAATAAAACGTCAATATTATTCCATGCCCCAAAACCAAAACCTTAAAACCCGATTCTGGTCCCCCTTTATCAAACCAATATTATCAACACAGACAGGAACGTCATGGCCAAAGAGCTAACCGTCGGCAGCAAAGCCCCCGCTTTTACCCTCAACACAGATCATCAAACTAACGAGAAAAGCGGCGAAGCTGGCAAAGTTTCCCTAAAATCCCTTTCGGGCAAAAAAGTCGTCCTTTATTTTTATCCCAAAGATGACACACCAGGATGCACCAAACAGGCGATCGGGTTTTCCGAACTGGAGAAAAAATTCGCCAAGGCAAATACTCTGATCTTGGGGGTTTCAAAGGACACCCTTGAAAAACACGCGAAATTTCGCACCAAACATGACCTCACAATCCCGCTTGGCTCCGATGAAGAGGGCAAAATCATCGAAAAATACGGGGCATGGGTCGAGAAAAATATGTATGGCAAAAAATATATGGGTATTGAGCGGTCGACCTTTTTGATCGACGAGAAAGGTATAATCCGGGAAATCTGGCGCAAAGTACGGGTCAACGGCCATATGGAGAAAGTCCTTGAGGCGGCCAAAGCCCTTTAAAAATCTCCCCAAATTGGTGGTTTGATGCTTATGCCTTCCTCATTACTCTCTAAAAATACCAAATCCATTCAAGGGTTTGAGGCCCTTAAGCAGAGTGTTGCCGGGTGTATCGGCGTTCTGGAGGCAATAGAGCCGG
Source organism: uncultured Caulobacterales bacterium (assembly GCA_964392325.1). GTDB lineage: Bacteria > Pseudomonadota > Alphaproteobacteria > Caulobacterales > Parvularculaceae > CALLPQ01. The sequence continues at coordinate 25,916 of CAYMPJ010000021.1, forward strand.
TCGCCAAAATCAACGCCGCCCAAGAAGCCGTGCGGATTATTGAGGCGATTAGCCCGCCATCGAATGGGGCCCCCACTCCAGATCGTGCCCCCGCCTCGAATCACAATTTGCCCACACCACCCTTAAGACCGGGCAGACCCGGGCGTCCTGTTTTGGTGCACCCGACCAAACTGCCCCGACGCCGCCTTGGCAGTGTGGAAGGGCGCGCGGCCTTGATGCATGCCATAGCCCACATCGAATTTAACGCTATTGACCTCGCCTTTGATATGGCCGCGCGGTTTCTCCCGCAAATTATGGCCCTTGAACTCGATGGTTGGCAGTTCTTGAAAGACTGGGTCGCTGTTGGCGGGGAGGAAGCCCTTCATTTTGGGCTGGTGACCGATCGTCTCGTGCAAATGGGGGTCGAATATGGGGATTTACCGGCTCATGATGGCCTCTGGGAAGCAGCAGAAAACACCAATGATGAAGTCCTCGCCCGACTTGCGATTGCCCCTATGGTTCTGGAAGCGCGCGGTCTTGATGTGACCCCCGCCATGATAGCAAGTCTGGCCAAAAATGACGACCACGAAAGCGCCGCCATTCTACAGCGGATTTATGATGATGAAATCGGCCATGTAGCAGCTGGTTCGAGATGGTTTAAAGAGGTTTGCGGCGCCACAAAAAGCCCACCCGCGCAAACCTTTCAAGACTTCGTAAACACGCGTTTTCATGGCGGCTTAAAAGAGCCGTTCAATCACGCTGCCCGGAAGGAAGCTGGTATTGAACTTGCATTTTATCAAACATGGATGGCCGATTTCTCATCGGGTGAGTCAAATTAACCGTTTCTGTTAACGTTTTCATCTTTGTCAACAGGAAAATTGTAAAAAAAAAGAGGTTAGAACATCACATTATGGTTGCGATTTCTTTACATATACTGTGCAATAAGAAAGTGGTGATGGGTAAATCTTTTCGTGATTTTTTTGGTGATGGTTAATTAATAAACTGTGTTATCAATCATGAGAGCTGACATGTTTGAGGAACGCATATAAACTTGATTGAGGCTGAGACCTGCAAAACCACCATGACGGATAGAGTAAATTTAAAGGGCGTAGTGTAAAATGAGCCGAAAAAGCGGCCCCCTCCAGCGTACAATTGGTCGTTTCTTTAAGGAACGCCAGATTTATCACCGTAGTGACGGTGTTGTGCATTTTATTTCCATGTCGTCCAAGACACAAATTGCCTTGGCCGTCATCTTTGCTGTGGCAATTTCCTGGATCGCTTATGCAACGGTAAACGTTGTTTTTAAAGAACAAATCATTGTTGCCAATGAACAGGAAGCACGCCTTATGGCGAGCAATTACCAACGCAACATGCTAACCCAAAAGCGCGCCTATGATGAGGTGAACACCCAGAATGCCGTGCTACAGCAAAATTACAAAGACGTCATCGATGAGCTATCGGGACGTCATCAAATGTTGCAAACGGCGGTCTTGCGCAAAGCAGAGGTCAACCGGGATCTGACAGATCTATCCGAGCAGCTTTCTCAGGCCGGCTCTCCCGATGGTAAGAAAAATCCAAATGGCAACCGAATTATGGTCGATGTAACCCCGGGCGAACCGACAACACGGCAGTCCCGGCGGCGCAAGCTCAAGACCACAGCAGGGCGTGAAGCCAGCAATACCCGCTCCAGCATATTTCGCACCCAGCGCAACGCATCTGCCGTCGATAATCTCGATAGCGCCGCTACCCAGCTTTATACAGAGCAATTATTGTTGCTCGCTGAACTTGAAGAAACGGCCATACGCGAAGCCGAGAATCTAGAGTTTGTTTTGAACTCCACGGGCGTTAATTCAGATCGCTATCTGACCTCCCCAAAGGTCGTTAATAGCGCTTTTGCCCAAGGTGGCCCCTTCATTGATATCGTAAATCTGGAAAAAGCGTCGCCAATATTTATCAACCGGATGAACAGGACCTTGACGGTTCTCAATGAGCTGGAGGCGCTGCGCAAGGTTATTCAGCAAATCCCTCTATCCTCGCCCTCTATCTCAAGCCGGCGGATGACCAGTCCTTTTGGAGTTCGCAAAGACCCCTTTGACGGACGGCTACGCCCCCATAACGGGCTTGATTTTCATGCAGCCTACGGCTCGCCTGTTACAACCACAGCGCGAGGCATTGTACGGTTTGCCGGTGTACGCCAAGGATATGGGCGCATCGTGGAAGTCGACCACGGTAACGGATTTGTCACACGTTACGCCCATCTGCGCCGGATTTCTGTAAAAAAGGGACAAAAGGTTAATCTTCATGATAAAGTAGGAGAATTAGGGTCTAGTGGTCGCTCAACAGGTCCACATATTCACTACGAAATTCGCTTAAACGGTAAACCCCAGGACCCTCAACGGTTCATAGAAGCAGGACGATATGTTTTCGAAAGCTAAGAATAAGCAGTCGCATACAAATATTGAACTTCCTGTCCCTAATAACGGGGATGAAAAACCAGCTGCGAATTCACAAACCACTTCGAAAACACAAACAAGTTCAAAATCCTCAGCCAAAAGGTCTAATGCCATGAAGTCTCCAGGCGTACCCTCACTGATCTCTTCAGATGTCACAATGGAAGGCAATCTGATTTCTACGGGCGAAGTTCAATTCGATGGCACAATCAACGGTAATATCCGCGCTGCATCTTTAATTGTCGGAGAGAAAGCCGCCGTAAAAGGGGAAGTCGCATGCGAAGCTGTGACTATTCGCGGACGGGTTGAAGGCATGGTTCGTGCCCGCAATGTTGCTCTTGCAGCAACAGCCCATATTGAAGGGGATATTATGCACACCTCTTTATCTGTGGAACCAGGTGCGCATTTTGACGGAAACTGTCGTCACTCGGAAGACCCCCTCGCTGATGATGCATCAAAAGCTTTTGATCGCCCCGTCTCAGGTGGACCCGGCAAATCTTCTCCGCGCCCGCTGCCGACAAAAACTCTTGATGAGAGCGATGCGCAACCAGTAGCGGATTTTGCGACAGCGCAACATCAATTATCCAATGGGCAAGGTACAAATATTCGCTCGGTCGGAACCATCGCCCCTGCTAACCAGCAAGGTTCATCTTCCTTCCTGACAAAAAACCGCTCACCGCTTCGCTAACCCGCAAATAGCGCGCCGGTAGCATGACAGCATTGAACAGACCAATAGCGTCCCGATAGAGTCCCCATAGCGTCCCCGTAGAGTCGTTGTCTATCAGACTTTAGACATAAATTTTTGTTCCCTAATCCCATATAAATCCAAATTTTTTTTCCGCTCAGTCCCCTTTTTTGCAATCACCATGATTGTTGATTTGGCTTGCGTTATAATAAATTCCCGTGTCATCGCGATTGTATATTGCCAGAGCATTTTAATCCCTTATGAAGTGGGGAAGCGATAAGCGCTCGGCAGAATCACCTACAGATGGAGGTGATTGGCCCCGGCGTTAAGTTTTCTAAACTGGATAGCTCAGGCGCAGACTTAAGCTCGAATTTTATGGCCTCACTCCCCCCGGCCTATAACACCCGAATGATTTCTAAGAGGATAATATGACCCGAAAGCGATTTTGTAAGATAGTCGCAACAGTTGGCCCTGCAAGCTGGTCACCGCACATGCTGGAGATGTTGCATAATGCGGGCGTTGATGTGTTCCGGCTTAATATGAGCCACGGGGACCACGAGAAAACTGCTGAAGTGATTAAGTCAGTGCGCGCCATAGAAGAAAAGTCCGGTAATCCTATATGCGTTTTTGCAGACCTTCAGGGGCCCAAAATTCGAACCGGTGTTCTCAAAGATGATGGCATTAAACTGGAATATGGAAAATCCTATACGCTGACCCTCGCCAAGGAAAGCGATGACGCAAACACAATCCCGATCCCGCACCCTGAATTGATGGATGTCCTCGGTCCCGATGATATTCTCAAGCTCGACGATGGCAAATTGCAGATCACAGTAACCGAGCGCAAAGGCGATACACTTATTGCCCGTGCAGACACGCCGGGTTTGTTGACAAATCGCAAAGGCATTAATGTGCCGGGACGCGAACTCCCGATTTCTGCATTAACAGAAAAAGATCGCGCTGACCTACAACACGCTCTGGACATTAAGGTTGATTATATTGCCCTTTCATTTGTTCAGCGTCCGGAAGATGTGATTGAAGCCCGAAAAATTATTGGCGATAAGATTGGCATCATCTCCAAAATCGAAAAGCCATCTGCCGTTGAAAGTATCGATGAAATTATTGCGTTATCCGATGCAATAATGGTCGCGCGCGGTGATCTTGGTGTTGAATGCGCCGCAGAAGATGTGCCCCTCATACAGCGCAAAATTATCCGCCAATGCCGCAAAGCAGGAAAGCCGGTGATTGTCGCAACCCACATGCTCGAATCCATGGTTGAATCGATTGCCCCAACCAGAGCTGAAGCCTCTGACGTCTCCAACGCCGTATATCAGGGTGCGGACGCGGTTATGCTGTCTGCTGAAACCGCTGTGGGGCGCCACCCCACCTCTGCGGTTGCGATTATGGATCGCATCATCAAGGCAACCGAGAAAGATGAAACCAGCGCCGGTTTTGAAAGCCTGCACACAAGCGATGAAGATTATAATACCGCCGATGCGATTACCCTATCGGCGCGGCGCATTGCCGAAGTGCTCGATTGCTGCATGGCGATTGCCTACACCAAGACCGGCTCTACCGCCAAACGCCTCTCGCGTGACCGGCCAAGCTGTATGGTGGTTGGCGCAACGCCAGATATGCTGGTTGCCCGCCAGCTCGCGCTGTTTTGGGGCTTGATGCCCGCTGTAACAGACGATATCGAAGATTTTAATGAAATGATATGCAAAGCTGATAATCTGGCCACCGCAAGTGGCGGCGAAATCGGTGATCGTTTTATCATCGTCGCTGGCTACCCGTTTGGCCGCCCCGGTAAAACCAACACGTTAAAAATAGCCCGAATAGGATCTGTAACCGAATAAAACATGGGAGACTAAAATGACCATTAAGACCCGACCTGTAGAATACACACTTGGCGGCAAAACCTTTGAGGGAATGCTTGCCATAGACAGTACGCAAGATGGGCCGCGCCCGGTTGTATTGGTCGCCCATCAATGGTCGGGGCGTAGTGATTTTGAAATAGACGTCACCAAGAAACTCGCTGGCCTTGGTTATGCGGGCTTTGCGATTGATCTTTACGGCAAGGGCATTCTTGGAAAAAACAAGGAAGAGAATACAAAACTCCTCACGCCGTTTATGCAAGATCGCGCCATGCTTCAGACCCGCATGAACGCCTCCCTTGAAACGGCCCTCGCCCAACCGGAAACCAATCCGAACAAGGCCGCTGCGATTGGCTATTGCTTTGGCGGTTTGAGTGTTCTCGATCTTGCGCGCATGGGCGCAAAAGTGGAGGGCGTGGTCAGCTTTCATGGATTGTTTCATCCACCGGGCAATTGCGAGGGGAAAAAGATCACAGCCAAAATTCTAGCCTTGCATGGCTGGGATGATCCAATGGCAAAACCGGAAGACGCGGTCGCATTAGCCGCCGAGCTCAGCAAAGCGGGGGCGGACTGGCAGCTCCATGCTTATGGTAATACGCTCCATGCGTTTACCCACCCCAATGCAAATGACCCCGAGAACGGCACGCAATTTGATGCCAGTGCCGATAGGCGCTCATGGACGGCGTGTACTGAGTTTCTAGCGGAGACATTGCGCTAGGGACTCTCATAAGCTCCACTTGGCTCACCGAGATATTACCAGTCAATACTCTTATGGCCTTGCGTTTCCAGCCAGGCATTTGCTTTTGAAAAATGTTTGCACCCAAAAAATCCGCGATAGGCCGATAAAGGAGATGGGTGCACGCTTTCCAAAATCATATGTTTTTTGCCATCAATCAGGGTTGATTTTGAAATCGCGTGAGCACCCCAAAGCAGAAAAACTAATCCGGCATTTTGGGTATTTAAATGGGCGATAATATTATCGGTAAATTTATGCCAGCCGATTTTGCTGTGAGACCCCGCCTGCCCTGCTTTTACGGTCAGGGCACTGTTTAACAAAAACACCCCTTGCTTTGACCACTGCGATAAATCTCCGCTCATCGGCGGGGGCGTTCCAATATCTTCACTGATCTCTTTATATATATTACGCAAGGATGGCGGAATTTTTATGCCTTCCGGCACAGAAAAAGAAAGACCCATCGCCTGACCCGCGCCATGATAGGGGTCTTGCCCCAAAATCACCACGCGTATGCCTTGCGGTCCATGGTGATGAAAGACTTTGAAAATTTGATCCTCGGGGGGATAGATCGTCACCCCCCCGGTTTGATCTTTCTTTATGGTGTCGATCAGGGTTTTAAAATAATCCGCTTCAAACTCGGAACGTAAAACCGCGTGCCAATCATTATGCACTTTTGAGAGATCGTTAAATGACATAGAAAAGAGCAGCCAAGGTTACATCGTAATGACAAGCTTGCCTGTCGCCACGCGGCCTTGCAACATGACAAGTGCCTTCGCGGCCTCTTCCAGCGGAAAGGTTTTGGTAATGCGCGGTTTGACTTTTCCCTCTGCATACATCGTAAAGAGTTCCGTCATGTTCTGAAGATGCCCTGCGGGATCACGCATCGCAAAAGCTCCCCAGAATACACCCATGATCTGGCAGTTCTTCAGCAATGTCAGATTAAGCGGTATCGAGGGAATCCCGGCTGGAAAACCAATAACCAGATAACGCCCTTCCCACGCCATAGCGCGAAGTGCCGGCTCTGCATAAGCACCGCCCACCGCATCATAAACTACATCAATCCCCGCGCCCCCAGTCAGGCCCTTTAAGGCATTTGAAAATTCTTTTTGCGCCGCGCGATCAAGCTCACCTTTGGGATAAACCACCGGATCGTCTGCGCCCATCTCACGGGCAAGGCTTGCTTTTTCTTCAGAGGAAACGCCAGCGAAAACTTTTGCTCCCATTGCCTTGCCAAGTTCAATACTCGCCGTGCCAACGCCGCCCGCAGCGCCCAGTATAAATAGAGATTCCCCGGATTTCATCTGTGCACGGTTTTTCAAGGCATAATAGGAAGTCGCATAGGTCATCATAAATGCGGCCGCATCTGTAAAAGGCATGGCGTCCGGTATTTTTGCAACCGTATGAGCGCCCGTTACTATATGGGTTGAAAAACCGCCATGACCGGTAAGCGCAATCACACGCTCTCCCTCTTTAAGGTGGGTTACCCCCTCACCCAAAGCTTCGATCGTACCAGCAACCTCGCCGCCAGGGGAAAAAGGGCGCGGCGGCTTGAACTGATAGAGATCGCGAATAATCAGCGTATCGGGAAAGTTAACCCCGGCCGCTTCCACCTTGATGCGCACCTCACCCTTGCCGGGCTCGGGTATTGGCAATTCGTCGAGACTTAATGTCTCCGGTCCGCCCACCGCATGGCTACGCAAAGCTCGCATCATAAATATCTCCATCTTTTCGACACTATTGAAAGCCTGCCTATCATGAAAAAGAGGGAATATAAATCAGCCATTGCAGTGATTGATGCCCCTCTGACAATGACTAACATCTTATTTTGGTTAGATAAATTTCAAATTGGTGCGAGCTGGCCAGAGTCCCTTTTCCCAGCATGTGTCTGAATTTACCATTTCCCGTAAAAAGGCAGTCCGGTGACCTTTCTCACACAAAATAACCTTAACCCGTGCATGATTCTGTCATAGTCGTGTTTCAATATGGCACATGTGACCAAGTTAGGGTTGCGAACAACAACATAGGAAAGCGCGGGAGACTATTATGGCTGGATATATAGCAAACGACGATTACTATCAGGGTTATTATAACTCTTCAGGAGGAACCGGTATGATCGGTGCTCTATTCGATTTTGGGAGAAATTTAATACAAGGCGCCTGTTCTGGCGGGATGACTTTTGCGGGTATTCTCACGGCAATTGGTGCCGACCTTACTTTATTGCCCCACCTCCCCCTTGAGGCTTTTGTTTTGAGCACTCTGGAAATGATGGAACTTGGCGACTTTGCCGTATCCACTTATGCAGGGCCGGTTATGATTGCAATTGGCGCAGGTCTATTCTTGACCGCTCGCCGCGGGATAGCCCGTACCCTAGGTATCATCGGGGTCATTGGATATATTACTGCTCATGCGACCGGTTTCGATCTAAGCCCCTATATAACCCAGCTTGAACCAATGATTGAACAAACGACAGTGTTATGGTCACAGCTTGCACCCTTCATAGAAGGGCTTGGACAATAGGATTTATAGATAAAAATAAAGGTTCGATAAAGTTCCCGGTTACTCCCTAATTATTGGGACGGGGACTTTATCAATTCCGAAACCACCGGATTGCTTAAATTTGGCGCTTCACTGTAGATAGGATTGTTATCGTAATCATTGAAATTACTGGCAAGATTATCAGCCATTAAATCAGCGGCAGCTCCTAGCGCACGGCCAGAATTAATGAATGCAGTTTTCACTGACCGGATCTGATCATCCTCAACCGGATCGCCATTACTATCGAGCTGTTTAAGAGTTTCAACAAATATTCTTCGATTATCACGCAGAGCAAGAATTGATGATTCGACGATACTAATGTCATCGTTGGTCAGTCCGCGAGAACGGCTAAATTGTCTAGCCTTGTCAGCAAGTTTTCCAGCAGTTGCCAATTGGGTTTCGACATCGCGTAACACAATGCTGGAAAGGGTATTTTTTGAGCTTGGTGCAACCGGGTTAGTCTGGGTTGCGGAGCTTTCATGGGTCAGCACTTCCAGATAATTATCAACAAAGTCAAACTTAACGGCGCTCGCTTCCCCAGATAGCACCCGGTCAGAGACACTCACTACAGGCGCTTTAGGCCACGGCGTATCCTTTAGGGCTTTTGCGAGAGTTGCAAGTTCTGTGTGCTTGGCTTGGACAATCGTGTCTTCGGGGTCAGGAAGAGCAATCTGCTCATTGGCACCGATTGTTATACATCCAGAAAGAAGTGGACCAAGCAGCAAAACAATGAAGCTGCCTACCCTTCTACGCCCTTTAAATATTAGTTTACTCAAAACACGACCCTTCTACTCAACCGGTTTATTTGCCAAGTCCCATACGAGACGAAGTAAATATCCGGCAAAAAGCCCCCCCGAATGTTTTTTCCCATACTCAATGCAAGAGCGACAATTAGCCAATATCGAAGCTCCCCCGAAATCGATTTAATTATGGCAAGCCCTTACAAACCCTTACAAACCCTAATAGGTTATACAATAACGTAACGTAAAAGGCCACTGCGCAAATGTATCAAAATCTAACTTTATTTCCGGCACTCGACCCATTTGATGTTGGTACAATCAAGGTCTCACCAATTCATACGCTTTACTACGAACGTTCGGGCAACCCGAAAGGTCGCCCTGTGATTGTATGCCATGGCGGCCCTGGTGGTGGGTGTACCCCCTCAATGAGGCGATATTTTGACCCTTCTTTATATCAAATCATCTTATTTGATCAGCGTGGCTGCGGGCGCTCTACCCCACATGCGTGTCTTGAAGACAATACCACCTGGGATCTGGTTGCGGATATGGAGAAATTGCGGGTCCATTTTGGCATTAAAAAATGGCAGGTCTTTGGGGGTTCGTGGGGGTCGACCCTAGCTCTTGCCTATGGTCAGACCCATCCGGAGCGGGTGCTGGAATTTGTTTTACGCGGCATTTTTACCCTGCGCCGGGACGAGCTTTTATGGTTTTATCAAGAGGGGGCAAGCTGGATTTTCCCCGATGCATGGAGTGAATATCAATCCGTGATCCCTCCCGATGAAAGAGACGATATGATTGCAGCCTATCATCGCCGCCTTACCAGTGATGATCCTCAAGAAAAATTAAAAGCGGCACGCGCATGGTCCCGCTGGGAGGGCGAGACGGTTTCCCTAATGCCAGCGCCCGAGCGCGTTGAGAGTTTTTCCAGCGAAAAATTTGCCCTCGCTTTTGCACGCATAGAAAGTCATTACTTTTTTAATCGCGGTTTCTTTTCTTCTGATGCCCAAATCATAGAAAATATGAACCGTATAAACCATATTCCCGGAACCATAGTTCAGGGACGCTATGATATCGTCACACCGATGAAAACCGCATGGGAATTATATCAAGCCTGGCCAGATGCAACGTTTGAACTTATTCGCGATGCCGGACATGCCGCCAGTGAACCGGGTATTATTGATGCGCTGGTGCGCGCGACAAACCATTATGCAAACGCGTAAATATCCCTCAAGCTGGCTTTTTACCACTGGAGGTTTTTTTCCGTGCAAGGTCTGTAAAATATTTTTCAAATGTATGGGTCGAGAAATGCGCCAATGCAAGGGTCAGAGCAAAACTAATCGGGCGTTTTAAAAAATAGATTTCAATTTTGCTGCCCTCCCCGAACCATCCGAGAACGGTCATTGGATGCCAGACATAAAGGGCATATGAAATAGCTGCGATATAAGCGAGGATTGGCAGCCTGAAAATCTTTTTGACAAAGCCTTCTTTCATGAAAATTGCGCCGCCTAAAACGCCCATAGCGAAATAAGGTCTAAGATAGTTTATATCTCCCGCTTCAGGATGACTTGCGATTGCAAGAAGCAAGGCAAAAACGAAAAACCCTTTTTCAAAAATCGAAATCGCAATTTTTGCATACCGGTTGGACTGGTTCAGCCAAATCAGCGCAAGCATGCTGCCTACGAGAATTTCATCAACCCTGATATGGGTGCGAAAACTAATATAGGCTTGGGCATCAATACGCAGCGCAATAACAATGAGTGCAACGATTGGCACCAGCCAAAAGCCTTTTTTACCAAACAACCAGATGGCGATGCCAATTGATAGATAAAAATGAAACTCCAGGCACAATGACCATAAATGGTTAGAGCCAAGGATGAGAATACTATCGATGTAATTAATATAGAAAAAGACGGCGGCCAAAAACATTGACCAATCCTTCTGGATCAATACCGCAAAGATAAAAGCGTAAACCACAAGCAGCGGTAAAATCCGGGCAATACGCCGCGATAAAAAGACCCCGATTTCCGGGCGTTCATAAAGAAAGCGCGTAATGAGGAAACCGGACAAACAGAAAAACAATCCCATGCCGGTCGTCCCCACAACGGCATTTAACTGCCATTGGGAAGGTCCAACCGGTAACATATGGCCAGCCAGAACAAACAAAATACTAAAAGCGCGAATACCATCAAGCTCTGATAAATATGAAATTTTAGCCTGAGGTGTTTGTGTCATACTCTATACGTCCCGATTCGCGCATTACCCAATAGTCCTACTTTAGAGACCCGCTTTATACTATAGTCGTGAACCAAAAAGTATAACAATCACCCAAAATAGCCCTGCCAATCGCAGATATGGGAGCGCAGTCATCAGCAAAAAAGCGCGATAGACAAATTTTAAAGGGTAAATGGTTCAAGCCCGGAGAGGCGCATTGCGGTTTCGCGTTGCGGGATTGCGCGCGGGGTAATGCCCTCAACAAAGCGGGCATAGGCCTCGATATGAGCCGGTGTTGTCCCGCAGCACCCGCCAAGCACATTAACAAGCCCCGATGTCGCCCATTCTTTCAGATGTGTCGACATTGTTTCTGGTGTTTCATCATACCCCCCAAAAGCATTAGGCAGGCCGGCATTTGGATAGGCGGAGACATAAGTCTGGGCAATGCGCGATAGCTCATCAACATAGGGGCGCATAAGATCGGGCCCCAGCGCGCAATTAATCCCCACAATAAGCGGATTGGCATGACGCACTGCATTCCAGAACGCTTCTGTAGTTTGACCAGATAAAGTACGCCCCGATTGATCGGTAATTGTTACAGATAACATAATTGGCAATTCAAAACCAATTTCGTCAAATAATTCCTGTACCCCGTAAATCGCCGCCTTTGCGTTGAGTGTATCAAAAATTGTCTCTATCAGGATAATATCAACGCCGCCCTCAACAAGACCGCGCCCAGCAAATTTATAAGCCTCAACCAATTCGTCATAATCGACATTGCGTTTTCCCGGATCATTGACATCGGGGGAAATGGATGCGGTCCGGTTTGTCGGGCCCATTGCCCCGGCGACAAAGCGCGGCTTATCGGGGGTCGCTGCATTGTCGGCGGCCTCTCTGGCAAGACGCGCGCCTTCCTTGTTAAGTTCGAAAACAAGCTCTTCCATCGCGTAATCAGCTAGGGCAATCGTCGTCGCGGAGAATGTATTAGTCTCCAGAATATCCGCGCCAGCGTCGATATAAGCATTGTGCATATCGCTCACAATGTCCGGACGCGAGAGTATGAGCAGATCATTATTGCCCTTTACATCCTGCCCCCATTGGGCAAACCGCTCCCCGCGATAGCCCGCCTCATCAAGCTCATATTGCTGGATAAAGGTGCCCGCAGCGCCATCAAGAATAAGAATTTTCTCTTTTAAAGCCTGCTTTAATGCAGCAATGCGATCAGCGCGGCCAGGAAAGGGATCATTGGGGGAAGTCGGCATAATTCAGCTCTATTAGTTTACATAAAGATATCTTTATATATGGATATAGAGGCGAATTCAAGCCTTCTGATTCATATCGGGCTTTGTTTCTAGTCGCTGAAATATTTTAAAGAATGGGGCGAGACACTGCGCGCAAAAGCCTATCGCTTTTGGCCATGATAAAAGGATGAAATCGTCTTCATCGACATCCCGCAGCGATACATCATGATGCAGAAAAAATTGCGGATGACGCGCCTGATATACCCCTCCTCATTATAACGGCGCGCAGAGGTAATGGCCGGGCTGTTAAATACGTGCAAGGCTTTGCGCCCATGCAGTTTGACCAGCCGTTCAATCATATCCACATCTTCAAACAGGCTCATATCCCCATACCCGCCAATCTCGTCATAGAGGCGGCGCGAAATCAGCAGGCCTTGATCGCCATAGGGAAGCTTAAATATCCGTGTGCGTATCATTGCGCCCCACGAAACAATCGATGCACCAATATTACGCTCATCAAATTCCAACTGAAAAACCCCCGCGCGATTTTCCCTCTGCATTGCATCGCCATCGATAAAACGGCGGACCTCGCCAATCCAGTCTTTTGCAGGGATTGTATCGGCGTGAATAAACAATAACCATTCCCCCCGCGCAAACCGCGCACCGGTTTGCAATTGTTGGCCGCGCCCCTTCTCGCCCATCGCCAATGTCGCGCCGAAATTCTCGGCAATCTGTAAAGTTTCATCCGTAGAGCCACCATCGGCAATAATAACTTCGCGGACAATGCCATCCACCGCCCCGTCAGTGAGGCGATGAAGCAAAGCGGGTAGCCCTTTTGCGGCATTAAAAGTTGGAATAACGACAGAAACACACATGACCATGTTTGTGCCAGAAAATATGCGGCTTGGGTAGAGTTAGCGAGGGGCTTTGTCTTGTGAGGAGGCTTGGACCTTGTCATGGAAGCTATCCATTCTTCAAATTAAGACTCTCGGTATTCGTCAAATGGGGCCCCAACCCCAATGGAACCTATCATTCTTCAAATCAAGGCTCTCGGTATTCGTCAAATGGGGCCCCAACCCCATTTGACTGTGCAAAACTTGTTCTTGTTATGTTCTTTTTCATAAGATATACTCCCTTATGGCCCAACCAAGACACCTCACCTCCAAACCCCAACTTGCCCCCTCTGGCAAAAAGGGGCGCGGCGCCCATTCCAACGGGTCCAGCCGCTATGATGCCTTCAAGAAAGTTGCCCTACCCGACGATGAGAGTGATCATTGGCCCTTACCCGATGATGATCATCCCCAAAAATTGCGCACCGATATCACCTATGAAAAACCGCGCACCATCATCAACAAAGTTGACAGCCCCTATGTTCCCTTTGATCGCTCGATCAATCCTTATCGCGGTTGCGAGCATGGCTGCACCTATTGTTTTGCCCGGCCTACCCATGCCTATTATGGGCTTTCACCCGGGTTAGATTTTGAAACCCAGCTTATTGCCAAGCCCTCAGCGCCCGCCCTGCTTGAGCGCGAATTGAACAAGCCCGCCTATACCCCGCGCCCATTTGCGATTGGAACCAATACCGATCCCTATCAGCCAATTGAAAAACGCCTGCGCATTATGCGCGGTATTTTGGAAGTGCTCGATCGGTTTGGTCATCCGGTTTCGATCCTCACCAAGTCATCGCTTATTACCCGCGATATTGATCTTATCGAACCCATGGGCGCGCACGGTATTGCCAAAGCCATGCTTTCGATCACCAGTCTTGACGCCTCCCTCGCCCGCGCGATGGAACCGCGAGCGAGCGCTCCCCATCGCCGCCTTGAAGCGGTGCGCCAACTGGCCGATGCGGGCGCTATTGTCGGGGTGATGACCGCGCCGATGATCCCCGGTCTCAATGATGATGAAATGGAGAGCATTCTGGAGGCAGCAAAAGAGGCTGGTGCGCAATTTGCGGGTTTTACCGTCATCAGATTGCCCCTGGAAGTCAGTACAATCTTTCGCGAATGGCTAGAGGCTACTTATCCGGACCGGGCCAAGCGGGTCATGAGGCTGATCCGCGATATGAATGGCGGGCGAGATTATGACCCCAATTGGTCACGCACCGCGCAGCCGCGCTCGGTCTATGCTAAGTTGATTGCGAGCCGCTTTGATAAAGCCGTTAAACGTCTCGGTCTCGATCAAAAACCAGCACCCCTCGACATCACCCGCTTCCAACGGCCCCTCGCCGTCGACAATCAACTGGCTTTATTTGATTAAAACCCTCTCCCATCATTAAAACACTATCCCGATCAGGGTATTGTACGGTATACCAATTTGTGTTGCCGGGCTGATATCCCCTGAGAAAGTCCAATCGGAGACCCCAAGCATTATCCGGTTTTCGATCAGTTCGCGCCAAAAAATTGTGCCTTACAAAGATCATTATCGATATTATGCCGATAGAACCAACATTTGAGCTGGAAGATGAATTTGGCGGCGTTGTGGCCGGAATAGATGAAGCCGGGCGCGGGCCATGGGCTGGGCCTGTTGTGGCCTCGGCTGTTATTCTTGACCGGGAGACCATGCCAGCGGGGCTTCGCGATTCTAAAACCTTGTCGGAGAAAAAACGCCGCCTCCTGTCGGAAGCTTTATGGCAGAGCGCGCAAATTGGCGTCGGCATCGCTAGCGTTGAAGAAATTGACCGCCTTAATATTGGCCGGGCGACAATGTTGGCCATGACCCGCGCCGCGGCCAATCTCCCTGCGCCGCCAACCTTGTGTTTGATTGACGGTAAAATTTCCCCTCATCATCTGCCCTGTCCGGCCTATGCAGTGGTAAAGGGCGATTCAAAATCCTATTCGATTGCAGCGGCCTCGATTGTCGCGAAAGTTGTGCGTGACCGCATGATGCGCGAATTGGCTGTCGAATTTCCTCACTATGCATGGGAAAAAAATAAAGGCTATGGCGTAGAAGAACACCGGGCCGGGCTCGAAAAATATGGCGTTACCGTTCATCATCGGCGCTCTTTTGCGCCGATCCATAAATTACTTCAGGCTCAGAACAACGACAGCTTGTGTTAGCCCCACCACTGTTCAGCGCTTTTATTAAATCCGGCAGCGCGTTCAAGAATATACGATCCTTTAAACAGAGTTTCCTCATCGAATGGCTTACCGATCAATTGCAACCCTAATGGCAAGCCCTTGGCATCAAGCCCGGCTGGCACACTCGAACCGGGTAACCCCGCAAGATTTGCCGTCACGGTGAAAATATCATTTAGATACATGGAGATCGGATCGCCGGTTTTCTCACCAATTCCAAACGCGGCAGAGGGCGCAGACGGCGTCAAAATAAGATCAACCTGATTAAACGCATCAGTAAATTCATTTGAAATCAGCTTACGGACTTTTTGTGCGCGTAGATAATAGGCGTCATAATAGCCCGCCGACAGAACATAGGTTCCAATCAAGATCCGGCGTTTGACTTCATCGCCAAACCCTTGCGCACGGGTTTGTTCATACATTTCCTGAATGGGCAAATTACCCTCGGCCCGGTGGCCATATTTTACACCGTCATAACGCGCCAGATTGGAAGAAGCTTCGGCGGGGGCGACAATATAATAAACCGGCAATGCATATTTTGTGAGGGGCAGAGAAATATCAACAATCTCGCAGCCCGCATCTTTTAACCAATCAATACCCTGCTGCCATAATGTTTCGATTTCACCGGGCATGCCATCAAGCCGGTACTCTTTAGGAATACCGATTTTCAATCCCTTTACGCTCTCTCCTAAAACAGCTTCATAATCTGGAACGGGAAGATCAATACATGTTGAATCTCTGTCATCATAACCGGCCATGGATTTAAGCATGATCGCGCTATCGCGCACATCGCGGGTGATGGGCCCGGCTTGATCGAGCGAAGAGGCAAAGGCCACAATACCCCAACGCGAACAGCGACCATAAGTCGGCTTCACACCGACAAGACCGGTAAAAGATGCTGGTTGTCGGATAGAGCCGCCCGTATCTGTTCCCGTTGCCCCGGCACAAAAACGCGCCGCAACCGCGGCAGACGACCCACCTGACGATCCGCCCGGTGTGAGCTTGGTATCCTCACCGGCCCTGCGCCAAGGATTTACAACCGGCCCATAAAAAGACGTCTCATTGGAAGAGCCCATGGCAAATTCATCAAGGTTCAATTTGCCCAGCATCACCGCACCATCTGCAAATAAATTAGCGCTCACGGCGGATTCATATTGCGGGGTGAAACCATCAAGAATATGACTTCCCGCTGTCGTTAAAACATCCTTGGTACAAAACAGATCCTTTATGCCAAGGGGAACCCCTTCCAGATCGCCGCCCTCACCTTTGGCAAGTTTTGCATCTGAAGCTTTGGCCATGTCCCGGGCTTTGTCCGCTGTAACAGTAATGAATGTGTTCAGCTCTTTGCCCGTCTCTATCCGGCCAAGATAGGCATCTGTTGCCTCTTTGGAGGAAAGCTCTTTTGCCTTTAACGCATCGCGCAGGGCCGCAAGGGTATAATTTTCAATTTGAGTCATGATTTGGCTTTAAGGAAGTTTCGAGAAAGGAAAAATAATAATCAAAGTTAGGTGCGAATTTATTCGACGACTTTGGGAACCACAAAAAAGTTCTCTTCGCTATTTGGGGCGTTCGCAACAATTTTATCGGCTTGCCCGCCGCCAGTTGGACCGCTTGCAAGAATGTCCTCGCGCATTGGCAAGCTCACATCAACCGTTGAGGCCATCGCCCGAACTCCCTCAACATCGACTTCATTGAGTTGCTCGATCCATCCCAAAATACCGTTGATCTCACCGGCCAAATGGTCAAGCCGCTCTTCAGGCTCAGCAATCCGCGCAAGTCTGGCGACTTTCCGCACTGTATCTTTATCAACGCTCATAGTCTTTATTCCCGGATCAATAGTGAAGCAATTTTAAGAACAAACGGATATTGGTTGAACGAAAAAAATGCTTGAAAACAACATGCTAGAGTAACGCACCCAAACCAACAGAGGCGATGGCGCGCGCTGCATTAGCCCTATCAATCGAGCCGCTCAAAAGCAAGAGCGAAAGCAGGCCCGGAGGCGGCGCAAACACGATTTAATGGAGACTTTCAAACGCGCCTGAAACGATAGTAATGACAAGATCAATTTTTTTCGGCGGCGAGGCTTTGCATATACCGGATTTGCGGACCATGGACCAGAGCCGGCGTTTTGATAAATCGCTCAATCGCCGCGGATAAACCCGGCGCGGTCTCGTGGGCTTTGGTAAAACCAAACCAGCTTTGCTGCGAATAACCAGCCTCAATGCGTGCTTCTATATAATCTCGCCACATTGCTAAAACGGGCCGGGATTGTTTGCCATAGGAACTGCCCATAGCTGTTAGCCGCGCAATCAATTGTCCGCAAGCATAAGAAATCCGGGGATTTTCCCGCGCGCGTAATTCCAGCGAGCTACCGGAGATTTTGCTCTCACAGCTCAGCGCTGCCTTCTGGTTGTCTGCAAGAAATTCAGTTTCGCTCCAATAGCCAAGCGCCACCATCGCCTCTCCGGTCATCGCTTCTACCGAGCCTTCATGTAACCAGTCGGGCACCAGATCATTTGGGCGAAGTCGCGACTGCCACAGATGAACCATTTCATGCAAAATTCCCTCTCGAATAAGAGAGAGCGTTTCCGGATCCTTTTCTCGCCAGCCGCGCCCTGACAATCGTATCAAAATTCCGCCCGGCATAGCCAACCCGCGAAAAGAAACCCCATCCATTTTTTCCATATCTGCCGCAGCAATAAAAATCACCGGAGGTCTTTCAAACTGATGTTCAAAAGCCCGGCTCAACAAAATCTCCCCCAAAGGGATGAGCGACATAAACTCTTCGCGCAACCAGGGGGGAAGAGCGGCATCCATAATCAGATTGGTATTATCAAAATGGCGCGCTAGTTCTGGCCCCATATATACAAAAGCGGGATGGTTTTCCGGACTTTGCCACGTCCCTGAAAAAGCAGCTTCCATATCCCCGCTTCCCCCATGCCCATAAAAAAAGTGATCTTTCGTCGGAAGAAAAGAATATCTTACTTTAAGGCGGCGATCTGGGTCATTGTTTTTATACGGTTGAAAAAAGCCCGTATAAAGAACACCTCCCTTAGTCTTAAAAGGCGTAATCGATTGATAGCCGTTAAGCTTTGTGGTTTCGCGATTTTCAATATGCACCGAAATTTTTGAAAATGGTTTTTGATCCTCACGGAGGATATAGAGCCGCTCCCCCAACTGGCGAAAAACAAAGCCTTCACTCAATCGCCAAGTGCAAACCCGCGCATCATTAATGGGTAATTGGTGTTGACGCACTTGTCCGTAGTTTTTGCCTGCCTTCTCACACTTATGCTTTGAGATAGGCCCCATATCCAACCGGGGAAAAGGGGCGTACAGGTCATAAAATACCGATAACGACCCATCACTACCCTGTCGAAAGGTAACTTTTGGTATCCCCGTGGCGGCAGAACTGATGGGTCTTTGCCCCACATTGGCCGTCTCATGCGACCAAGCAACACCCCCGAATGCCACCATCATCACGAAATATAACAAAACAATTTTACTGTTAAAAAACAATCACTTAACCCCAATAACCCTACAGTATTCGATTATAATAATTATAACTTTTTTAATCAATCCCGCCTACCATGTTCCAAACATGAGACGCTCTTTTTCGTATAAAGAATTTTCATATCCAAGCTTTGATGATATGCGGAGAAGATGACAATTGAAACAGACCTCTTAAATTTTTCCCATTTGGACTCTAAGGGCCCATTGTTAGGATTGGATTTGGGAACACGCACGATAGGCATTGCTGTTTGTGACCCGCTAAGAACAGTAGCAACGCCGGTGAAGACGATAAAACGAACCAAGTTTACGATTGACCTTGAGGAGATCGTAGAGCTTGCAAAAGGAAGGGATGCGGTTGGCCTGATTATCGGTCTCCCGCGCAATATGGACGGTACTGAAGGACCACGCGCTCAATCAACCCGCGCTTTTGTAAGAAATGCGCAAGCGAAAACTGAATTACCTTTCGCATTCTGGGATGAGCGTCTGTCAACGCAGGCCATGAACAGGGAAATGATTGCACTCGATACGAGCCGTGCCCGCCGCGCAGATCTGATTGATCAAATGGCAGCCACATTCATCTTACAAGGGGCAATCGATTTTATGAGGCAGAATGATGTTTAACCTTGATTTGGATTTAGATGATGAGCCTGTCGTCGTTAGAAGCGAGGCTCATAAAACCAAACATGTATTATTTGGAATTCTGGTATGCACTGGGATGGCCCATTTGGTCATGACCACTTTCCAAGTACCGGGAATTTCTTATATTCGAGTGTTTCTCGTTGGCGCAGTATTTGTAGCGGTGGGTTTGCTCGTCAAACTGGGGCATGAGAAATTAGTGCCGCTCTCGATTGGCGCTGCCCTGTTTTCCGCGTTCAGTAGTTTATTGGAATATATGATTAGCGGGAGTAATTTTCTCGCCAGTGCGTTAGTCTCCTTCGATGTAATGATAATTTTCTATGTGCTCAGATATATCAGATTGAAAGATCTCCCCTTTCCAGATGGTGATCACAAGACCGCTGAGCAATTAGCCCAGGAAACAGCAAAAAATAGCTAAACCCCCTCAAGGACCAGAGGTTAAACATAAAACGACGCAAAATTTGCGTTTCAGCCTGAAAATAGGGCCAACCTGAAAATCCTCATTGCCTGACGCTTGCGAGTCCATTATATCGCAGCCTATGCGCCATCAATCTTCAAACCCTACCCACACAAGCGCCGCAAAACGCTCCTTTCAGGCGCGCCATTTGCGCTCTATTGAAGATTTGAGCGACAATGATATTCAAACCATCATTGATTTATCCCTGTTCTATGGGGGCGAGCTAATGGCAAAACGCCCTTTACCGGAAAAGCTAAAAGGGCGTACACAAATTAATTTGTTTTACGAAGACTCAACACGCACTAATATGTCGTTTGAATTGGCGGGAAAAAAACTGGGCGCTGATGCAATCAACCTCCCGGTTAGCGCATCTTCGGTCAATAAGAATGAAGAAATGATCGATACCGTTCAGACGCTGGACGCAATGGGCGCTGATGCCATGATTGTTCGCGCCAGTACGCCCGGCATTCATCAGTTCCTGTCAGAACATGTCAATTGCGCGATCATTAATGCTGGCGACGGCGCTCATGAACACCCAACGCAAGCCTTGCTCGATAGCGTGACCATCATCAGTGAAACCGGTACGATCGAGAACAAACGCATTGCCATATGCGGTGATATTCGCCACTCGCGCGTTGCCGGGTCGGATGCGCGATTATTTCAACGGTTGGGGGCTGAAGTACGGTTTATTGGCCCGGCCAGCCTGATGCCCGACGTCGATAAATTTGTCGGTATTGAGCGTTTTGATAATTTAAAAGATGGCCTTGAAGGGTGTCATCTTGTTATGCCATTGCGTATGCAGTTTGAACGTATGTCCGATAAGGATATGGTGGATGCAACCACATATTTTCAAACCTTTGGTATCACCTACCGCAGTCTTGAATATGCGAGAGAAGATGCAAAAATAATGCATCCGGGCCCAATGAATCGCGGTATCGAAATTGAAGGCACTCTTGCCGATGATCCCGCGCGCTCCCTCATCCTAAAGCAGGTCTTTCACGGCGTTCCCACACGCATGGCGATACTCGATGCACTCATCAATCGCGGGTTATGAGCAAGGCCCTGCCAATCTGCGATAAATATGCTATAAATAAAGACGCACATACGGTCCGCCATTATTGGTTGAAGCCGCAAGACTTAACTTTATAAATAATGCAAAGGGATAAGCACGGCTTATGAAAAAAATATTTTATATTTTTGGTGCAACACTCTTATTCCTGATCCTCGTGCTGGCTCTTATTGTCTGGCAACTTTTTCCTCCGCACATAAAAACCTCCCCCCGAAAAAATCATGTCATTGCCGGTGTGACCCTATTAAATCCCGGTTATGATCCGGTTGAAAATCAAACCATCATTATCGAAGACGGGGTGATTAAAGCGATCAAAGAAACGCACCCCGATGATCCCGCTCCCATTTGTCCGGGGTGTTTTGTAATGCCCGGATTAATTGATGCGCATATCCATACACCGCCCAAACTAGCAATCGGCAATCAACGTTTGTTTTCTTTATTATATTTAAAATACGGTATCACAAGCGTTCGCGATTTGGGACAACTCGATGACAGCTTACCCGCGCTTATAAACAATATTTCCAAGGGAAAAATTATTGGGCCGCGCATGTATCATTGCGGCCCTATTCTGGACGGTGAGTCCCCTGCCGTGCCCGGCTCTATAGTCGTTCACACGGAGCAGCAAGGCATTGAACAGGTCAAAGCATTAGCAAAAGAAAATGTTTCATGCATTAAAGTCTATGACAAAATTCCCCGCGACGCCTTTATCGGTATCGCTGCGCAAGCCCAGCGCGAAAACCTGCCACTGGTTGGACACACACCCCACGCAGTCAAGTTAACAGAAATCTCCAACTTTGAAATCGCACACTTTACGGGCATTCCCTATCTTGAAAATGATCCGCCAGAAGGTTTTGCCTATCGCACTCAAGACCTGATCGATCTCACCCCTCAAAACATCGATACCATCATTACCCTGATGAAACGCAATAATTTATCAATTCTCCCAACCACAGCAAATGCTTATGCACGGTTAACAGTCTCCGACAAAAAACGTTTTCCCGCCACACAAGGGTTGCAACATTTGCCAAAGTTCTGGGAACTCCTATGGCCCGTAAGCGTATCCCATCCTGAAACTTTTGAAGAAATTGAAACCGATTTAAAAGCCATACCTGCCGGATTGACATTTTTAAATAAAGCGAGGCTTCAAGGCATTGATGTGCTCGCTGGTACCGATGTCATTATGCCTTATATGATTCCGGGGGAATCTCTTCATCTGCAACTTGAAAGATTCGAACAAGCTTTCGGTTCCCCCGAACTTGCCCTTCAAGCGGCGACCAGCGTCAATGGTCGCACTATTGATGCGGGCAAAATTGGACATCTGGAAGTTGGCGCTTACGCAGATTTACTACTCTTGCAAAAAGACCCCCGTGATCGCCTTGCAAATGCGCAAGACTGGTCTTTTCTGATAACAAATGGCAGGCTTTATGAGCGCTCTTATATTGAAAAAGCGGTCGCACGCTATGATCGTCATTTCAACGGCCCGCTTTATTCAAAAGTTCTCAATACGGCTTTTTCTTTTATAGGCGGGGAATATCGCCATGGAAATGCCGAAAATTAAAGAGCGCATCCGGGATTTACGTTTTTAGCTCGTCTGTTTTTACACCTACCCAATTTGCAAATTCATGGTATAATGCAACTGCAGATCAAACAATAATTCACCACACACGGAAATCTTTAGTCAATGATTACGACTTTCCTTTTAAGTGCGCTGCTCGGCTATGGCCTTGGCTCTATTCCATTTGGCATGGTACTGACGAAATTGGCTGGCTTGGGTGATATTCGCGAGATTGGCTCAGGTAATATTGGCGCGACCAATGTGTTGCGAACCGGACGCAAGGATCTTGCGCTTGCGACACTTATTCTCGATAGCGGCAAGGCAGCTTTCGGGGTTGTTCTGGCAAATCTGTTGGGCCTGCGCCCCGAGGTTGCGGGGGCGGCTGCGCTGATTGGCCATTGCTATCCGGTTTGGCTAAAATTTCGCGGCGGCAAAGGGGTTGCCACCTATCTGGGTTCCTTATTGGTATTGTGGTTTCCCGCCGGTCTCATGGCATGCATGACCTGGTTGGTAAGCGCCTTTATTTCCCGCATCTCTTCTCTTTCAGCGCTGATTGCCGCTTGCGCAACACCATTAATCTTGTTTGCCATGGGAAAACCAACCTATTCAATTGCGGCGACCGTCATGGCCGTCATTGTCATATTACGACACCGGGAAAATATAAGCCGCTTGATAAATGGGAGCGAGCCCCGGATAGGTAGCAAAAAATAATAACGGGCTGTAGGCGTATTGCGTGCAACTTACAGCGATTTCAATTTACAGGGTCCTTCCATGACGAAATCCCTTAGCGATAGCGAACGCATTGACTGGATACAATTAATCCGTACCCAAAACATAGGACCGGTCAGCTTCTTCCGTCTTATAAAAAAATTTGGAACCGCTTCGAATGCGCTTGAAATGCTCCCGGAATTTTCGCGGCAATCAGGGCGCAAGACGCCCTTAATTCCTTCCAAAAGGGCCGACGCCGAACGCGAAGCAAAACATGCATGGAATAAAGGCGTGCAAATTCTCGCCGCTTGCGAGCCGGAATACCCAATGCCGTTGCGCGCAATCGCCGACCCCCCGCCGGTTATATTTCTGCGCGGCGCGGTAAACCTGTTCGAGAAAAAAGCCGTCGCCATAATCGGGGCCCGCAACGCCTCGGGCAATGGCCAAAAATTTGCACGCGAACTCGCTCAGAGATTAGGCGAGGAAGATATCGTCATTGTCTCCGGTCTTGCCCGCGGGATTGACGGGGCTGCACACACGGCCTCTCTCAAGACCGGCACAATAGCCGTTGTCGCGGGCGGTATTGATTATATTTACCCGCCAGAGCATGACGAGCTCACCCGTATGATCGCCAATCAGGGCCTGATCCTTTCCGAGCGCCCCTTGGGCGCAGAGCCAACCGCCAGAGACTTCCCCCGGCGAAACCGTCTCATTTCGGGACTATGCAGCGGGGTTGTGATTGTCGAAGCGGCAACCAAGTCCGGCACCCTGATTACGGCGCGCTACGCCCTGGAACAGGGCCGGGAGGTTTTTGCCGTACCCGGCTCCCCCCTCGATCCGCGCTGTCGCGGCGCAAACCGGCTCTTGCGCGACGGGGCCAATTGGGACGAATCGGCGGAGGATATTCTACAAGCCCTCGCCGAGCAAAATCGTGCATTATTCGAGGAAGATCGCGACCTCGACCGGCTAGAAGACCTGTTTGGCGATCTAAAAGACAAAAATCATGATTTTATTGGGGGCCTCACACATGAAAACGAGGCGGATTTAATGTCCCTGAGAGATGAAATCTATCAATTTCTGGGCTTTACCCCAATCCACCGGGACGAGATTTTACGCTCGATTCAAGCCCCCCCGAGCTATATCGCAGATGCCCTTCTGGCCCTCACATTGGGCGGCGATATCGAAGAAACCAGCGGCGGCATGTTTGCACGGCGCGATTGTGATTGAGACCCTCAAAAAAAGTTCAAAATCAAGAAATAATCAGTAGATAATTATTTACGGCTTTGCTATACGCCTTCTCTACCAACAGTGTTCCCCGATAGCTCAGTTGGTAGAGCAGCTGACTGTTAATCAGCTTGTCACTGGTTCGAGTCCAGTTCGGGGAGCCATACATTGGATATTTTCCTTATTTTGTAATGGGTTAAAGTC
>CAYMPJ010000022.1:0-50289 GCA_964392325.1 uncultured Caulobacterales bacterium
TGGTGGGCCCGGAGGGACTTGAACCCCCGACCAATCCGTTATGAGCGGACGGCTCTAACCAACTGAGCTACAGGCCCATCGCGGAACATACACATGATTGAAAATGCGGCAAGAATTTTGTTGGGTTTTCTGGCGTTTTATCCCCCTTGGCGTGATAGGGGGTTTGGGGGTCGGCTAGTCGGTAAGAAATGGGTTTCAAAATTCGGGGAATTTTGCACCGATTGCGAAGTGCCGTTGGTAAAATATTCCCAGATTTCCGGATATTTTACGCAGCTTGGCCTTCGCCCGATGTTGGCTCGTCCTGGTCATCGGCATTTGCCTTCGCGCCATCTTCGGCTTTTGAAGAGGCCTCATTACCCTTTTTGGGGGCGTTCTCTTCCGCGCGACGTTCTTTCAGGATTTGATGATATGCAAAATTAATACGCTGGGTTGTTTGGATCGCTGCTTTGACAAGATCCTCGCCCAGATCAAGCGCCGCAACTGTATCCGGATGAACTGTCTTTATACGGCTCTTATAGACTTTTCTGATCTCGTCCATGCTGGCATCCGGGGAGACTTTCAGCACAGCATAGGCGTCGAATTGTTGTGATTTTTTGCGGCGACGGCGCTTTTTCTTTTGTTCTTGCTCTTTATTTGAGTCTTTCGAACCGCCATCTTGATCGGCATTCGATCCACCAAACGATTTGTCTTCAAATTCATCCTCTTCAAAATGAGGGGTGATATCTTGACTTGTTGCGCTATCCTCATCGTCGTCTTCAGCGGCAAATGGGTCTTTTTCAACGATCGAAACAATATTGGATTTTGACATAATAACTGTTGAGTTATCCATCCGCTTAACAGGGATAAACGAGCGATTATCATTCAACAAATCGATCAGGCGATCCCCGACCGATAGGAAAACCACGGCCTCGAAAGCAGGCTGCCCAACGAGTTTTATTTCTACAAACTCTTCCACCTTGTACATGGCGCCGGATTTTTGAAACATGTAACTTTCCCACTATCGCTATACTCTGAGCAAAACACTAGCGCGAAGGGATTAAGAAGCGGTTTCCGAGCCCTTGAAATTCTTTGCGTTTAAATTTCATTCATCACTCGATGACGGGTCTCTATTTATCCATAAAAACAATGGTTTAAGGGGGAAAACCCAGATGATACCTGCGATTGCATAATAACCAATTTGTAAAACTATATGGTCTGGCAGGGCATCCGCGATGTTGATCGCTGCAATAAAGTAAACAAACATGCCAACAAGCAGGATCAAGATTCCTATCAGTTTTTTTATCCTGGGCTTCATGGGGCTTTATATCCGTGATTGGTCTTGGTGAAATTTAGTCGTAAATGGGATCTGTTAAAACCTGTTGATAATATCTGCTGCCCCATTGAATGTACTATTGGGGCGGTTGATTTGCATCATATACAGTAGGAACGAAAAGAGGAAATCATGGCTGATGATAGCGTTTTGTATGAGGTTCGTGATGGTGTGGCAATCGTCACTCTTAATAGACCAGAAAATGCAAATTGTCTTAGTCAGGGAATTCCTGAGGGTCTGGTTCAAAAAGTCCAAAAGGTACAGACCGATAAAGATATCCGCGCTATGATTTTGACGGGGACTGGCAAATTCTTTTGTGCAGGCGGGGATCTGGGTGAGTTCAGCGCTTTAGGGGAGAACCTCTCCGACCACATGTATGAAAAAGTATCCAGTTTTCATAATTTGCTGTCGCTTTTTTCGCGCCTCGAAAAGCCGGTCATTATTGCAGTCAATGGAATAGCCGCAGGCGGCGGCTTATCACTCTCTTTAATGGGCGATTATATTATCGCTGCGGATACCGCCAAATTTACCCTTGCTTATACCAATGGCGGTTTGTCGCCTGATGGGGGCTCCACCTATTATTTAGCCAAACATATTGGATTGTTGAGGGCAAAAGAGATGTTGATTACCAACCGGGTTTTAAGTGCGGATGAAGCGATGAATTGGGGTATGGTCAGCGAGGTGGTTAATCAGGATAAGGTGATGGCGCGTGCTCTTGAGGTTGCGCTCCCCCTCGCTAAAGGCCCAACGCGGGCATTCGGCGCAGTGAAGAAATTGCTTATGACGGCTTATAGTGAAAATCTTGAAAGTCAGCTCGCTTTAGAGACCCTCGAGATGGTAAAGGCAACGAGCACACAAGATGCGAAAGCCGGTATCAATGCGTTCTTGAATAAGCAGAAACCTGAGTTTAGTGGTGAGTAGGTTCTAAATTCTAAATTGCAGAACCTGAGAAGCATCGCTTTTGTGCTTAGGTCCTTAGAACCAAGCGGGCATAGACAGTGAGCAGCACGGCAAGGCACGCAGAAAAATAGAAAGGTGTCTGCGGGGAAATCTCATATAACCCGAAGGCGAGAACCGGTGCAAAAATATAGCCTATCGCGCCCGTCGCATTGGCAAGACCGGCTGCGGCGCCTTGTTCTTCCGGGTTAACACGAAGGGATATCGTGGCATTATAGGCGGGAAAATACATGCCCGTGCCAAGTCCTGTGATCATCATGCCAAACGATATGGTGCCAATATCACTGCCAAGAGCTACAATTAATTGGCCCAGTGCAATTGTTGGCGGGGCTATCCAGACCAGCAGTGAGGGTGGGAGCTTAAAGCGCTGAATGATGACGAGCTGGGAAAAAAGCGCAGCAATCGAGCTTACCATAAACACCACACTCAAGACTTGAGAGGCGGATATCTCTTCAAGTTCTAAAATATCAATCAGATAAAACCCGATCAGCTGGATCGGTAAAACCATCAATACGCCGCCGCATACACCGTAAAACAGGGCGGCGCGCAGGCGTTTGTCGGTCACTTTCAGCTTTGGTTGATTGGTGCGTTGTAGTGGCCGTGAGCGCTCGGGCAAAAAGCGCAAAATCGTCAAAAATGAAAGGATGGCAATGCCTGACACAATAAACAAAGGTATCACGGGACCAAATTGTACCGTCGTTCCGCCAATTCCTGGGCCCAAAGTTGCGCCTAAGCCGAATGCAGCCGCAATTCCGGCAAGGGATGAGGTTCGTTCATCAGGCTTGGTCCGGTCAGCGACATAAGCTTGCGAGGCGGCGGGCCCTGCGGAAGAAAAAAGCCCATGCAAGCTTCGGAATAAAACCAGTAATATAAAAATACTCAGTGAGGAGAGTGAATCTTTGAGGCTAAGATGCAAGATACAGCCAATACCGGCTATGGAAACAGAGAACATGCCAACACCCAGCAGGATAACTGGCTTGCGGCCAATCTTATCACTGCGCCGTCCCCAGACCGGGCTCATGATCACCCACATAAGCGCTGAAACTGTAAAAATCATGCCAACCTGAATATCCGCAAGGCCGATGCGTCTGGCCAGAGGCGGGAGGATGGTGAATAAAATTGTTTGGCCGAGCCCGAGACACATCGCCCCCAACATTAAAACACCAAAGGCAATATTCCGGTCCCGTTGGGAGGTTTTTGGATGTCGCGGTAGTTGGCCGGTATCACTACTGGGCGCAATCACAGGGGCGACGGTGACCGTGGCGCTGATCAAGTCATCATTGTCTTTTGGTGCTTGCTGACTATCGTTTTGGTTTTTAGTCATTCTCACCTATCAAATGAATTTAAAAGCGTTGTGCTATTCTTGTGCTGGGTTTTGGGCCGGATCTGGAATTGGGCTTGCGTAGTTTTTTAGAGAAAGATATTTCCAAACACCATTTGCACTCATTACTTGTCTTCCGCCACCCCAAAGTTCGCATGTCATGAAAGAAATATCCTTCGTGCGTCGATTTAACTTAGCGATGGCGGTGAGTTTCTGATCAAGTTTGGCCGCGCTTAAAAATTGGCTATCAAGCTGAATAGTCGCGCAAGCTTTATTACCACCGGCCATATAAGCAGCGGTTCCCATGGCGATATCGACAAGAGACAATAAAACGCCGCCATGACAAACGCCTCCCAGATTAAGATGTTTCTTCATCACCGTCATCCGGGCAAGCCAGACCGGATCATCCGAAGCGTGATAGGCGAGTTCAATAGGGCCTAATGTGTTGCCAAAATCCGATTTATTAAGCTGCCACCATTCGAGTGACGGGTCATTTGTTATTATGGAGTGAGGGTGATCTGTTTGGTCCATGTGACGGGGTGTACTCGTTACGAAAAATTTTGCGGTAATACCATTATGTCGTCAGATCTTGATAACGTTTCAAATGAAAATCACTATTGCCAAACAATGAGTCCAACATGGTAGCGTGCATGAAATAATGGCCGATTGCCATTTCTTCTGTAATGCCCATCCCGCCGTGAATCTGCACCGCTGTTTCCCCGACAAATTTACAAGATTTTCCAAGCTGGACTTTTGCAGCGGAGGCGGCTGTTTTTGTATTTGACCCCGGTGTGTCCGATTTCATCACAGCCATATAGGCCATCGATACCATTTCTTCTGTGTGGATGAACATGTCCACCATATTATGCTGGAGAACCTGAAATTTTGAAATTGGCACACCAAATTGCTCCCGCTGGCGCGCATACTCATTGGTGAGCGCAGACATTTTTTTGCATACCCCGATAGCCTCGGCGCTAGTGGCAATAATGGCATTGTCTATTGTCTGTTCGATAACGGGAAACGCTTTGCCTTCATCGCCCAATAGGGAGGATGATTTTACCCGCACATTATCAAGATGAACCTCGCCTGCGAGATGACCGTTTATTGTCGGGTAGCCCTCTACGCTAAGGCCGGCTGTATCGCGATCAATCAAAAAAAGTGAAATTCCATCTTGATCGCGGGTCTTGCCACTGGTGCGTGCAGATATAATAATTTTATTTGCAATGGGCGCAGCCAGAACAACCGCTTTTCGGCCTGATAATATATACTCATCCCCATCTTTTTTTGCGGTGGTTTCTACATGATGCAAGCAATATCGGCTGCGTGGTTCTGCATAGCCAAAACCCATTATCATTTCGCCGCTAATAATTTCAGGGATAATTTCCTTTGCGTGATCCCCGCCAGTCTGGCGCAAGATTTGACCGCACAAAATCACTGTTGGCAAAATCGGTTCCACCACGAGGGCTGTGCCAAACTCCTCCATCAAAACAAGCATATCAGCGGCGCTTCCGCCAAACCCGTCATACTCTTCGGGGAAGGCCGCGCCCATCAAGCCCATTTGCGCAAATTGCGCCCATATCTCGCGGCTCCATCCCTCATCGGAATTGATAATGGACTGGCGGGTTTCAAAGTCGTATTTTTCCCGTAAAAACCGCGAAACGGATTCGCGTATCATGGTTTGTTCTTCGCTGAACTCAAAATTCATCTCATCAATTCCTAAATGTGATCATTAAAGGCCAAGCACCGCTTTTGCGATGATATTGCGCTGGATTTCGTTGGTGCCACCGTAAATGGAGGTCTTGCGGTAGTTGAAATATTTCGCCGCCGCATGGACGCTATGGCTGGGCCCGGCGGGATGTTCATTATGGCCAAGCTCGCGTTGAAAAGGTAGGGCGTAATTACCGGCAACTTCTACCGCTAAATGGGTAATGCGTTGTTGAATTTCCGTGCCGCGAATTTTCAAGATTGAACTTTCTGCGCCCGGTCCCTTGCCTGCCTCTTCATTGGCAAGCGAGCGCAGCTCGGTAAATTCCAGAGCCATAATATCAATTTCGAGTTGTGCGACACTACGTTTGAAATCATCATCATCTTTAAGCGCTGCGCCCTCGGCATAGAGGCTTTCATCAGAGGCAATTTCTTTTAAGCGTTCCAGATTGCGGCGGGAATTATGAACGCCTGCAATGTTCGAGCGTTCATGGGTCAGAAGAAATTTAGCATAGGTCCAGCCGCGATTTTCTTCGCCAATGAGATTTTCAGCCGGTACTTTTACATCTTCTAAAAAGACTTCGTTGACTTCGTGATCACCGCCGAGCGTCATGATCGGGCGAACCGTAATACCGGGGGTTTTCATATCGATCAGAATAAAAGAAATGCCCTCCTGTTTTTTGACGTCTTGGTCGGTTCGCACCAAACAGAATATCCAGTCGGCATGTTGGGCAAGGGTTGTCCAAGTCTTTGAACCGTTGACAATGTAATGGTCCCCATCGCGCACTGCTTTGGTGCGCAAGCTTGCCAGATCGGAGCCGGAGCCGGGTTCGGAATATCCCTGACACCACCAAATATCGCAGGAGAGGGTGGCCGGCAAAAATCGCTCTTTTTGCTCATCATTCCCGAAAGTATAAATGACCGGGCCCACCATGCTGGTATTGAAAGCTAAAGAGGGAAATGTTTCCGCTTTTGCCATTTCCTCATTGAAAATATAGCGTTGGGTCGGGGTCCAGTCGGTACCGCCATATTCCTTTGGCCAACTGGGCGCGGCCCACCCTTGGGCATGCAGTTTTTTATGCCAGGCAATATAATTTTCA
Organism: uncultured Caulobacterales bacterium; assembly: GCA_964392325.1. Lineage (GTDB taxonomy): Bacteria > Pseudomonadota > Alphaproteobacteria > Caulobacterales > Parvularculaceae > CALLPQ01. The sequence goes on from CAYMPJ010000022.1 coordinate 6,392, forward strand.
CGTGTAAATTCAAGATTGCCGTTGCGATTTTCTTCCGGCCAATTCTCGTCAAGAAAATCTTTGACGGTGCGGCGAAAGTCTTCATCGGCTTTCGAAAATGTTAAATCCATCGAAATGATCCTTATCAATAAACTCGTTTTTATTAGGCAATATTCGCTTGCGCCGCTATCAGATTAAGCAGTTATACTGGGCTTTTATAGCGTGATCCCTTGATTGGGGGATCATTTGGAGCGCCCGCAAAGCATTGAGCCTTAAGCATCCATTGATTTGCCGGTTCACCAATCACGGTCAAAGCCGTATCAGCAATATTGCGGGTTTGTGTCACCACCTGACAAAATTGCGTGGCCATGCCTTCAATTTTGTTATCGCTTTGTGGTTCATTCCATTCCCAAATTGCGCCGGAGGGTGCCGTTAGCTGAACAAAAGGCTTGGGGGTTGGCGGTTCAATCGCGCGGTTTCGAAAAGTCCAGCTATAGGTGGTCACTCCCAGATGAGCAATATTTCGAAGGCGGTCTGTATCTTCTCGCTCTTGCCCCAATAGATCAAAGATTGACTGCGCATGGGCCCACGTCTCCATTTGGCGGGCAATAATTTTTGACTGGGCACTCATGGGCGGCCCGGCCCAGGCAACCCGCTTTTGGGGATCGGTATTTTGATAGAGTCGAGCTGTTTTGCGGTATAGCTCAATCCATGCCTCAAAAAGATTACGCCCGCTTAGGCCGTCAGCATTTTCATCCAGCCATTGACGTTGAATTTCTGGATGCGTGTCGCCAGCCATAAGCCTCTCGAAAAGCGGGGTCAGGAATGCTGAAAATTTTTCACTGTCTTCGACCGTTAACATTGCAGCATAATTCCATAGGTGAAGATGGCCAATGACATCTTCGATAGTCCAGTTTTTGAACAAGGTTTTTCGTTCAAAATCTTTATCGCTCGCATCACCGAGTAAATCGGCAAGGCAATCGCTCTCATGGAGAAAGTCTTGAGCTTCACGCATGAAATGCCTCCTTGGATTTGCGCATTATGAGATTATCAGGGTTTGATTTCCAGTAAGAGCGCATCGGCTGATACTTGTATGTTTTCAGTATAATGAATTTCACCAATGGTGCCATCCATATCCGCAAGAATTTCATGCTGCATTTTCATGGCTTCCAGCACGGCCAGTGTGTCGCCTTTTTGAACGCTTTGACCCGTGACAACATTCATACTGACGAGCAGGCCATGCATTGGCGCTAGAATTGATCCAGCGCCGATGGCATCTTGCGAGCGGCTAGGCCGTCCAACCAGATTGACCAATTCAAAATCATGACCATCAATAGTCAGTTGAATGGTTTGATAAGTAGGATCGCGGTTCGGTATATGAAAAGAAATAGCAAGCTGTGCGCCGTCTATTTTCAATTTGGCGCGGTGTCCGGATAGATCAAGTATTTCTACCTGATGTTTATGCTCGCCGATTACCTCATACAGATTATGTCCCAGCGGTGTGATTGCAAAATCGATAAACCGCTCTGCGACTTCAAATTGAAAAGGCACGGTGATGGGGTGCGCGCTTGACCATCCCATAAGGTTTTCCGGAACATTGATGGCCTGTTTTATAGCATGTGCGCGGCTATTTTCATACATCAGCATAGCGCCAATGGTTAAATCGATTTCACTTGGTTCCTTTTGCTGGAAACTGTTTTCGCGATAATGTTCCTCCATAAAAGAGGTCGTTGCCGTGCCTTCGATAAAAGTTTCTTTGTTGAGCGCATCGATCAGGAAAGCTTTATTAGTGGTGACACCGTATAAGGTCGTTTCTTTCAATGCCCTGACAAGTTTTAAGCGGGCATCTTCACGGTTTTTTCCGTGGGCAATAATTTTTGCAACCATCGGGTCGTAATAGGGTGAAATTTCACTTCCCGTTTCGATGCCATTATCAATGCGAATATCGGGCGCAGCTTGCCATAAATCAATGCGGCCCGTTGATGGCAAAAACTGCTGGGCTGGGTCTTCTGCATAGAGGCGCGCTTCAATGGCGTGGCCATCAAGATTAATGTGGTTCTGGTCAAAGGAAATTTTTTCACCCCGGGCGATCTTGATCTGCCACTCAACCAGATCAAGACCAGTGACCATCTCAGTCACTGGATGTTCAACTTGAAGGCGCGTATTCATTTCCAGAAAATAAAACTCACCCTTATCGTCGAGCAGAAACTCAACAGTTCCTGCGCCAGTATAGCCAACAGATTGTGCAGCCCTGCAAGCAGCAAGCCCCATACGCTCGCGCAATTGCGGGGTCATAACAGGGCAGGGGCTTTCTTCGATGATTTTTTGATGGCGTCTTTGTACAGAACAATCCCGCTCACCCAGATAAACGATATTACCATAATTATCTGCCAGAATTTGTATTTCCACATGTCTTGCGTTCATCAAGGCACGTTCCAGAATTAAGTCACCAGAACCAAACGCGTTTTTGGCTTCATCGCGGGCGAGCTTCAGAGCGTCTTTAAGGTCACCCGGTTTTTCAACAAAGCGCATTCCGCGCCCGCCGCCGCCCGCAGATGCTTTTACCATAAGCGGAAAGTCTATTTTTTCGGCGTGTCTTAAAAAAGCCTGATCCGATTGATCCTCTCCCTGATAACCGGGAATACAGGCTACTTCGCTCTCAATCATGCGTTGTTTGGATTTTGCTTTATCTCCCATGACCTCAATAGCAAATTTTTTCGGACCAATAAAAATAATACCGTTCTTTTCACAAGCGCCGGCAAAAGCGGCGTTCTCCGATAAAAATCCATAGCCCGGATGAACCGCATCGGCCCCCGTGTGCGCGATAGCTTCTAGAATGCGATCCTGATTTAGATATGATTGAGCGGCTGGTCCCGGGCCGAGCAATATTGCACGGTCAGCCAATTTGACATGAGGGGCATTTTTATCAACATCAGAATGGACCGCAATGGTTTGCAATCCCATTTTTCGAGCTGTTTGAATAATGCGGCAGGCTATCTCTCCGCGATTGGCGATAAGAATTGAGTTTATCGGTTTTATCATACCTCATCCCCGGATTTGTCATTGGTGCGATTAACATCTTCCGGATTGCGAACAGATTGTGCCCATGCTGGTTTTCGTTTTCCAATAAATGAACTGATGCCTTCTTTGGCTTCATCACTTAGCATGGCATCAGCAAAACGATTTGCCGCAAAGGTTCGCATTTCACTGGGAGTAAGCTCTCCGGCATTTAAAAGTATATCCTTGGTAATCGCATTTGCATTTGGTGCGCAGCGAAGCACATCCTTTTTAAAGTGCGCTTCAATCGCCTCCAGCTCTGCGCTGTCTTTTGCGACAAAATCAGCCAATCCCATTTTAAAAGCGTCATCACCATTAAAGCGCGCCCCCGATAACATTAAACGCCTTGCCTGATTAAGCCCCAGACGTTTTACGATATAATGAGCAATCTGTGCAGGGACGATCCCGAGCTGTGTTTCCGTCAGGGAAAATTTTGCGTCTCTGGTGATCGCAACCATATCTGCGCAACAGATCATACCCAATCCCCCAGCAATCGCAGCGCCTTCTACGAGAACAAGAACGGCTTGCGGCATTGCATTGATTTTTGCAAATAATTCTCCGCCTCGTTCATTCATGGCGATAATATCATCGCGCGACGCCCCGCCGGCGAGTCCATGAAATTCTTTTAAATCTCCCCCCGCACAAAAAACACCGCCTTTACCGCGCAATGTTATCCCGCGAACTGTTCGGTCATTTTCGATTAATTGAAGAATTTGCATCAACTCATCAGTCAACCGGGCCGATAACGCGTTGCGATTTTCTGGTGAATTAAACCAGATTGTCAGCCAGCCCTGGCTGAACTCGGTGATCAAGAATTTGGTCTCGGGAAGTGTGATCATGATTTTATCTTTATGGCCTTGCAACGCCAAAACTATTTGGTCGTAGCGTCCGGTTTTGCGATTCATTAACTGTGGCCAGCAAAAACCCAAGGGTTTTGCGTGTGTCGCGAGGGTCAATCATACCATCATCAAGAAGATGGCCCGACGTATAAAAGGCGTCAGATTGTGAATTAAACAAATGAGTAAGCATTTTTTCCTGCATCTCTAATTGTTTATGGTCGATTTCTTTGCCGGTTTTCTCCGAACTCATCTCTGCAACAATCGTCATGACTTGCGCTGCTTGCTCGCCCCCCATGACACCGGTGGAGGCGTTCGGCCATGTAAAAAGAAAGTCAGGATCATACCCACGGCCACACATTCCGTAATTTCCTGCGCCATAGCTAGCGCCAACCATCATGGTGATACGCGGCACACTGGCATTGGTCACAGCCTGTATCATTTTCGAGCCATGTTTAATCATACCAGCCTGTTCATAGTTTTTTCCGACCATGTAACCGGTTGTGTTTTGTTGAAATATGATCGGCAGCCCCGCCTGATCACATAATTGAATAAATTGCGTGGTTTTTGTTGCCCCATCAGGATCAATGGGCCCGTTATTTGCGATAATGCCGCATGGGTGACCAAAAATTTCCGACTGTACGCATACGGTTGAAACACCATAAAGCGGTTTGAAATCAGTAAAGCTTGAACCATCCACATAACGGGCGATGAGCTCGCGTGTTTCGTATGGAATTCGATAATTTGGTGAGACAATACCGAGTATTTCATCGGAATCATAAATCGGTTCTCTAAATGAGGTCGAAGAAGAGGGGCGGTTTCGATTCCAGCCCAATCTTGAAACCAGCTCGCGGGTTATTAAAACAGCTTCTCCGTCATCTTCAGCAAGATATTCTGCAAGCCCGGAAACTGTTGCATGCATTTGGGCGCCGCCAAGCTCTTCATCGGTAGCGATTTCGCCCGTTGCGGCTTTCAAAAGGGGCGGCCCCGCCAGAAAAGCGCGACCATTTTCCTTTACGGCAATCACATAATCAGAAAGTCCGGGCATATAGGCGCCGCCCGCCGTCGACGATCCATGAAGAATGGATATAACCGGCAATCCGGCTTTGGATAGACGTGCCAGATTGGCAAATAAAGAGCCGCCTTCTACAAATCCTTCTACGGTATAATTAATCAGATCCCCGCCAGCGCTTTCGACGAGATGAATGAAGGGTAATTTTTGATCGAGAGCAATTTCTTGAGCGCGCTTTAGGCGATAGCCGCCAGCCTTGCTCATTGATCCGGCTTTTATACCGCTATCATCGGTGACAATTGCGCAGCGTACACCAGCAATAAAGCCAATGCCGGCCATGATCGTTGAGCCGGGAATCGATTTTTCTTCCACCGTCGTATCGACCAGATAGCCGGCAATGTTACCAATTTCCAGATAAGGCATTCCCGGATCAAGGAGGCGGGCAAGGCGTTCGCGGGGAAGGAGTTGGCCTCGTTTTTCAAAACGCTCTTTACGTTTGGCCGAGCGCGCGGGGGCTCTGGCATTGAGTTCCGCGAGTTTTTCAACCAAGGCAGACATTTGCTGATAATTATCGCGGTATTTTTCTGACTGCGGATTAATTTTGCTCTGATAAACGGGCATGGTTTATACTCATGAGATGGTTGAAAAATTAACGGGTACGCAAACCGGGTGGGCAAGGAGAATTTGGGCATAGCCCTTTCCCTGAGGGTCATTTCGGATAGAGGCTACGCCGCCGCCGCCAAGAATATCGTCAATGACATAATTGATGGCGTTCGAGCCGGGTAGATAATAGCGCTCTATTTTACCCAGAATTTCCTGCTTATTGGCCCCTTCAATGAAATGGGCAAATCGCTCGGCGATGACTTCCTCGTCAATTTCATGCCATATAAAGGGGAGATAATCTGGATGGCGCGCAATAATGCCGATATTGGCTTTGTTTCCTTTATCGCCAGAGCGCCCCCATGCCAATTCGATAAGGGGGAGTTGTTTTGTTTCGTCCATCGCAGGCATTGCGGGCGGGGCGTGTCGCTTGACCGGGTTTTTGATAAATGGGGTGCCGGGGCTATCTCTCCAATCATGCGTGGTGCCATCGCAATCAATTTTTAAAGTGATATCTTGCTTTGGTGTTAGATAGGAAAATAATCGCACCAAGGGTGATGGTTTGGGCCGTGCGCCCTGAAAGCCCGATAGGCCCGGCGCGCTGGCTAATCCCAATCCGGCTATTTCTTTTAATAAAATACCCCCTTCAAACATTGTCGGGTGTTTTGCTGCAATTTTGGTGACGACTTCGCGGGGTGTGTTATCGTTAGGAAAATCACCATACTGACTATCATTGCCGATAATTTCTATACTCGTTTCGGTGAAATTTTGCATGTTTAATTGTTGCAAGGTTGCACTCGCCCGTTCCAGCGCTGCATCGGCAAATTTCCTCGCCTTTCGGGCCGCGTCGAAACCATAATGGGTTAACGTCATACCGGTGCGATATCCATCGTTGAAAGTTACGCAAGTTTTATAGCTATCTGGCGCGGGCAAACCCTTGGCAGGGCTAACATGAACAATGTCTTTGCTTTTTTGGGTAATCGAAACCTCAGAAAAATCGCAGATAACATCGGGAAGCATATAACTTTGCGGATTTGCGATTTCATAGAGCATTTGCTCGCTAATTGTTCCCACACTGACAAGCCCGCTCGTGTTTTCCGGCTTGCTTATCTCAAATGAACCATCAGCATGGATTTTTGCAATTGGATAGCCAATATTTGCGATGTTTCCGGCTAATTCCCAGTCAGTGAAATTTCCTCCCGTAGCTTGCGGCCCACATTCCAGAATATGTCCTGCAAGAGAGCCGCTTGCGAGGGCGTTAAAGTCATTGGATTGCCATCCGAATTCATGAATGCAAATGCCAAGTGTGACCGCGCTATCGACGCACCGGCCAGTAATCACAATATCAGCGCCTTCATCCAAAGCCTTGGCGATCGGGAATGCGCCAATATAGGTGTTGATGCTGGCAATTTTATCAGGGCCGGGAAAATCCTCACCAGTAAACATTTCTTTGGGATTGCTTTTGGATATCTTCTCGGCGCGATCCAGAATATTGTCACCAGTGATAACCGCGACTTTCAAATCAAGGCCGAGTTCTTTAATGAGGGCTCTGGCCGCTTCTCCGCACGCATCAGGATTAACCCCGCCAGCGTTGCTCACCAGCTTGACGCCAGATTTTGAAATATCGAGTAAATTGGGTTTTAGGACACTGGTTATAAAATCGGTTGCATAGCCACTATCGGGTTTTTTGGATTTGGCTCTTGCTAAAATCGACATGGTGATTTCAGCGAGATAATCATAAACAATATAGTCCACGCTTTCGCTTTGCGTGTCGCTTTTAAGAAATTGGGGCGTTGCTATCGGGCTTTCCCCCCAATATCCACATGCCCCGCTAATTCTAACTGACTTTTTTATCATGGTTTTATAGCCGTGTTAGCGCCCGTTTATGATTTGCTAATTTCCTTGCTAGCTTGATGAATTTTGATGGTGATGGACTTGCCTTTTGTAAAAAATAGAGCAATATTCATTAATAATGAATATCATTCATTTGCAAAAAGTCAAGTCAGCCATCCCGCGGGTCCACCCATGAGAGTAAAAGAAAAACCCCGACCTCAAAATTCGCAGCAGCGTGTAAAGAGTAGTGCCCGGATGAAAATAGAAAAATCGAAAGGCGATAGCGCGACAAGACGCGAGCGTTATGAAGATAAAGAGGATGCCATTATAAAGGCAGCGCACGAGTCTTTCGGGCAAAAAGGATTTACCAAAACCACTATTTCGCAAATCGCCGCATCAGCCGGCGTAGCGGAAGGGACTGTCTATCTTTATTTCAATAATAAAAACGCAATTGCCTCTGCTGTTATTGCCCGTTTTTATGACCGATTAACAAAATCAACCCAGTCAGGGGTGGACGCATTGCAGAGCACGGCCCAAAAGCTGGAATTTCTCGCGATTCATCATTTGACTTCAGTGTTGGAGGAACGGCGTATTTTGGAGATGCTCAATCTTCAAGAGCGGCATCAAAAAAGCGACCGCGCAGATTCGCTTTATATGATGAACAAGAATTATGTCGGGATTTTTGACCGGACCGTGCGTGAGGGTATTCTCAAAGGGGATATTGCAAAGGGATACGCCCCCTGGATATTGCGCGATATTTTTTATGGCGGGTTGGAAAATGCAATGCGCACGATTGTAATCACGGGCCGGGACAACGAAGTTGAGCAATTTTCGAGGCAATTGGTGAAATTGCTGCTGGTTTCAAAGCCCCGGAAGGGGGCTTTTGGGGAAAAGACTGATAAAAAACTGCTAAAAATTGCTGACAGGCTGGATGCAATCGCGGATCGTATGGAAAAGAATTCATAAAGATAGTAAACCGTGACGAAAGTTACGATTTTGACCATAAAAGGAGCATGCTCATGAGAGAAGCTGTCATCGTTTCCACTGCCAGAACCCCTATCGGTAAAGCCTATCGCGGGGCATTTAACAATACACCGTCCCCGACATTGGGCGCCCACGCAATCAGCAATGCCTGTAGCCGCGCCGGCGTCGAGGCGGAAGAAATAGAAGATATTGTTATGGGCGCGGCCATTCAACAAGGCACCGCTTTTCAAAATATAGCCCGTCAGTCAGCCTTGCGCGCCGGATTTCCCATCGGCGTTTCCGGTCAGAGCCTTGATCGACAATGTGCGTCGGGCATGATGGCGATTGCGACGGCTGCCAAGCAGGTCATTGTCGATAATATGGATGTGACCATTGGCGGCGGTGTTGAATCCATCTCCATGAATCAGGTCGGTACCATGTTCGTGATGCCAGACCCTTGGCTCGTGGAAAATATGCCATCGACCTATATGCAGATGATTGAAACAGCCGAGATTGTTGCCGAACGCTATAAAATTTCACGCGAAGCACAAGATGAATATGCTGCGCAGTCACAAACCCGTACCCATGAAGCGCAACAGGCGGGAAAATTCGACGATGAAATTGTCCCGCTGCCGTCGGTAATGAAGTTCAAAAACAAGGAAACCGGTGAGGTCTCCGACGTTGAAACCAAGCTTGAAAAAGATGAGGGTAATCGCCCTGGCACAAGCGCGGAATCCCTTTCGGGATTAAAGACTGTCTTTAAGGCAGGACAGCAGATTAAAGAGGGTAAATGTATCACTGCGGGTAATGCCTCACAGCTTTCCGATGGCGCATCTGCGGCTGTGGTCATGGAGGCAAAAGTTGCGGAAAAGCGCGGCCTACAACCTCTGGGCATTTATCGCGGCATGGCTGTGGCTGGTACGCATCCTGATGAAATGGGTATTGGACCGGTTTATGCGGTGCCAAAATTGCTCGAAAAATTCAATTTGAAAATGGATGATATCGGCCTTTGGGAACTTAATGAAGCATTTGCTGTTCAGGTTCTTTATTGCCGGGATAAGCTTGGAATTCCTGACGAGAATTTGAATGTCAATGGCGGCGCGATTTCAATCGGACACCCTTATGGAATGTCTGGTGCGCGAATGGTTGGTCATGCCTTGATAGAGGGAAAGCGTCGCGGCGCAAAATATATTGTTTGCACTATGTGTGTTGGCGGCGGTATGGGTGCGGCTGGCCTGTTTGAAGTTGCATAAGATTGAAATTTTTAAGGAACTAAAATGAGTAAAATAGAATTTAAAGACCGCGTTGCCATTGTAACTGGTGCGGGTGTTGGTCTTGGGCGTTCGCATGCGCTCGAACTCGCGCGGCGCGGCGTTAAAGTTGTGGTCAATGATCTTGGCGGCGCTGTCGATGGAACAGGGGGATCACAGACGGTTGCCCAGAGCGTGGTCGCAGAAATTGAGGCGGCGGGCGGCGAGGCCATGGCTAACGGAGCCAATGTAACCAAACCTGATGAAGTCGAGGCAATGGTTGGCGACGCGATGACGCGTTGGGGCCATGTTGATATCTTAATCAATAATGCCGGAATTTTGCGCGATAAATCTTTTAGTAAAATGACCATTGAAGATTTTAAAACAGTGGTTGATGTGCATTTGTTCGGGTCAATGGTTTGTACCAAGGCCGTGTGGGATCATATGCGCGAGCGCGAATATGGCCGCATCGTCATGACATCATCCTCATCGGGATTATACGGGAATTTTGGTCAATCTAATTACGGCGCAGCCAAAGCCGGGTTGATGGGCTTTATGAATACCCTTGCCATTGAGGGCGAGAAGAAAAACATTCATGTCAATACGCTCTCACCCACGGCCGCCACACGCATGACGGAGGGTTTGCTTCCGCCAAATGCGCTTGAATTGATGACCGTTGAAAGTGTCACCGCAGGGCTTGTTTTTCTGGCAAATGATAATGCGCCGACAAAAACGATTTTGTGTGCTGGTGCTGGCGGTTATTCCGTGACCAAGCTCAACGAAACCCAAGGCATGTATTTGCCGGTTGGCGAGCAAACCGCTGATAATGTCGCCGCTAATTTTGATAAATTATCGCACCGCGAAAATCAGGTGGAAATGCTGAACGGTGCTCAACAAACCATCAGGTTTGTGACCATGGCGAGTGAAGCCAACAAAAGTTAAAGAACATGTGAAATCAGGGCATTTACGATGGAGAGTAGTGACTTATCCGAAGGCGATAAAAAAGCGTTGGATGAATTTTCAAAGGACGCTGATGCCTGGTTTGCAGACCATAGTGAGCATGATCCGGGTTTTATGTTGCCCTTGACCTTTATGGAGGTTGGCGACGATCGGCAATTTGATTATTTGCGCGATTGGCAGCGCAAAGTTTATGAAGCTGGTTTTCTCGGGGCCGCATGGCCAAGTGACTATGGGGGCGGGGGCTTGCCCCAAGCCTTTCAAAATGCGGCAACCAAAGCTATGCGAAAGCACAAAACGCCGATAATGCTCAATGCCATTGGGTTGAATTGGACCGGACCGCTTATACTGGATATTGGCGATGAGGCCAGTAAATCCAAATATATTAAAAATATTCTGTCAGCGGAAGATATTTGGTGTCAGGGGTTTTCTGAACCAGAAAATGGATCAGACCTTGGTAACGCACAGCTTAAAGCCGAACGCGACGGTGATGAGTATATTTTGAATGGTTCTAAAATTTGGACCACACAGGGCAATTATGCCAAATATATGATTTTGCTAGCGCGGACCAATATCGAGGCTCCCAATAAATATGCGGGTTTAAGTTTTTTCCTGTCGCCGATGCGCATAGTTGGCATAGAAACTGTCCCAATTCGTAAACTCACTGGCGAGTATGGGTTTACGCAAACATTTTTTACCGATGCGCGCATACCGGCAAGTGGATTGATGGGAAAAGAGGGAGAGGGCTGGAAGATCGCAATGCGCATTCTCGAATATGAACGCGGCGCACGCGGCGGTCAGGCCGGCGGGCATATTATGGCCTCGGTTGATAGTTTTGCGATTGTTGACCTTGCGCGCCGTGCCGCGCGTGATGGCTCGCCGGTTCTCGAAGATCCGGTCATGCGCGATATGCTGATCGATTTTATGATTGAAGCGCAAAGTTTGAAACTATGTGATGATCGCGGAAAATTACTGCCTTTAAATATTGATAATCCGATGGGCCTGTCTTTATCGAGTAAATTGATGAAAACAGAATTTGCGCTGCGCGTGAATGAATTTGCAATGACAATGCTCGGGAGTCGCGGTGCTTATTATGTCGGCGATGATAATGCCATTGATGATGGTTTATGGGCGAGGGGATATTTAAATGCTTTTTCCGCAACGATTGGCGGGGGAACATCACAAATTCAACGAAACATTATTGGCGAGCACGTACTCGGCCTTCCTAAAAAATAAATAGCGCGGAACTAGGCGACTTTATGGAACAACATCCTTTCGGGCAGATAGGCCTTTCCCATGAGCAAGTGGATTTATTGGAAGTCGCAACAAATTTTTGCCGCGATAAATCTCCTATGGAAAAAGTCCGTCAGCTAATGGAGGATGACCGGGGTTTTGATCAGGATATCTGGCGCGAAATTGTTGCGCTGGGTTGGCTTGGTATCGCAATTCCGGAAAACTATGAGGGCGGGGCAGGGCTTGGTGTCGGTGAAATTGTACCCGTCATTGAGCAAATGGGTCGTGCTATGATGGCAACGCCTTTCATCCCGACAAGTCTGGCCGCGCAAATCCTTTTAATCGCAGGCAGCGAGGCGCAAAAACAAAAATATCTACCGGAACTTTGTGGGGGCAAGATTTTTAGTTGCGCATTTATGGAAACGGAAGGGGCCTGGGATTTATCGAACATAAAGGCGGGTGCCGAAGCAACCAATAATCGTGATGGGGCCCCGGTCTCGCTATCTGGAAAAAAGACATTGGTATCTGACGCCGATAGTGCTGATTATTTAATTGTGTCAGTGATGTGCGATCAGCGCCCTTCAATAATACTTTTAAACCGTGAGCAATTCAAAGATCGATTAACACGCGAGACCCTTATCGATGAAACAAAGCGTTCTTGTTCATTGGATTTGAACGACATTGAATGCGACAAAGCACAATTTCTTGATACGGATAAAGTGGCGGCGGCGCTGTCACATTATAGTATTGTTGCAACCTTATTGTCGGCGGCGGAATGTTGCGGCGGGGCGAAAAACGTGATCGATTATACCCTTGATTATCTGAAAACCCGCAAGCAATTTGGTAAACTGATTGGGTCCTATCAGGCGCTCAAACACCCGACCGTTGATGCGTATGTCTCCTATGAACAATCGCGGTCGCTTTTATATAGCGCAGCCCATAGTTTCAATGATCAGGGAAGCGGAGAAATCGCCACCCGTATGGCGATGGTTCAATGCCACAAAACATTGACTAGCGCATCTGATCGCGCCATCCAGTTTCATGGTGGTTTTGGTTTTACTTATGATTGCGATGCCCAATTATATCGTCGGCGCGCCATATGGCATGGGGCTGTATTTGGTGATGGAGCCTTTCATAAGTCGAAACTTGGCGAATTATTATTCTAAAAGAGGTCATGTATGGCGATCGAGGCGGTGATATTCGACTATGGCGGTGTTTTCATCACATCGCCGGTGGTTGGTTTTGCGCGCTTCGAACGTGAAAATTCACTTCCCGAAAAATTTATTGGCGGCGTTATAAAAAATAATTTGAATGAGGGGGCTTTCGCCAAATTTGAACGGTCCGAAATTGACTTTGCTCGTTTCGATGTCGAGTTTGCAAAAGAGACCCGGGATGCAGGTTTTGAAATCAGTGGAAAGACATTTTTGTCACTCCTGCATGGTAGTCAGTTTCACGAGAATATGGTGGCAGCCTTTGAGGCCTGTAAGGTCGCTGGTTTGAAAACGGGCTGTATTACCAATAACCTCCCGCTAGACGCTCTTGATTGGGGGGGTGAAAAAGACACTGCCCGTCATCAACAGATATTTGCGTCCTTTGATCATGTCATTGAAAGTGCAAAAGCGGGGGTGCGAAAGCCGGAACCTGTCATTTACGAGATGATGTGCGAAGCATTATCTGTTCAGCCGGAATTTTGTGTCTTCCTCGATGATTTGGGGGTTAATCTAAAGCCTGCAAAAGCAATGGGAATGAAGACCATAAAGGTTCCCCTTGATGATGTGCAGCCTGCAATCAATGAATTGGTGGCTCTTACAAATATTAAGATTTGATGGGCATCAAGGTTTAATGGGTTGCAGGCGGGATAATCAGCAGCCCGGCTCTTTAAAGCGGCGCGCTGATTAATTCAGTTTAGAGCGTAAATCGGATATTGCTTTTTCGACCATTGCGCTTTGCGCGCCGCTATCCATGCGATCTTTAATGATCGATCGCGCTGCATTTACAGCCAAGTCAGTGGTCTGGCCGCGCACCTCATTGAGGGCTTGCGCTTCGGCTCTGGCAATTTTTTCTTCAGCAGCTTTGGTGCGGCGCTCCAACTGGTCGTTGATTTTTTCTTGTGCTTCCCGGCCAAGGCGCTCTGCATCTTTCTTGGCTTGATCGACGATAGTAGCCGCTTCGTCTTCGGCTTCCCGTTGTCGGCGTTGATATTGTGCGAGTAGTTCTTGCGCTTCTTCGCGCAAGCGGCGGGCCTCATCGAGCTCATCAGAAATTTTTGCGCTTCTATCATCAAGAGACTTAGCAATCGTCTTGTGAACGCCCATCTTCCAGAAAATGCCCATCACAATCACAAAGCCAAGGCTGACCCAGAATGATGTATCGGCTAACAAACCGGGGGAGCTATGGGTGCTTGCGCCGTGTGTCTCTTCAGCAAACAAAAAAGCAATCAGAGGAAGATTTGTCATTGTAACTTTCTCAAAAATTAAGAGAGTCAGGCCCTAGCGGCCATAGCTCTCGATAGCACTCTCAACGGCTTCTCGTGTCGGGACTTCCTCGATCAGGGCTTCAACGATTGAGCGTGTCGTATCAATGGCAGCCTCATGAACGGTATTTTGTGCAGTTTGCTTCATCGCAGAGATACGCCCTTCAGCTTCCTCAACTTTATCAGCAAGTTCGGATTCCATTGATGATTGCATGGTGGAAATCTGGTCATCAATAGCCGAGCGGGTTTCAGCCGCGATATTTTGTGACTTGGCCCTTGCCTGAGACAAGGCGTCATCATAGGCCGTTTGCGCCTCTTCGGCCTGTTGCTTGAATTCTGCCGCCTGATCGAGATCGTCAGCGATTCGATCTTTGCGCTCCTCGATAATGCCCCCCAAACGAGGGAGGATCGACAAGCGCATGACAAAGAACAGGCAAGTGAAGGTAACCGCCAGCCAGAATAATTGGCTAGAGAAGGTGGTGACATCCATTTGCGGCAAGCCGCCACCAGACGCTTGCTCCCCATGGGGAGCTGCCTTATCGGCAGCAACTGCCGCAGCTAAAAGCATGGAATTGATCACAACCTTAACCCTCTTTGGTAGCAGACTTGATTGATATTCTAATTAGACAGTTTTGTCTTAGAATACGAACAAGATCAGCATTGAAATCACGAAGCCCAAAAGGCCAGTAAATTCGGTTAGCGCGAAGGCTAGTAGTAGTGTTTGTTGGTTGGCTGCAGCCGCTGAAGGGTTGCGGAAGGCACCTGATAGAAAGTTACCAAAAATAATACCAAGGCCAATCGCGGCACCGGCGAGAGGGAGAGAGGCAAGACCTGCCCCGATAAGTTTCGCTGCTTCTGCTTCCATGTTAAAAACTCCTGAGTTAATGCAAATTCATTTTAGAGCGATGAGCCCATGTTCACGGTTGCGCTCGGATTGCCGTGGGGACGATAAAAAGTCAACATATTAGTGTCGATTTGGATAATTTAGCTCACTTTAATGGGCATCTGCATGCTCCGCATCGTTGAGATAGATACATGTCAGAATGGCAAAGACGTAAGCCTGAAGAAACGCGACCAGAATTTCCAGCATCATCACGGCAATAATCCCCAGCATCGGTAGTATTGCGATACCTTTAAAAATCGCGCCGGCACCGAGTAAGGAAATAACGAAAGTAGCAAAGACTTTGAGAATGATGTGACCGGCAAGCATATTGGCAAATAGCCGGATCGCAAGGCTGACCGGACGTGAGAGAAACGAGATGAACTCGATCAGCACAATCAGGGGAAGAAGCCATAGGGGCACCCCTGAAGGTGCGAATAATTTGAAGAACCCAAGCCCGTTTTTATAAAACCCGTAAATGATCACAATGGCGATCGACATCATCGCCAGCGCGAAAGTAACGATAATATGGCTTGTTGGGGTAAAGGTGTGCAGCCCGTGGGGTGCGCCGGGGATTGACGGCAGCAGGCCGAGTAAATTGTTCATCAACACGAAAATGAAGAGGGTGAACACATAAGGGAAGAACTTCATGCCTTCCGGGCCAATGGCGCCGCGCACCATATCGGCGATGAATTCATACAATAGTTCTGCAACTGATTGCGCCCGTCCGGGTATCAGTGCCCGTCCGCGTGTAGATAAAATGAAAAAGGCCATCGCTACGAGAACAGAGAGCACCATCCATAGGGACGAATTGGTGAATGAAATATCGAGCCCCATGATCTCCAGCGGCGCTAAAGGAACAATCTGAAATTGCTCCATCGGATCGGCAGCCGTGAAAGGCGTTAAGATTGGCGCTAGTATGGGCCGCATCACACTTTGGCTGATTATCTCAAACAAGTTCATAGGAATTTCTGTCATATTATTCTTTATCAATTGAGCTGGTTTGTTGCTGCTGGCTAGACATATCGTCTTCGCTGACATGATCGGGCTGGTTATTTTCTGTAGAGTAAGAGAGTTTCTTCATCATGCGCAAAACGTTGACAAAGGCCGCAGCCATGCCAAGTGATAGGCCGATGAGAATGAAGAGGGGTTTGGTATCAAAAACAACATCTGCACCAAAGCCAAGCACGCCCCCGACAATCAAGGCGGCCAGAAGCTCGGAGGCGAGTTTCATGCCCAAGCCCATTACCTCACCCTGACTTTGTTGGGGAGGGAGATCCTGATGATCGTCTTTAGCATCAGCGAGGCGGTCGGAAAAATTGTTAAAGGCTTTACGATTCGGGTCATCAACCCCTCCCGTAAGAGGGGCAGCTTCATTGATAAGCCCCGATTTCGAGGAAGGGGTGGCCGTTTCGTTGCCCGCCATGTTTCGCCTGTTGTGGTCCCGTCGTGCCCTGCATTGTTTGCTTCAAAGGCTGGCGGGATGGTGAATTCTTTTAACTTTGCTACGCAATGTAAGCGACTACTAATCCTTACAAATTTGCGCGGAACATAACGGCGCTGCAGCGCAGCGTCAAGAATGTCTGCGTTTAAATAACTTATTGATTTTACTTAATTAAAATGATTTTTTCCTAGGCGTGGCGTCTCGCCGCGCCCTTAATAGCTTCCCTAGCCCTAAAAACCGCAAGATTTTAAGGGAATCACGCAGCGACGAGGAGACAAATTTTGGCAGGATTGTTCAATTGGGACTAATCTGTATTGCGAAGCCAGTTGATATCGTGAAGATCCTCGCCGGGGCCTTCCTTCCATAATTGCTCCAGTTTTGCCGCGCCTTGCGCCGGGGTCGGTATTGTGCCGTCCGGTATTGGCCAACAGGCAAAGTGCGGCCTTGAATGAGCGCGGAACCAATCGCTTCCTTTTGCAATGAATTGCTTATGGATGGTTTTATAAATGAAATTGGCCAAATCGGGTTTGGTTTCCCAAACTGACATATTGCTAAGAGTGAGCGGATCATCAAAGAGTTGAATGCCGGTCGCATCACCGCTTTCATCTTGTAAGCGCCAGACAAATCCCGGGGCGGCATCTGCGATGCGATTGACCAGCTCAATATTGTCCATAAAACCGGCCATGCGCGGGTCATCACGGTCATAGCGCATACTGGCTATATTGATCTGGGCAAATTGGGTCATAAATTTAACCTGCTGGTTTAGTCAGCACGTTTGGTAAATTCCATTGTTTCCGTATTGACGATAATTTTATCTTCAACGCTGATATATTGGGGCACCATAATGCGTAAGCCATTATCAACCGTTGAGGGTTTGTAGGAGGAAGTCGCCGTCTGACCTTTAACTGTGGGTTCGGTTTCGACAACTACGACCACCACCTCTTGTGGCAGGGTTACGCCAATTGGCATGCCTTCATGGCTTTCGATTTTAACCTGCATACCATCTTGAAGGAAAGCTCGGCGCTCGCCAATCATTTCTTCTGCTATATTGATTTGTTCATAGCTTTCCGCATCCATGAAAACCAGCATATCACCTTCAGCATATAAAAAAGTGTGATCCTTTTGCTCAAGGCGAACGCGTTCGACCGTCTCCGATGCGCGAAAGCGCTCGTTGAGTTTACGACCATCGAGTAGGTTTTTTAACTCGACTTGTGCATAGGCGGGGCCTTTTCCCGGCTTGACCGCGCCGGTTTTTACCGCGATCCATAAACTATCTTGATGCTGAATAACATTTCCGATGCGGATTTCATTGCCGTTAATTTTCATTCTGGGGATACCCTTTTTCGATTTTGTCCCGATATGTAGCAAGGCCCTTCAATGAGGGCAAGATGGCTGGGAGAGCAAGCTTGAGAGCGGGAAAATGTAGCCCGTCATTACGAGTGATTGGCCGAGCGAATACGCTCTATTGTTTGAAAACAGTGCCGGCTTTCATGACAAATGTTACCTCTTCCAAGGCTGTGATATCGTCTAAAGGGTTGGCGCGCACCGCTATGATGTCTGCGCTATACCCTGCTTTCAGTTGACCTAGTTGATCTTCCTTGCCGAGGGCTTCAGCGGCAAGGCTGGTAGCCGCTCTCAAGGCTTGGGCATTGGTCATGCCGAATTTTACCATGCGTGAGAGCTGTTTTGCATTATCGCCATGAGGATAAACAGCTGCATCACTTCCTAAAACGACCTTCACGCCTGCATTAACTGCTTTTGTAAAGCTCTCGCGTTGCACGCCGCCGACTTCGCGCTCTTTATTAAGACTTTCTTCCGAGACGCCATTCTGGACGCCTTTGCTCAGTGTGTATTCTGTATTGTAAATGTCCATTGAGAGATAGACATTATTCTTTTTTGCAAGCTTGATGGTCTCGTCATCGAGAAAACTGGCATGTTCAATTGTGTCTACGCCAGCGAGAATGGCGTTTTTAATGCCAATTGTGCCGTGAGCGTGGGACGCAACTTTTAACCCTCGTGCATGGGCTTCATCTGTAATGGCTTTTAATTCTTCAATTGTTCCTTGCGCCGCGCCCAAAACCGTCCCGCGTGAGAAAACCCCGCCAGTTGAGCAGGTTTTAATTAGATCAACACCATATTTTATATTTTTGCGAACTTTTGCGCGCATTTCCCAAGGACCCGTAGCAACATTTTCCCCATAACTCTCATTTTCGGGAGGAGAATAAGTGTCATCGGAACAATGGCCGCCAATAATACCAACCGGCGGTCCGGATACATAAAGTCTTGGGCCCGGTATTGTATTGTTATTGATGGCATCTCTAAGGGCCACATCAGTATAGCGGCTGGCACCGACATTTCGCACAGTGGTAAACCCGGCCATTAGAGTTTTTTCGGCATTGACGACGCCATTAATGACTTGATGCTGTTCTTGACGGGTGTTGCGGCTGCGTGTCGGGTTGGAGGTCAGGTGAACATGCATATCGATCAGTCCGGGAAGAATAATCTGATCACTGAGGTTAATAATTGATGAACCGGGGACAGACGGAATTTCCAAGTTTTGAGAGATTTGCTCAATTCTTCCATCGGTGATTTTTAATACCGGATTAAGAATTGTTTTCCCGGAGGCCGGATCCACCATGGCAGCAGCGGTGAGAAAGGTAACACTACCAAATTGACCAGACTCTTCACGTGACTGATCTGCTTGATAAGCAAAACCCGGCGCACCAAAAAGCAGGCACAGTGCAGTTATCATCACTGCTATAAAGTTAATAACGGTTTTGTGAAAAGTAATACCTCGAAACTTTAAGAAAGCAGTAGTGAATTTCACCATAAATTGAATCCCGTAATAAAATATATGTTCATTCCTACATTAACCTAAAGGCTCTCATAGGACTAGCCCTTTAAAATACGTGTAAAAAGCTGAGAAAAAAGACCTTAAAAAATCATTAAATTTATCAATGACACGTCGTTAACGTGGGTGCATGGCTTATAGATTTTAGGGGTAATTGTCTGTGTCCATTAATGGTTTTTACAAAATAAAACGGCAAAGTTTACTTTCGTGTTTGTTTGAAAAATAAAATCGGGCGCTTCCATTCTTAACGTATTCTATATCAAAAATCGTTATAAATGCACAGATAAGGATCATGACGGGAACCCGATCTTGAATATTGTCGTAAATAATATGCACACAATAAAGCGAACGATTGCAAATACCAAGATCAGTCGTTTTATATTTATATTTGGCTGGACTTTCTGTATCGCGACAGTCAGTCCGGCATTGCCCGTCGTCATTTGGTGTGGCTTGATGACTGTGCTCGGCCTTATCCGGTTGTCAGTAGAGGATAACTGGAAACTAAAAAACACCCTCATTGCCCCAGTGAAAGAGATTAATTTATTTCGCCAGCTAAAAGAAACGTCAGATGATTTTTTATACATTTTTTTGGTCCTGATCGTCAGTATCGTTGAAGCATCGGGCGCAATCATCAGTTTTTTTTCGGGCAGCGCGGCCGGTGTGACAATTGCCGTGGCTTTGTTATTTTGTAATTCAATGTTGGTGGTTTCCCAGTTTAATGGCAATCCGGGGCGCGCATTGATTTTAGTGTGCCCCTATCTGGCCGTAATGCTCAATATGATATTGTTATCCTACGGAACTGACATTTTTCCCGTGTTATGCGCGTTACTAACAGTTTTGATGATAGGTCTTGGCTATACTTTGCATTTTAGTCAAAAAATGGCGTTAGTGATGAGTGACTCAGTCAGACAGAGAGAAGAATTCATAACCGAGCTCGAGAAAGCCCGTCATACAGCCGAACGCGCTTCGCAAGCAAAGTCCATGTTTCTGGCGAATATGAGTCATGAAATTCGTACACCAATGAATGGTGTATTGGGAATGGCAGAGCTTTTGACACAAACGCAGCTCGACAAGAGGCAGAAAATTTTTGCCGAGACTATTCACAAGTCTGGATTGTCTCTCCTAACCATTATAAATGATATTCTTGATTTTTCAAAAATTGAAGCGGGCAAACTGGAAATCGAAGCGGTTCCATTTGATATGCAGAATTCTGTTGAAGATGTTGCGGCGATCATTGCGACAAAAGCCAGAGAAAAAAATCTTGATTTAACGGTTAGGTTTCAACCAGACCTGCCAACCATGGTTGTGGGAGATCCCGGGCGAATCCGTCAAGTGATCATAAATCTGGTGAGCAATGCTGTAAAATTTACCGAAAAGGGCCATGTTCTCATTAATGTATCTGGAGAGAGCGTTGACGGTATTTTGAATTTTCGAATTGAAGTTGAAGATACCGGGATAGGCATCGAAGACTCAAAACTGGACCGGATATTTGATGTCTTCCAGCAGGCTGACACATCAACCACGCGCGAATTTGGCGGGACCGGTCTTGGATTATCAATTTCTCATTCACTGGTCACGGCGATGGGCGGGAAGATCGGTGCACGGTCGGTTGAGGGCAGTGGATCAACATTCTGGATCGAGCTTTCTCTTCCCGTAAGTGAAGAGGGAGAGCTGGTATGGGATATTGGCTTTGAGGCAGATGGTCGGCGGGTATTGGTGGTCGACGCTAATCAAGCCAGCAGTGATGTTTTGAATGAGCAATTACTGGCATGGGGATTCTCGTCTAGTCTTGCAAAAAATAGTGAAGACGCACTAACTCAATTAGACAATGCCATAACGGGGAATAATGCCTTTTCGCTGGCTATCATTGATGAAAGTATTTTCGGCGACGACGAAGAAAATTTTGTCGGTAAAATTAGAAACTATACTCAATCCGAAGAGTTACATTTGCTTGCTCTATCTTCTTTGGATAGCGCTGAAGAAGGATCGCATTTTACCAAATTAGGCGTTGGGCGACATCTGGCGAAACCGGTGCGTTCATCCTTATTGTTCGAGACGATTGCAGGGTTTTATGATGAACGATCCGAAAAAGAAAACTCTCCAAAAGAAATTGAGCAAAATGTCGAATTTTTGGGCGATGCACAGCCAAGCCTAATTCAGGGGAAAATAAAAATTCTTCTTGCTGAAGATAATGCGGTTAACCAACTCGTGGTCAAGCATATGCTGGATCAAAACCAGTATGAGCTAGACATGGCTGAAAACGGTAAAATCGCTTTGGAAAAATATAAAGCATCACCCCGGGACTATCATTTAATATTGATGGATGTTTCCATGCCGGAAATGGATGGAAATGATGCAACACGCCATATTCGATCTTTTGAAAAAGAGATGGGTATTGAATCAGTCCCTATTATTTGCCTGACAGCCCATGTGATGGAGAGCGATATTAAGAGTAGCCAGCAAGCGGGGATGGATGATTATCTCTCTAAGCCGGTTGCAAAAGATATGCTAATCGATGGGATCATGCGGTGGCAAAATAAACGTTTCGTGCAGTCTAAAGCTGCAAACGCTTAAAGCGTGTCTGGTCCCTTGGGTGTCTGGATGTCGAGTGTTTGGAAACTTTGTATTATCACCTCAATAAATCACGACATTCCTGATGCCTTCGCCTTTATGCATCATTTCAAAACCTTTATTGATGTCTTCTAAGGGCATGGTTTTGGTGATGAGGTCATCAATATTGATGCGACCTTCCATATACATGTCGACAATTTTCGGTACATCGGTGCGACCTCTAGCGCCGCCAAATGCCGAGCCACGCCAGACCCGTCCAGTGACCAGCTGAAAGGGGCGGGTGGATATTTCCTGACCCGCACCGGCAACGCCAATGATAACGCTCTCCCCCCAACCTTTATGAGCACACTCCAGTGCAACGCGCATTGTATCGGTGCGGCCAATACATTCAAAAGAATAATCAGCCCCGCCGCCCGTGAGCTCAACCAGATGCCCCGTCAAATCGCCCTTGATTTGCGTTGGATTAACAAAATCTGTCATGCCGAATTGTTCAGCTAATGCTTTTTTCGCCGGGTTGATATCCACACCAACGATCTGGCGTGCACCGATCATTTTTAACCCCTGAATAACATTCAGGCCAATTCCGCCAAGGCCAAATACGACGCAATTGGTATTGGGCTCAACATTTGCGGTGAACATTACCGCGCCAATACCTGTGGTCACGCCGCATCCAATATAACAAACCTTATCAAAGGGGGCATCTTTACGAATTTTTGCAAGAGCGATCTCGGGCAACACTGTGTAATTGGCAAATGTAGACGTGCCCATATAATGAAGAATGGGTTTGCCTTTATAGGAAAACCGCGATGTGCCATCGGGCATCAGGCCCTGACCTTGAGTTGCACGCACTTTTTGACAAAGGTTGGTTTTTGGGTGCAAACAATAGTCACACTCCCTGCATTCAGGGGTGTACAGAGGAATAACATGATCGCCTGGTTGCAAACTCGTAACCCCTGCGCCAACTTCGACAACAACTCCGGCTCCCTCATGCCCGAGGATCGCCGGAAATGCCCCTTCCGGATCGGCGCCAGAGCGGGTGAACTCGTCAGTATGACAAATGCCAGTAGCCTTGATTTCAACCAAAACCTCACCCGCCTTTGGTCCCTCTAATTGAACCATATCAACTTCTAAAGGTCTTCCTGCTTCAAAGGCAATTGCCGCGCGTACATCCATTTTTCGAATCCTCTAATGATTTTTTTAAAAACCTACATGATTTGTACAATTGCTCCAACACCCAAATATTGATTGCTCTTCTTCGACTTGGTGTGAGCGCCATCTCATGGCATAGTTCCGGGTCAGACAGTGAAGAAGGGGTCTATGATGTTCAACATTATTTTTCGTGCTTTGAGCACAGCTGAAAAACCGTCATTTTTTCAACAAACCAAAGATAATATCAGTGGCTTTTTTGGGGATGCGCAAGACTTTGCGCAACTTGTCGGCGCGTTTCTTGAATTTATAGGCGGCTTTCTGGATTATCTTGGACTGTTTGGCTTTTTTCTTTTTATCATCACGCTGGTTCTACTGAGCATAACCAATGCAGTATCACCATTGGGAAAGCTAGCCAATTATTTGACCGTCTGCGGTTTTGTTTCAATGGTCTATTTGTTCAACGCACCGGGAAGCTCGGCGGCGATTACGATATTGCGATATTTATCGGTAATGGCCGCGCCACTCGCCCTGACATATGGGGTGCAATATCTGGTTTCTTTTGGCAGAGGTTTATTTGGAAAAAATTCTGCACAAAGACGATTTGACCGAATTCGCGAGCTGGCTGGTGAGATTATTCATCAGACGGGGTGATACCGGCGTTCATCGGCGGCACACGAACTTGAAAATATGCGTATTCGTCCACCCTTCGACAAGCTCAGGATGAGGGCTATCAAAGCAATTGTCGGTGCTCGCAAAAACTTTTCAATAAACGGGCGCGGCGAGCCATCCAAATCATCTGATCCATTGCGCGAGTGCTTTGGTAAAGCTTTCGTTCCAATTATCGGGCTGGAGAATTGCGTCGATAGTTTCGCGCCCCCATAGAATGGGTTGGTGCGCCATATTACCCTTGCGAGAGGAACAAACAGTATCGGTTCTCAATATTCCTAAGGTCGAGATTAATCGGATCTGGGGCGGGCGAGATATAGCGCATAAGCAAAGGCCGTAAAGCTGATTACACCCATGCCTGCGATGATCCAGACCGTATAAGATGGCTCTGCGCCAGTGGACTCGCCTTGTTGAACCGCTTCATATTGCCAAGTAAATGCACGATATGCAAGGCAAGCTGCAAAGCCCCATGCCCCCGCTAGCCATCCGCTTGCGGATCGATCGCGCATTCTCAAAGATGTCACGGAGCCAAGCCACATCAGGGCGATGGTAATGAGATCACAAAAATAGCCGAGAAAATAATTTCCGAATCCGACATAGGCAAAATAGTGATATGTCTCGCCAATTAAATAAGGAATAGATAAAATGAGTGTTATCCAAGCAAGTCCGGTTTCACCCTTTGGGCGTATTGTCCTAGATGGCATGGCAGCGCACCTATGTTTGCTTGTTCAACCGTCCGTCGATCAAACTATCGACAATCGCTGGTTCGGCTAATGTTGAGGTGTCACCCAGTGCGCCAAAATCATCTTCTGCGATTTTCCGCAAAATTCGGCGCATGATTTTTCCCGATCTTGTTTTTGGAAGCGACGGGGTAAATTGGATAAATTCTGGCTTGGCGATCGGGCTAATTTGTGTGCTGACAAATTGTATCAGCTCTTTACCAAGATTATCATTGTGTTCAACGCCTTCCATAAGCGTAACATAGGCATAAATGCCTTGCCCCTTAATATCGTGGGGATAGCCAACTACAGCTGCTTCGGCAACGCTCTTATGGGCAACGAGCGCGCTTTCAA
Organism: uncultured Caulobacterales bacterium; assembly: GCA_964392325.1. GTDB lineage: Bacteria > Pseudomonadota > Alphaproteobacteria > Caulobacterales > Parvularculaceae > CALLPQ01. The sequence goes on from CAYMPJ010000022.1 coordinate 31,219, forward strand.
TTTCTGCGGTGCCAAGGCGATGACCGGAGACATTGATCACATCATCAACGCGGCCCGTAATCCAATAATAACCATCTTCGTCGCGGCGCGCGCCGTCGCCAGTAAAATAAAGACCCGGATAGGTTTTAAAATAGGTGTCAATAAACCGCTGATGATCGCCGTAAACGGTGCGCATTTGACCGGGCCAACTATGCGTGAGGACAAGATTGCCAGATGCTGCGCCTTCTAAAAATTCACCCTCTGCATCAACAAGGGCTGCCTCAATACCGGGCAAAGGTTTGGTCGCGGAGCCCGGTTTTTGATCCGTCGTGCCTGGGAGGGGAGAGATTAATATGCCTCCCGTCTCCGTCTGCCACCAAGTATCAACAATGGGGCAATTACCATCACCGACAACCCGGTGATACCAAAGCCAGGCTTCGGGATTAATCGGCTCGCCAACAGTACCCAATAATCGCAAGGAGGATCGATCGGTTCTTTTAACAAATTTATCATCTTCCCGCATCAGCGCGCGAATGGCTGTTGGCGCCGTATAGAAAATATTGACTTTATGCTTTTCAACAATGTTCCAGAATCGCGAATAATCAGGATAGGTTGGAATGCCCTCAAAAATTACGCTCGTTGCGCCATTCGCCATCGGACCATAAACAATATAGGAATGTCCGGTGATCCAGCCAATATCAGCGGTGCACCAGTAAATTTCGCCGGGATGATAATCAAAAACATATTCATGGGTATAGGCCGCATACACCATATACCCGCCCGTTGTATGAAGAACGCCCTTTGGTTTACCGGTGGAGCCAGAAGTGTAGAGAATGAAAAGTGGATCTTCTGCATTCATAGTTTCTGGCGGGCAGTCGCTCGCCATATCGATGCGCGCCTTGGACCAAACCACATCGCGTCCTTCGACCATTTTCAGGGCTTTTTTTGTCCGTTCAACCATCAAGACCAATTTTACCTGATCGAGACCCGTGATTGCTTTATCGACATTTTCTTTTAAGGGAACGCTCTTGCCGCCGCGAACCGCTTCATCGGCGGTGATGATTGCGACCGCGCCGCAATCTTCAACCCGACTGGCTAGGGCTTCCGGTGAGAAGCCCCCAAACACGACCGAGTGCACCGCGCCAATGCGTGCGCAGGCCAACATGGCAAAGGAGGCTTCGGGAACCATGGGCATATAAATCACAACCCGGTCACCGCGTTTGACGCCTTTTGCTTTTAGCAAATTGGCCATCCGGCAGGTTTCTTCATAGGCCTCGCGATAGGTGATTTTCTTGTGCAAATCCGGATCATCGCTTTCCCAGATTATGGCGATTTCATCAGCGTGGCTTTTGAGGTGACGATCAAGGCAATTTACACTCGCATTGAGTGAGCCATCTTCATACCAGCGAATTTTTAAATCATCAGCATCATAGGAGACATTGGAAATTTTTGTGTAAGGGGAAATCCAGTTTATACGCCTGCCAATATTGTCCCAAAAACCATCACGATTGCGGGCTGCATGGTCCCGCATGGAGGCTTCTTTTTTCGGGTCAATGAGGGTGTGTTTTCTCGCCTTATCACTGACAGGGAAAATCTTGTTATCGCTCATAAAAGTCTCTCTTCAGACTAGCCCCCATCAAATATGAGGGCCGCAAATATTAAGCTGGTTTTCGGGGTTACGCTACTGTCTTTGGCCGATCAGGCAGGATTTAAGACTATCGGCCCGGATAGCGCAATTTGGCAAGGGCGGGAATGACCCCTTCTTTGAAAGTGCGAGCAATATCGATATCGCGCTTTTTCCAATCGGCTTTCCATTTCTCGAATTGCATGACATTGGCGATTCGCTGGTCAAGAAATTCGAGGGTCGCCTGATGGTTCTCGCTCTCATCACCGAGCCATTTTGTGAGGGTCGAGCCCCAGACACCGGCTAAAATGGTTCTCTTGGAATAATAGTTAAAATCCAATGAGCTGTCGCCCAAAGCCTGCCAAACCCGGTCGGCACTGCGCCACGTTAATTTGACGCCTTTTGGCGCCATATGGGGCAGGGCAAGGGTTGCCGCCGCGCGCCGGGTCGCTTCTTTGTGAGGGGCCAAATAATCTAATCTGAAAATTAAAGCCTGAGTTATTTTTTGCCTTATTTTCAAACTACTAAACTCATCTCCTGACATTTTGCTCAACATGGCTTCATCGGCGTCGCCGTGCCAAAAATCGAGTAAATCTGCGACTCTGTCAGGGAAAAGGACCTCTATTTGGTCTGTTGCCAAATCGGCATCCTGAGCTGCTTTCTGGATCATCAAAGGAGTCCAGCCATCAAAAGGGACCAGTTTTAGGGCGGCACCCAGAAGCTTAACCCGTGCTGCCTCAAACCCGTCTTTGCGATGAGCAATCTTGCCCAGCAAATGGTCTACCGGATCGGCCTGAATGGGGTCTGGTTTAAATTGATGATCTTGCATGATTTTTAATGGCGTTTTTTCTGTGTTTCTGTTGTGGACAAGCGTTAACGGCTTTGCTATATGCCTGCGTTCGAGCAAGCGGTGTGAGCCCTTGCCACTTTATTTTGCCTAACACAGATTGTTCATTCAAAGCGATAGGCCATTTGGAAGCGACAGCCCATTTGGTAAAGATTGTGTTCATTTTGTTGATGGTACCACTTAACCGGTCCTTTCATAAGGGAGACCCTGACAATCGTACAGATATTTGTCCGTGATAATAATGTTGACCAGGCACTGCGTGCTCTAAAGAAGAAAATGCAGCGCGAGGGTACATTCCGCGAAATGAAACGTAGAAAATTCTACGAAAAGCCTTCCGAAAGGAAAGCACGGCAAAAAGCCGAGGCTGTACGCCGGGCTCGCAAAATGGTCCGCAAGCGCCTCCAGCGCGAAGGCGGCATGCAATAAACCTACCTGTATTGTCTAGTATTTCGGGCAAAGCAGTAAAAAACATCCAAACACACAAAAGCCACTCGAAAACGGGTGGCTTTTGTGTGTTTGGATGTTTTTTATCAGCAAATAGCCATGAAAAAATGGGGTCTAAAAACACCCTATTTAGAAGATTTTTAATATTTAATGACAACTTCAGAATGAGGGATTGATCCTGATAGCCAATAGCTTCATTATATATGATTAAAGTGTATTTTTCTCATTGAGCTCTTTACGGGGGTTTTGAGCAGTATGAAAGTAAACTGTGTACCAATGCGCATCCGCAAGGGTGTGAGAGGACTGGATGGGGCCAGTCAGGAGCGGGCAAATCAAAAAGGCAGAGCTAAATTAACGATGCCCTGTAAGCGCGCTTTCTTAATGGTGGGTGCAGCTTTTATTGGATTATCCGGACCTTCGGGCGCCTATGGGCAGACATTGCGTGTGGGGCTTTCGGGTAGCGTTTTGAATAATATCGAAACTGTTCAACCTGACATGGCGTTGGCTGAAAATTCTAGTGTTTATAATGCATTGCTGACTGGTTCTCGGGCAAATAATGATCTGGGCCGTTCTTCGAGCGTAGACCTCATAGACAGCACAGAACAAATTATTTTAGCTTCCCTGCAAACTGGTGATGAAACCAATGCGAGCGGCAGTACGGGTAATCCGGTTCCTGTGTTCAGAAAAAATGACACGAATTCTGACGAGCTACGTAACAGAGAGATAAATCGCAGGAATCGGCAAAACAGGATTGATGAGCCCAGATTGGAACCAATGTTCGGGCCTGACAATGATGATGAAGCTTTCGATGAACTTCAAAGCAATGCCGAGGCTCATGAGGAAGAATTCAGTCCACGGGTTGAAACATTGAGTGGCTTTACCAGTATCCTCACTTTGCTGACACCGGAAGATACACAGCTAAGTCTTGGTATTGGCCCGGTATTGCGCCCCGATTATTTTGGATCTGATAATTATGAGTTTGAAGCAGACCCGCAAGTCTTCATTCAGATAGGCAATTTTAGTTTCTTTGATGACGATGGCGCAGATTTAGCGTTGTTCGGGTTTTCCGGATTTCGCTTTGGTCCCTCTTTAAGACTGGCCGGTGACCGGGACGAAAATGATAACCCTGAGCTCACGGGACTCGATCCTGTTGGTTTCACCTTCGAGCTTGGCGGCTTTGTATCAACCACTTTTCTTGATCGATATTCGTTTAAATTCAAAGTCCGGCGCGGAATTGATACAGGCCATCGCGGTGTCATTGTAGATGCCTTTGGTACAGCTTTATTGTTTCGCTATGGTCCTTTTTCCACTTCCCTTTCCGCACAAACGAGCTGGATAGGTGGTAATTATGCGGATGCATTTTTTAGCGTGAGTGAAACCGAGTCCATTGCGTCGGGGCTTAGTCAGTTTAATGCGCGGTCGGGTTTTAGAAATATTGGTGGTTCGATCAACGGCTATTTAAATCTTGGCAATCGCTGGTCCATAAATCCCTATTTTCAATACGACTATGTGATTGGGAATATCGTCAATTCGCCACTTATCGCGGAAATTGGTTCGCGAAGCCAGGCGAGGGCAGGATTTCATGTTATTCGCCAGTTTAAAATATTTTAAACAGCACGCTATTTTTGAACATAATGCGCTTGCATAAGGCCGTTGGGGGAAATCAAAATTTCCCCCTGAATCCTATTTGTAAAAAATATCTAAGGCGCAGCTATCCCTAGCCCTGCTAACCAACAGCTTTAACAATCTTGTCGGCTGCATCTTCCAGATCATCAGCAGCGATCACATTAAGCCCGCTATTATTGATAATCTCTTTGCCTTTCTCGACATTGGTTCCCTCCAGGCGAACAACCAATGGGACTTCTAAGCCAACATCTTTAACGGCCGCAACCACGCCTTCAGCGATCACATCACAGCGCATGATGCCACCAAAAATATTGACAAGAATGCCTTTAACCTCAGGGTCAGAGGTAATAATTTTGAAGGCCTCGGTAACTTTTTCCTTGGAAGCATCGCCGCCAACATCAAGGAAATTCGCAGGCTCTTTGCCGTAATGTTTGATGATGTCCATGGTCGACATGGCAAGACCGGCACCGTTCACCATACAGCCAATATTACCATCTAGCTTAACATAAGAGAGGTCAAATTTTGAGGCTTGTAGCTCAAGAGGCTCTTCCTCGGACTCATCGCGCAATTCCATAATGTTTGGATGACGGAACAGAGCGTTACTATCAAAACTCACCTTCGCGTCGAGGACACGCAGATCGCCATTTTTCATGACGATTAACGGGTTAATCTCGAGCATGTCCATGTCTTTTTGCGTGAACGCCGTATACAGCATTTTAGAAATCGCGCCGCACTGTTTTGCTTGCGCGCCAGAAAGGCCAAGGCCCTTTGCGACCGCGCGGCCATGGTGTGGCATAAACCCTGTGGTGGGATCGATTTGTATTGTGTGAATTTTTTCAGGTGTCTCTTCTGCGACTTCCTCAATATTCATGCCGCCCTCGGTAGACGCAACAAATGCGTTTTGACCAGTAGCGCGGTCAACGAGAATTGAAAGGTAGAGTTCTGTCTCGATATCTGCGCCATCTTCAATATAAATGCGGTTGACGACTTTTCCTTCAGGGCCGGTTTGTTTTGTGACTAGCGTATGCCCAAGCATTTGCTTTGCAAATTCAGCTGCTTCTGCAGGGCTTTTAGCAAGGCGAACACCGCCTTTTTCACCAGCAGCTGATTCTTTGAATTTGCCCTTACCCCGTCCCCCTGCATGGATCTGGGCTTTGACCACATAGAGCGGGCCGGGTAGTTCTTTGGCAGCAGCTTCGGCTTCCGCAGCTTTATATACTGGGCGGCCATCGGCGACGGGTGCACCAAATTCTTTGAGAACGCGTTTCGCTTGATATTCGTGGATATTCATGGGGTTGGTCTCCCGAGACTGAGGTGATTAAACTTGCATTGCTTATAGCGTGGCTCGGCATTGGTGCAAGCGGTGTGGGCGCACAATAATGGCGCCAGATCGCTTTTTAGGGGGCAGCTTATTCACTGAGTGGCTCTGCGACCTTCAAAATCTCGTCAGAATTGCGTATTTGAAATTGAATTTGAGGGGCATGGGCGTTTTGCCCGATCAGGCTGGCTAATTTTTCGGCCATTGCATGAATCAGGGCTTTTCGCGAACGTCCATCAAGAGGGGCGTGGGCGATGCCCGTCCATAAAATATCTTGTTGATCACTGATGGCAATCCGCATTTTTAATGTGCCCGGTATTGCAGGGCGACTACTAACAGGGGTGCTTAAGGCAATAGCGGTTATCGACTCATCTTCAAAATTTCGGGTCCGGTTCGGGCGGTCGACACCAATATCACGAAATTGCAAACGGCTTTTGCCAAAACTGGCGACACTGCCATCCGACGCTTCCACTTTTATTGATAGAGATAGACCTTGCGCTTCATCAATCACGTAGCCCGTATTTTGGGCGGCATTCAAGAACGCAGTCCGGGTTTCGTTTTCTTCGAGGGTCTCATATGTTTCGTCATTATGGATCGATATTCCATGGGGAATTGGTTTTTCGGAATATGTCCGTATTAATCCAAATGGCCTTGTTTCAGCTTCGGGGGCGGGTGGGATAACCGCGCATCCCCCTATCAAAAAGATCAACATGAGAAATATCGGGGCCAACATTACTTTATGCATGATAAATTCTATCCTTTTGCCTGTCTCTCCGGTTGCGCCGCCGATTTCGTCATTGTGGATAATATTACTCCGGTTATCAAGAGCTGTTATTAAGGACTGTTATCTGGGGCGCATCATTTTATAGTAGCCAAAACCTAGCAAGCATGTGCAAAAGTGCTTACATAAATTAGGCATCACGCTGAAACTGGAGGCCCATTAATGTCTGAAACATCTACCGCAATCGCAAAATCTGCAAAACGCCCTACCGCACTACAATATCTTGATCGGGCACTTGGTGAGCTTAAAGCAATGGGCTTTGCCAGGGAAGAAGGCGGCTCCCCAGCCCCAATCACAGCGCTCCTCAATCAAATTTCCGATCTGGATGAAGACCGGGTCACAGCTATTGCCAGAACACTGGATCAAGCCTCCCATTTTAATGAGGTCGTGCGCGAGCAGGTGGCCGGTATGACCGTTGGTGAACGCTATGAAGGCATTACCGCCGCTTTTGATTCAATCCGCGATGATTCCAAAAATCTTGTTGATCAATATGCAGATGGAAAAATTTCGACGATGGAGCGCGTCTCTAATGTCTGGATGAAGATGACCCGAGGTGATATCGCCTCACGTTTCGATAAGATCCGCAAGCTCTATCTGGAAGTTGCCGAAGAGACGCGAAATCAGGTTGAGCGCGAGGTGCGGATATTGGAAGCCTACCGTGATTTTCGCGGTGCTATGAAACAATCCGAGGTTTTGTCGCTGGAAGTCTTAAATGCCGCTGAACACAAATTGACCCTCGCCAAGCACACACTGAACGACGCAATGGAAAAAGTTACTGCCTATAGCGGTGATGATGCGGCTGAACGCGCCCGACTTGAGCTTGACCGAGATGAATCATTGCGGGCAACACAGTTTGAAGAAAAGCGTTATCAAATCGCCAAAGATCTCTCTGATAACATTACTGTCGGCTATAATACTTCCGAAGTTATTATGACGCGCCTCGTGCAAACCACTAATGCGAAAGAGCGCGTTTATGCGCAGTCGATTTCCTTTTTTGGAACTAATGAGACGGTGCTCACAGCACTAACCGCTACCTTAACAGGAATGCATGGGTTGCACGAGTCAACGCAGACTTTAGAAGCAATGAAGAGAGGCATTGAACAAAGCCTTGAAACGCTTGCTGAAGTGGGCGGCAAGGTTCAGGAAGCGGCTGTTAAAGCCGGGTACGGACCAACAATTTCGGCTGCGGCTGTTAAGACATTGGTGGATAGTGTTATTGCCTATCAGGAACGCAGTCAGGACATTATTGCGGAAATGCGCGTCTTATCAACGCAAAACGCCGAAGAAATTCGCGTGAGTGTGGAGGATGGCAAGCGCCGTCTTGCAAAACTTGTCAAGACTGGTGCGGCCGCGGCATTGGAGAAGGCGTAGATTTTTTTAAACTCGATCTGATCGAACAAAATTATCTCCAGTTTTAAACCCCAGTTTTAAACCTATGTCCGAAACAAGCGCTACTCCTCAAAAGCTAGACGACATCATGATGGCAATGGATGTCGTTGATACATTGCGTCATCGTACTCTTGTGGTTGAAAATGAACTGGGTACGGATGCACGCGAAGAAGATATGGTCCAGCGCCTTCGGGAAATTTATGCGGGGCAGGGCATTGAGGTGCCAGATCATATTTTGCTGGATGGGGTGAAGGCTCTTGAAGAAAACCGTTTTGTTTATGAGCCACCCCAAAATAGTTTTTCTATCAAACTTGCGAAAGCCTATGTTGCGCGTGATCGCTGGTTGAAGCCATTGGTGGCTGTGTTGGTACTGGCGTTGCTTGCGGTGGGTATTTATCGTTTTGGCATTGTCGGGCCTGCAAATTCTGCCTTTAAATCCGATAAGACCAAGCTTACCCAAACCTACACTCAGGCACTTGGACTGGCGCAAACCGAATGGGCGAGAGATAAAATAGAAGCCATATATTTACAGGGTGCAGAAGCGATCAAAGCTGATGATCGAAAAAAGCTCGGCCCCATCGTTTCGCAGATGGAAGCTGCACGTAGTACGCTGGAGCAAAAACTGACCATCCGTATTATATCCCGTCCCGGCGAATTATCCGGGGTATTTCGAATTCCCGACAATTCGCCCGGTACAAGAAATTATTATCTCATTGTTGAGGCATTGGATGCCGATAACCGGCCAGTGGCGCTGGAGATCACCAGTGAAGAAGATCAGACTACTGAATTAACCTCGAAATGGGGAGTGCGCGTTAGTGAGGCGGTGTTTGACCGGGTTAAGGCCGACAAAAGCGATGATCAAATTATTCAAGCCTCTCAGGTCGGAACAAAAGAGAAAGGGGCAGTGCGCCCTACCTATACGATTGAAACAATTGGCGGGGTGATTTTAAAATGGTAAAAATCACTGGCCGTCAGGCTCTTCATACAATCGATGGGTCCATCACAACTCAGCGAAGCGGTTTGACCCAGCTTACCGATATTGTGCGCGAACTTGAGCATGATCTTTTCGAGGTGCGCCGTCAGGAGGCCAACCACTTTGAAAATATGACTAAATTGCGCCTGACCAGTCTTGGCGAAAGAGAGGAGGGGGTAGACGAGCTTGGCCGGATCGATAAGCAAGCCAGTCGACTGATCGATGCCCATGAATCTCATTTGGAAGATTTGGCAACAAGTGTTGATGAAGCGGTTGCTAAAGTTGAGACTCTGGAAGGACAGCGCCGGGAACATGAAGAAGCATTAAGTGATGCAATCTCTGCTCATGAAGCGGCTTCTGAAAAAACCCGGTTATCTCTTGAGAGTGATGCGGATTATCTGGGGTTGGCTGAAGCGCTCGAGAAAGCCAACGGGATAGTTGACCATGCAGCCAGCAAACAGAAAGTCGTCATGCAAGACAGAGTTGCTAAAGGGAAACCCTATGAGGCAGACCCGCTCTTTATGTATTTATGGCGACGAAAATTTGCCGCCAATGATTATAAGTCCGGACCGATTACCTCAATGCTCGATGGTTGGGTCGCCAAGTTAATAAAATACCGTAAATCCCGTCTCAATTATGAGCGCCTTCTCGAGCTACCGGAAAGACTGTCCGAACACGTTGCTTATGTCGAAGAAAAGGCCAATGAGCTTGCCAGCAATGTTGAGGCTTATGAACGTGATGCACTAACCAAGGATGGCGTGACGGCTCTGCGTGATGAGGTTGAGCGGGTGCGCGATGCCATCGACACATTTGACGCGCAAATTGCCGATGCTGAAGAGTTGCGTGCGCAGGCACAGACAAGTTTTGAAGTTGCAGGTCAGGGTTTGCAAGGCCCTCTCAAAGAAGCGCAAGACCTATTAATGAAAGCTGTTGAGACCAAAACCATACCGGATTTGAAAATTCTGGCGGCTGAGACTCTCTCCCCCCTTGATGATCAATATGTCGAGGAGTTAGCCGAGTTACGCCTTGAGCGCTTGTCTTTGGAAGACGAGGTTAAAGCCAATAAAAAGCTCGCCAAGAAGCGCCAGAAATCTTTATCGCGCCTTGAGCGTATGCGCCAACAATTCAAGAAGTCGCGCTTTGATAGTCATCAATCAACATTTAAAAATGGCGATTTGATTGCTCTTTTAATGAATGAATATAGCCAGGGTACAATCGATATTGATGAAGTCTGGCGTAAAATCGAAAAAAATCATCGATTGAATCGCAGAGATTGGGAAGATGATTTTGGGGGAGATCAATGGCGCGGTGGGTTTGGTTTGCCGGGCTATGGGTCGCGTCAAAGCGGGGGTTTGGGCCGGATGGGCCGGGATATTGGCCGCCAGATCGAACGCGAATTGGGCCGTGAGCTTGGTCGCGGATTGGAAGTGATTATCAATTCTGGCGGTATTTCTGGGCGATCTGCTGATCGGGGAGGGCGCTATCGCCCAACGCGAACACGAAGGCGCGGGCCGCGAACGCGCCCGGGCACAATCCGCGTGCCGCGGTCTACACGTAAACGCTCCATCAGATTACCGCGGGGGGGCGGCTTTGGAGGGCGTTCTGGTGGCGGAGGGTTTAAAACCGGCGGTGGGTTTTAAATTTTACTCATTGAATTGGCAGGGTGTATATTGGGTAGAAGATTGTGTTGAGACGAAAAAAATCCATCTTAACGTGAATTTTAGTATAAAGTCCGAGCCAATCCATTTAAGAATAGGACATAATAAAAATCGTTTTTACTATTTACCAAGGCAAGATCGCGTTTAAGGAATCCAATGGGTCGTCATAGTCGCTTTAAATCATCCATCATGAGTTCGCTCGGGACTGCAATTTTTCTTGCCATAGCGCCGGTCGCCCATGGAGAAACCCTTGGTGATGCTCTCTCCATTGCATATCGCACCAATCCAACGGTGCAGGCACAGCGCGCGAATGTAAGGGCAACGGGCGAGTTGCGCCATCAAGCCGTCGCGAATTTATTGCCGCAACTTACGGCAAACGGAAATATCACTCGACAGGAAATTCGACAGGAAGGTGCATTTACCACTACCGATTTTGAGCAATTGGATGGTTTTAGCTATGGAGGAAATGGGGATCAGCTTATCTTTGATGGGTTGCGTTCAATCTATGCCGTCAAGCAGGCCGCTGATCAAATCGATGCCGCCGAAGCGCAATTGGTCGCCGTCGAACAACAATTGCTGATCGATGTTGCGACTGCTTACTTCGATGTACTAAGGGATATGGAAGTCTTCTCGTTTAATAATTCCAATGTTGAAGTCCTGGTGCGTCAGCTAGAACAGGCTTCGGTGAGGTTTCGGGTCGGCGAAATCACCCGTACGGACGTAGCCCAAGCAGATGCACGCCTTGCCAGTTCGCGTGCAGAAATGACCAATGCGCGCGCCCAATTGGCGGTCAGCCGGGCGCGTTATGTTGAGCTTGTTGGGCAATCCCCGGGGACCTTGGAAAAGGACATAACTTTACCGGAGCTACCAGCCGATCTTGAGACTTCACTGGAGCTTGCCAAAAGTATTGCTCCGGCTATTTTGATTGCAAAAGCGACGGAGCGTTCTTCTAACAAGAATATTAAAATCGCTAAAGGAACATTTTCCCCAACCATTACTGCAAATATAAATTACCAGTTTGCTGATGAGCCAAACAATTTTGTGAGTGAAACCGAGAGCTTCACCTATGGGGTGCGCGCTGATGTTCCGCTCTTTCAAGGAGGTGCGCGCCTTTCACAGATCCGTCAAGCGAAAGCCAATAATGATGGGGACCGCCAGCGCGTTATTGAAGCTGAACGGCAAGTTGCATCTCAAGTCACGGCAGCGTGGGAGCAACTTAAAGCTGCCGAATCGACAATTATATCCGCGCAAAAGGCTGTTGAGGCCAATGAGTTGGCGTTGCGCGGGGTGCGTAAAGAAGCCCTTGTCGGGACCCGTGATACTCTGGACGTCCTGAATGCAGAACTAGAGTCTTTAAATGCTCAGGTTGGTCTGGTTTCTGCCCAACGAAATGCTCAAGTTGCTACCTTCTCCTTAATGGGTTCTATCGGGATGCTGACCCCGCAATCGGTCGGCATCTTGCCCTATGAAGAGAAAAAATCTGGTGGTTTTGGCATTGGGCGCTTTAGAATCGGAAACCGTTAGCCAAAAATTTACAACTGGGGAAAAATCGTTTTCCCCTGCCTTTCGGCGCGATTTCTTGAATATAATGCGGTTTTTTTGAATATTTACCCAAATATTGGCAAAAAACTCTTCTCCAAATTAACTCGGATGCAAGGAAGGGCTTGCTAGAAATAGCAAAGCACCTGATGGTCTTTTGTCAGGTCTGTAATCTGCAATGGGGCGTGAAAAAATAGCTCTTTTTGCGATTAATCATTTTGAGTAATCCAACCTGATTATTTCAGGTTTATGTCAAGCAGGTCAAAGGGAATTGGGTATTATGACAAACGCACAGCCGGAACCCAGTATGGAAGAAATTCTTGCTTCTATTCGGCGCATAATTTCAGAAGATGAAGAAGAGCAACCAGGCGTTGATCGCGAATCCCTGGAGGCCCTTGCCAATACTGTTCAGGAAGAAGAGGAAGATGCTGCGCCGTCACTTGGCGTAGTCGAGACTCCTCAACAACCGAGTGAGAGCGATTTGCATATCACACGGATGCTGGACCAGGCACAGGCAAAACGCGACGAGCCAAACGAAGAGGCAGAAACGCCATCGGCGAGCGAAGTTTTGGCAGAGATGGAGCATATTGATCAGGAAACTTTAAGTTCTGAAACGGATGCACCAGAAGTAGAAAATGAAACAAACAAAGATGAAGCTGCGCCGCGGCTCGAAACGGAGGACATTAAAATGGTCAAACAACAAGCTGCAGCGCATGCTGTCGATGACACAATCATAGATAATACAACAGCAAGTGCGGCTTCGGCGGCATTCGGTAATCTTACCCGTTCTGTTCGCGTTAGCCAAGATGATGGTCAGACACTCGAATCAATCGTCGTTGAAATGATGCGTCCATTGGTAAAAGAATGGCTCGATGACAATCTAAGCCGTATTGTCGAGCAAAAAGTCGAAGACGAAGTACAGCGCTTGTCTCGCAGAGGCTAAATCAGAAGTCACAGATTTTTGATTATTACGCCGAGAAATTCTATTCAGAAGAAATCTGATTTTATAAAGTCGGCCTCTAAAGAGGCCGACTTTTTCGGTTAAGTAGTATGAGCTTGTATTTAAGGCCTATCGGCTGTGTTCACAGTGCATATTCCTTGCTAGAGGTGGTTCATATCTTAAAATGTTATGCCCCTTATGCAAAAGGGGCGTATAGTTTCTTGAAAACTTATTATCTGAAATGAACGCAAATCCATGATTGAAAAGAACTTTGATTTCAAAACTGCCGAAGCGCGCATTTATAAGGAATGGGAGCATTCTGATGCTTTCAAGCCTTCTGGCGCGGATGAGGCATATACAATTGTGATCCCGCCGCCCAATGTGACCGGCTCTTTGCATATGGGCCATGCCCTCAATGACAGCTTGCAAGATATTCTGGTTCGTTTTGAGCGTATGCGCGGGAAGTCTGTTCTTTGGCAACCGGGCACCGATCACGCGGGTATTGCGACGCAAATGGTTGTTGAACGGCAAATGGCAGAGCGTCAGGAGCCAAAGCGCACCGAGATTGGCCGCGAGAAATTTCTGGAGAAAGTCTGGGCTTGGAAAGAGGAGAGCGGCGGCACCATCATTAATCAGCTAAAACGCCTCGGTGCCTCTTGTGACTGGTCTCGTGAGCGCTTTACCATGGATGAAGGGCTCTCCAAAGCCGTCGTGAAAGTCTTCGTTAAGCTCCATGAGGAAGGTCTGATTTATCGCGATAAGCGCCTCGTTAATTGGGACCCAAAATATCAAACGGCGATCTCCGATCTTGAAGTTGAAAATATCGAGGTAGACGGACATTTTTGGCATTTCAAATATCCTCTCGAAAATGGCGAGACTTATGAATATATCGAGAAGGATGAAGACGGGAACGAGACCTTGCGAGAAGTTCGCGATTATATCTCGATCGCGACTACGCGCCCTGAAACAATGCTTGGTGACGGGGCCGTCGCCGTTCATCCGGGTGATGAGCGTTATAAGCCGATCATTGGTAAACGCGTACTGCTTCCCTTGGCTGACCGCTATATTCCAATCATTGCGGATGATTATCCAGATCCGGAGTTCGGGTCCGGCGCGGTCAAAATTACCGGTGCTCATGATTTTAATGATTATCAGGTAGCGCGCCGTCATGACTTGCCGCTTCATGTGATACTCGACAGCGAAGCAAAAATGCTCGCCAGCGAAATCATGCCAGAAAAATATGTCGGCCTTGACCGTTTTGAAGCTCGCAAGCAAGTGGTTGCTGATATTGATGCGCAAGGCTTATTGATTACTGTTGAAGATAAAAAAATTATGCAACCCTTTGGAGATCGATCCAATGTTGTGATTGAACCTCTTTTGACCGATCAATGGTATGTCAACGCGGAAGAGCTTGCAAAACCGGCAATTATAGCAGTGGAAGAAGGCGCCACAAAATTTGTCCCCGAAAACTGGAGTAAAACTTATTTTCAGTGGATGAATAATATTGAGCCGTGGTGTATTTCCCGGCAATTATGGTGGGGACATCGTATTCCCGCCTGGTACGGACCAAAATTAAAGGGTAGTGATTATCTCACCGATGAGCATGAAATTTTTGTCGGTGAAAATGAAGAAGAGGCGATCGCTAAAGCGACGGCTTATTATAAAGAGCGTCCCAAGATTGCCACAAATCTGGATGATTTTCAGGCACGCAAAAATAATGGCAAGCGCGAACCTGTGCTATATCAAGACGAAGATGTTCTGGATACCTGGTTTTCATCGGGGCTGTGGCCATTTGCAACCCTTGGCTGGCCCGAACAGACCCCTATATTGAAAAAACATTATCCCACCAGCACATTGGTTACAGCCCATGATATTATTTTCTTCTGGGTCGCACGCATGATGATGCAAGGCATTCATCTTATGGATGAGGTGCCGTTTAAAAATGTCTATATTCACGCCCTCGTTCTTGATGAAAAGGGCGCTAAAATGTCCAAATCCAAGGGCAATGTTATCGACCCGCTAACGCTCATAGACAAATACGGGGCAGATGCATTGCGATTTACCCTTGCGGCTTTGGCCGCGCAAGGGCGAAATATCCGCATGTCCGAGCAACGCGTTGAGGGTTATCGGAATTTTGGTACCAAGCTTTGGAATGCAGCCCGTTTTTGCCAGATGAACGGGATTGTTTCGAAAAGCGATTTTGACCCTGCAAACGTTCAGAGCACTGTCAACAAGTGGGTTGTTGACGAAACCACCCAGTGTGTAACGGCTGTCGATAAGGCGCTCGAGGATTTTCGCTTTAATGATGCCGCAAACGCAATTTATCGTTTCACGTGGAACATATTTTGTGACTGGTATCTTGAACTTGCCAAGCCGCTTTTACAAGGCGATGATGAAGTTTTAAAAACCGAAACGCAAGCAACAGCTGGCTGGGCGCTTGATCATATTTTACGGGTCTTGCATCCCTTTATGCCCTTTGTCACAGAGGAATTATGGGGAACTCTTAAAGAGCGGGATAACCAGCTCCTTGTAGAAAAATGGCCTCACTTAAGTGATAAGCTGTTAAATAAGCATGCGACAGATGAAATGGATTGGGTGGTCGGTTTGATCACGGCGATACGTACGGTGCGCGCGGAAATGAATGTGCCGGCTGGCGCAAAAATTCCGATGGTGGCCATCGGTGATGATACAAGCCGAGATCATATTCTTTCGATACACGCGAATGTAATCAAACGTCTTGCTAGAGTTGAAAAAATCGACACAGCGCAAAGTGTGCCAAAAGGTGCGGTGCAGATCGTACACCAAGGTGTTACATTTGCATTGGCCCTTAGCGGAATTATTGATACCGATGCAGAAAATGCGAGACTTGAAAAAGAACTTGGCAAGGTCGCCGGAGAGATTACCGGTATCGACAAGCGCCTGAATAATCCGGCCTTTGTGGATAAAGCTCCGGCTAAAGTTGTTGAGGAAAATAAAGCGCGTCGTGAAGAGTTGGTTGCTCAACAACAAAAATTGGAACAAGCGGTCACACGGCTTAAAAAACTTGTTTAATTTTGTTAGTGGTGACTTGGATGAGTATGTGTTTGGGATAGCTCGATGAGAAATTTTTCCCGTCGACCTGACGGTGGTACAGAAAAACCAAGACCTGTGCGGTTTTCCGTTACATTTTCGCGGATGATGCGTACCTTATGGCGCCCGGAATTGACCCGTTGGCGTTTTCGCATGGCCGCTGCTTTTGCGTTAACACTATTTGCCCGCATTCTATCGGTGGCCGCGCCGGTGTTTCTTGGTTTAGCAATTGATGCATTTATTGACGGGAATAAGAGCGAAGCAATCGATTTATTTGTTGGCTTTGTCATGATTTACGGCATTGCCAGATTTGCAGCAAATGGCTTGCCGCAATTAAGAGATGCTTTTTTTGTACGCGTTACGCAGAACATGATGCGGATTGTGGCCCATGATGCTTTTCTCCATGCGCAAAAACAATCCCTTCACTTTCACCTAACCAAAAGATCCGGTGCTCTTAACCGGATTATTGAACGCGGTAGCGGCGCAATGGAATTTCTGTTGCGGTTTCTGGTATTCAATATAGGTCCGACCATGGTGGAGATGGTTATCGCCACTGTCGTTATTGCGCGCCTTTATGGGGTTTATTTATCATTGGTAATGGTTGCAACCGTTACAATGTATGTGCTTTTTACCGTCCGCATTACAGAATGGCGAAACAGATTACGCCGGGACATGAATAATGCAGACACGGAACTCAAAGCCATTACCATGGATACATTTTCAAATTTTGAAACTGTAAAAGCGTTTGCCGCCGAAGAGCGTGAAGCGGATCGATTTGGTCGCTCCTTCGATAGTTTTACAAATTACTATGTCCGGTCAATGAAATCCATGTATGTGATGAATGCCGGGCAAGAATTTATCATGTCCGGGGGACTATTAGCGGCAGCAATAATCGCGGGATACGGTGTTGCGCGCGGGGAGATGGAAATCGGCGCGATCACTGCGGTGATTTTGATGATGACCAATATTTATCGCCCATTAAATATTTTAGGATTTGCCTGGCGCGAAATCAATCAAAGCAGTGTTGATGTTGAAAATCTATATGATCTGTTAGCTGAAGAGCCCGATGTTAAAGATAAGGACGGAGCAGAAGATCTACGGGTAAAAGGGGGCGCCATCAGTTTTGATAATGTTTCATTTAATTATGAGGGACGTGATCAAAGCCTTAATAATATTTCTTTCACAATCAAGCCGGGCAGTTTTGTTGGTGTTGCCGGCCCATCCGGAGCTGGTAAATCTACCTTGATGAAATTGCTGTTCCGTTTTTATGATCCGGCGCGCGGTATTATATCTATCGATGATCAAAATATTGCTGGCGTTACACAAACAAGTTTGCGCGGCGCTCTTGGATTGGTGCCTCAAGATGTAACCCTATTTAATGACACATTGAGGATGAATATTGCCTACGCTGTTCCCGAAGCTGATGAAGAGGCAATCCTTTCGGCGATTGATAAGGCGCAGCTTTCTCAATTCATAAGCGGTTTGCCAAGTGGCCTTGATACAATTGTCGGGGAGAGGGGGCTTAAACTCTCTGGCGGTGAGCGCCAGCGTGTTGGTTTGGCCAGAGCGATTTTATCAGATCCCAGTATATTGATTCTGGATGAAGCAACATCTTCTCTTGATTCGTCTACGGAAGAAGAGGTGCAAATGGCTCTGCAGGAGGCGGCGCGCGGGCGTACAACCATAGCAATCGCTCATAGACTATCAACCATTGCCGGTGCTGATGAAATCATCGTGCTGGAGCACGGCCAGGTTTCTGAACGCGGAGACCATGAAGAATTATTACAGCGCGATGGAATTTATGCCGAGCTATGGAGTAAGCAAACCGTCGATGATCTATAAAATCACGCATACTGGCAGGTTCAGAAAATCTCAGGACTTGCGGCAGAAATTGAATGTATTAGAGAAGAAATTTAAGTTCAGATCTATTCAATCGGTCTGAAAATCAGAGTCAGAACAATGCCAATAAGCCCGATAATGGTCCATAAAGGAATGCTCATCAGGGCTGATAAAGCCTGACTGACACCGCCCGGAGAGGCCTCGGCAAATGCATATCCATCAATCCCGATCAGCGCCAGAACCTCAGCGGTAGAGCGTATGATCGGCTCCCCCTGTTCCAAAGATTCCATCAAATCCCCCCCCATGAGCGCGATAGCCAGATAGATCAAAATCCAGGAAAAAAAACGAAAAATTGCCACTCTCAATGCCCTTATATTGATTTTACACTCTGATAGCAAAAGGAGGTTTTTGTCGGTTTTGATATTGAAACCGTCCTTATTATCTAATTGTACGAGAGGAATGCTACACTGCCAAGACGATTTTTAAGCTTTGGGGGGTATAAAGGGACAGAATTGTTGATAATTGGACTTTTTTCCCTTGTAAGTCGATTTGACCAGCCTATATTTCGCGTCTCTTAACGCCGAAATGGCGTGAAAAAGGACAGGTGGCCGAGTGGCTGAAGGCGCACGCTTGGAAAGCGTGTAGGCGGGGAACCGTCTCGCGGGTTCGAATCCCGCTCTGTCCGCCATTAAACTCGTTCAAGCCACTGAATTAAAACGATTTAATTTTTTCCCAGTTGTTGGGGGCTTCCAAAATGACTTCCTTAAAGACGGCGACGGCGATATTTTCGTCAGTGGCGAGAATGGTTTTGATACGGTCAATGGTAATGCCGGTAATAACCGCCTTTCAGGTGGTGCCGGTTTTGATACCCTGAACGGCAGCAGCGGTGATGACATTCTTACCGGCAACTTTCATGCTGATATTTTTGTTTTTGATAATGGTTTTGGTAACGATGTTATCACTGACTTTGATCAAGCAAATGCCATTGAGGCGATTGATCTATCCGCGGTTATTCAGATTGATGATTTTGCTGACCTAATTGCCA
>CAYMPJ010000023.1:0-48661 GCA_964392325.1 uncultured Caulobacterales bacterium
TTGGCGTCCCCGACAGGATTCGAACCTGTGGCCCCCAGATTAGGAATCTGGTGCTCTATCCTACTGAGCTACGGGGACGCAGCATTTGATTCCTAACAACAAACCTGAATGCAAATCAACTGGTAATCCGGTAGTCCCCAAATGTAGGCCGACCGAGTTTAAAATTTATAGCGTGAACTGATTGTCGAAGGCATGTTCCATTTACGTAAGGGCTTGAATGAAAAGGGTTTCATTCGGTTTGCCATTGGCGCGTAATAAAATCACATTGCCTGCTTACAGGAAAATTGCCCCCAATACCCAAACGGCTGCGCTTTGGGGAAGCGCAGCCGATACTCATACTGTGGGGTATGGTGGGGTATCTTCTTGGGAGAAGATAGAATCACTATGGTATCAGCCTCTTAATAAAAGGTTAACAACATATAAATTTTAATAAATTCTTCAATAATGAGAATAAACGCTATCTACCATAAATTTTAAACGGCTTTAAGCCTGTGCCTTATCGATGGACAGTCCCCAGACTATCACGGTCATTCTCATAATTTTCCGGGTCTTCGGAGGTATAACCATGTTCCATCGATACTCCCTTACCGATAGCCGGTTGCTTTTTTCCAGTCCAAGCCCAGCGATACAACCGCGCGATATCAGCACCAACCAGATATAAAGCAGGTACAAAGAGGAGTGTAACGAAAGCCGCAAACAAGATACCAAAGGCCATAGAAACAATGGTTGGTTTCAGGAATTGCGCATCAATGGAATTTTCCAGCATCACGGGTACTAACCCGATGAAAGTTGTAATCGAGGTCAAAATGATCGGACGAAAGCGTGTTGTTCCGGCGCGAATTATGGCTTCAATTGCGCCTGCCCCATCGTTTCTTAAACGGTTTACAGTATCGATAAGAACCAGATTATCATTAATAACAACACCGCAAGCGGCGATAATGCCAAAGATACTAAACAGTCCAAATTCAACCCCGATAATCGCATGGCCCATCAACGCGCCCATATATCCAAAAGGAATAGCCGTCATAATCAAAAACGGTTGGAGATAAGAATTAAATGCAATTGCCAATAACATGTAAATGGCAAAGAGAACGGAGCCGAGTAAAGGCATTAATTCGCGATTAAACTGATCTTGATTCTCGCTTTGACCGCTCCGCTTAAATTGGACATTTGGATGGTTTGCTTCCCACTGTTTCTGGTAATTTTCCCGGAAGGCTTCCATAATCGGGCCCCGCTCATAGCCTTTTTGAAGGTCAGCACGCACAGTAGCGGAACGTGTTCCATCTTCTCTGCGAATTAGACGGAAACTTGGGGCAAAATCCAGATTGGCAACAGCTGAAAGCGGGACTTCACGCCCATCAGCGGTTCTAATGAACAATCTGGAGAGAGTTGATAAATTTGATCTATCCTTCTTTGGCAATCGCACCATAACCCGAACATCTTCACCGCCTCGCGGTAAGCGCTGCACTTCTTCGCCAAAAAATGCCTGTCTTACTTGTCCCGAGATCTGGGCAAGGGTAAGGCCAAACCTCTCGGCCCCCGGTTTTAAGGTGATGCGTAATTCATCATTTGATGAACGCAAATTATTACGGACGCCATAAACGCCGGCCTGAGAACGCAGAAAACTCTGGAGATCGAACAAGGCCAACCGTATGTCCTCCAGATCATCTCCGGTGACATTAAAGGCAATCGGTGCCCCGTCATCATTAAAGGTAAAGGCGACTGAAATATCATCAGCATCTGGAATATCGCCGATCTTTTTGCGCCAATTTTCCGCGATCTCTTCAGTTGTCAACTCACCCCGCTTATTGGTTTCAGCAACGATTACAAATGAATTCACTCTCGTACCAAATGCGACAAGAAAAACAGTCTCGACTATTTCCGCCCCATCGCGTTTCCCATATTCAGCCCGCATTTCATTGGCCGCATTTTGAATTTGGTCATATACCTGCAATGTACGATTGAACGAGGTACCCTCAGCCATCGTCACATCGAGCTGGAGAAAAGGCCCTTCAATGGTTGGGAAAAACTGCTCCTTGATCCAGCCTTGGCTCAATAAGGAATGGGCAAATAAGAAAAAGACAATAAACAGGGCAACAGTCGCCAAGCGCCATTTTACTGCAAATGCGAGTATGGGACTATATATATTTTTTGCAAAACTGATAAGACCTTCGGCAAAAAAGCCCTGCATTTTATAAAATTGGCTCGCCTTATCTTGTTTTTTCATGTGCGATAAATGCGCTGGTAAAATAAAGAAGCTTTCTATCAGCGAGAAAATCAGCGCAAAAATAATTGTCCAGCTAATATGCTTCGTTAATTCGGAGGTACCACCCGATAAAAATAAAAACGGAGAAAATGCAATAATACTGGTCAGCACCGCGAAAAAAACCGGTTTTATGACGAACTGTGTTCCCGCCAATGCTGCATCAATTTCAGTTTTGCCTTCTTCGACTTGATTGTGAATACTCTCGCCAACGATAATCGCATCATCAACCACAATTCCGATGACCAACAAGAACCCAAACAAGGACAGAATATTCAAGGACACCCCGACCATTGGCAAGAAGATAAAGGCACCAACAAATGAAACCGCAATTCCAACCGAAACCCATAATGCAACAATTGGCCTAAGAAACAAAATAAGCACGACAAGGACTAAAAAAAGTCCCAAAAGGGCGTTGCTCGCCACAGTTTCCATACGACTAAAATATATGTCTGAAGTGTCATTAATGGTTTTCAGTGTAATACCCTGTGGGTTCAGTTCTTCATTCTTTTCTTCCACCCACTTGTCGACTGACTTGGACATTTCAACAATATTCAGATTTGTAGGTGCATTAAGCGCGAGCAAAACAGCGCGACTACCATCCAGTTGCAGTTTAAAATTGCCGTCCTGAAAATCATCGATAACCGTTGCAACATCACGCACACGAATTAAGCCGCCATCTGAAGATTGGCGTATAACAATATCCTCGAATTGTTCCTGAGAATCGGCTAGTCCGCGTGTGGCAAGGGGAATATTGCCGGTTTCGGTATCGATCGTCCCCCCAGAAATATTTACAGAGCGCCCCCGGATGGCTCGGGCAACATCATCGAATGTCAGTCCAAAGCCGCGCAGGGCAGCTTCAGAGACTTCAATTGAAACTTCTTCATCTCGACCGCCGCGTATATCAACCAAAGCTGAGCCATAAGGAATTCTGGTCACTTCATCGCGCAGGCGCCGGGCGAGACGATTTAACTCCCGTGCAGAGATATCACCAGAAACAGCAATTGTGTGTGTGCGATTGGAATCAATGCCGCGCTGTACGATCGGGGAAAAAGCTTCGTTTGGGAATGTCGAGATACCGTCAATTTTATTTTTCACTTCATTGAGAAAACCATCAATATCAACTTCAGGATCAGCCTCAACCTCGACAGATGCAAACCCCTCACGAGCTTGTGCCTTAACTTTATCAACGCCATCAACGTCAGATAAGACTTCTTCAATTCGCAAAATGATTTGTTCTTCAATTTGAATGGGGTCAGCCCCAAGCCAAGTCACCGATATATCTACTCTCGGCAACGGCGCAGCCGGAAACACTTCCCGATCGATTGCAATATAGGAAAGAAACCCAATAATGATACAAGCAAACATAAGTAGATTTGCCGCAACCTCGTTTCGTGCCCACCATGAAATCAATCCGTTCATTTATCAGCCCTCATTCGTGGTTTGGGTTTTGGTATCTGCCGTCAAAGGGTCTTTATCGGGATCGCTAAAACTTTGTTTGGTTTTCGTTGAATCATCTGCAATCGGCGCCACAAGATCCCCCTCTTCGCTACCACGCAATGGTGATATAACAACGCGATCTTCGGGTGATATTCCACCAACAATAATGACTTCCTTGCCATTGCTGCTGGCGACATTCACCGATTTTTTTCGAAGCCTGTCTTCTGAATCAATAATATAAATGCTATCCTTGCCATATAACGCGGCTAATGGAAGGGTAATGGCATTCTCTATAGCTTCGCCAATAATCGTTCCCTCAACGAATAGGCCAATCGCGAGGGGGATACCGTTTGATGCGCCGGCTCCATAGGGATCATTAACCACAGCAATCGCGCCGATTTGACGGGTTGCGGAATCGATTGCCCCTTCTGTGCGCGCTATTCGCCCCTTCCATTCATTAAATTTCGCACCAATCTGAGCGCGTAAAATAACGTCCGGACCCGGATTTGATGCACTTTCTATAAACCCAAAGGGGAGTCCCAATGTAGCCAGATTAGCATCAGTAAGTGGCAATCTGATCTCGGCAACATCTGTCGCAAAAATTTCGCCAAGCTGCGTACCGGGCGCAACAAATTGCCCCTGACCCGCGATACGTCTTCTGACGCGCCCTTTAAAAGGCGCTTTCACATAGGTTCGATTGAGGTTCAGCCTGGCTTCCTGTTCATCAGCTTTGGCCGCATCGAAATTTGCCTTGGCCTGTGCCAGTTGAGGCAGGCGTAGTGTTAAATCCGAAGGCCGCGACCCATCGCCCAGTTCATACCAATCCTGGCGAGCCAAATCAGCCTCGGCCTGTTCTTGCCCCAATGCTTGTTGCGCTTGGGCAACCTGCGCTTTTGCCCTTGTAAGAGCTAAACGAAAATCGGCATCTTCTATACGGACAAGAACCTCATCTTTTTTGAAAGCCCCCCCATCCACAAATGAAGAGGACACATCGACAATTCGCCCACCAACTTGCGCGGTTAAAGTAATATCTGTCCGTGGCCGCACCTCGCCCTGCACAACAACATTAATTGATGCAGGCTTTTGCTCAGCAACAATGTAGAGCAGACTAGGCGGAACACTGACGAACTCCACTTCCTCCGGTTTTTTCTTTAACTTACCCATTATGGCGATGCCGCCTATCCCAGCACCTAGGATGGCGAGCGAAATAATAACGGTTAGAAACTTACGAAGCATTATTCACCCCACCCAGATTATTTTGTCCCTCAGGATCACGATCGCTTATTGGATAAGTTTGTGTTTCCAGATTTTTTTCATCTGGATTTACGGACTTTATTGTTTGTCTATGCGATTGGCTGGCCAATATCAGCGCCTCATTTGTCAGGAAGTTTCCGCCAATTGCTAAATAAAGCTGCACTCTATTTTGCACCCGTTGGTTCGTTACATTGATATACTGACTTTCAGCCACGATACGTCTTGTTTGCGCGTCGAGAA
This sequence comes from uncultured Caulobacterales bacterium, assembly GCA_964392325.1. Taxonomy (GTDB): domain Bacteria; phylum Pseudomonadota; class Alphaproteobacteria; order Caulobacterales; family Parvularculaceae; genus CALLPQ01. The sequence goes on from CAYMPJ010000023.1 coordinate 5,198, forward strand.
GATTAAAAATTGTTGCTGCGCCGCTATTATAGCGACGCTCGGTCAATTCTTCTGCCGCCCGTGCTTCGTGGAATGCCAATTTTAAAGCTTCTTCGCGAGAGGCCGTAATAAGTTCAGCTGTCAGAGCATTCTCAGCTTCTTCATAGGCACCCAATACTGTATCCGCATAACTATAGATGGCCGCTTCAGCTTGCGCCCTTGCGCGTTTTTCATTGGCCCGCAAACGGCCTCCCTGAAATATTGGCTGTGCAATGCCAGAAAATAAATTGCCCGCAATACGTTCAGGATCAATGACATCTGCCAAATCCGGGCCGCTTGTGTTGACTTGCGCACTTATTGTAAGGGCGGGAAGCATTTGCTTTCGCGCCGCACGGGCTCGAAGTCCAGCAGCTTCCATCCTCGCTTCAGCAGCAATCACATCAGGTCTTCGCACCAACAAATCTGCCGGGGCGCCAACGCCTTCCAGTGACGGTAATTGCGGGAGTGATTTGGCCGCTTCCAGTTCCGCGCCAGGATAACGCCCAAGCAAAACCTCTAACCGGCGCGAGGCCTCTTTCTCAAGCTGGCGGCGCTGTAAAAGGGCCGCTTTATCAGATGCGAGCTGCGACCGGGACAAACGCACATCAAGACTGGAGGCAACGCCGCGCTGATAACGCCGCTCGGTGATCCGTAAATTACTCTCTCTTGCACTTACGGTTCGCTCAGCAAGTTCACGCTGTTGGCGTGCTTCAATCAGACCAAACCATCCTTGGGCAACAGAAGCAGCAACAGAAAGACGCGCGCCCTCCAGATCGGATAAGGATGCATTGGCATCATTAAAGGATGCATTTGTTTCGTCGCGTACACGCCCCCAGACATCAAGCTCCCAGTTGATTTGGGCCTGAAGCTGGTAATTATTAATGTAAATCCGACGATTGGGTAGCGGTGTTTCCGCAATTCCATCCTGATCCAGATCGAGGCCGTCCAAAGCCCCATCTTGATCTGCGTCAACACCAAATTGATCTTCCAGATCATTTGCCCGAAGGCCAGCCAATGGGTTTGCCGTATTACCGGCCTGAGCCGCCGCTAACGGGTTTGCAACGGCTGCAATTCGCCCCGCGTTCGCACTGGTATTAAGGGAGGGAAACAATGCTGACCGGGCTACTTTTACGTTTGAGCGCGCAGCGGCAAGGTTGGCAATCGCAGCTTGCAGATTATTATTGTGAGTCATTGCCTCGCTGACAAGATCTCGCAAATTCCCGTCATTGAACGATCCGATCCAGTCACCTGTTGGTATCTCACCAAGGCTTTCGATTATACTGCGCACATTTTCAGGATCGCTAAAATCCTGAATTGCATTTCTGTCTTGTTCAATTTGGATGCCCGCAGTCCAGGCATCAGGCGGCTCTGGAACTTCTCTATCAAGAATTTCCTGATCAACGCTAACGCATCCAACGAGGCTCAAAGTTAGAGTTGCCATAGCCAGGCAGGTCTTATTCACCCGAAGACAGGATATATTTAGCGCACTACCCTTATTACCTAAACGCACTTTAACCCCCAATAAATTCCTGAACCAGTTAGAAGATAATTATATAAAAGCTCTTTAATATTATTACCCGAATTACAGGTAGTGCCTTCTGGGTTGATATCCAGTACCCAGTCCGGAAAATTCATAAAATACATGACATAGATTTCTATTTTATTCAGTGACCGAGAAAATCCAACAAACAAACGCGAAACCTAACTTCGACCAAGTTAAATTTTTAGCTCTTGTTATCAAGCAGATTTCGACGAAGTGACAACATCCAACGACCAAATTGTTTTCAGGACAGTCTAGTCTGAATATGGTTAACGAAAGTTCAGATTTTTAATATAAAAAGGCATTCCCCCTAGCCTTTTGAACAGTATTTTCAGGGAGCGCAGCGAATATTAATCAAATATTCCCAATAAACATCCGCCTGTTGCCAATAAATCACAGCTGAGCTGCAGGAAGCATCCCTTAACCTAGAGAAAATCAATAAATGGAGGCCACGGCCGGAATCGAACCGGCGTACACGGATTTGCAATCCGCTGCGTCACCACTCCGCCACGTGGCCATCCTATAAAATGGTGACTGAAGGCGAGTGTTAGCGGCTAGGGTGTCTCGCGTCAAAGAAAGAATGCGCACCGGTACCGTAAATTTCGGAAATTTGAGCGTAGCTGAAAATGTCGAAACCGATTTTATAAAGATGCAGCGCCAAATAAAGGACCTAAGCGCAAACGAGAGCCGCCGACTCTGGAATGCATTTGCATAATAATCTTGGTGAGCCGCCTCGTCATCAACTCAGCTTTTATCTTTATCTCGCCGCAATATCCTTGGGTCTAATTCAAGATTTTCGAGATTTAGCAAAACACCCAAAACTGCTGGTGCCAAGCCTAACGACTTCCCAGTCCCTTGGCCTGGCGCTATTGGGGCCAAAGCCGCAAATGAGCGCGATGGTGTCAGCTTCGCATCTGGACTGATTTGCCTATCATCAGGGCCAGAAAGCGGCGCGGATGGCGCAGTGATATTTGCCGTTTTAGAAGGTGGTGTAAAATCTGTAGAATCAACACCAGTTGATTGATTAGTATAGGTTTTTTCAAAAGAGCTTAGCAGTTCCTGAATTGTCTTCGCGCGATCCCCTTCAAAAAAGACCGCCCTGTTTGCCTGAGCTGCTTTGGGAAATAGATCTGCAGCTTTTGCTGCTTGCGGCGCATTCAGCAACTTGGTCGCCCCGCCAAGGCCTAGAAAATGAGCGGCATAAAGGGCACCGCTACCGACCTTTTTACCAAGCTTTGCCTCCAGATGATCACGCTGGTCTGCCGTAAGTTCAGCGGCAAGACTAGCCGCTTTTTCTACCGAAAACCGTAAATCAAGAATATGCTCGCGGAGTTTTTCATCCCTAACGGACAATTTCCCATCCACACCCCGTTCAATTGCACGCGCTTCAGCTGCCAAACCATGCTTTTCCCCATAGTCCTTAACCGCCCCCAACCAGGTCTGTTCAATAAACTGGAAAAGCCCAGCCGCAGACGACGTTTTCGCTGTCGCAAGCGGGTTCAAGCTACTCTCGCGCTTTGCAGTCTCGAGCAGAAAATTAAAATCCACCCCGGAATTAGCGCTCGCACGGCTAAGGGCGGCACTTATATTGGGGGCTAAACTTGTGGGAGCTAGACTTTCAGCTGGCATAAGGGTTCCGAATATAATTTTCCTTCAATATCGCCGAAAATTATCAAGGAAGTGATAACTGGAAATAGGGGTGACTTTTATTGACGGCTTCGGCTATGAGGGTGCTTCTTGGTAGCCCTTTTAAAGACATGCATTATGACCGACCTTAATTCTCTCGAAGACGACCTCACAAGCCAGATTAATGATGCGCAAACCCAAAGCGCATTAGAGGAAATCCGGATATCTGCAATTGGCAAAAAAGGGGTTATTTCTCTGCAAATGAAAACCCTTGGCAAAATGAGTCCCGAAGAGCGCAAAGAAATGGGCCCTGCTCTAAATGGCCTCAAAGATCGCATAACCGCCACCATCGAAACAAAAAAGAAATCATTGGAAGAGGCAGAGCTTCAAGCGCGTCTGGCAACTGAGAAAATTGATGTCACCTTGCCCATTCGCCCTGAAATACGGGGCAAAATTCATCCCGTTACGCAAGTCATTGAAGAAATGACGGCTATTTTTTCTGCCATGGGATTTGATGTTGCCGAGGGGCCTGACATTGAGGACGACTTCCATAATTTCACCGCCCTCAATTTTCCCCCCGACCATCCTGCCCGTGAAATGCACGATACTTTCTTTCTAGAACCCCCGGAAGGCGAAGAACGCAAGGTTCTTCGCACCCATACCTCGCCTGTACAAATCCGTACAATGATGACCCAGAAGCCGCCCATCCGGATTATTATTCCCGGACGCACCTTCCGTTGTGACAGCGACCAGACCCATACCCCGATGTTCCATCAGGTCGAAGGTCTTGTTATCGATAAGGGCAGCCATATGGGACATTTGAAGGGAACGCTGGAAGCTTTTATTAAAGCTTTCTTTGAAGTCGATAATATTGAAACCCGTTTTCGCCCGCATTTTTTCCCGTTTACGGAGCCGTCTGCGGAAATGGATGTTAAATATGAGCGTGTGGGCAATGAGGTGCGTATAGGCCAAGGGGAGAAATGGATGGAGATTTTGGGATGCGGTATGGTCCACCCCAATGTCCTGAAAAATTGCGGCCTCGACCCGGATGAATATCAAGGGTTTGCCTGGGGCATGGGCGTTGATCGTCTCGCCATGCTAAAATACGGGATCCCTGATTTGCGTGATTTCTTCGCCGCCGACTTCCGCTGGCTAGAGCATTATGGCTTCGATGCCCATGATCAACCAAATTTAGCAACAGGGTTGAGTGGTTAACCTCCATACCCCCCTTCCAATCATAATGATTTTATTGAGAACAAAATGAAATTCACCCTTAGTTGGCTCAAAGAGCATTTAGACACATCCGTTTCTCTTGAGGAGATTGTCGAGGCCATGGTAAAAGTCGGCCTTGAGGTCGAGAGCGTTGAGAATCCGGCGGAAAAGCTTAGTGCGTTTACCATTGGGGAAGTTCTCCATGCTGAAAAGCATCCCGATGCTGATAAACTGCGTGTCTGCCGCGTGAATACTGTGGATGGCGAAAAACAGATCGTATGCGGCGCGCCCAATGCACGTGCGGGCATTAAAATCGCCTATGCGCCTGTTGGTTCCTATGTGCCAGGAATAGACGTTACCCTTTCCAAAGCCAAAATTCGCGGGGTCGAGAGCCTTGGCATGATGTGTTCAGCCCGCGAAATGGAAATGGGTGACGATCATGATGGCATTCTGGAAGCCCCGGAAAGCGCAAAGATTGGCCAACCCATTGCCGAGGTTTTTGAACTTGATGATCCTGTTATTGATTTCGAAGTAACGCCCAATAGACCGGACACAAATGGTGTTGATGGCGTGGCCCGTGACTTGGCAGCGGAGGGACTTGGCAAGCTGATCACCCCAACCATCGCCCCTATTGATGGCACATTTGAAAGCCCACAAAAAATCGCTTTAGAGTTTGACCAAAATACCAAAGACGCCTGCCCGGTATTTGTAGGCCGTTATATTAAGGGCGTTAAAAATGGCCCCTCCCCCAAATGGCTACAAGATCAATTGCGCGCTATTGGTCTGCGACCCATTAATGCGCTCGTCGATATGACCAATTATGTTTCCTATGATCGCTCGCGCCCACTCCATGTTTTCGATGCGGACAAACTCAAGGGAGCGGTGCATGCGCGTCTTGGCAAGAAGGGTGAGAAATTCCTCGCGCTTGATGGCAAGGATTATGAAGTTGATGAAACCATGACCGTAATCGTCGATGATAATGGCGTGCTCGGGCTTGGCGGCATTATGGGGGGCGAAGATACGGGCTGTACGGACGAAACCACGAATGTCTTTATCGAATGCGCTTATTTTGATCCGCTACGCACCGCCAAAACAGGACGCAAGACCGGTATTCATTCCGATGCGCGCTATCGTTTTGAACGCGGGGTGGACCCGAATTATATTTTACCCGGTATTGAGCAAGCAACACAGCTTGTGCTGGATATGTGCGGCGGGGAGCCAAGCAAGTTGGAGATTGCTGGCGCAGTTCCCGCTTTTGAAAAAGAGGTGGAATTTTCCCCGTCCGAAACCAAACGACTAACCGGCATTGATGTCCCCAATGAAAAAGCGCTTTCTATTTTAGAAGCTCTCGGTTTTGAGGTTCTATCGGTTAATAGCAGTGACAATTTATGGAAAATAAAGGTACCAAGTTGGCGCCCCGATATAGAAGGGAAAGCTGATCTCGTCGAGGAAATCACCCGGATCATCGGCCTCGACCAGCTCCCCACAGATACACTGCCGCTACTCAACTCTGTCGAGATGCCAAAAATTACGCCGCAACAATTAAAGCGAAGCGTGACCAAACGGGTATTGGCGTCGCGCGGTCTTTATGAAGCAGTAACCTGGTCGTTCACGGAAGAAAATCACGCCGCTTTATTTTGTGAGGGCAGTGAATGGCTGAAACAACAGGGGCTAAAACTTGCAAATCCGATTTCATCCGATCTTGGAGTTATGCGCCCCTCTATTCTACCAAATCTCATTATAGCGCTTGGTCGAAATACCGATCACGGTGCAAGCGTCGGCGTGCAAGGTGATTTGGGCCTGTTTGAAGTTGCTCCGATATATCATTGCGACAAAGCAGAGGGCCAGATGGTTCTCGCGTCAGGGGTACGCCTTCCAACCCAGCCGCGTCTCTGGCAAGGAGAAACAGCGCAAACTGACATCTATAAAGTTAAGGCTGACTGCCTCGCGGCGTTAGAAGCTGCGGGCGTGCAAGTGCAGAGTCTCCAGACAAATAACGATGCGCCAAAATGGTTCCATCCCGGACGATCGGGCGTTTTTCGTCTAGGGCCAAAAAACACGCTTGCCGAATTTGGTGAAATTCATCCCCGCGTTTTGAAAGAGATGGACATTAAAGGTCCGATCTATGGATTTGAAATTGCTCTGGATAATATCCCTGTTGGGAAAAGTAAAGCGACCAAAACCAAACCGGCCCTTGTTACATCGGAGTTTCTCCCCCTCACCCGAGATTTTGCATTTTTGCTGGATCAGGACATCCCTGCGGAAGATTTGCTTAAAGCCATACGCGGCGCAGAGAAAAAGCTGATTTCTAAAGTTCATCTTTTTGATGTTTACGAGGGAAAAGGCGTGCCGGAAGGGAAAAAATCTCTCGCCGTTGAAATCGTTCTAAGTCCTCAAGATAAAACCCTCACCGATGAAGAGATCGACGCATTATCTCAAAAAGTAATCGCCAAAGTTGAAAAATCAGTTGGCGGTACAATCCGGACATAGCTTAACAATATCTAAATAACATTTACGCATCGCGCAGCTGTCTTAAAATATTTATTAAGCATATTTTCATGGGACACAGCTATGTTTGCGCGTGTAATTCTAGTGTTACTTAGGCATTTTTCATGGTAATCCGCAGTTCGATGCCCTCATTTATGGGCAATCGCACATTTGAAAATCTTGATGGCGTCATTGTAGCCGGCTTCTCTCTTTTTATTTGTTTATTATTTTTTAACCAATATTGGTGGGGCCCTGATGATGGAGGCTATGCGTATGTTGCTAGCCTTATATTGAGCGGCGACGTTCTGCATCGCGATATACAAGATATCCACCCCGGATATATTCATTTCATAAATTCATTTTTCTTATGGCTTGCCAACGGGGATATGGTTGGACTGAGATGGCCTTTAGTCCTGATCACAGTATTGCAATCATGGCTGATCTATAAATTATTGAAGCCTCACGGATACTTACAAGCCGCAACCGGCGCGGCCTGCATGACAGCATTTGGATTTATACAATTCATAAACCCAACGCCGCACTGGTACACTTTAACAATTACCGTCATCACCGCACATTTGCTCACGACTTTCGATAAATTTGATCGACGGGAATTATTAATAATCGGCGCCCTCGTTGGGGTGGCATTTATGTTTCGGCAGCTCACCGGCGTTATTTTAGCCGTCGGGGTAAGCGGCGTATTATTTTATCAAAAACACCATGAAAGTAATACAGCACAGGGATTAACAGGCCCCTTACTCATTCTGGTATTGGCACTCGGGTTATTTTTATATTTGATCAAAGCGGCAAACATCACAGGTCTTATCTTTCTTGGTTTTTTTCCGCTTTTAATATTATTACGCATCGCCTCGATTGTTCGGCTTTCGTTTTTAGAAGTAACAAAAATAGTAACGCCTTTATTTCTAGGGAGCATTATCGTAGCGGGGCCCATTTTTATCTATCACCTCATGAATGGATCGCTATTTCACTGGATACAGGATGTATTCGTAACCCCATTTACGCTGGTATCCCTTCCCTTTTTTGATCAAGCAAATTTTGCTTTCATTCCTTTGGTAGCGCTGAACGCATTGTTAAAAGGCGACATAAATGGCTTATTCGGACTTATCTATTGGGGACCCTTATTATTAGCCCCTAGCATTCTAGGATTTTTCACATTTAAAAAATTAAATGGGAGAAACACAAAGGCAATCGCCCTGCCCGTTATAGCAAGCATCTACGCTCTTATCTCCCTGCACTATGAAATACCTATCTACCTCGTTTATAGCAGCGGCATTATTTTAGTTGCCTGCCTTTATATCTTACCAGATATTTTTTCAAAAAACACCGTGACAATTTTCATTCTATGTCTGTGTATGATTGCTACGATATTCCATGCAGCACCTTCAGTAAACAGAACATTCTATGATACTATCACAAATCATAACCAAAAAGAAGAACTGGCTTTCCTCCCAAACCATTCCGTCCAGATCAACAAAGACAAAGTCGTTCATTACGAAAAGCTCATATCCATAATTGAAGGATGTACCCTTCAAAATGAAGCTATATTTACTTTGCCGATGAGCGCTGAATTATACTTTTTATCCCACAGAAAAAGCGGATTGAATTTTTTCATGAGCAGCATTGGCCTGACAAATGAAAATGATCTCAAATCAACGATAAAACGCATTACCCATGAAAATGGACCATCGTTAATTATTCATAAAATAAATGACAAGTACAACACACCGTATGCCTATCGATTAATAAATGAAGTTCGAACCTCGTTCTCCCATCTAGGCGAAAAGGAAGGATATGATTTTTTTATCAAAAAGGATCATGCTGACCAACAAAATTGCCTAAGAATTATAAATGGAAGCAGTAATGCCATCTAACAGTCCCAAATTATCAATTGTTACACCGGCACATAATGAGGCGGAAGCCCTGCCTGCTTTGGTGGAGGCAATCCATAAAGTTTTACGCAATTCTATCGAATATGAACTTATTATTGTCAATGATGGCAGCACTGACAATTCGTGCGAAATACTCGAACGCCTTTCCAAAGACTATGAGTTTGTTCGTTATATTAACTTCACCAGAAATTTTGGCCACCAAGCGGCCCTCAAAGCTGGGCTTCTCCATGCAAATGGCGATTGCGTAATTGCGATGGATGCTGATTTGCAGCACCCTCCAGCCATGATACCCGACATGATCGAGCAATGGCGAAAAGGGTATAAAATGGTACTCACACGCAGATTGAATTCGAACAATCAGGGTACGCTGAAAAAAATTACCTCAATATATTATTATAAATTCATAAATCTGCTCTCTGACAATAATGCGCAACAAGGAATGGCTGATTTTTATTTACTCGACCGCCAAGTCATTAGCACCCTTAAACTTTATGGCGAGGGGCGCTGGTTTTTGCGGGGAATATTACCAACTCTTGGCTTTAAAACAAAATATCTTGATTATAAACCGGACAGACGCATTCATGGCGTCTCCCAATATACCATCAAGAAAATGTTGCAATTGGCAGTAGACGGCATACTCACTACAAGCCTTGCCCCGTTACGGTTTGGTATTTTCCTAGCAATTATTGTGGCTGGCGTTTCCGCTTTATATGCGTGTTATGCGCTATATGTGGGAATGTATCTTGGGAAGGCTCTACCGGGATGGACATCGGTTATGATGGCAGTAACAGTCATTGGGTCGATGCAATTATTTATGCTTGGTATTATTGGTGAATATCTTGGCCGAACCTTATCAGAGGTCAGACATCGCCCTGATTTCATCATAGAAAACAGCAATATATCGAACACCTTATCGGATAGGGATGAGCAGCCTTCTAAAAATTACAGGGGAAATATTGCATGTTAAATATTCCCTCCTTCACTCTCTTTAATGCAATCATTGTATTGCTGACATATGTTATTTTGAGCGCCAGCGGACTAACGCTCATCAAGGCAGCTCCCGGCATGATGTCAGTTTCTAATGTTGCAGGATTTTTTCTATACGCCTTGGGATTTTTAATCTGGGTTCTGGTTATTTTAAGGATGTTCCCTTTATCTTTTGGGTTTCCCGTTTCTGCCGGTTCGTTAATCATCGCCACCCAAATATCAGGGTATGCATTTTTGAATGAAAATTACTCTCTGGCCCATTTTCTGGGCATCGGATTGATATTGATTGGTATTTCACTGGTATTTTTTGCAGGAGATTACTCATGAGCGTTGCTACACAAAATAGCTTGAGTAAAATTGAACAACAGCGGGAACATTTCAATTCCATTTCGCAACAATATTATGAAGGACGGCAGGAAAAAACCCACATCCTTCTTAAAAAACTCATATGGCAAATGGCCTTTAATGCATTGCCCGCACCTAAAGACGGATCGATAAATGTATTGGAACCAATGTGTGGATATGCAGAAGGGTATGATTTACTTCAAGAGCATTATACCAAAAACATTACCTATCAAGGGTTTGATTATAGCAATGACATCGTTGAGCAAATATCCAAATCGCGCCCCGACCTTGAAATCACTCAAGAAGATGTCACTCAATACCGCCCCGAACATGGTAAACAAGATATTATTATCCTTATAGGCGGTCTACATCATGTTCCCAATCAGGCGCGAGAAGTGGTGACAAACATGTCTCACGCACTAAAACCCGGAGGGTTTTTTGTAAATTTCGAACCAACTTCGGGTAACCCGCTATTCAAAGCGGTGCGCGATAAAATTTACAATCGTAATAAAATTTTTGATGCGGAAACAGAACGCGCTTTTGGTGTTGATGAATTATCCTCAATGTTTCTAGAGGCCGGGTTAGAAAAACATAAAATTCTATATCCCGGGCTATTGGCTTATATAATGTATTATAATCCTTACGCTTTCCCTTGGCTAAATATTGGGGGAACGGGCTTAATGAAAGCTATTTATGCAATTGATAAATTATTCTTTACCAATATTATTGGTAGAACCATGTCATTTGCGACTTTGAGCATATGGAAAAAGCCATAAGCAGGAACTTAACATACGCCCATTAGCACAAAATTTACGTGAATTATCTAGAATTTAATCAAGTTAAATTCTCAATCGCAAATGGTGAGCTCTACTATGTTGCTCGATATTCTCAAGCATTTATTTTTTGGTATAATTGTATTTGTTCCTCTGGAATATTTAATGCCGCGGTTTCGTGAGAAGAAAATATTTCGGCCCAAATGGAAAGTCGATATCTTATATTCAATTGTCGGTGGCATCATGAATATGATCGGTACGCTTTTTATACTTGCAGTTGGGTACACCCTTCTAAGCCCACTTGTGCCGCCCCCTTTAAAAGAACTGGTAAGCTCACAACATTTTATTGTGCAAGCTATTGAAGTCATGATAATCGCAGATATTGGGTATTATCTTGTACACAGATTATTTCATCAAGTGCCATTTTTGTGGAAATTTCACGCTATCCATCACTCTATAGAAGAGATGGATTGGTTAGCAGCGCACCGCGTTCATCCCGTCGATCAGAGTCTAACCCGGGGAATCTCTCTCATTATTCCGTCAATATTAGGCTTTTCACCAATTGCCTTTACAATATTCGGTTTGATATTTGGATGGCACTCCCTATTAAAACATTCCAATGTCAATATTGGCTTTGGCCCCCTGCGCTGGATTATGGCATCACCGATTTACCATCACTGGCACCACGCGGATCAGGAAGAAGCTATTGATAAAAACTTTGCTGGGCAATTTCCTCTTATTGATATTCTTATGGGAACAGCAATAATGAGTGAACCACCTAGCCCGGAGTCATATGGCACAAAGACAAAAGTACCCGATAATTTTGTTGATCAAATCTTTACTCCCTTTCGCAGAGAGCCAAAAGCAAATACCGTGACCGAGCAGCTTCAGGAAAGCTAGACTAGAATAATTTTAAAATTCCCTGCCCTCTATGGGGCGAATTTCTATTCTAGCTAATGCCTGAAATGACGGATACCGGTCATAACCATCGCAAGACCAGCCGCGTCCGCTGCGGCGATAACTTCATCATCACGCATCGAACCGCCAGGCTGGATAATAGCCGTTGCCCCGGCATTGGCCGCAGCCAAAAGACCATCGGCAAAAGGAAAAAATGCATCAGAGGCAACAACCGATCCTTTGACAAGGGGCTCGTTCTCGCCAGCGCTTTGCGCCGCATCCTGGGATTTGCGTGCAGCAATCCGGCTTGAATCAAGCCTGCTCATTTGCCCTGCGCCAATACCCACTGTGGCGCCATTTTTTGCGTAAACAATTGCATTGGACTTCACATGTTTAGCAACCCGAAATGCAAAGAGCATATCGGCTAATTCCTGCTCGCTGGGTGCGCGCTTGGTCACAATTTTCAACTCTTTTTCATCAAAGCAAAGATGATCCCGGGATTGCACAAGAAACCCACCGGCAATAGGGCGCATGATTTTACCCGCTGCATTAGGATCGGGCAGTTTATCGGTGATAAGCAATCTGAGATTCTTCTTTGCAGAAATTATTTCCCGAGCCCCCTCGCTAGCTCCGGGCGCAATAATCACCTCGGTAAAGATTTCCGTTATTGCCTTCGCGCTATCCTCATCCAAAGGCTGGTTTAAAGCGATTATTCCGCCAAAGGCAGATACCGGATCACATTTTAAAGCGCGTTTATAGGCATCCACCAGATTTGACGCCGTAGCAACACCGCAAGGATTGGCATGTTTGATAATCGCAACTGCCGGTATCGCAGGGTCCAATTCCGCAACACATTCATAAGCGGCGTCGGTATCATTGAGGTTATTATAAGATAAAGCTTTTCCTTGAATTTGGCGTGCACGCGCCACACCCGAGCGCGCATCCCCGTCCAGATAAAGCGCAGCCTCTTGATGCGGGTTTTCGCCGTAACGCAATTTTGTTGCAAGTGTCCCGCTAAAGGATGCATGGCGGGGAAAGTCATCGCTTACCTGATTTGCATACCATTGACTGATGGCCGCATCGTAATGGGCTGTCCGGGCATAAGCTCTGGCAGATAATTTCTTTTTCAATTCCAGACTTAACCCTTGATGGTTACGCAATTCTTCCAGAACAAGTTCATAATCATCGCTGTGGGTAACAACCCCAACACCAGCATAATTTTTTGCCCCGGCTCTGATCATCGCCGGGCCGCCAATATCGATATTTTCTATACAGCGATCAAAATCAGCCCCTGCCGCAACCGTTTCCTCAAATGGATAAAGGTTGACCACCAACAAATCTATCGGCGCTATATTATGTTGCTCCATTGCAGTTTTGTGTTCGGCATTATCTCGCAAAGCCAACAATCCCCCGTGAATATTCGGATGCAATGTTTTCACCCTGCCATCCATCATTTCGGGAAATCCAGTCAGGCTGGAAACATCACTAACCTCGAGACCTGCCTCGCGCAATAATTTTGCGGTACCCCCAGTAGAGACCAGCTCAACCCCGGCTTTTGATAGAGCGATAGCAAAATCAACAATTCCGGTTTTGTCAGATACAGAAATAAGAGCGCGGCGCACAGGGGTAATCGACGACATATATAGGTTCTCCTTAAGGCCCTCGTTTTAGCGAGAATCCCCTTTGCCGCAAGGCCATCCATACAAAATTTCACGTTCGATTTTTATTCTTCATTAAATCTGAAAAGCGACATACTGCGGGCGCGCTCATCAAAATCCAGAGCCTTGTTCAACGGTGCATGGGCACGTTGAAGACAGTTGGCCCGCTCGCACAAATAACAGTTAACCCCGATCATGCTGGGCTGGGGGGTCTCCAGATTATATCGATCCCCATAAGCAAGACGCGGCGCATAAGCGATATCGCAACCAAGACCAATGGCCAGTTTTTGTTCGCGGTTATGATAGCTCCCGTCAGAACGGGTTACCATTTTTGCGATGGAGAAATATGTCGTCTCGTCAGGCATTTGAATAATTTGCGTATGAAGCTGACCGGGCTGAGAAAAACATTCATGAATATTCCATAAGGGACAAGCCCCGCCAAATTTGGAGAAATGAAACCTGCCGGCGCTAAAATGCTTGGAAACATTTCCCGCCACGTCAATGCGCACAAAGAAAAAAGGGATGCCCCGTGCTTCGGGCTTTTGCAATGTCGTCAAGCGATGGGCAGTCTGCTCAAATGATGTACCAAATCTGTGGGAGAGAAGCTCTACATCATAGCGTGTTTTCTCCGCCTCTTTTAAAAACCGGCTATAGGGCATTAAAAGAGCCGCAGCAAAATAATTGGCAAGGCTCGTCCGGCATAATCCTTTGGCCTCGCGTCCGGAGAGATTTGCCGAGGCCACTGTTGCATCGATTAATGCACGATGTTCCAGCATACCAATTTGATGGGCAAGCTGAAAACGCCGGCCAGACTCGCGTAATAATTCTGACAGATCAATGCGTCTTGAATGCCGATCAAAATACCGCAACATTTGTGGCATGACATCAATTGGCATGATGCGCACATCTATATCATGTTTAGCTTTCAAACGCTGGTTCAATATTGCTGGCTGCATCCGCTTATCGAGACCAAGCTCGATAGAAAGTGTTTCGGCGGCACTATCTAGCTCTGGAAAATAATTGTGGTTGGCGTGAATAAACTGTCGAACGCTCTCGACCGCTTCGGCAGATTGTTCGAGAAGCTCAACCTTTTCACGATCCCCGATCGTCTCCATTGAGCGCAAACTATCATCCCTGTTTTTGCGATAGAGTTTTAAGACAGCTTTGGCAGCATTCGGGCTTAGGGAGACAAGGTCTTCTGCCTCGACTTTCGAGACCGGCGTGTCCTTGAACATTGGGTCTTTCATCGTCTGATAAAGTTCCGCTACGAGGTGGGCATCTGTACGGCCAGTAAAACTTGCAATGTCAAAATCATAACGCTCCGCCATGCGCAGTAAGACTTTTGCGCTAATCGCACGCTGATTGCGCTCCATCAAATTGAGATAGGAAGCTGATACGCCCAGATCTTCAGCCATTCGGGCCTGGGTTAGACCCAAGGTCTGACGAAAGCGTCGCAAGCGCGGGCCGATCAATAGTTTTTCTTCTTTTGCCATAGAATTTGCGTTCACACTCAATCTATATATTTACAATAGTTACAATATTAAAATCGTTAACTTTGCATTATTTACAAAATAACCCTTATATTTCAATATTATATAGACATCTAATGTTTTTTGTAAATATAGTAATCAGAGAAATAGCATGGCTTTTATGAAGGAGGATATAATGAGTGCAGCAAAGACTAAGGAGAACACCACGACCAAAAAGCCAGTACCGCGTCACCGCGTCTTGGCAAGAGTTAGCAGTGAAGCCAAAGCCCGGTATCCAGAAATCCTCACAGATCAGGCTCTGTTATTTCTGGCCGACCTTGAACGTCGTTTTGGCCCGACCCGTCTGACCCTTCTGGAAGACCGCAAACTTGCACAGCTTCGCTATGATGATGGCGAACTGCCGAGCTTTTCACCGGAAACAGCCCATATCCGCCGCGATGTTTGGGAAGTTGCCCCGACACCCCTTGCCCTTCAGGACCGCCGAGTTGAAATTACCGGCCCTGTTGATCGTAAAATGATGATCAATGCGCTTAATTCGGATGCCAAAATGTTTATGGCAGATTTTGAGGACGCTTCATCACCTACATTCGATAATATGATGAACGGGCAGCGCAACATGTATGATTATGCCCGTGGGTCTCTCGAATTTAAAGATGATAATAATGGGAAAACCTACGCAACCAAAGACAAAACAGCGACAATGCTGGTGCGCCCGCGCGGTTGGCATTTAACAGAGCGCAATATCACAGTAGACGGCCAAGCTATGTCGGCGAGCCTTGTAGATTTCGGGCTACATATTTTTCACAACGGCACAAATCTCACAGAACAGGAAAAAGGGCCCTTCTACTATCTTCCCAAGATAGAACGCTATCAAGAAGCGCGTCTATGGAATGATATTTTCAACTTTGCCCAAGCCGCACTGGAAATTCCTCACGGTACGATCAAATCAACCGTATTGATCGAAACCCTGCCAGCTGCTTTTCAAATGAATGAAATTTTGTTCGAACTTAAAGATCATATAACAGGCCTAAACTGCGGGCGTTGGGATTATATTTTCAGCTATATCAAAACACTAAAAAATCATAAGAAATATACATTGCCGGATCGCAATCAGGTTGGGATGGATCGTGACTTTCTAAAAGCCTACAGTCTTCTGCTGATCGAGACCTGTCATCGCCGCCGCGCCCACGCTATGGGCGGTATGGCCGCGCAAATTCCGGTTAAAAATGATGATGCAGCCAACAAAATCGCTTTTGATAAAGTGCGCAATGATAAAACCCGCGAAGTGACCCAAGGCCATGATGGAACATGGGTCGCCCATCCAGATCTCGTCCCCGTTGCGATGGAGGTTTTTGATAAGGTTATGCCGATGCCGCACCAAATTTTAAATCAGCGCCAAAACCCGACAGTAACCGAAGAATTCCTGCTTACCCCCCATGACGGTGAAATCACCGAAGAAGGCATCAGAACCAATATTTCTGTCGGCATACGTTATATCGCTGCATGGTTATGCGGGCGCGGCGCGGTACCGATCAATAATCTAATGGAAGATGCAGCAACAGCAGAAATTTCCCGCGCTCAAATCTGGCAGTGGATACGCCACGGCGCAAGCGTCACCATGCGCGATAAAACCAGCCAGCAAATGACATCATCTTTATACAGAAGCCTTCTTGAGGAAGAAACCGAGCTTTTGAAAGACGATATTGGGAAAGAAACCTTTATCCACGGGCGTTTCCCCGAAGCCATAAAACTTTTCACTCAAACGGCAACGAGTGCCGACCTTCCGGATTTCCTAACCCTTTCAGCCTACAACATATTGGAGAAGTAAAATGAGTTATTCACAAACCATCGCCGATTTATCATCAAGATATCCAAATGGTGCACCGGCGGGCATTAATCTGGAAGATTTAGCACAGCTAAAAACCCAGAACACGTACGATACCCACCTCGATATTGCCAGAGCGATGGCCAAAATCATGCGTGCGGATATGGAACGCTATGACAATGATTCCAGTCAATATACCCAATCTCTTGGGTGCTGGTCCGGTTTTCACGCACAACAAATGATGCGCGCCATTAAAAGACAAAAAGGTACGCTTGATCGTGCATATGTATATCTTTCTGGCTGGATGGTTGCGGGTATGCGTAATCGCTTTGGCCATTTACCGGACCAATCAATGCATGAAAAAACATCAGTTGTTGACTTAATTAATGAGATTTACACATCCCTGCGCCAGGCAGACGAAGTCGATCTCAACGATCTATTCGCAGAGTTAAAAACCACAAATGACCGCGCGGCTGTCATTAAAAAAATTGATAATTTTGAATCCTATGTTCGCCCGATCATAGCTGATATTGATGCCGGTTTCGGGAATGTACATGCAACCTATCTCTTGTCTAAAGAGTTTATAAAAGCGGGTGCATGCTGCATACAAATTGAAAATCAGGTTTCCGATGAGAAGCAATGCGGCCATCAGGACGGAAAAGTGACCGTTCCGCGCGAGGATTTCATTGAGAAGTTACGTGCAGTACGCATGGCCTTTGAAGAATTGGGTGTTGAAGATGGTATAATCGTTGCGCGTACGGATAGTCTGGGCGCTAGCCTGACGCAAAAAATTCCGGTCTCAATCCAAGCTGGCGACCATGCCGCCGAATATATTAAATGGCTTGAAACAACGCCTGTAAGTGATCTCCACCCCCTAAAACCTGGCGATATCGCAATTCAACTAGACGGGAGACTTGTAAAGCCATTGCGCTTACCAAACGGTCTTTATAAATTCCGTGATGGTACAGGCGAGGAACGCGTGATCGAGGATTGCATTTCAAGTCTTACCGAGGGCGGTGCAGACATGGTCTGGATTGAGACCGACACACCCAATGTTGCAAATATTGCCTCAATGGTGAACCGCGTTAGAGAAGTTATTCCCAATGCAAAACTAACCTATAATAACAGCCCCAGTTTCAACTGGACACTAAACTTGCGTAAGCAGGTCCGGGCAGAATGGATAGAATCGGGAAAAATTCAGGCCTCAGATTATCCAGATGGCATTCAACTTATGTCAGCAGACTATGACAAAGACCCTCTGGGCATAGAGGCGGATACAAGGCTCAGGAATTTCCAGACGGATATTTCTCGCGAGGCCGGCGTTTTCCATAATCTAATCACCCTTCCAACTTTTCATATGACAGCAAAATTCATGAATGATCTTGCGGAAGGATATTTCGGGGATGATAAAATGCTCGCTTATGTCAGCACCATACAACGCGAAGAAATTCGCACCGGTGTATCGGCTGTAAAACATCAACATGAAGTTGGTTCGGATCTTGGCGATACTTTCAAGGAAATGACGGGCGGCGAACGCGCCCTGAAAGCAGGCGGTGCGCATAACACTATGAACCAATTCGAAAATGCATCATAGACAAGTTATCTGACACCAAATTGCAAATTTACTATCCTAGGCACTCTCCAAATTATTCCATTTGGAGAGTGCAATATATTCGCTGTGATCTTGCAGCTTGCAAAAATTACAATAAACTCTGGGCACTTTTCGCCATATATTCGCCACATTGCGACCATGAGGTAGCCAATAGGTGATAATATAAGAAAAATAGTCTCGTAATAGGGTTTGCGGGCTTAAATCTATGCAGCGGTTATGGCTCACGCAAGGGCACAACCCAACAAGAATGGGGCAATCCACGATGAATACTTTCACGATAAAACGATTAGAGATTTTCTTTCTGAGTATGATTTTGCTCGCTTTTCAGCACGCCGCAGCAAACGCCAGTGAGGTCCGGCTTGGCCTATCAAATCATGATACGCGCGGCGTTGAAGGCGGTGTCACTGTTCAAGGACAATTTGTTTTAGGGGATCTGCCAGAATTTCCACAGAAGTTAAAGCTTCGTCCCTTTCTTACTTTCTCGGCAAACAGCGACGGGAATCTGATCCAGGGCGGCGGAGGCCTTCAGGTAAATTATCTTATATCGAAAAACTGGTTTCTCGAATTTCAAGGGGGCATAATTGGCCATAATGGTCAGCTTCTACCCCCATCGGCAGAATTTCCATTTGGGCGTCGTCTGGACCCCGACCGTCGTTTGCTTTTTGGTTGCCCGGCGCTCTTTCACTTATCCCCTTCTGTTGGTCGGCGCATTAGCAAACGCGCTCACCTATCTTTATATTACATCCATATAAGCCATGGCCGTATTCTATGTGGCACGAATATTAATGAAGGGCTTGATAGTTTTGGTGGACGCGTTGGGTTTCAATTTTAAAAATTAATTCCAATGCCAGACCAAAGCTGGCACCTAATTACAAAAGCGCAGTCCCGATTTGAATCGAGACTGCGCTTTTTTGTGCGCCGCATTTCCTTAACCGTAAAACCGCTAAACCACTTTTACTCGGAAATGCTTTTTTAAAACCTCTTTTCGATAGAGAAACTAAAGTTCTGACCAAGCTCAAACACATCCACATTAACGACAGTATCATTGGTCCCTGTAACAGTGGCTTCGTAGTCATCACCCAGAATATTTTGAACTTTAAATTCTAGTTCCCAATCTTTTGAGCCAAATAACTCGAAGTTCTTTGCGTAAACAAAATCAATTCCAAATGGCAAGCGCTCGAATAAATCCGGCACAGCGGCACCGGTAATCAAACCAACCTGACGAATTCTTGCCGAGTTCCAGTTTAATAGAAAAAATGCGCGATAGTCATCACCTTGAAGACCAAGCTGGCCATTGACAATATGATCTGACTGGCCTTGCAAAGAGCGGCCATCGACAATGACTTGCGCTGCATCATTAATATCTGGCGAGATTTCACCAAAGGATGCAGTTGTCTGGACAACAGTGCCATCAGCGCTAACCTCTGATTGAGACCATGTGTAATTGGTTGAGAAAACAAGATCGCTATCGCCCAACCAGGTATCCCCGATTAAATCAGGTAGGAAAAATCTTTGTTCATATTCAAACTCGATCCCGTACAGCTCCGCTGATGGCGTATTTACAAAAGAAGAAGAGATATCATCGCCCGTTTGAATAAAGGTCTCTTCAATGGGATTCAATAAATCTTTATAAAATCCGCCAATTGTAATGAATTGCTCGCGTCCGAAATAATATTCAATGCGGAGATCAAAATTATCGATTTCGGTATTCACAAGAAAAGGATTACCAAAAATACTGATATCGCGATCCGTATCGGTAAAGACAGAAGCCCCCAACTCTTGAAATTGTGGACGAATAATTGTTTGAGAAAATGCACCGCGCGCTTGTAGATTATCGCCAAAATTCCATGTTAGCGTCACCGCTGGTAGGAAGTAATCCTCGTTTATACATCCCTCATTGAAACCCGGACAGGCTTCAAAGCCGCTATTTTGCAATGCATCAGATGAGGATAGAGCGGCGACACTGAAATTATCAACCAATTGCTCGGAAGTTTCAAAACGGACACCCGCTGCCAATTGGATGTAATCGGTTAAAGCGACATCAAATTGCACATAGCCGGCAAAGACTTCCAAATCGCCAGTATAAGCACTTGGCTGAACAACATCGGGTTGCTCACGCAATGAAAGACCGCTCCCGATACCCGCATTTGGTCCAAATGATTGCGGCGCTGTAATAAGGTCAATACGCTGGAAGAAAAATGGATCCTCGCCATTCAATCCGGTTAAGCCGGGTTCATTTTCAATCGTAAACTGGCGTATTGCATAAAAACGGTTCGATTGTGTATAGGCACCGCCAACAGTGATAGAGTGGTCACGATTAAAAATCGTCAACGGGAGCTCGATATCGAGACCGCCAGAGAAATTTTCGTCATCGACACCTGAAAACGCTGTTGAAAAAGCTGATTCTGACTCGCCAATTAGCGAGCGAAATTCATTTACCGAACCATTTTCTGATATAAAGGTCGTCCCGTCACTTCCGAACAGGGATTCGGTCTCGAAGGGAGCATCACGAAATGCTTCAGAATAGGCAACACGGGTTTTGATGCTTAGATCACTCAGTGAAGGGAAAAAGTGTTCTGAATTTCCCTGTATTGAAGCAACCTGGTTTTCAAAAAATTCTGTACTTGTTGATATCAAATCAAAACCATCAAAGGACGCCGTCTCGGTACCTGTTTCGTTGCGCGCTTCTTTGACTGTCTTACGCAAAACAATACCGGTGACATCAAAGCTGTGATTATCGCCAATTTCCAACCCGGCGCTGATCAAACCATTCAGCAGAATTTCTTCTGTTAAACTTTCAAACGTCGTGTCCCGTGTCCCCGTCGTAACTTCGCCCGTAACGCTAGAAAACTGAACATTATCCCGTTCGCCTTCTCTTAGTTGGAAATTTCGCGCATAACCAAAATTTGCAACAATCCCAAAACGGACATCATTACTTATATCATAGCTCGTCCCGCCGGATATACCCAAACTATGATTGATCGGTACATTGCGCCGTAAGGGAAGCGCGAGTTCCGTAAAAGGGATAGATTGGGCAATAGCACTCGTAAGCGCAGTATCGAAAACATCACTTTCATCCGTCACCGCAACCCCGGGAAATTCCTCAAATGCCGCTGCCAAGGGCGCTGGCAAATCGCGCGTCCCATCATCAAAGCCGGTAAAATCAGAACCACCCCCGTCAAATGTCAATCCATCTTCAAATGTCGTGACCAAATCAATACCGCCCGAGAGTTTAAACGAGACAAAACTCTCATCGGGGATCGATTTACTGCGAAGCTCAATAACACCACCGCCAAATTCACCTGAATAGTTTGGAGAATATGTCTTTTGAACCAATACGGTGCTTACCACAGAGGTAGGAAATAAATCCAACGGTGCCACACGGCGCAAAGGCTCCGGGCTTGGAAGCGGCGAGCCATTTAAGGTCAGGCTGGTATAGCGCTCGTTCAATCCGCGTACGATAACAAATTGGCCGTCACTAAGGGATAAGCCCGTTACACGGCGCAAGGCCCCAGCAACATCTGAGTCACCGGCCCGCTCAATTTTTTCAGGAGTGAGTAGGCTTGAAATCTCGGCGGTCGCGCGTTTTTCGTCGGGAATATTTGTACCGCGCACAACAATTTCATCAATCGGCGGTATATAAAGTTCTTGCGCATGTGAAAAATCGGCGATCGTCACCATAGAAACCACAGTGCCACAAAATAAAAAAGATGTGGTGAGTGAAGGTAGCAGCTTCATAATTATACCTTTTACTAAAACAATTTTGTTAATTTGTATTTTGCTCTCACTTCCTTAAACGCACCGGGCGTCTAGGAAGTGAGAACAATGAAATTTTTAGAGACTACCTGAGAAAATCCATCCCTGAAACCATGTGTCAGTAGGGCTCGCTAGCGCGCCAATTTGAGAAACAGTTTCCAGATTTGGATCAGCGATAGTTGGATCAATAACCGGTACATTGTTTTCGTTCGCACCATTTATAAATGCTGATGTGAAACCGGGTGCAGCCGTCAAAGAGCTTGTTCCCGTTGTGATACCGGAGAAAGTAGCCGCAATGTCGACAGGGTCGTTTGCGGTATCGGCAAAAGGTGTCGCGCATGAGAAAAACAGGGAGGCCATCTGCAAATCAACTACATTGGGTGTCAATGTCGTTGATCCATTGATCTGATTAAACGTTGCCCCGTCATCAATATCAAGGCATCCATCTTCCCAACCGGTTACGACACCATTGATAAAGGTCCCTGCTGTCCCTTCGCGGATTTGCATGCCGAGATCTTCCGATGCACTGCCAATTAAAGTATAATTGGAGATGGTCGGGTTAGAGCGCGGGGAGATATCATTATTGGATGAGTTACTGTCACCCTCAAATCCATTATCACCAATTCCCGAACCGGCAATGATAACGAATTGCGCTGACCCAGTCCAACCGGCAACCCAATCTAACGCATCATCGTCGACGCCTGTGATAACCAGATGGCTCACATCAACTGTGCCGCCAAAAAACTCTACGCCGTCATCGTCATTATTGAGAACCTGAACAAAATCAACAACTGTTCCATCGCCCACGCCCTGAAAGGCAATACCATTGAGTTCATTGTCCAACGTTATCTCGAAACCGGCAAATTGAACCCGGGTAAACATCAAAATACCTGAATTATCATTCGGGTCATTACCCCCGTAAAGGCCGGTACCGCCCTCACCCGAGGTCTCGCAGGTCGCTGGGATGGAAGGGTCAGAACATGAATTAATCGGTGCACGTCCATTAATGATTAGGCCGCCCCACTGACCGGTTTCCGAGCCAAGGTTTTCTCCAAGTAAGTCTTCGTCGGAAGTGAACACAACCGGCGCAGTGACTGTTCCCAGCGAACGTAATTGTGATCCGCGGTTAACAACCAGGAAGTCAGTCGGGTTTTCCCCGATAATGTTTGTACCCGCTTGTAGCGTCAACACCGCTGGAATACCGCCCAGAAGGGGCGCATTTACGTCCGGTCCCTCGTCAACGCCAACAACAACGCCGCCATTTAGAACATAAGTGTTAAATGCTGTAAGCGTTAAATCTTGCGTAATCACACCCGATATCTGGCAAACTAGGCCGCCACTCGCGGGGGCGGGAATAGATGAGGTCGCGGTCACATCGATTACATTGGGGCTTTCAGGGCATTCTGGATCAAATGGATCGCCAGATATTCCCAATGTTCCCGGAACGGTCCAGCCAAAGGCCCATGTTTGTGTAAGGTCAAGACCTGGCTCAAAGGCACCGATAAAGTTTTCAGTGACCAGATTTGTTCCGCCAATTGTTGCTGCATCAATGGCTGCAATATTAATCTCGTTCATGCCGGGTAAAACCCCTGACAATGTACTATCGCCAATTGTTATACCGGGAAGCTGGGAAATATCAGTGATTGCCTCGCCATCACTATCGGCGAGCAGCAGTGCGCAAGAAAAGTACAGCGAAGAAAATTGCAAATCGGTTCCGCCAATATCGATTGTGGAACTTGCATCTAACTGACCAAAGGTAGAGCTGTCATCAATATCAAGACAACCATCTTCCCAGCCAGCAACAATACCATTGATAAAAACACCCGCTGTCCCTTCACGGATTTGCATACCCAGATCTTCGCCGGGAGCGCCAATTAAAGTGAAGTTCGAGATAAATGGGTTTGAGCGCGGGGTAATGTCATTGTTTGAGGAATTGCTATCTCCTTCAAAACCATTGTCCCCAATACCAGACCCGATAACAAGAATGTCCTGAGCCTCGCCGCTCCAACCCGCAACCCAATCAAGCGCATCATCGTCTGCGCCGGTGATCACAACATGGCGCACATTAACTGTGCCTCCAAAAAACTCGACACCGTCATCATCATTATTGTGAACTTGTATGAAATCGACAAAGGTCCCGTCACCGACACCCTGAAACGCAATACCGTTTAACTCATTGTCCGTTGTAATTTCAAAACCAGCATACTGGACCCGAACATATTCAAGCATCCCTGAGTCATCATTTGGATTATCGCCCCCGTAAAGGCCAGTACCGCCCTCGCCGGAAGTTTCGCATGTGGCGGGAGTTGAAGGATCTGCACACGAATTTATCGGAGCGCGGCCATTAATAATCAAACCACCCCACTGGCCAGAAGCATCACCCTGACTATCATTGGCGATACCATCATCGAGAATATCCTCATCGGAAGTCAAAACGATCGGCGCAGTTGGCGCACCATCGGCAATAAGACGCGAACCACGGTTTACCGTTAGAAAATCAGTTGGATTTTGGAAAGCGATGGTGACACCTTCTCCAATATTCATATCCACGAGCGTCCCCCCGCTCGCGCCTGGCGTGGGGCCATCATCAACACCGATAAAGGTCGGCTGACTGATAAGATATGTACGCGGACCAGTTAGAGAGAGGTCTGATAAAATCGTACCATTCGAAGCTACTGTGATCTGACAAACGGTTGCAGTTGATATTGTGCCGATTGAAATTTGCGTTGAACCGGCAGTGCACCCACCACCGGTAAGATCAAAATCATCACTCTGGGTTGGCGGCGGCGTGGGGGCCGGTACCGGAGCCGGGTCTGGCGCGACAAAATCCGGCACGCCCGGCGCTGTAACCTCTGAACCCGAACATGCCGCCAAAAATCCAAGGCAACCAGATAGTATTAAGATGGAACGTGATTTGTGCCCAAACATGGAATAACCCCTAATAATTCAAAACAATGGAAAGCTACCCAACGAGACTTTCTCATGGGCTCTCGTTAGCCAACAAAAACAACAGAATTTTTACAGGAATATATAGTATTTATGACACGGCCCATTTTGCGCTTTTTGCAAATCCGGCACAGAGAAAAACATGCACTACGTGCATGTTTGCCCGTAATTCCGCCCTTGATTTACCCGGCTCTAGGCCAGCAGTCTTGGGTTGGCCCTTGAGAATCATCGCGACCTTAACGCGTGAATTTTTATAATAAGGGCGCGATTCGTTTCTCGCCCCCTTAGATATGTTCAAAAACCCCATGAGACCAAAAATACTGACTGCGCAAAATTTGGCACATAGGATGCACTATTTTAAAACCATGACTGCGGTTTACGCTGCAATTCAACCTTGGAGGGCTCGTCATTCTTGTGAATAACGGCCATAATATCTTTATGAGACCCATTTTGAGACATAGGCAAGCGGCGTGGGAAACCAAGCCTATTCATGGCGCAAATGATGATGATCGAACGATCACGCTCAATCGCCCTGAGCTGATTTATATCGCCTATATCACTGTTCTCTTATTACTACTCGGACCAATGGTGCGCGACTTAACCCATATATGGCTTACAGGCTCTGCTTATCATCATTGCCTTTTTGCGGGGCCCATCGCCATCGCTTTATACTGGCGCAATAGAGATAAGGCCGAAAGCATCAGCACCACAAAAACATCAATGTTCATAGCATCCTTACTCAGCCTTGGCCTGCTTTGTTTGATGGCAGTCGGACAAAATCTGGGCATCAATTTTATCCAGCATTCTGCCTTTGCAGGATTGCTGATCTCGGGCTTTTTGTTTTTATTTGGTTTTGCACAAGTAAGACTTCATGGGGCCGCCCTTCTTATGATCTTTTTTATGATCCCTGTCGGCGATGTTTTTCTGCCCCCTCTTCAAACGATAACAGCCAGCTCAATTACGGAATTGTTTCAATTAACCGGCATGAGCATTAGCCGCGATGGGAATTTGCTCACCACCAATGCCGGCAGATTTAATGTTGCGGAAAGCTGCGCTGGAATGCGCTTTATGATGTCCGCAGCAATGATTGCGTTTTTGTTTGGCGCTCTTAACCTTACAAATAAAAAAATGATTGCCGTCTTTGTCGGGGCTGCGCTGGTTCTGGCGGTTTTGGTCAATATGGTTCGGGCTTATTTGATGGTCTTAATCGCGACCCTCTCCGATATGAGATATGCCACCGGGATTGATCATTTATATTTTGGCTGGCTCATCTATTTTGCCTCATTCGCCATGATTATTCTTTTAGGACGCGCACTGGTCGAGCGGAGCAAAGCCCATTAACCCGTTACGCGGAACCTATTCTGATTTTTAAGGAAAATCCCAATGTGTGCTATTGCAGGTCTGCTGGATCTTAAAGCCATGCGCGAGGTCGATAGAGATGCGTTAACGCGAATGGCCACTGCCATGTCCCATCGCGGCCCTGATGGCGAGGGTTTTTATATTGATGCCGGTATCGGTCTGGCCCATCGCCGTCTTGCTATCATTGATATAGAGGGCGGTGTTCAGCCTTTCCATAGCCGCGATACCCATCATGTTCTCAGCTATAACGGCGAAATCTATAATTATCCGTCATTGGCCAAAGAGCTAACCCAGGCTGGTACTCAGCTCAAAACCAATAGCGATACAGAAGTTATCGCCGAAGGTCTTGCCCAACAAGATGATCTCTATATCGAGAAACTTCAGGGCATGTTTGCATTTGCTTTTTGGAATAATCGCACCAAATCGCTACTCCTTGCCAGAGATCGGCTCGGCGAGAAGCCTCTCTATTATGGTGTGTCACAAGATGGCTGGTTGGTCTTCGCTTCAGAGCTTGGCGCTCTCAAAGCCAGCGGCATGTTTGAAGACGGGTTAAACAAAACCGCCATTGCAGACTATTTCCATTTTGGATATGTGCCAGACCCTGCTTCTATTTATGAAAATATCTATAAGCTGGAACCGGGTCACAAAATGATCGTGCACCGGGCGCGGGGGCCGGAACAGGTTCAAAGTCAACCCTACTGGTCAATTGACTTTACCGCCGATAAACATCTTTCATTTTATGATGCCTGCGAAGAGCTTACAAGGCTCCTCGATCGCAGCGTTCATGATCAGATGATTTCTGATGTCCCCCTCGGAGCGTTCCTGTCTGGAGGGGTTGATAGTTCTGCAATCGTTGCCTCCATGAGCAGAAAAATAGAAAAACCCATTACCTGTTCCATCGGATTTAACGAATCCAGCCATGATGAACGCAGTTACGCGCGCGAAGTCGCAACCCGTTACGCGACCGATCATCATGAGGAGGTCGCAAATCTCGATATTGCCGCTTTAATAGATAAAATTGCCAAGTCATACGGCGAACCATTTTCCGACAGTTCCGCACTCCCCACTTATATTGTTTCGAAGTTAGCCCGTCAGCAGGTCACCGTTGCCCTATCAGGGGATGGCGGAGACGAGGTTTTTGCAGGTTATAGACGCTATCGTTTTTTTCTGGGCGAAGAAAAACTGCGCCGTCATCTCCCCCTTGGCATTCGCCGCGCACTGTTTGGAACCCTTGGCAATATTTATCCAAAACTTGATTTTGCCCCGCGCCCTTTGCGCTTTAAAACCACCTTTCAAGCCCTTGGCGAAGACCAAGCAAGCGCCTACGCCAGAGCCAGTAGTATAATGCTTCCCGAACGCGCACGCGCTTTGCTCTCTCCCGATTTTTTGAACCAACTCGGGGATTATGATTACGCCAATAATGTTCGCCGCCATATGAATGATGCGTATACAAACGACCCGCTTGGGCGGGCGCTCTATTGCGATCTGAAAACCTGGCTTTCAGGCCGGATGCTTGTCAAAACAGATCGCGCCTCGATGGCAAATTCCCTTGAGGTGCGAACCCCTCTGCTTGATCATCGCCTTGTTGAATGGGCTGCCCGATTGCCTTCAAACTTTAAGCTGGATGGCAATAATGGCAAACGTATTTTGAAATCTTCGATGGAACAACGCCTGTCCAATAATATTCTCTACCGCACAAAACAGGGATTTGCCTTGCCCGTAAATGACTGGCTCAGGGCAAAAACCGATAACCCGCTTGAACGCCTACAAGAAAGCAAACTATGGCGCGAGAGCGGCTTGCTCAATGAAAGCCGCGTTGAAAGCATGATGAGCGATCACCAACAAAAACGCATGGATTATGGTCAGGAGTTATGGTCTGTACTGATGTTTGATGCTTTTTTGCAAAACTCGCAGTCCTCAACAATATAAGGGTCCGGTTCGAGGAATTTTCACGCCAACCCGGAATGTGTCCGAAATAAATTCTCATAAGTCTCAATCATTGCAACACGGTCGAAATCGCGCAATGCTTTTTTCCGGTTCGCTAATCCGATACTCGCACGCAGGTCCGGATTATCCAATAGCTTCTCCAGATTGCTTCTCAAACCACTCACATCCTCGATTGCACTAATGAAAGGCACATTTTCAGATGCCACCATATCGCGCACATCACCAACATCCGTCGCAATTATGGGAAGCCCGGCAATCATGGCTTCAATCAAGCCAATGGGCATTTGCTCGGTTGTTGATGTAAGAGCGAATATATCAAAATTTTTGTAGTCTTTTTCCGGTGTATTTGTTGCACCGGGCAAAGATATGGTCGCCGCCTTTTCTGATCTATGGCTTACCTCTTTTAGCATCGACATTTGCGGCCCATCGCCAACCAATAAGAGCTTGGCCGCAGAATTTGCCTTTTGCCGGGAATAAAGATCAATCAGTAATTTTAAATTTTTCTCGGGACGAAACGCACCAACTGTTCCAATTGTAACAGGCTCTTCGTGATTATAATCGCGTTCGGCTACTGTGAAACGCTCCACATCAATACCATTTGGTATACGGAGTATGTTATCGCGTTTTAATTTCCATGTCTCCAGCGCCAAAGTCTCTAATGTTTTAGAGGGAACAATGATTTTTGTATTTCGCAGCACAGCCCTGCGCGCTAAAACCCGTTTTTTATTTTGCCGGGTCGGTCCTTCATCAGGACCAAACCCGTCTTCAAAATGGAGATGACCAATTTTTCTCGATGGTCCAGCCTGCTTTGCTATAACAGCCTCTATCGCCCCCCAATTATAGGTGCAAAGCAAATCAGGATCAGCATCGGCAAAAACACGTTTTAGTTTTTTGATATTTGCAAAATTAGTGAGGGCGCTTTTATCGAGATCAAGGGTTGAAACAGAAATTTTTTGTTTCTTCTGAATAAGGTTTTGCGCTTCAACATCGGGAGATAGGCTAATGACCCGATGGTGAAAATCAGAGGTAAGCTGATCAACCAATTCAGCAAATCGTCTTTGTTGTCCCCCTAGCCCGAATGTTGGAAAAACATGTATGATTGTCTTTTGAGTCATCTATTCTCAGCTCGCAAAAATTATTCATTAGGCTTTTATACCAAACCGATATTATTCAGCCGCCTGGAATGTCTGTTCAAATTGCAATTTGGCAAAATGGGCATAAAGGCCGCCTCTGGCCATTAGCTCGTCATGGGTACCTTGATCAACCACGCGCCCTTCCTCGAAAACAATAATACGATCTGCCTTTAATACAGTCGACAAACGATGCGCGATCACCAGAGTTGTTCGGTTTTTTGAAATTTTTTCAAACGCATCCTGTATGGCACGCTCGCTTTCAGAATCAAGCGCACTTGTCGCTTCATCAAGAAGCAAAATCGGCGCATCTCGCAACATCGCTCTGGCAATCGCTATTCGTTGTTGTTGCCCCCCGGAAAGATCATTTGCTTCTTCACCAAGAGGGGTATCATAGCCTTGGGGCAATTTTTCAATAAACCCATGCGCATTGGCCGCTTGAGCCGCATCAATGATTTGGGCTTTTTGCGCAAGCGGAAAACCAAAACGAATATTATCGGCGGGCGTACCACCAAACAGCGGGGCATTTTGTTGTACGATAGACAAGGATTGGCGCAACTCTTCTAATGACAAATCCCGAATATCAATACCGTCAATGAGGATGCGCCCCTTTTGCGGATCATAAAAACGCAAAAGCAACTGAAACATCGTACTTTTACCGGCTCCCGATGGCCCGACCAAAGCTATTGTCTGCCCCGCTTTTACTGTTAAAGAGACATCCCTTAAAACCGGACTATCAGCGCGGGATGGATAGGAAAAATCAACATTTTCAAACCTGATTTCCCTGTTCTGAGTTGGCTCATACGATATATTGCTCTTTGCGGGATCTATTTGTTTTTGAAAAGTAAGGGGCTTGGCGGGTGAATTGATATCAGAGCGGGCGCCAAGCAATTCCATCAACCGCTCGGTCGCGCCGGCTGCGCGCATAATTTCCGAATAAGTCTCGCTTAACATGCCCAAACCGCTCACAGCAATAAAGGCATAGAAGATAAATTGTGTCATCGCGCCGGGGCTTAATGCCCCTTCATGGACTTGGGACGTTGCAATCCATAAAACGCCAATCAAGCCAGCAAAAATTAAACTGGTAATCAAGGCCGACATATAAGAGCGCACGCGAATACGTTTTAGAGCGGCGTCAAAAGTTTCCTCTACCGCTTTGGTAAACAGGGCAGATTCCATCTTCTCTCTGTTAAAAGCTTGCACAGTTTCAACCGCGCGCAAGGCTTCGCTGGCTCTGGCTGATGCGTTGGCAAGATTATCTTGCGCAGAGCGTGAGAGTCGCTGAACCCGGCGGCCAAAATAAATAATTGGCAAAACAAGGATCGGACCAACCCCCAACACCATAAGGGTGAGTTTCCAGCTCAGCACAAACATCAAACAAATCGCACCAAAACTGGTCGCAACGGTGCGGATCGCGATTGAAAAAGAAGACCCGACAACGGTTTGAATGAGCGTTGTGTCCGTCGTAAGTCGCGAGAGAACCTCGCCAGTGCGCACATCAGCATAAAAGGCCGGGCTCAATGTCAGAATATGGCCATAAACCCTCTGGCGCAGATCCGCGACGACCCTCTCCCCCAAGCGGGAAATAAAGTAAAATCTCAAAGCGCTCGCCAACCCAAGCAGCAACGCCAATAAAATACCCGCCACAAAGAATCCCGAAATCTGATCATCAGCTGAAAATCTGGCGCAAATTGCGGTATTGCCTGTTTCACCAAAACCACAATCGATCACCAACCGAAAAGCTGCCGGCAAAAGAAGGGTCAGGGAGGAAGCCAGAACCAGAAAAAACACAAATGCAACCAAAAGCCCCGGATATTTCATAATGAAGGGCATTAATTGGCGTAAAGGCTTGACCGAACGCGCTTTTTTGCGATGGGCCTTATCGCGTTCAAGTTCCGCCATAAAACCCGAACCCCTATCCTGAGTGGCCTCGCTAGAGTTTGCCTGCTCTTCTCGGATAGGCGCTTTGTGTTGGGACATAGGAAGTTTTTCCGGATTCAGTTCAGAATATAAGGCAATTTTTACCCATATAGGCTCTCATACCCCATATTGCCATATTATGATGCTACCATCGATGCAATCGAGAAGAGATGTTTGAGTTGAAGTCGCACCCCAACTGTAGCAAGATTAAAGGCAGAAACTATGAGTGAGCAATTCTACAAAAAGGCAATTGCTCGTAAAACCGGAAAAGACGTACGGGCAATATATATATGGGGAATATGAGTTTATAATGTCATTGTCGTCTGCACCTCCCCATTTTCGAACAATTGCGCGAGACAAATGTCTGCGGGTTTTTGTGCTGCTTCTTGTTACGCTTATTGCGTCAATCCTCAGTTTTTCCTCTTCAATCGCCCCGGCTTATGGCTGGCAACCAGCCCCAAAATTTTCCCCGATCCCGCGGCTCAAACCACTGGCGCCCGGTCCGCGCCATCTCTCACAAAATGACTATAACCAGCTCAAAGCAATCATTAAGGCCGTTGAAGCGCGGCGCTGGACAACTGCAAAATCGGCAATCAACCGCATTAGCAATCCCCAAGCGCGCAGCCTTGGTCAATGGTATTATTTTGATGCGAGAGATCCCAATGTAAGCATTAGTGGCGGGAGTGCCTTTCTCGATGCCCATCAAGGCTGGCCTTCTCTTTCGCGCATCCAGACCCATCTCGAATCACGCTTGAGCGACAAAACCCCTATCGAGGACGTTTTTAATCTTTTTTCAAAACGCGACCCGCTTACGGGAAATGGTAAAATCCAGTTTATCCGCACTTTAATGGCCCGCGGTGATAGGGAAGCTGCAAAAATCTATCTGGCCGATAGCTGGGTTAATCATCGCTTTAGCTCCTCTCAGGAGCGCACCATTATTGCCCGCTATGGATCAATGTTAAGCGTTGAAAATCATATTGGTCGCGTTGATAACTTACTCTGGGCCAGACAGGTTAGTGCAGCCCGGCGCCAATATTCCCGCCTCCCCTCCAGAGAATTGCGCAAAGCCAGAGCGCGCGATGCGCTTTATGTGCGTGCCGGCAACGCTGTGCGATTATATAATGGCCTACCCGCTTCAGAAAAAAATGATCCGGGCGTGGTTCATGCTGCTATTCGTTATTATCGTCGCGGCGATCAAGAAGGCCGGGCTATCGCATTGGCGCGCACCCTACCCGATGATCCAATTGAGCTGAAACATCCCGCACGCCTGTGGAGCGAGCGTCAATTGCTGATGCGCGGCGCATTAAAAGATGCGCGCTTTGCCGATGCTTATGCGATGACCAGTCGCACAGGTTTAACCGATGGTCTGGATCTGGCGGACGCAGAATTCAATGCCGGTTGGATTGCCTTGCGCTTTTTGAATGAAACTGACCGCGCCGAGAAACATTTTCTCTCCCTCGCAGGTTGGGCAACTTCCCCTATTTCATCGGCGCGCGCTTATTATTGGCTAGGTCGCACGGCCAAAGCATCGAATAATTCTGAATTGGCGAAAAAACGTTTCGCCGTCGCAGCTCAACATATTTATACCTATTACGGACAATTAGCCGCCGAGGAGCTTGGCGGCGTATATGCCGATCAGCGCTTTGTCTCGACCGCTGTCATTACTGACCAAGATCGATTAAAATTCGATGCGCGTCCCGGCGCCCTCGCCTTTCGTATGATTAGCGATCTCAATCATCGCCGCTCTTTACTCAGATTCTCTTATAGTCTTGATGATCAGCTTGAGAGCGCCGGAGAATATTTACTACTCAAAGAGATCACCTCTAGCGAACGCGCACCCAATCTAACGGTACGCGCTGGTAAAGCGGCGGTGCGCAAACAAAAACTAATCCCTGAAATGTCTTATCCGCTAATTCATATTCCCGAGGCAGCTCGGCGTTTTGTTGATCCTGAATTAACACTTGGCCTTTCCCGTCAAGAAAGTGAATTTAATCCGGTTGCGGTCTCGCGCGCCAATGCGCGCGGCATTATGCAATTACTGCCCAGCACCGCACAAATCACCGCGCGCAAAGAGGGTCTGCGTTATTCGCGCAGTCGCCTGCTTGATGATCCCGACTATAATATCACGATAGGGTCAGCCCACCTTTCTCATTTGATTGAACGGTTCAATGGATCGTGGATTATGACTTTTGTGGGATATAATGCCGGCCCGCACCGGGCAACCCAATGGGTTGAAAGATATGGCGATCCACGCAGTCTCTCGGTTGACCCGGTGGATTGGGTTGAACTTATTCCCTTTTCTGAAACAAGAAACTATGTCCAGCGCGTATTGGAGAATGTGCAGGTTTATCGTGCGCAACTCAATGATCGCCCGATTGCTGGTCAGCTTCGCGCTGATCTTGAACGCGGCGGCAAGGCCAATCGTGCAGGACTGATCTCACCGCCCTCGGCGCGCCTGAACACACTGCGCCCTGCCGATGATCGAAAAGCCCTCCCGCGATTATCATCCCTTACCCAAGAGCGGGCAAATTTAGCACCATTGAAACAAGCCGGACTTAATCCCCAGGCGGACCATTTGACTTTGGAAGAAAAAGGCATTTCCCAAGAAAGCCTTCCCGCTCTGCAACCTGACCAAGGCAATAGCGCGGCCCAAAAACAGGCCGAGCAACCAACGCCGCCAAATCCCGCTACAATTGATCCCGTGACCGTTACGCCAAACGCGCCAGCCAACCCCGCCCAAAGTCCTGATCCGGTGCAGAGTGCTGATACGGTCCAGAGTAGCGGCGCTGTAGAGGGTCAACAAGCTGCCCTACCAGACGCCGCCCTGTCCCTTACCCCCGCCGCACCCGCACCCGCCGTTGAAGAGGAAGCGCTCCTGCCCGTACAATCCGAGCCCAAAGAACCCGGAATAATAACCCCCTCCTTAAAAACCCGCAGAATAAGAACTGCGACTATTGAAGAGAGCACCCCCCCTCAACCTACCCCGATCAAAACCGTTCCAAGCCCGTCGCCTAAGCCGCGTTCCAGCCTGGAGGAGGTCCCTTTTGATCCCTACACGGCAAAAATTCCAGGTGAGGGTTCTCCGGTTTCCAGCAGTGATGGCGCTGCATCTTCGAACGGGCAAAGCGCGGCTCAGCTCCCAAAGAATGAATGTAACGAATATCGCGACTTCATTGCAGAAAATATAGAAGACAAGGATGAAAGCGCGGAAGACTTGAACGCGGCCATGCTTGCGCAGCTTCGCGGCGACGATCAATGCCCCAAACCTCAGGCCCCACCCGCTCAATAATTTTGAAAATTGAGATGACCAATAAAATTTAGCGACAACTCATAGAAGGGCCATTATCAAAATGAAAATGGTCCTTATGCAACGCATTATAGTCGGGCCCCAAAACTGTATTAAACCTCTTACAGGCTTTTCCTTTGATAAAGTGCAAAAATCTGGCTTCATCACTTGGCCCACTCCAGTGTTTATCCACGCTTACAACCCGGCCATCGGCTAGGGTAAATCCGGAAATATCGATCGCATTTGCCGTTGCATGCTGACTTCGCCGTCCGCGACTGGCATTATTAATATTCCGACATGAATAGGTTCCGTAATGATGGACCCGCACAACCGGGCTACCCAATATATCTTTAGCCGCCGGTACAACAAAATGGCGCTCCCACATGGCAAGCCCTGCCAACATCGGACATCGCAAGGTTACACCATCCCCCCATTGCAATAGCGATTTTTCCAGTTTTGCAACCTCGTAAAACCCACACCCAACTCCTTTTGTTTCATCAGGCAAAGGCGATATTTCAACCTGCGCATCTTGCAAAGCGGCAAAACAGATATCGCGATTAGAAAACCGCAACTTTAAATCTGTGACGATTGTGGGTTTATCGAGGAGATTTACCGGTTTAAAAAAATGATAATGGTCAGGTGCAAAGAACAAATATAACCCGCATAGCAATATCAAACCAATACTGATATTTCTTGCCGTTCTATAGCGCTCAAATATCATTCGTTCATGCGCTCCGCTGGCTATTCTACTGATACTCTTTAAATGTCAGAGTAATCTCAAATAGTTTGGGCCAATTTTTTCCCGTAACGAATAATTTTTTATTATTTTTGTCCCATGCAATTCCGTTTAGAACATTTTCTCTACGGGTAAGACGTTGCATACGAATAACATCTTCATCAGGCAAAAGACCCGACATATCAATCAGCCCTTCCACGACACCGTTATCGATATTTATAATCGCTATCCAGTCTGTCTGCCATATATTGGCTAAAACTTTCCCCGCACCGATCAGTGGATGATCATCTATCCATTCCAATTCATTGATTTTGCGCAATGGGCGCCCCTTTAGGGTAATGGCTTTACCGCCAATAGGTTTAAAGGAAACTGGATCAAAAAAGCGCAACTGATTAGTGCCATCACTCATGATGAGTTTCTTACCGTCATAGGCTAACCCCCACCCCTCCCCTTGATATGTGTAACTTCCTAGTCGTTTAAAATCGTCAGCAGAATGGATAAGCCCCGTACCCGATTTCCACGTCAAGGAAACGATCTTATCATCGACCTTAGTCATTCCTTCGCCAAAATAGTAATCTTCAATATCTGTCGCCTGAAGAATGGTTCCTGATTGAACATCTACTTTCCGGATATCTGACTGTCCGTACTGGCCCGTGCTTTCAAACAAATAGCCATCGTCAAAAAACAATCCTTGGGTAAAAGCGGTTTCATCATGGGCGAAAACATTGTCCACCTGAAAGCGATAGATTTTAACAGCATTTTCATTTTCGGAATTATCATCAGCCTGCTGATATTTTACTGGTTTGAGGGTCGCAGACGAGGCAACATTTTGCGCCTCGCTACTGCACGAAATTAAAAGAGCAATTGTGCAAAAACTATGAAACATAGTGAGGAGTGCGCGCATATTCATTGCTACCAATTTCAATTTACCGTCAATAACCAAAACGCATTTTAGCGTTCATCTCCATGATAACACGATTTTGATTCTTGATGGAACAAAAGAATGGGCGTGCTTGTCCAGTTTCATAGCCCCCTTACCAAAAAATGCGCACAAAATCCGGTTAGAATATCCAAGCCAGAACAAAACACACTTGTTATCCCCTTTGATGCAGCCTATCTAGGAGGCCAATATACATTCATGTTTTGCGTTCGGGGCCTGTCATATCCCTAAAAATGGCGCGAAGGCAATTGCACGAGATCAGAGGAATTTATTACGTTATGAAGTCAAAGGTTCTTATTCTTGGTTCTGGCCCTGCCGGACTAACTGCTGCCATTTATACGGCCCGTGCTGGTCTAAAACCGGTTCTGGTGCATGGTATCCAGCCGGGCGGCCAAATGACCATCACAACAGAAGTCGAGAATTACCCCGGATTCGCGGAAACCATTCAGGGCCCTTGGCTGATGGAAGAAATGCAAAAACAGGCCGAACATGTTGGCACCCAATTTGTCAATGATATCATCACCAATGTGGATCTCTCAAACCGCCCTTACAAGCTGGTCGGCGATAGCGGGGAAATTTATGAAACCGATGCGCTGATTATCTGCACAGGGGCACAAGCCAAATGGCTGGGCCTTGATTCAGAATTGAAATTTCAAGGCTTTGGTGTTTCTGCATGCGCGACTTGTGATGGATTCTTTTATCGCGGCAAAGAGGTGGCCGTCATTGGCGGCGGTAATACAGCCGTCGAGGAAGCCCTATTTCTATCGGGCCTGGCCTCAAAGGTGACTCTGGTGCACAGACGCGATAGCTTACGGGCCGAAAAAATCTTGCAAGAGCGCCTGTTCAATAAGCCCAATGTTGAAATCATCTGGGATCATAATGTCGATGAAATTCTGGGCGATGCCGACCCGCTGGGCGTGACCGGCGCGCGGCTTAAACATGCGCAAACCGGCGAAACCCGGGAAATATCCGTAGCCGGTGTATTTGTCGCCATTGGCCATAAACCCTCCACCGAACTCTTCACCGATCAGCTGGAGATGAAACAGGGCGGTTATTTAATTACCGCGCCCGATTCAACAGCGACCAAGATCAAGGGCGTTTATGCCGCCGGTGATGTCACCGATGATATTTATCGCCAAGCCGTCACCGCCGCGGGCATGGGCTGCATGGCCGCGCTGGAAGTCGAAAAATTACTGGCAAGCGAGGAGGCGTAAAGTCGCCAACTCTCCCCTTTACACCTCTCGCGCGAGGGCTTACCTGTGAAACCGCTGCCCGGTTCGTCAGGAAAAGTTGCCCGGGGCCTTACTTTTTAGAATGGGAACTGCCTCTGACATGGACCGTGGTCCTAGACACGCGGTGCCCACCTGGACCTTAGGTTCCAGGGCAAACAATAATCCGACGGCCAGGGCGGCACTTTTTGATCCGTCTTTTTTGAGGGGGCAAATTTTCATAAAGGGATTTTTTGTGTTTTCATTTCTTAAAAACCTTGCTCAATCCTTTAACCCTTATGACACCAAAACTGTGTTGCGCCAAAAAATGGGCGCGGAGCGCAAACGCGCCCAAGCCGAGCGCGCCGACGCCCCCCTCCATGCGGCGCGCATTTTTATGGAGCATATCGCCCCCGGTCCAGATGACTGCGTTGCCCTCTATTATCCTTATCGTTCCGAGTTGGATACATTCCCCTTGCGTGATGAACTCCAGACCCGCGCTATTTCGGTAGCCCTGCCCGTTGTTACCGAGGAAGATGCACCCTTAATTTTTCGCTCATGGACGCCGCAAACAAATCTCGTCAGCGGGAAATTTAAAATTCAGGTCCCTGACGAAAATTCTGCAACCATTACCCCGACAATCATTGTTTGCCCTTTGCTTGCCTTCGGCTCAAAGGGGGAGCGCCTTGGCTATGGCGGCGGGTTTTATGATCGCACACTGGAAAAACTTCGCGCAATGGGGGGCGTTCGCGCGATTGGCTATGGTTATGGAGCCCAGCGTCTTGACCACCTACCCACCAACCGGCTAGATCAGCCCCTTGATTGGATGATTACAGAACGCGGTGCCTTAAATTTCGAACCGCGATAGAATGGAATTTTTATGCGACTTGCCCTTTTTGGCGACGTAATGGGCCGCGCAGGCCGAGAGGCTTTGCTAACACGCCTCCCCGGTTTACGGACAAAACTAAATCTCGATTTCATCACGGTGAATGTTGAAAATTCCGCTGGCGGTTTTGGCGTGACCGGCTCGATAGCAGATGATTTTATCAATGCTGGCGCGGATGTTTTAACCACGGGCAACCACGCTTTTCGCCAGCGCGATGAAATTTCCCTATTCGACCGCGAGAGTGTTCTCTTGCGTCCGCTGAATTTTCCCAAAAACAATCCCGGTAAAGGCTCTGGTCTGTTTAAATCACGCGATGGCCGCTCGGTTTTGGTGGTTCATGCGCAGGGTCAGGACTTTATGCATCCGGTTGATGATCCGTGTGCGGCGGTAGATGAAGCCCTTGCCGGTGTGCAAATGGGCCGCGATGTAGATGCGATCCTTGTAGATTTTCACGCAGAAGCCACATCTGAAAAATATTGCATGGGCCATTTTCTCGATGGACGCGTCAGCCTCGTTGTTGGCACCCACACGCATATTCCAACTGGCGACCAACATATCATGAAAGGCGGTACTGCCTTTATGGCCGATGCCGGCATGTGCGGTGATTATGATAGCGTGATCGGTATGAACAAATCGGAACCTCTCACAAGGTTTATCACAAAAATGCCGGGCGGGCGCTTTACCCCTGCAAGCGGTGAAGCCACAATTTGCGGCGTCTTGGTAGAAACCGATGATAAAAGCGGCCTTGCAAAATCAGTACACGCAATCCGTACCGGTGGCCGCTTGCAGGAATTAATGCCAACGTAAAAATTTGGATTATAGATCAGCTCTTTTGCTCGCGAATTCGCAAAACAAAAACCGCTTACACTTTTTGTGAATTCGCTCTTGACGCTTCAAAGACCGTTTTTAAATGGACCAATATTTTTTCCCAACTTTCTTCTCGGGCTTTATTATTATCCCCCGCCGTTCCGCCAATACTGCCCAGCAATTCAAAGCGCGGATGATCCGGTTTAAGTGGAACACCAAACCCGGCATGTCCTGCCCCCTTATAAGAAAGAAGATGCACTTTAGGCCCCCCTCGCTCGTGCGCACGCCTCTGGGCTTGCCGCGCCATATCGCAAGAAGGCCACAAACTATCTAGCTCACCGCATATCAACATAACAGGCCCGGTAATGTTTTCGACCGGAATAATTGCATCTGGATAAATTGGCGCTTCCGCGAGACTTTTTTGATAGAGATCGAATGGGCCTTCCACATATTCTCTGACATAGGGCAAAAATGGAATTGCCTTGCCGTTAAGGGACCATGAGCCGTCTGGCGGGGTGAAAATCTGCTTTAATAGATTGGGATTATATCCTTGCCATGCCACGCTTGATGGCATACCGGCAATCACGGTGCGCAATTCGGGGCGACGGGTCGCGACGATCAATGCCGCTTCCGCGCCCTTTGATGCCCCCATCACCGCCAATGCATTTCCATCAATATTCGGCTGGGATTTTAACCAGTCAATCGCCTTATCAAACCGCTCTAAAGGAATTAGCTCTAATTTGTCTGTCTGTCCGGGAGCACCGAAATAGGATACAACCAACACGGCGTAATTTTGTTTCTGAAGTTCTTGCGCAATGCGTGTCACGCCGGTGCCAATACCGCCCTCGGAGCCACCAAGTAATACAATAGCGGGATATTTTCCCGTCCCTTCAACAGGGTAATAATTTGCGATAAGGCCGTTCTCGTTAATGCGCTGACCAAAGGGCTCAGGATCGTTCACCAAAACGGTTTCCGCGAAGGGATTAAAAACCCACACCGTCCCGACAAATGCAATGAAGAGCAAAATTATGATGCCTATGGTTAAACCAATTTTTTTTAAAATACCCATTCAATTTTCTCCTTCGCACTAAATTTTACTATTCATCTTTATACCGCTTAAATAAACTCATAGGCCGAGAGCGCCGCGTAAAGATTGGTCAGGCTATGGGCGGCCATAGGCGCTAAGAGAGACTTTGAGCGTATAAAAAGGAGGGCCATAACAAGCCCTTGAAACATGGAACGGATAATGCCCACAATCCCGAAGCCAAAATGCAGTGGCCCGAATAGAATCGAGGTGATAATCACCGCAACGATAATACCCCAATGGCGGCCCAGTCCGGTAATGCCATACCCCCGATAGAGGGTTTCTTCGACAAAACTGGCGACAAATACGCCGGCAAATAAAGAGAATAAAAACACATTCCCTAACGGGCGGCCCTCTTGGGTCAATTTCGTTGCGTCGCCGCTCCCCTCAAAAAAGGGTAAAACATTTATCAGAATTACAATCACAAGCACGGTCGATAAGACAGCAAGTCCTAATTCAAAAGCAATACCCGAAAGCCCGTTTTTAGGGAGGCGAAAACCGATATCGCGAAATTTAAGGCCATCAATTTTCAAAAACCATACAAGCAGTAAGAACAGCAGAAAATGGTTTAAGACAAATAGATAACCAATATTTTCGGCAATCGCTTTATCGATATTTGCCGCGCCGCCACTCCCCAATACAGAGTAAGCAATCGCAAATATAGTGATGACCGTGAAGATAAGGATTGGCGGCAAGATAAGCATGAACAATACACGCCAGAGCGCCGGTTTTTTAACGGCGGCTTCGTCAATATTTTCAACATTATTGTCCATCATATACACTCACTTTTGTTTTTTCTTTAAAAATGCTTCTGCCTCATCAAGCCAGACAAGTTCTGCCTCATAGGCAATAATTCCTGCACGCACCATTAATTTCCAATAATCCGCATCAGGATGAGGAACATTTTCAAGATGTTTCAATGACTGCCTTGTGTCAGCGAGCATGTCCTCGACATTTTGGCGTTTTCGCAACAAATGATCGCGCTGTATCTGGCTTGGTATCGCGTTCGCGCTAAAAAATTTTAAGTAATATTCATCGCGCAAGGATGCTGGTACCGCTGGCACTTGAAGCCATTGCACCAGAGTTTTCTCCCCCTGGTCAGTGATTTTATAAATGTTCCCGCGCTGGCCTTTTTGCGGCGGCAATTTTTCAATATCACCCGCTAGGTAGAGCTTTCGCAATGTCGGATAAATCTGGCCGTAACTCTCGCTCCAGAAGTGCGAAAACCACGCCTTGCAATTCTCGGAAATCTGATAGCCCGACATCGGGCTCACCCGAAGGGCCGTAAGGCAGGCAAATTGCGTTCTGGATGCATCTTTCATATCTATTAGATATATCTTTTAGATAATTGAGTCAAGTCCAAATTTCGATAACCACACTTCAGGGGCCCGCCATCA
The DNA here is from genome assembly GCA_964392325.1 of uncultured Caulobacterales bacterium. GTDB lineage: Bacteria > Pseudomonadota > Alphaproteobacteria > Caulobacterales > Parvularculaceae > CALLPQ01. The sequence continues at coordinate 46,980 of CAYMPJ010000023.1, forward strand.
ATCAAGCCTGGCCCCTAAAAATAGCCCGCCCCCTAAACATGTCATTGGGAAAGGCGAAACTCGAAAAGTGATTTTGAAAAAAATCAGTGGAAACGAATAGAGACCCGGACAGAGCCAATTATTTGAAAAGGCCCCTCGCTATAAATGGTCTCGTATTCTGGATTATTGGAATAGGGTTCAAGACGGGCAGGATCAGAGCGCCAACGCCTTATAGCCGATTGACCGTCCACCATTGCCAGACAAAAATTGCCGTCTCTTGGCTTACGGTCTGAATAATCGATGACCACAAGCGTGTCAGGCGCAAAGACATGGTTAACCGAATCATCGGTCACAAAAACCGCAAACAATCGCGCTGCCCCGTATGTTACCGGGATATAGTCCTCGGCCCATTCATGCGGATCATTATCGCCCACATTCGCAAACCGCTTCGCATTTTCATAAGAAATCACCGGCACATGTTGGAGGTAGCGCCTGAGATAAGCCGCAGCGGGTTGTTTGTCATGCTCAAAACTCGAACGCGCGCCCTCCGCAAGCCAGCTCATGGGAACCGATAGAATATCCGAAATTTTCGCCAGCATAAGCCGCCTAGGGTCATGAACCCCGCTCTCCCAGTTAGCCACCGTTGGCTGGCTCACCCCTACCCGCTTGGCTAGGTCTGCCTGATTGATATTGATATCCTTGCGGGCATGACGGATCCTATCTCCAATTGTTGCAAGATTGGGCTTTTCAAGTACGCGCGTCATCTTCAAACTCCCCCAAGACGGATTAAAACATTTTTATAGGCTGTGCCTATATTTGAATAACCTATATTTTATCACATATCAAGGCAATATATATGCTGCAGTGCAGCATTATCAGGTAATTCAAAGTAAATAAGTATTTGATTTTTTCCTATATTTTGTAAATAAAGTCTTGCATTAATCAGAATTACAAATATTCTGAAATTAACATCACTACAATTGAGGAGGTAACGATGTCCGAATTTTGCACCAATGATGGCGCTTCGCGCCTTGCTCTTAAAATCCAGGAATATTGGAAAAAGCAAGGTTTTGACGTAACGATTGAAACGCAAAAAGAAGGCTTTGTATCCACAATGCGGTCCGCACGAACGGACGTTCGTAGCGACATGGTCAACGGAATGCCCCGTAGAACGTCACAACCAAACTAGCCGATTACATTAATCTCATTAAATTAATCTCATTAATTTAATCCCAATGGCTTTATAGCCTCACCTTAAAATCAGACTCCGTTTGAGTAGTCTATCAGTTTGAAATTGAAGGCAGGTTTTCGCCAATAATGGACGATGATGTCGATTTTGCGAACTTCCGTTTTTGGCGGGAGATATTTGGGTGAGAACACTTAAATCAATTGTCAGTTTTGCGAACTTCATCGCCGTCGTTTTTTTAGGTGTATTGATAACCGCATGCGCTCGGCATCATTCGGGGCTGGAAGCCTCCTTCTCACCTGAAGAAATTACAACATTACCCTCGCGCGTTGCAATTACGATTGATGACCTACCCTTCGTGCCAAGATCGCGCACAAGCATTGAAGACGGCTTGACGCATGTTGAAGATATCAATGCCGCACTTGCAAAGCATAATATCATAGCGACTGGCTTTGCCGTCGGTAAGCAAATTGATGCTGAAACTATTCCGGCAATTCAGGCGTTTACTGATGCCGGT
>CAYMPJ010000024.1:0-35434 GCA_964392325.1 uncultured Caulobacterales bacterium
AGACGCAATAAACGTATAAACCTAGATTATCGACAATTTTAGGAAATATTCCTACTGTTAATTATAAAAATACTGGCAATTTTTGATGATAATCCCATATAATGGATTGGCTGATATACGATCTTGCTGATCGGGTTGAGGCATATCATGCCCTAAATGGTTAAACCCAGCTACTGAATATTCTGGTATTGATAGCCTAAATAGTCAAACCTATTACCCCAGCTTGACGCCAACTGCGCAGCTCTATAAGCGAGGCGCACAGATTAAAAAGGACGGCAGATTTTATGGACATTCAGATAAGCGGTAAAAATATCGACCTTGGAGAAGCGTTACAAACCCATGTGCGCAATAATTTATCAGAAGGAGTTCATAAATATTTCGAGCGTGACGTTGATGCGCAAGTGACCTTTGCAAATGAGCACTCCGAAGTGCAATGCGAGGTAACAACCCATTTGGCATCTGGTGTTTTTTTAGCCGCCCGGGGCGTCGGCGGGGACGCATATAGCGCCTTTAGTGAAGCCTTGGAAAAGATTGAAAAGCGGGTGCGTCGCTATAAAAGACGCCTCAAAGACCATCATCATAACGTAAAAGACCCGCTACCGGCCGAGAATGCCTCCCATTACCTCATTGCCAGTCCACAAGAGGGCGAGCAGGAAATAGATCAGGCTGAGGACCATCCTATCGTTATTGCGGAGACCCAGCAGGCTGTACGCGCCATGACTGTCAGTGATGCTGTTATGCAACTGGATATAAGCGATGACCCAGCATTTTTATTCAAAAATGCTGCTCATGGGCGATTAAATGTCGTTTTTCGCCGTGCTGATGGCAATATTGGCTGGATTGATCCGTCTTAAAATTAAGGGCTGGTAATCTCTACAGATAGCGCTATAGACAGCACCTGAATGTGTGTTTTGAGCAAATTAAGAGCTTTTTGCAGTTACCCTCAAATTTAGGGTGTGAGAAAGCAATAAGCTTGGAAATTATATCGCATTATTGAAGATAAACATGGTAACGCATTGCTTTATTTATGGTTTTGGGTTTGTTGCTCGATTATCAGATTTAACGGTCATTTTGACTTAAATTGACGGGTAAGAAAAAAGCAATTGTTTAGGACTTGCGAAACAGTTTGCATATATCAACCACATCAGGACTATCCAGGGTCGATTGCGTTAACATAATAAATTGAGAATTTGTGAGCTGCCTGAGACCGATGAGAAGATTATTATATGAAAGTTCAACAAGCCTGAAACAGTGATAAATCCAATTTTTTTCATTTCCAGTGCGACCACCATATCAAGATCGTAAATTATGAGTATTAGTGAAATCCTATCCCCAGAATGCATTCAAATTGACTTGAAAGCTGCGTGCAAACGAGATGTGCTTTCATGTATGGCCCAAAAAGCAGCCCAAATATCCGGTGAAGATTGCGAAAACATTCTGGAAACTCTGATCGAACGCGAACGCCTTGGATCGACAGGGGTTGGTGACGGTGTTGCGATTCCTCATGGCAAAATCGAAGGGTTGAATCGAATTGTTGGTGTTTTCACAAGACTTGAAGAGCCTGTCGATTTTGAAGCGCTTGATAATGCACCGGTCGATCTATGTTTCCTTCTCCTGGCCCCCGCAAACGCAACTGCTGCTCATTTGAAAGCTCTGGCAAGGGTTGCCCGATTGCTGCGAGACCCAGAGAATAGAAAAGCACTACGACAGGCAGACACAGCCGAAACATTCTTTGCAATTGCAACGACAAAGCGTAGCTCTAACGCTGCCTAACAATTTCCAGTAAAGCCAACATTTTTCATGTGCTGAAAAGCCTTACTTGTTGTAAGGCCTAACCATTCTTTTTACGAATTATAATCTCTTGTGTAAGCATTCGGTGAACCGGGCATTTGTCCGCAATTTCAATTAATTTAGCTTTTTGCTCATCGTCTAAATCACCCTGAAAATGAATTTCCTTTTCCAGAATTTTGGCGCTGTGTGAATCTTCACCAACCGATTTTTCTATACTGACCGTTGCCCCTTCTAGAGGCCATTTTTTGCGATTAGCATACATTTTCATGGTTATGGTTCCGCAAGCAGCAAGAGCGGCTTCTAATACGCGTGTTGGATTGGGGCCCAGATCATTTCCCCCGTCACCAACACCAGCATCGATCGTGAATGGGTGACCGTCCATGGATACGCGCGTCGCAAAATTATAACCAGGAATGAGAGATGCAGCCGCGCCGCCTTTCGGGGCTACGGGATCAGATGTGACGCTTTGCTTCGCGGTACTATGGTTTTCTTTAACGCTATGATTGGCATCAATATATCGCAACGACCAAGCAGCAATGACGTTCGCCGCATAACGTGCATCAGCGGTTTTACTGAGCAAGTGATCCGCATCATCAAGGCTAACAAAGCTTTTAGGGTGCTTGGCAGCGGCAAACAATCGCGATGCATTCTCAAGCCCAACTGTATTATCCAAGGGTGCGTGCAATACCAGAAATGGTCTGTCCAGATTGTGCGCAGCGTCAATTACATTCTGCCCTGCAAGGTCTTCGAGAAATTGCTTTTTGATCGTAAAAGGCCGGCCAGCAAGCTGCACGACGGCTTTGCCCTCTTGCTCAATCTTCTCACGAGTATCACCAATATGCGCGAACACATGAGACGCTTCTGCAGGTGCACCGATAACCACAACACCTTTAACTTCCGGAATACGCGCAGCCGCCACAATTGAGGCTGCACCGCCCAGAGAGTGCCCGATCAGAATCTGCGGCGCGCCAAACTCATCACGCAAGAAATCTGCTGCCGCCACTAAATCATCGACATTGGAAGAAAAATTCGTGTTAGCAAACTCACCTTCTGACGCCCCAAGACCGGTAAAATCAAACCGCAGAACTGCAAATCCTTCTAATCGCAGAGCTTTAGCAATTTCGCGAGCCGCTTTGATATCCTTCGAGCAGGAAAAACAGTGTGCCATCAAAGCAAAAGCACGGGGCTCACCAGAAGGTAGCTCAAGAGCAGCCGAGAGCTTTTCGCCGCTGCCTGTGGAAAATTGAGTTTTTTGCGTTGTCCCGCTCATGACATATTCCCTATAGTGAATGGTGGCTATAGCTTAGCGTAAACTCTGGGGTGAAAGCTAGCCTTTCAATTGATCTGGGACACATTCAGAGCATATCAAAAACGCTTAGAACTTCTGTCGCCTATCAATTGTTACGCAAGCCTTTTCTCGGATTGAACTTCGCTCCGGCATCCCATCCGGTTACAAAATCAATCAGTTCTCTATCAGCATTCTCGGGTAGTACGATTTTCAACTTCACATACTGGTCGCCCTTATCGCCTTCAACCCCAAGCCCGCGACCGCGTAGACGCAAGGTCGTACCGGAATTGGACCCCTTGGGTACATTTACCGCGACATCACCTGCAATCGTAGGTACAGTAATTTTCCCGCCTAGTACGGCTTCGTGCAGCGAAATGGGAATTTCCACATGTATGTCGCCGCCATCGCGCTCAAATACATCATGTTCGACAATCCGGGTTTCAACATAAACATCCCCGGATGCGCCTCCGCCCTCGCCAGCTTCTCCCTGTCCGCGCAAACGCAAAGTCTGCCCTTCTTCCAGTCCTCCTGGAATTTCCAAATCCAATACGCGGCCATCGGGCATTGTTACGCGCTTGGTAACGCCGTGCACTGCATCAAGAAAATCAACATCTAACCGGTAGCGAACATCACGCCCGCGCGCTTGGCCAGTTGCCTTAGCCCCTCCAAACAGATCAGAGAAGATGTCTTGCAAATCGTCAAATGGCGCGCTTGACGGTCCGCCCCCACCATTATTGGCGTTAACTTTTGTGCGCCGAGACCCAAAAGACGTTGAGCGCTCCTGCTGCTGACGTGCCCGTTCGGCAGCGCCGTCTCTCCCGCCCCATTGCCGGGCAAAAGGGTCTGCCGGCTTGCCCTCGGCGTCAATATCACCGCGATCAAATTTTTTGCGTTGCTCGGGATCCCCAAGAATATCGAAAGCCCTTGATATTTCCTTGAATTTTTCCTCGGCCTCCGGGTTATCTTGATTTTTATCAGGATGGTACTTTTTCGCGAGCGCACGAAATGCGCTACGAATTTCCGTATCGCTCGCAGATAGGGAGACACCTATTACCGTATAAGGATTTTTAACCAAACCAAAAACCTTGCTTACAAACCACTATGGGATTTCAGCTATTAAGCCTGTTTATCATAAAATACAGACTAAAATGTTAAGTTTTTCGTCAAAATTGTGATTCAAACTGACGTTATCTAAATAATAGCAACTCCCTTACAATGCTACAGGCGCACTGACAATACCAGCACCAACCCGGTCCGAGCGTTGGCTAATTTCAATGGTTAATAAATTATTAACCCCATCAGAATGACGAAACCCCGATAGCGCAGCCAGTTTTTATGTAACCATATTACTGCACTCATTGGAAGACCGTTCTGGCTGGAGCCTCCATACAGCGGAGGCCAGACCCCGCAGGAGGATCAACAGCAACCACAACCCGGTCTAAATCCGGCGCCAGAGAAATTCGCGCCGCTTCTATCATGGACCAATTCCAGAGCGCCCCTTGTAAATCTTCGATTAGCTCTCCCAGTAATTCCTGACGCCCAAGCGCTGTTCCTTCATAACTTTCAACAATTTCCGAAAAAAACGCCTCAGCGAGATTTTCACGGTTAGCGTAACTTGACGCACTATGAATGGCCGTCTTTTCGGAATTAATAATTCTTTTCAATAAGGCCATCGGGCGCGGGGTTGTCGTTACCACCTGACGAGGACGCGAGCCTATCCGCAATGCCAATTGCAAATTACTCCATGTTTCCTCTGGATGTCTCCACTTACACATTTCATCTGCCCACGCTGCATCAAATTGATATCCGCGCAAGCCATCGGGATCTTCAGCTGAAAAACAATATGCGGTAGCGCCGCTCGGCCATACAAGCCGCCTACGAGACGCTTCATATACGGGACGCTCGAAATCGCTAGCGATAGCGCGCAAGCCTGATGGACCCTCAATCATAACTTCTCTCGCGTCAGCATAGGTTTCAGCAATAAGTGCAATGCGCGGGGGTGTCTGCGTATTAAATCCCCCAAGATAGGCAGTGCGACGGACCCATTCAGCGCCGGTTCGTGTTTTCCCAGCGCCCCGCCCGCCCATGAGTAACCACGTTGTCCAGTCTTGATAAACCGGCGGGGTTTGATCCGTACATCGATAGAATTCGAATATTTTTTTAGAATCGACGCCATATTCATTTCTCATCGCCTCCTGCCAAGACTGTATCTTCCTGGGTGTTTGTGAGTGCATAAAGATGTCGAGCGCTCTCAAAATGGATTCGTTCCATTGTTGCTCGTTTTTCGGGAGCGGAAATTGTATCGGCGGAGCGGATCTTTTCTTCGTCGCTTTCATAGTCCTTTGCGATCTGCTCCTTTAACGTCTCTGCCCAAACCCCAATACTGGTATTGGCTCGCAATAGGGCACTTAAAGAACGAGCCCCGCGTTCAAAAAAAGCCATATCCTCGTCCGCGCGCCCGGTCATTGCGTGGGTTAATTCGTTAACAAGAGAAAAAATTTGATCTCTGCACCCTTCTGCATTCTGAAGACGTTTTTCAGAATCAAAGGCAAAACTATGGGTCAAAAGTTCAGTTGATTTTGCTTCCACTTAAGGTTCCAATTTTGAAGTTCATCATTATTGGAAGGCACCTTAGGGGCAAAAATTGCAACGGGGATAAATATCCCCGCCATTAAAATATGTGTTATCTATTGATAAATGCGCAGCGCGCGGCGCTGGTTACGGGCTTACCCGTAGAAATACACGCTAGCCAATGGCATCGCGCCAACCATTCGTAATTGGATAGCGTCGATCGCGCCCAAAGTTGACTGCAGTGACTTTGGGTCCGGGCGGAGCCTGCCTGCGTTTATACTCGGCAACATATAGTAAATGCTCGATACGTTTTACAATATCCTTATCATGACCGCGCTTTACGATATTGCTTACAGACATTTCTTTTTCGACAAGACATTCTAGAATATCATCAAGAATTTCGTAAGAAGGTAAACTATCTTCATCCTTTTGATCTTCACGTAATTCGGCTGAAGGCGGCTTGGTAATGATACGCGTTGGTATTACAAGACCATTTGGCCCCAGCAAACTCTCATGGTAGTTTTCATTCCTCCAACGAGACAGAGCAAAAACTTCCATTTTATATATATCTTTAAGCGGATTATACCCGCCGTTCATATCCCCGTAGAGCGTAGCATATCCTACCGACATTTCGGATTTATTGCCCGTCGTTAGCACCATAGGGCCAAACTTGTTCGAGATCGCCATCAACAAGGCTCCGCGCAAGCGCGATTGAATGTTTTCTTCGGCAACGTCTGCGTCATAACCCTTAAACAGATCGCCAAGCATTTCATCAAATGCGTCGACCCCAGGCGTAATGGTAACGGTATCGAGACGTACGCCCAAAGCATTGGCGCATTCTTGTGCATCTTCCAGACTATGAGCCGATGTATAAACCGAAGGCATCATAACACAATGCACCCGGTCAGCGCCTAATGCATCAACAGCAATAGCGGCCGTCAATGCGCTGTCTATCCCTCCGGATAACCCAATAACAACACCTTTAAAATGATTGCGATTAACATAATCACGCACCCCTAAAGTAACCGCGCGATATACAAGTTCCTCATCTTCAGGCCACTTCGCATTCGGACCTTCCAGGCACTCCCAGCCTTTGTCCGATTTTTCCCAATGGGTTATCGCAATTGAAGATGCAAATTGTGGAAGACTGTGGCTCACCGCCCCATTTTTATCCATCACAAATGATGCGCCATCAAAAACAATCTCGTCCTGTCCTGCAAGTTGATTAATAAAAATCAACGGGATCTTACTCGCTAAGCAACGCTCACGTGCAACTTGTTGACGCTCACTTACCGCTGTTTTGCGAAAAGGAGAACCATGGGGCGCAATTAAAATATCAGCCCCTTGCGCGGCCAAATCTTCCCCAACCCCGGGTAACCACATATCCTCGCATGTAAATAAACCAAGTTTGAGACCCCGAAACGGAGTCACCTGACAAGCAGCCCCCGGCGTAAAACGTCTTGGCTCATCAAACACCCCATAATTTGGCAAATGGATTTTATCCCGTCGCGCCGCAATTTCACCATTTTCAAGGAGAAAAGCAGAATTATAAAGAGCCTGTTCTTCCTCTACGCGCCAGGGGGCACTAACGATCATCGCAGGGCCATTCACGGTCTGCTGGGCAAGCATTTTGACCGCGTCCCCACAAGCCCGTTGGAAACTTGGCTTATTGACCAAATCCTCAGGCGGATAACCGGAAATCACCAATTCACAAAAAATAGCAAGATCGGCACCCGCCGCTTTTGCTTCATTATAAGCTTTTTTGATCTGATCAACATTGCCATCAATATCACCCACTTTAGGGGAAATCTGACAAATTGCGATGCACAATTTATTTTGCATAGTGAATATCTCTATTGTAAGGCCGCCGCCTCGACACAGTCACAAATATAGTGAACCTGCTCTTCTGTTAAATAAGGATGCATCGGTAACGATAAAATTTTTGCTCCTACCTCATCTGTATTGCGCAAATCATTTTCGTTACGATTTACGTAGGCATCAAACGCTGGCATTTTGTGAAGTGGCATGCGGTAATAAACAGCCGTTGGGATACCGCATTTTTGCAAATACTGTATCATTCCATCTGGATCATCAGTCAATATCGAAAAATAGCCATAACCGGATTTTGATTTAGGATGATGGCGTTGACATTGAACAAATTCCTTAAGCCTGTTTTCATAAATCGATGCAGTATGATACCGCGCTTGTAATTCGTCATCAAATATTTCTAACTTTTCCAACAATACAGCAGCTTGAAAACTGTCCATTCGACCATTGAAACCAACACGGATGGAATTTTTTCTGAACTGATCAGTGCCATGCCAACTGATCGAAGACCATTCTTCTGCGTCAGCCTTGTCTTGAGATAACATTGCTCCCGCATCTCCATAAGCGCCCAATGACTTTCCCGGGAAAAAACTAACCGCAGTTGCTGGAGCAATATTCCCTACATTTTGGCCATCAAAGGTACCGCCAAAACTTTGCGCACCATCGGCAAATAAAAATAAGTTCTCGCGCTCGGCAATTTGTTTTATTTTATCATAATCAGCCGGGGACCCAAATAAATCAACCGGGATAACAGCGCGCGGCGTTAATCTTCCCTCCGCCCTAATGCGCGCTATCGCATTTTCGAGAGATAAAGGACACATCAAAAATGTTTCCGGATCGATATCCACAAAAACAGGCGCCGCCCCGCTTATTAAAACTGCATTTGCCGTAGCATTATAAGTAAAAGCAGGAATAAACACTGCATCGCCTATGCATAAACCCCGCGCAAACAAGGGCGCAACCAGCGCTGCTGTTCCTGATGCGCAAGCGATTGCTGTACTTGCTCCGGTGCGCTCCATAAGCGCTTCTTCAAGTTCTGTAATTTCAGGCCCGGCAATATATCGCCCATGATCAAGCACTGCACTAAGCCGCTTTTCGACGGCAGAACGAATACGTTTTTGTTGAGCTTTTAAATCAATAAAAGCAATTTCGCCACATTTTGATTTCTTGGCTAGAACGAGATTTTGAACACTATTCACTGATTTTATTTTCCCAAGCCGAAAGGCGGTTTTCTAGTTTGCGCTGGCGTAAAGTCATTTTGAGATTAAACCTTCTATCCGTAAAGCCAAGGTTAAAGCGGCACGCCCAGCATGGCCATCAATTTGGGGCGAGGTTTTGCTTTTAATGGCGTCAACAAATGCGCGGGCGCCAAAGCCCAATGGGTCAGTAAGGGCAAGATTAGATTTAGGTGATTTTTGAAAATCCATGTCCCCTTTAAGGGGATAGCGGGTTGTGTTGGTGATTTTACGGGTCAGAAAATCCAAGTCAATATTCCCTTCACTGAATTCTAATTTCATACACCGTTTACGATTTTCACTACGCCGGGAAGCAACACATAGAGCGGTCAAATTATCGTCCAGAAAACTCATCTCTGCACTGACCTCATGACAGTCTTGGGGAACATTACCTTGCAAATCAACCATCTGCAAACCAGATTTGGAAAACTGTAAGAGCATATCAAGGTCATGAATCATCAGGTCCATTACCACGGAAACATCCTCGCCGCGCCCGGTTATCGGCATACATCTTTGGCATTCAATTCTGGTTGGCTTCTCCGGTATCGAAAATAAGCCTAAGGCATCAGCTACATATCGCTCTTGATGGCCAACTTGAACCAGTAATCCCCTCTTTTCCGCTTCCTTTATAATCTTATCAGCTTGCGTTAAAGACAGCGCAATTGGTTTTTCTATAAATACATGACAGCCGGACTTCAAAGCAATAATCGCAATTTCGGCATGGGTTTTGGCTGGTGTTGTTATAATGACAACATCACATATTTCAATCAGATCACTGAGCTTATTGAATGAATTAGTTTGAAATTTTTGCGCGAGCGCTATTGCTGCGTCTTTATCTTTGTCAAAAACGCCAGCGAGCATCACATTTTCCAGGGTATGATATTTTTCAGCATGAAAAGAGCCAAAGACGCCCGCTCCGATAATACCGACCTTTAAAAACTCTTCCTCCAGACGTCCCCCTGAAGTGGAAGCCTGAGCGGTATTTGGTCTATTTTGATTGCCGAAATTGGTCACTTTTGTATTTTTAGTCGTCACAATAATCACACGCGGGGTTAGCAAAACAATTCCGAGCAAAAGTAGTTAGCGACTTTGCAATCAAAAAGGCCATACTAAAAAATAAAGCGGTTTCATTTCATTTTAAACCGGAAAGGCCATAGACATTGTCACAGCACGCCCAAATAAAAAACCTCGTTAAATTATAACGCAATTACCCGGCTTTTGTCAGATCAGATGAAGCCAGTTCATTCAAAGAATATTACCTGCTATTTCATATCTGTGCGAATTTTTGTTTACTCGCGCGGACTTACCGATGAGCGCAAGGTTATCCACGCAAAACGGTTTTCCCCGCTCAGCCGGATTCAGCCTATAAAATAATATTCAGTGTAAATGATATGTGAGAAATCTCTGGCTTCCCGCCTTCGCGAGAAGGACGGTTTGAGGAGCAGATAATCAAATTATCAATTTTGCTGGTCTGCTCGAAGTTCAATAGCGAGTAAACCTTTTACACCAGCTGCAAATGAAACCTGCAGTCGCTGGCCGGTGACCAGCTCGCCCATACCACAACGGCGCAAAGTCTCCATATGGACAAAAATATCTTCACTCCCCTCGCCTCGAGTGAGAAAACCAAATCCTTTGGCGCGGTTAAACCATTTGACTTCCGCACGTACAAAATTGCCTGCCGGGGTCTGATCCATAAGTTGGTTGCCATCAATCGAGCCATGGGGCGTTGCGGTCGAATCATCAATCTGGATGATTTTTGAAACCTGCATACCCTTTGGGCGTCTTACGACCTCACAATCAATCGTTGCCCCTTCTCTCGCTGTCGATAAACCAATATCCTTCAAGCAAGAAGAATGAACCAGAATATCACCATCTCCCTCTTGAGGTATTATGAACCCATATCCTTTGGCGGGGTCAAACCACTTCAAAACACCGGTTATAACAAAACTCTCGCTCAATGCCGCAGCTTTGTCTGCTTCAGCTTCACCAGAATGATGAATTTGTGCGTTCACGTCTTCCCCGTCCGTCGCCAACCCCAATGACCGCTTACCTTTTTGGTCAGTTGAGCTGGCTGCACTACGCTGATCATCGTTCATAACCTTATCAATCCCTCTTACCATTAAAAAAATGGCCGTGTACGGCGTTTAATATACACGCATTTGATATATTTGTCCTTATCAACTCCCGCATAATGTGCGTTTTACCCACCTTAAACTATGTTGGGCACACTTTGAATCCCGTAAATCATCAAAATTATTGTTTTTATCCATATTGTTCAAATATTCAGTTCACTTTTTGCGACGCACCCAATTTCGCCACATCAGGTGATTCGGATTTTAGTTTATTGCGATTGCAAAAATATTGCAAAATGACATTACCAAGCCAAAATCGCGCAAATTTAAACGGCGATTAAAATGAAGAGAGCCTCCATGAGATCAATAATTTTGATTCCATGGATATCTTTAGGCATTCCACAAGAAAAGCCTTATTCCGCGCATTTCATTGCAATACGAGGTCTGTAAAAATCAGGTAATCTGAATGTTTTCAACGTCTTGTAAAAATTTTGAGATCAATATCAAAAAGACATCGAAGTCAGATTCTATATTTTCCGAAGACACTCCCCCCGAAGCATTACGATCCATTTGCAAGGCAATGTCGCCATCACGGTCAACATAAGCACGACCAAATTTAACTTCACTATTGAATTTGCTTAGAAATTCATAACCCAGCGAGTCCACAGTGACGCCATTTATATATGTAATATAGGAAACATCGCCATCATTCCCGTCTACCGCCACAAGAACCACGTGTTCACCGATCACGACAGCGACCATACCTTGTGAAAAATCCCGGACTGAGTAGCCCTGTTCAGTCAAAATTTCAGTAATTTTAGATTTTGAGAGCGCTGCGGCCAAGGATGACTGCGGTGCGGCCACTAGCAACATACAGCTAACAGCAAGCCCTAGAAAAATTCTTGTCACTTTAAACATCAATCACCTCACACATTTTGCGCTTTTTAGCCATGTCCCCGAAGGGAATTGGCTATCAGTAGCAGTTGGCGCCCCCGCGCCTTAGCGAACCCATTTAAGCCGGGTCTTCAAATTCATACTATATAGTAATAAAAGCCAAAATTGGACACAATAGCAATCACTACGAAGCAACAAACCCGCTACAAAGTGAATATTTATTGGCCCGCAGTCAAAATTTGAAAGAAAATAGCGCTACAAAAAGCAGATTAAAGCGTTTTTATCAGCCATTGTGGGGATCACGGCTTATAAATACCCGCTGAGAGTGCAAATAATATTGCAACCCTCTCTCGTATGGAACAATCAGCTCAAATACAAATAAGCAATTGTATTTATTACAAAATGTAGATTAATGGCAGTCCCTAGGGGAATCGAACCCCTCTTTCCAGGTTGAAAACCTGGCGTCCTAACCGATAGACGAAGGGACCACATTAAATAAAGGCTTGATATATTCAGACACAAGCAGTGTTGCAAGCCAAAAATTGCGATTGTCTGAAATTTCCTGCTTTAAGAGTGGCAGGAAGGAATTATCCGTTTTCTTTGATCCATGCTGAGGCTTTTTCAGTCAGGCTCCCAGAGCCCCCACTCAAACGATTGCGAGGGCTTCAAGCATAGGCTGCATCCATTATTTGAAACTGGCCAGCATTTCCTCCGCGCCACTCATCAGCTTTGATTCGGCCAACCAGATGCAGACGTTTGCCACTTTTAAGGGCCTCTTCCAGTGGCTCCTCAACTGCCCGGAATGCTATTGCCCGCACTTCATCTCCCCCGTCGCTTTTCAATGTACAAGAGATATGCGCTTCGCCAACGACCTTGGGATAGTGCACATTAACATCTTCCAGCATGAAAATGGGCTCCGCATTGCCCGGACCAAACGGGCCAGCCTCCGCAATAAGATTTGCAAAAGCGCCGGTTACGGCCATCGGCGCAATACAATCGTCAATTTTCGTATTACGCGATGACAAAGCCGTCGCAATTTCGTCCCTTAAATAATCGGTTATGAATTCTTTAAACGCTTCGATTTTGTTGCCGGCAATGGTGAGACCTGCAGCCATCGCGTGACCGCCGCCCGCGACCAGAATACCTTCCTCACGAGCAGCACTGATTGCTGCTCCAAGATCAACACCGGTAATGGATCGTCCCGACCCTTTCCCGATCACACTTCCATCTTGCGCTTCATCGAGGCCTATAACGATTGCGGGTCGATCAAAGCGCTCTTTGAGTCGCCCGGCGACAATACCAATCACCCCTGGATGCCAGCCAAGCCCCGCGCAAATAATTAATTCAGGAACAGAAGCCTTAGCTTCAATGACACCTATAGCATCGCTGAACACTTGTTTTTCGATTTCCTGGCGGTCCGCATTCATAACATGCAACTGTTCTGCCAATTTTTGACGCCTGGCATCATCCGGGGTTGTTAGTAATTGAAATGCGATATCTGCATGACCAATACGTCCGGCTGCATTAATCCTTGGGCCAATTAAAAATCCAAGGTGATAAGGAGAACATTTTCCTTTCACCCCGGTGCGGCGCGCAAGCGCTGAAATCCCCGGATTACCGCCTTTACCGTTTTGCATTTGAAGGTCCATGACTTTGAGACCTTGGGCAATCAATGCACGGGTTAACCCGGTGACCTGCATCACATCACAAATCAGACCAAGGGCAACAATATCAAGCCATTGCTTTAAATCAGGCTCCAATCTCTTTTCAAAAAAACCTTTTTTACGAAGGGTACGATTAAGCGCCACCAAAAGCATAAAAGTAACCCCCACCGCCGACAGATTTCCAAGTCCGGAAACATCATCTCGGCGATTTGGATTTACCACAGCAACCGCACGTTCAGGCGGACTGGAACTCATTTGGTGGTGATCAATAACAATGACCTCAATACCGAGTTGACCGGCAGCTTCAATTGGTTCTTGTGCAGAAGCGCCGCAATCAACAGTAACAATTAAATTCGCACCGCGTGCCTGTAACGCCTCAAAAGCGCCAATAGAGGGGCCGTATCCGTCCCCCACGCGGTCGGGCAAATAAACCTCAACATTTAACCCCAGCTCTTTCGAGTATAAATAAAGAAGCGATGAGGCCGTTACCCCATCAACATCATAATCCCCAAAAATACCAATGGTCTCGCCAGCGATAATCGCATCAGATAATCTGCGTGTCGCTTTATCCATATCGGTTAGAACTTCGGGGTCCGGCATAAAGTGGCGCAAAGTCGGGTTGAGATATATATCAACAACTTCGCTTGTGACACCGCGCGCAACTAATATACGGGCAATACTCTCATCAATCTGGTTATCTCGAGCCAGATTGAAAACTTTGCTTTGATCAGCTTCCTTCAACAACCATGTTTGTCCCCGCACAGAGTTTTGCGTCAAGACCCTCGTTGACCCAGTAAATTCCTGGCTGTGGGAGGCGTCTAATGACGGTGAAGGATTGAGTGTTGGCACAAAGCCCCCGAAGTGGTTAGCGACGGCTGCGTGCTTTGATATAACGCACGGTACCCGAATGTGAACGCATGACTACTGTATGGGTGCTCACATGTCCGGGCTCCCATTTTACGCCGTCAAGCATAGTGCCATCGGTGACGCCCGTCGCCGCAAAAAACACATCCCCAGAGGCAAGGTCCATCAAATCATATTTTCGGTCCAGATCCTTAACACCGATACGCTCGGCCCGGCCACGCTCATCATCATTGCGAAAATGAAGGCGTGCCTGCATTTGTCCGCCAACGCAGCGTAGTGCAGCAGCGGCCAGAACTCCCTCAGGAGCGCCCCCTTGTCCGACATACATATCAATGCCTGTATGAGCTTCAGTTGTATGGAAAATACCGGCAACATCGCCATCAGGGATAAAGAAAACCCGCGATCCCATTTTCCGGGCACCTTTAATGATGCTCGCATGGCGCTCGCGATCCAGCACACAAAGGGTGATTTCTTTGGTGGGCACATCTTTGGCTTTTGCAACGGCTGCAATATTATCCTCGACGCTAGCATCAAGATCAATCACACCGGCAGGATAGCCCGGCCCTACCGCAATCTTGTCCATGTAAACGTCAGGGGCATGAAGGAGTGATCCGCCTTGAGCCATCGCCACAACTGCAAGAGCATTCGACATTGCTTTTGCCGTTAGTGTAGTGCCCTCCAGAGGGTCCAGAGCAATATCGACTTTAGGTCCCTTACCGGTCCCGACTTTCTCGCCGATATAAAGCATCGGAGCTTCATCACGCTCCCCCTCCCCAATGACGACCTTGCCATCAATTTCAAGCTTGTTCAAAGCCTCGCGCAGCGCGGTAACGGCTTCCTGGTCTGCCGCCTCTTTATCACCGTGGCCAATCATTTTTGACGCTGCGACTGCGGCTGCTTCCGTGCATCTACCAATTTCAATGGTAAGCATACGGTCTAAATAATCTTTATGATCCATCATATTAGCCCTCCAAGGCTATGCTTGTCCCTCAAGCATCATTTATTATTGGGTAGAGAGCGTAACGCGCCTCTTTAGAAATAGTTTTATCCAGATAAGTCTCAAATTCATCATATTGTTGAGGCGATAGCGCCTGCGTAACACCTTGCAAAACATCCGAACTTGTATTTTTTTCTATAGGTGATGTAAATCCAATTCCAGCCTGCCCCAGACCCGTCAGCACATCTTGCACATTGCGCGTATTTATACGTACATAATAGGGGTAATTATCGCTCATCCCTTTAGATGCTTTATGTGTTTTCAAACGAGACGCCAAACGCCCGAAGGCGTGGTCATGGGTAGTTTTAGTGTCGATATTGGATAATGCAAGCACGTCACCCGCGACAGCCGTTGCCGTTGGCCCAGCGCCAGCGCCCGGTCCCGTCAAACTCATCGTCGGCACAAGATCACTTATAATTTCGATATGATTATTAGCCCCCGCCACATTAGCAAAACTAGCATGCCTTAAAACAAGGCAAGGTTTGACCGAAAAATTTAATGTCCCATCCAAATAGGAGGCAATTCCCAATAGCCGAATGGAATGTCCCATTTCGCTGGCGTAAAAAATATCATCCCCGCCTACATTTTCTATGCCTGTAATATCCAGATCGGCCTCTTGCGGCATCACCCCAAAAGCAATCGCGCAAAGAATAGCCAACTTATGGGCACTGTCATGGCCGCCCACATCAAGAGTAGGTTCAGCCTCCGCATACCCCAATTCTTGCGCATCACTCAACGCAACATGATAATCTTGTGCCTGTTGCTCCATTTGGGAAAGAATGTAATTGCAAGTGCCATTCAATATACCGCGTAAGGACGATATTTTCGCAGCAGATATTCCCTCTCGCAATGTTGCGATGATTGGAATAGAGCCCGCGACTGCGGCCTCAAAGCGCAAAGCGACGCCATTATCGCTAGCCAGACCCGCCAGCGCAACGCCGTGCTTTGCAAGCAAAGCCTTGTTTGCCGTCACAACATGTTTGCCAGAACGAAGCGCTGTTTCAACACTTTCCTTTGCGAGGCCATCTGCGCCGCCCATCAATTCAACAAACACATCAATGTCACCATGCCCGGCTAGAGCCAAAGGATCATCAACCCACTCGATATTGCTCAAGTCTACGCCGCGATCCCGGCCCCGGGTTCGTGCTGAAACAGCTTGCAGGGTTAGTCTTTCTTGTGCAGCCGAAAAAATCGTATCCTTTGCTTTATCATCACTTAACAGGCCAGCTAGGCTCGCGCCCACTGTACCCAGCCCAGCAATACCGATACGCATAAGAATACTCCTATTGCCTTGGCGTATTTTTTACTGCCAAGAAATGATGCGGTTCACCCTTAGAGGTTTAAATCCCAAAGCTTTACCAATGTGAAACTCTGGCAATAGCCAGCACTATCACGGGTTTAAAATGATGAATTTTAAATTTTTCCAATCTTTCCCAGACCCATAACGCCCTTATCGCGCAATGTCATCACTCCATTGAGAATAATTTTCATCTTGGCATTAGGCCAGTTGGGAGGGCCACTATTGGGCTGGGTATATCCACATTTTTGGGGATTCTCGCGGTCAGGATTTCTTGGACAATATATCCTCTACCGTTTCAAGATTACGATCCAATGATTCCTGAACCTGTTCCAAGCGCCCAATCAAACGCTTCAGGGTAGTTGCCGCCTCGCCCGATAGGCCCTCATCAGTTTTGCCAGTACCCTTCGCGCTTGCTGATTGACCGGTTTTATCGCTGGTTTTTGATACAGGGGGCTGGTCGCCACTGGAGCCATCTTTTACCCCATTGGATGAAGCTTTTTTGGCGCTATCATGATCACCTTCGGATTTACGCAAAGCATCAAGATCACGCCTGATCTCGACGGTCTCCCCGTTCATGCTCTGATGACCGATATTAGAAATATATTTAGCGCCATTTTCTTTGAAGATTTTTTGCACGCCTTTTGTCGTGTAACGCTCATCATAGAGGAGAATGCGAACGCCCCTGAGTAAATCAATATCAATGGGGCGATAATAACGACGCCCGCCAGCGCGGCGCATGGGTCTTATTTGTCCAAACACATCTTCCCAATGTCGCAACACATGTTGTGGGACACCTAGCTCGGAAGAGGCCTCAGAAATGGTTCGAAACGCTTCTGCTGACTTTGCCAATTTCTCGCGATCGCTCCTTTTGACCTAAATTAAACCAGAACCTATACAATATGCCCGCTTGATAAAGATGTTACAAAACGCCAAGCAGAATGACAAAGGTCTTACTTTAGGAATGCTTGTCGCCGTTCGCCTGAACCCGATGCTCTTCATTAATCCGGTCTTTTAGAACATGCGAGGCCCGAAAAGTAATCACCCGGCGAGGCGTTATCGGTACCGCTTCCCCGGTTTTAGGGTTGCGCCCCATTCTCATGGCTTTACTTCGTACAGAGAAAGTACCAAAGGACGATACTTTCACCGTCTCACCTTTTTCCAGAGAATTTGATAATTCATCGAGAATACGTTCAACAAAAGCAGAAGACTCATTCCTCGAAACCCCCACCGTACGATATATCGCTTCAGTTAGGTCTGCGCGCGTAACAGTTTTTCCGGTCATTCCAACCCCAATGCTATTAACCATAATAGGATACGACAGTGAATGCGTTTTGGTCAACACACCAAATAGGTTTCTTCACATATTTTCATGACCTTACGGCACGAAACCTTCTATCCACCCCCATTGCTTACAGGAAGTCAGGACAGAAAATTACTTCTTAATCTAAATATTCAAACAGATTTAAGCACGCAACAATGCCGCTCCCCACGTCAAACCACCACCCAATGCCTCGAGCAAGACAAGGTCCCCTTTCTTTATCCGGCCATCACTCACACCGGCACGATAAGCCAAAGGGATAGATGCAGCTGAGGTATTGCCCTGATTAGCAATCGTTGAAACCACTTGCTCTGTGCGTAGTGACAGTTTTTTTACGACACCATGAATGATGCGTTCATTGGCCTGATGGGGCACAAACCAGTCAATCTCACTCACCTCGACACCCGCCTGTTTGCAAACGGTCACCATAGCCTCCGAGATCCGGTTTACAGCCTCACGAAACACACGGTTTCCCTGCATTCGCACATGACCTGTTGATTGCGTTGAAGAAACCCCGCCATCAACATAGAGTAAATCAACATGTCGACCATCAGTACGCAGATAGCTGGCGATCACACCGCGATGATCCCCGTCTTCAACATCTTGCGCCTCCAAAACGAAGGCACCGGCACCATCACCAAATAACACACATGTTGTGCGGTCCTCCCAGTCCAGAAGTCGCGTAAAAGTTTCCGCGCCGATCACGAGAGCCCGCTTATGTTGCCCGCTTGCCAGGAATTTATCTGCGGTTGAAAGTGCGAAGATAAATCCAGAGCAAACCGCCTGAATATCAAAAGCTGCCCCTTCGCTTATACCAAGCTTGGCCTGGACAATGGCAGCAGTCGCAGGAAAGGTAAGGTCCGGCGTGGTGGTTGCCAGAATGATCAGGTCAATATCTTGGGGGGTCAATTTCGCATCTTCTAGTGCGCGCCTTGCAGCATGAACCGCAAGATCAGATGTAAGTTCACCATCTGCTGCCACATGCCGTTCACGGATTCCAGTACGCTCTCGAATCCACTCATCACTGGTGTCAACTTTTTGCGTAATTTCTTCATTCGTCATGACCCGTTCGGGTAAATAGCTGCCACAACCGGCAACGACCGCACGAATACTCATCCTGCTACTTTCTTTATAACATCTTGCTTAGACTTGGTTTCATGAACGTCTTCATCCGCAACGATATTCGCTTCAATATCGGTCATAGCTTTAGAAACGCGTTCAGCCATATCTTCTATAAATGAATGACTTGCCAGATTACTCGCTATTTTAATGGCACTTGCAACGCCAGCGGCATCAGCGCCGCCATGACTTTTCACCACGACACCATTAATTCCTAAAAACACGCCGCCATTTACAGATGACGGGTCAATCTTCTTACGCAAATTTTTCAATTCCCGCATCATCAACAAGCCACCAAGCTTTGATAAGAAGTTTGTTTTTACTGCGTCTTTCATCCACCCACCAACGAGCCTTGCCGCCCCTTCCGCTGATTTGAGTGCAATATTGCCTGAAAAACCGTCCGTCACAACAACATCAACGCTCCCTTTGGAGAGATCATTCCCCTCAACAAAGCCCTTAAAATTGATGTCTTTCACCACAAAGCGCAACATTTGAGCGGCGCTGTGTAATTCGGCATGACCCTTTTGTTCTTCTGCGCCTATATTAAGAACACCAACGCTAGGGTTTGGGGTATCTGTTAGGGTTTTATAAAACGCCTCGCCCATTAAGGCATACTGAACAAGCTGAATATCGGTCGCTTCTATATTGGCGCCGACATCAAGAACAACACTTTTACCCGATGGATTTGGCCACAAAGCCGTAATAGCTGGCCGATCAACCTCGTTAATCATCCTCAGTTGATGGCGCGACAAAGCCATCAATGCTCCGGTATTGCCCCCTGAAACCAAGGCAGAAGCGTCGCCATTCTTCACAGCCGCAATGGCCTTCCACATGGAAGTCTCGCGGCCGCGACGCAATACATGCGCTGGCTTATCCTCCATGGAAACAGTATCGGGGGCATGCTCGATTTGCGCATTCTTGAGGCTCGGCTGGGCACTAATGAGAGGACCAAGCGCGCTCTCATCTCCATAAAAAACAAGCTCTGCCGTTACCCCATTCTCAACGGCTAACGCGGCACCCGAAATAATCTCGGCCGGACCCGCATCAGTACCCATTGCATCTATCGCCAGTTTGACTTGGTGCTCATTTGTTTGCATTAAAAAACTCGAATTTTTCCATTAAAAAACATCACTTAGGTGCAACTACAGACCTATTACCCAAATTATAAAAACAAAACTGTTGACCACTTGATGTAACAGATTTTTATATTTGTGCGATAGTTTTAGCAATCGGAGGGACCATCTTTTCCCTTCTACGAGCTTATGAAAGTAAAGGCTATAGATGGTTGTAAATTTAGAAAACTATATAAAAAACTTTCGGGACGAACCCCATCAGATCAGCATCAGTTAAGTCGCTCCCTCATTCTGTCCTAGGCCCAATTTTTCAGTTTTTACCTTGGGTTTTTTTAGAATTTCCGTCTTTCACGGGCACATCGGGCACTGTCTCATCGGGTAGAACAGATTTCAGAACATCGAACGGCGAGGTTTCTACATCACTCCCGTAAACTTCACTTAGAGCAATTGCCCCTTCTTTGCGGGGAAATGGGTCCATCATCAACGAAAGCTGCTGAACCATAAGCTCGCCTATATCAATAGTGTCCCCTTCTAACGGTTCGGGGCCTTCTAATAATTCCAGTGTTTTTTCAAGTCCATGCTCCTCCAATAGCTCTGGCGATAATTCCTGATTTATGGTGCGATCAAAAGTGAGTTCAAAGTGCGAATCAACGCTCTCTTCCATCTCCTCAAGGCTGGCAACACATTCCCGAACCAGATTTGCCTTTATATTACCGGAAATCCGAACGCCATTAGGCGTGGGAACAGCAAAAACATCAGCCCGTAAGTCATTTACTTTTGGAATATTATACCGGATGGCAAGTTTTTTTAGGGTTTGCTGATCCGGTTCAAGCACAAACAGTCTCCCTTCCTCGGGGAGGATGCTGATTTCGATCAGGTGCGAAAACTCTAATTCGATTTCAGGTAGTTCGTTTTCACTCATCTTGAAAATCCCTCGCAAGCCATATTGCCTTCCCGACCACGAATTTGCCCCGGGTCAGGAAAATCGATGATAGCCTTTGTTAGCCGCGAAAGCGGTTGTTCGCCTAATATTTCTTTGGCGTGAAGCACATAAGTTGCAAGATTTTCAGCTTGGGCTTTTTGTGAGGCAATAGAAGCGTCTTCATCGACTTTATTCTCATGCACACCATATATATTTCTTAAAAGAGCTGTCACCAGATCTTGTTGCCCGTGATTTGTTTCCGATTGCAAAGAAGCGGTAAGAGCCCTTTCATAGACGCCAGCGCGCCCATAAAACGCCTCCGCCATAGCCCGCACTTTTCGGGAAACGGATAGATCACCGACCCCCATTTGCCGCAAATTATCATCCAGATTTTTAAACATTGCATCCAGAAATTTCTGGGACAGGTCCTGAATATGATCTGGGTCGTGCTTTTGCCCATTGTTCTGATCAATGGGCATAGCGCCAGATTTTAACCGATCCAGGACAAGATAGGCGTGTAAGGTAATCAGATCGAAACGCCCTTCAAGCGTATCGGGAACCTCGAAATCGGTATAGAAAACAGGATTTCTGGCCTGTTTGGTCATTTCCAAATAGAGCGCAGAAGCAATGTCTGATTGCGGGTCTTTTTTAAATAGTGAAAACATTCAGAGCACCCTCAAGCACGCGCCCCGGACAGGCAACAGGAAATAGTTCATTTTTCATCAGGTAATGTTTATGAAAGCTTTGATCAAGGCGCAAGATGGTGATATTATAGCGAAAATTGCCCCCATATGAGACCCTAATCATGAATTTTAAAATGCCCGTTCAATTTACCCAATTACAGCGAAAATCGTCCCGAATCGCAATGCAAGTGCTTTTGGCCCTTATCGGCTTTAGTATGATACAAGGGTGTATCTCTGTGCGGTCAAACCATGGATATGTACTCGAACGCGGCACGGAAGAGCTCGATGCAAAAGCCGGCGTTGATACCAAGGAAAGTGTTTTGGCACGATATGGTGAGCCTTCGATGCTTTCGACCTTCTCATCCAAGCGCTGGTATTATCTCAACAGCACAAATCAAACCCGCGCCTTTTTGAAACCCAAAACAAATGACCGTAAAATTGTGGCCTTTCATTTTGATGATGAAGGGGTTGTCACCAAGGTTGAAGACTATGATCTTGAAGATGGCGATAAAGTTAAACTTGTTTCCCGGGTTACCCGCACCAAAGGTAAAGAATTGAGTTTTTGGGAACAACTCCTCGGCAGTGTCGGTACGCTTCCCCTCCCCGGTGCTGATGGTGCAGGCGGACCCGGACGTCCGTAATTCTAGACACTAACAAATCAAAACGGGCCAAATCAAAACTGACTTCAATTAGAATTTCGCTTCTAATGTAGCCTGCTGCGCTCTGCTGTGCCTTAGGAGGCAGTCGTCTTTATGACTCGCAGTGGTTGAACCACTCAATCCCTGAAATGATCATATCCATTATTATTGTCATGATCAGCCAGGCTTTCTTCCTCGCCCTGCTCGTTGATCAAAGTTACCCCGTTGCCGCGTCTTGTTTTCCCGATCCGTGTGATTTGCGTACGCGAGGCCTTTGCAGCCATGGCAACCGAGCGCCGCATGGCTTGCGGCGCTGTAAATAAAATTTCGAAATCGTCGCCGCATGTCGCAAGAAACTGTAAGGCACTGTTTCGGTCTGCTGCTGTCTCGACGAATTTTTCAGCGGCGCCAGACAAAGGCATCAATGGGAGTTCAATCACCATTTCAACATTCGAGTTTTCAGCCAGATGGCCAGCATCCGCCAATAAACCATCTGACACATCAAGCGCGGCGCTCGCAAAGCTATTGAGTGCACTTCCAAAAACCATTCGCGGCTCTGGTAACCAATAGCGTTTGGAAAGAAACTCTTTCTCCGACGCTGCGCACTTATAATCCTTCTCCAGCACTTTAAGACCTAATCCACTATCGCCAATTGTACCGGACACATAAATATCATCACCTGACTTTGCCCCTGCCCTGCGCACCACACCCGCTTGCGCAATGGCGCCATAGAATGTTGCCGAAAACATCATGGGCGCTCCCTTCGCAAGATGGCGTGTCGTATCGCCGCCCATCAGCGAACATTTAAAAACATCTTGATCGTGGGCAAGACCCTCGACGAATTTTTTAATCTGCGCAGTCTTTATGGTGGTTGGCCAGACACATCCCAACAGATACCCTTTTGGTCTCAACCCCTTGGCCACAAGATCAGAAATATTAACGCGTAACAGTTTTTGAGCCACAAGATTTAAAGGGTCTTGTTTGCGAAAATGCACTCCCTCAATCATCAAATCTTTTGTGACTGCAATTTTACCCTCATCAAATTGAGCGACATCATCTTTAAGTGAAAAAGCGCCATCAGCATTTCTTGCCAGCGGGGCGAATAACTCATTAATGATCGAAAATTCCCCTCGCTCGGATTTCATAGCTCATTCAACCATTAGCTCGTCCCGGCGTGCTTCATGTGCAGCTGCATCGAGCACCCCGTTGACAAATTTAGGCTCTTCGCCATCGAAAAACGCATGGGTCAATTCAATATATTCATCAATAACCACTTTTGCCGGAATATCGGGCAAGCGTATCAACTCAAAAAGTCCCGTCCGTAAAATAGCACGCGCCGTTGCATCAATACGCCCGAGCGTCCATCCTTTGGCGAGCTGGCGCTCAAGATAGGGATCAATGCGGTCTTGTGCATCAACAACCCCGCGCACAAGTTTAGCAAAAAAATCCTGATCCGCATAATGAAGATTTGCCGGTGCAGCCCCCTCATCATCTTTTTCATGAGAAATATCGCATAGCCAATATTGAGTAAAATCATCAATGATTTTCTCAACACCGCTTTGGGCCGTTTCCATCTGATAGAGAGCCTGAACTGCCGCCATTCGCGCTGCAGATTTTGAATGCTTTTCGATATTACTCACATTTTTACCATTTTACTTTTCGGGGATATCATTTTTAATCAGCTTCTTGTTCTTCCGCACGGGCGCGAAGTTGATTTAGGAATTTACTAAAATCTTTTGCTTCGCGAAAATTTTTATAAACAGATGCATACCGAACAAAAGCAACATCATCGAGTTGCGCCAATGCTTCCATAGCCATTTCGCCTATTTGGCTGGTTTCGATTTCAGTCTCTCCGAGCGCTTCCAACCGGCGGACGATCCCCGAGACCATTTGCTCCACGCGTTCAGGGTCAATGTCCCGTTTACGCAAAGCAATCGATATTGAGCGCATTAATTTATCACGATCAAAGGGGGCGCGCCTGCCCGAACTTTTTAAAACAATCAGTTCTCGCAATTGCACTCTTTCAAAAGTTGTGAACCGTCCCGCACACGCAGAGCACTGGCGTCGACGCCGAATGGATGAACCATCTTCAGCGGAGCGAGAATCCTTTACTTGCGTATCTTCACTACCACAAAACGGACAGCGCATTTTCAGTGTACCCTTGATCTATCATCATTGGCGCAAATTCTCGAAAAATAAAACTACCTTCCGATTTCTCGTTATGTTTGTGACTATCAGGTAAGACGCAAGCTATTTCAGGTTTTAAAATAGGTGTCTAAAACCCAAAGGCTCATCACACTCCAACTGCTTACCCTATATCGGGATAAATGGGAAATCTTGCAGTCAACTCTTTGACTTGCGCTCCCACAGTCTGGGCAACAGCATCAATTTCCTTATTATCTGGACCATGCTCAGCAAGACCGTCTAGCAAATCAGCCACTAATAGCCCTGTCTTGCGAAACTCTGCTACACCAAAGCCCCGCGATGTTGCCGCCGGTGAACCAATCCGGATACCGGATGTAACTGTTGGTTTTTCTGGATCATCAGGCACCCCGTTTTTATTGCATGTTATGCCTGCCTGCTCGAGATAGTCCTCAGCATTATTGCCTTTGACAGATTTAGGGCGCAGATCAATCAGAGCGAGATGGGTATCTGTACCACCGGAAATCACCTCATATCCGCGTTCAACCAAGGCTCCTGCCATAGCCTGCGCATTCTTGATCACCTCGCCGGTATAGGCCTTATAGGAGGGCTGCAAAGCCTCGCCAAAAGCAACCGCTTTCGCGGCAATAACATGCATCAGGGGGCCGCCTTGCAAACCGGGAAATAAAGCGGAGCGAATTTTCTTGGCAAGATCCGGGTCATTTGTCAGGACTAACCCACCGCGCGGACCCCGCAAGGTTTTATGGGTCGTCGAGGTTGCCACATGAGCATGTTCAAGAGGGTTTGGATAATGGCCCCCTGCAACAAGCCCGGCAAAATGCGCCATATCCACAAGAAGAATTGCACCAATCTGATCTGCAATTGATCGAAATTTTTTAAAATCAATGATCCGCGAATAGGCACTCCCACCGGCAATAATTAATTTTGGCTGATGTTCTTTGGCGAGGGTTTCCACTTGATCATAATCAATGAGATGCTCCCCTTTCGTGACACCGTACGATATCGCATTGAACCACTTACCAGACTGATTGACCCGGCTACCATGGGTTAAATGTCCGCCTGCGGATAAGTCCATCCCCATAATTGTATCACCGGGCTTGAGGCAGGCCATAAACACAGCCTGATTTGCCTGACTCCCGGAATGGGGCTGAACATTGGCTTCAGCGCAATTAAATAATTGTTTTGCCCGCTCAATAGCAATTTCCTCAGCGACATCGACAAATTCACATCCGCCATAATAACGGCGCCCCGGATAGCCTTCCGCATATTTATTAGTCAACACCGAGCCTTGCGCTTCCAACACAGCCCGCGAAACAATATTTTCAGAAGCAATAAGCTCAATTTGATTTTGCTGTCGTGCCAACTCGCTTTTAATTGAAGCAAATAGAGCAGGATCTCCATCCTCAACACTGCGGCTAAAAAAATCGTCATTTAGCGAGGGATCAGACTGTGAACTCATTTTAATATCTCCAGAAAAATGATGTCGCGAAGATTGCGCGGCCAGCATTTAAAAAATGTCAAACAAACAGTGCCAAAGGCACCCAACTTTGGAATGTCTATAGGCCCCTTAAGAAGGAGGTGCAAATAAAACTGCTATTTAACCCAACAGACAATAGAGCGCATGCAATAGGCGAGAATGGTGGGTGTGTTTTATGAAATTGGCTCTTAGCGAAAGGTAAAAATTCCAGTGCACAGGTAAGCTAAAAACTAGCTAGAAAGTGATTTTAACGACAGAAACTTTAATTGCGTTCAAGCATATTAAAGCTGAGCGCCCCATCATCAGAGAATTTTGACAAATAGCCAACGCTGCTGGCAAAGGCGGAAGCATCATCGAGCTGGGTGCGCATAAACACCAGCATATCGCCGATCCCGTCTCCATCAAAGTCAGCATGGGCAAGGGGTTGAATAATTAGCCATTGCTCATCAAGCTTAACAACCCAGTTGCCATTCTCGTCAGGGGCCTCCGAATTCGTCCTGTTTATTTGTTCTTCAGGGCTAAAATCCCCGGATTCGGCATTAGGCCAAGCGCTAAATTGAATTAGGGATTTTGTAGGGATTTTTTCAATATCCTGACTGACGAGACGTGATTGCGCAAAATAAGTTTCTTGTGAATCAGCGGCTTTATTCAGGAAATCCAGCATAGCACAGGCCCGGCCAAAAAATTCTTCACGGCGTTGATCTCTGCCCGTCAAGGCAAACCATCCAAGACGCCGCATCCTGTTATAATCACTGCAAGTTCTACAATTATCAAAAGCTTGCGGCGCTTCAGGCGGCGAGGTCATCTGAACTGTCACTGATGCACCCCGTTCATTTACGAGGTCGCGGTCATACAAATCTGCAATTTCTTTGTTAGAATAACATCCTGCTTTAAGGCCTTGAAAAAATGGCGCTTCACTAAGAAGACATATTTTTTCAGCGTCTCCCGATTTACCCGAGCCCGGGGCATTAGCGGTGTCCAAATTGGCGGTGGTAATCAAGCCCACAGCCCCCACAAGGCCCGTTAAAGCACCAATTGTCCCAGTTGTAATCATGTTCATCTTCATGACCAAATCTTCCCAAATTCTGCTCTTTCCAGTGATTGCCCCAAACTTCTAGAATCACATAAACCGGAAAGCTGCTATCGTGATGCCCACTCCAAATTCGCAGAGCCTAGTCCATATTAGCAGACAAACCATGGATGTGTAAGGTAAATCTCCCCCCAGACAGAATCACAAAAGACAGATTCATAAAAGACCAAGGGCCGCCAGTTCCAATTGCAATTCAGGAGGCGGTTGCTTGCCCTTTGCGGCTCTCTTCCCTCCCCGTCCACTTTTTGAGGGTAGAAGGTCGTCTGGCGCATCTTCCTGAGGCAAATATCGCCAGCCCTGAAACGCACGTCGCATCTGTATTTGTGTTCGTATTAAAGGTGGGTCCATCAAAAGAGCAGTTCTTGCAATCCCGTCCGCACCCGTATCCCGCTGGATATCAACAATGCGCTGCCTGCACAAAATTACCCCTTTGATAACCCAGTAGATTGACCCTCCATCAAGGATTTCTTCAGCCCTTCTTGGATGCATACGGGTGACATGGTCATGAACTTTACCGAGCCCGCGTTTTTGATTGAGTTTAACTCTGCCGCAAACCCACTCTTCAAGGGTTTCCACGCTAATGGTGCCCACACTCAATTTGACCAGATGAAGTGTCATGCTTAAAGCCTTACAACAGCGCTTAGCATTCTGGAAGTCCAGACTATGCTGCAACGAGGCATTTTTATTCACAGCACCTCTATTGTGCCATGACGAAACGCAAAGATTTAGCGGCTAGGCTCTAAACAGATTTATTATCTGCTGGATTACGCTTTCGACCAAAAATCCAAAGACTTAAAACACCCGCAAGCAATATTAATATGGACGCAGGTTCTGGAACATCCACCGGCGGCGGTGCATTTGGATCAGGTGCATTGGGCGGTGGTGCATCCGTTGGCGGCGCATCAGGCGACGGAATTCCCGTTGTGGGGTCATCGGGCGTCGTCGGATCATCAGGCAATGGAACACCTGGCTGCGGCACGGTCGTTGGCGGACCCAATGGCGGCGGAGCTATTGGCGGCGCGGGCCCGATCGGCGGCGGTGCGTCAGGAAGCGGCGCTATCGTGGTCGGATCATCTGGCAGCGGAACACCCGGCTGCGGCACAGTCGTTGGCGGCCCTAATGGCGGCGGAGTAATCGGCGGCGTAGGTCCAATTGGCGGCAGTCCGTCGGGAGGCGGTGCTATCGTCGTCGGATCATCGGGAAGTGGGCCACCGGGCTGTGGCACAGTCGTTGGCGGCCCCAATGGCGGCGGGGCAACTGGCGGCAGCGCATCGGGTGGCGGTGCTATCGTTGTCGGATCATCGGGAAGTGGACCACCGGGCTGCGGCACGGTCGTTGGCGGGCCCAATGGCGGCGGTGCAACTGGCGGCAGCGCATCAGGAGGCGGCGAAGTTGGCGAACCATCGGGCGTAGACCCATCTGGCAGCGGTGCACCCGTAGGCGGTACGATCGTATTTGGCGGGCCTATAAAGGGCGGTATTGTTCCCGGAATTCGATCGGGGCCATTAACAGTTTGCGGTGTTACCTCGTCTAAGGGCGATGCGCTTAATGCTGGAACAGTTGTAGCCGATGGAATTGGTGCCCGCGCCACATCCGCCAAATCGCTGGGATCATAAGCTGCGATTCGCTCCGGGACGGGACGGGCCTGTGAAAAAGACTTGGGGGGTACTCCGCTCTTCTCGTCGAGTTTGCCTAACCTTTGGGAAAAAGGTTTTTCATCCCCGCAACATCCGCAATTAATGACAATATCATTTCGTATGTCACCAACTGCTCTTGCCATCCATTCGTTGAACTGTTCTTCATTTTCAACATTGCTTAAAACGCCAGATGACTTTTGATTATTGAAGAAACTTGTTCCGACAATCGCCCCAGCTATGATTAGAGAAGCAATTATATTTGCTAAACCATTACGCATAAACTTAACCTCACCTGCCCAACAGGGCGAACCTAGAAACCCAGTACCCGTTTCCCCACCATAACGGGTAACCAAGTTTCATGCCAGTTATCGCAGAGACGAATCGACGCCCGGACCCAAATCCACCCTCGAAATAATGTGAGTTAGTCATTATAATCTAAATAATATCAATGTATTATCGCCAATTCTTAATAATATTTAAGGCGCCGCCCCAGTGACACGACTTAATATTTTGAGGCCTAAACGTGCTCAATAGACACAAAACCTACCTAATCCCGTCAAAGGCCTCTTGTGCCCTACCAAAACCAACCATATCGTGATAACATTCTAAGAAGTGTGGCATTTTGGGACAGCCCTTTTGCTACAATTATCAGATTGCTACCGGGTAATTTGAAATATATTAATGAGGTTAATCGACTTTGCCTTTAAGACGAATACTGGTCATATACGACTCAGGCAGGTGGTTAAAACAATGTTACGTGACTTGGCAGTAGAGGAAGTTTTCTCATGTCAGAAGTTGTACGAGGGAATGTGGGTCTAGGTTATGAAAACGGGTGATACCGGACTAAACCTGATAAAGGGATATGAAGGCTTGCGCATGGCGGCTCACTACGCGCCGAGCGAGCAATGGTCTGTAGGCTACGGCCACACTCACACAGCACGTCATGGTATGAGCGTTACAGAGGCCGATGCAGAACGCCTTCTGCGTGATGATGTTAAGCCTATTGAACAGGTATTGGCAGAGACAGTGCGCGCACCCCTTAACCAAAATGAGCATGACGCTCTTGTCTCCTTGATATTTAACATTGGCGAATCCAACTGGAAACGCTCCACTGCCCTTCGCAAGCTCAATGAAGGCGATAAACTGGGCGCCGCTCAAGCATTTGAAATGTGGACCCGTGCAAAAATGAATGGCGAGCTCGTAACGCTGGATGGGTTAGTGCGCAGGCGGGCTGCAGAAAAGTCCCTTTTTCTCATGCCCACCGATGCTTCGCTCGTGGTGCCGACTTCCGATGTGCAACCAGCAAAAGAGTGTGAACTTGAACTTGCAAGCGACGAACAGGTTGAAGTTGTTCCCTTGGTTGACATTGATGAAGTGAAAAGCCAACGCAATCAAAATCTCTCACCTGAAGAGCGCGCCGCGCGTACACGCGCACTCTACGCAGCGACCCGTTCGCTCTCTGGTGATCCGACAAAAATGATTATTTCCAAAGCAGAAGAATATGCCGATATGGGCGTCACTATTGGCGCAGTGCTCACTGGTCTATTAGCCTTTTCTTTAACTGCATTAGGCGGCATACTGATCTTTTGGCAACAATTCCCCGCTATGGCCGCCTCCTTTGGCCTGAATTATGATCGTCTCGCCGTCATTTTTGATAATCTACCAATGTGGCTTGCCGGTATTGGCGCTGCGATGTGTTATTTCATTTTCTATATTCTGGTGAAACGCTCAGTACGCCATGATTTGAAAAAACAACGCCACCGCGAAGTGGCCCGTATCCGCATTGCCGAGTAAACCGGAACTTTAATCCGTATAAATACCGGCCAAGCGCGTACAAATTTCCAAGCTAGATTTTTACATTGTGGTTACCCGGTTTATTATAAATCGAATCCCCTACCCCTGCCTGACATCTTTGGGGAATGGTTACCTTGAAACATCCAAAAAGGCCCTCATTTTTTCGCAATAGCTTGCGGTGGGAATATTCATGACTTGTTTGATTTCCCTACCCCGGATATAGTGACCCTTCATCAGGAGAGAAGAACGTGAACAAGTAAGCCAACCACCCGCTCGCTTTAAACCACCTAACCGCTATATGCGGTCCTTCTGATATATGGAATTCCAATGAAACGATTAAAAAACAAGACCTGCGTCGTAACCGGCGCGGCACGCGGTATTGGCGCTGCTATTGCTAAAGCCTTTGCCCAAGAAGGTGCCACCGTTATCCTATCCGATTGCGATATTGCCGCTGCAAACTTGGCCGCATCAAAATTAGATTGCATACCAATTGAGTTAAACGTTGAAAAAGAAGCGGATTGGGAACGGCTTTATCTCCAATGGCCTGTTGTCGATGTTGTCGTCAACAATGCGGGTATCACCGGGTTCGAAACCAGCAGTGGGCCTCATGATCCCGAGAATGCGTCTCTCGATGATTGGCGCCGTGTTCATAGCGTGAATCTCGACGGAACATTTTTAGGGTGCCGTTATGCGATCCGGGCTATGCGGACAAACGGCTCTGGTTCAATTATCAATATATCTTCAAGATCAGCTATGGTCGGGATTCCGGGTGCCGCCGCATATGCCTCTTCCAAGGCTGCAATCCGTAATCATACCAAGACTGTGGCACTTTACTGCGCCGAGCAAGGACTAAACATCCGGTGTAACTCAATCCATCCAGCCGCAATACTGACCCCGATGTGGGAGCCCATGCTCGGAAATGGTCCAAACCGTGAGGAAAGAATGGCGAGCTTTGTGGCGGATACCCCCATGCGCCGCTTCGGCACGGCGTCCGAAGTGGCGTCAATCGCCCTGCTTTTGGCAACCGATGAGGCAGCCTACATGACAGGTACAGAATTAACAGTCGATGGCGGGCTACTAGCCGGATCCGCGGCAACACCTAGTAGGGAATGAAAAAGGCTTAGCCCCCCCAATCCAGTGGAAAACCAGTCAATTGACTTTTGTGTTCTCTTTTTGTTCTATGCTACCTAACATGGACCAAGATAGATGCGCAAACCCGAAACCATAGAACATTTATATCTCGACTTTGACGGGTTTTTCGCCAGCGTCATGCAGCAAGCCATGCCCGCCATAAGGGGCAAGCCCGTTGGGGTTATTCCATTTGAAGTCAAAAATGCCCGTTACACGGTGGTGATAGCCTGCAGCAAGGAA
The DNA here is from genome assembly GCA_964392325.1 of uncultured Caulobacterales bacterium. Classification (GTDB taxonomy): domain Bacteria; phylum Pseudomonadota; class Alphaproteobacteria; order Caulobacterales; family Parvularculaceae; genus CALLPQ01. Next base: position 31,789 of record CAYMPJ010000024.1, read on the forward strand.
GCCAAGGCCGCGGGGTGTAAAAATGTGATGCGGGTACCAGAGGCCCAAGCCATTTGCCCGGATATTGTTCTGGTGATGCAGCGCCCCGATCTATTTCGCCGCGCCCATAATGCATTGCTTAATGAAATCGGATGCGAAATTCCTGTTGATACCGTTAAATCAATTGACGAACTTTCCTGCAGGCTTGGCAAGAATGATATACGCGACCCACACGGATTATCCCGCCGCCTGAAAAAACGCATTGCCGATAATATTGGCGACTATATCACCTTCTCGATTGGCTTTGCCGCAAACCGGATGCTCGCCAAGATTGCCTGCAAGATGGATAAACCAAATGGCGTAACCATATGGGAGCCAGAAGATGCCGAAAAGCATCTTGCCAGCGTTCCGTTTGACGATATCCCCGGTATTGGCAACAGGCTGGAGGCGCGTTTGCGCGCAGCGGGGATTGATAGTGTTGCAAACCTGTTGCGCATTCCTGCAAAACAAATGCGCCAGCTATGGGGAAATGTGAATGGCGAGCGTATGTATTATGCTCTGCATGGCTATGACATTCAGGCAACCCCGACGAGCCGGGGCATGTATGGCCATGGCCGCGTTTTACCGCCAGATTGGCGCGATATGGCAAGCGCGCGTGAAGTATCGCGGCTATTGCTCACCAAAGCGGCAAGGCGCATGCGCCGCGATGGGTATTACGCCAATAGTGTTTTGCTGTGGCTGGGTATGCGCGATGGTGGTTGGAGCGGTCATGCAGACTTGCCATGTGCCAATGATGATCATGCAGTGTCAGCGGCATTGGATATTATCTGGAAGAAAGCCCGTGCACAGCTAAGCCATAGATCAAAAATCGTCCGTATCGGTATTACCTTTGATGCACTTGTACCAGCAAACGCGCGTCAACTTGATTTGTTTACAAATGATGACCATGACCGTCAAAAATGGGAGCGCATCACATCGGCGATTGACCATCTGAATATGCGCTATGGCAAACGCATGGTGTCTTTAGGGCCTTGGAAGCCACCGCCGGGCGGATATGTTGGCGGTAAGATTTCCTATACTCGCATCCCATCAAGGGAGGATTTTCTATGAGCTATCTTGATGATATAGCCATACGCGATTTAGACGACACCACCGCAATCGAGGCAACCTGCATCCGGTGTTTGCATTTCTGGCTTATGTCCCCCGTGGAGGTCTTGCTGCGCGTTGACCATCGCGACGTGACCCTTAGCGAGGTTGCAGACAATCTATCTTGCCCGAAACCGGGATGCCGCCATGTTGGCGCGCGGATAACGCTTGTCACCAAAGGAGACACAAGCGGCTTTGTCGGAGGCATGCCATAAGGAAGCCAAAGCCATCCAATGGGTCACACAGCCCACCGCCAATATTGTGCTTCAGCTTAGACAAGATACAAGTATTGATTATCATTGATAAATTGGCGTCCCCGACAGGATTCGAACCTGTGGCCCCCAGATTAGGAATCTGTTCTGTGCACATATCATTAGATATCTCGTTGTATCAAATCGTATTAATATCAATAACTTAACTAAATCATGTGACCTCTTGACGTTTCAAATAAAATCACCAAATTGGTTGCACGGTGGTTGCACGAGCAACCAGAGGATTTGATACGAGGTAATTTTGGGAAACAAATTAACCAAGACGCGAGTAGAATCCGCAGCTCCAGGAAAAACTATATGGGATGGTGAACTAAAGGGCTTTGGCCTTCGCGTCACCAACGCCGGTATTAGATCATACGTACTCAAATACAGAAATGGAAACATACAAAGATGGTTTACTATTGGCAAACATGGCTCACCCTGGACACCGGAAACTGCTCGCCGCGAAGCAAAACGGCTGATCGGCAAAGTTCAATCTGGCGGTGATCCGTCACGAGACAGAAAAGAAGAGCGCCAAATTGAAACCATTAGTGATTTTGCTGATCGATATTTGACAGAGCATTCGCAATTGAAAAAGAAACCTTCTTCCGCAGCCGAGGATAGACGAAATTTCCACAATCACATAATACCAGCACTTGGCCGTTTTCAGGTAAACAATCTATCACGAACGGATGTTCTTCGCTGGCATTCACGGCTTTCCCATATCCCGTATGGTGCTAATAGAAGTTTAGCACTATTATCCCATGCAATGAAGACTGCTGAATTGTGGGGTTTGCGAGAACCCAATTCCAACCCTTGCCAGCACGTTCCTAAATTCCCAGAGCAACCACGCTCACGATTTCTGTCTGAAGAAGAGCTCGTTCGATTAGGAAAGGCTCTGAGTGAAGAATTAGCAAATACGGGCAATATTTTTGGAATTACGGCTATCCGATTGTTATTATTAACCGGTGCACGGCGATCTGAGATACTAGGGCTAAAGTGGAAATATGTGGATTTCGAAAGGCATCTCCTACGCTTACCTGATAGCAAAACTGGTGAAAAAACAATCGCGCTGCCCACTCCTGCAATCGAGATCCTGCACACTCTCCCCCGTCATCAAGACAATGACTTTGTGATATGCGGCCAAAAAACTGGCCAGTCCTACATAAATATACAGCGAGTTTGGAACAGGGTTCGTACTCAAGCTGACCTTCATCATGTACGCATTCACGATTTGAGGCACACATTTGCAAGTATTGCCGTCATGAGCGGAATGAGCCTACCAGCTATTGGTTCGCTTTTAGGACATAGCCAACCCTCTACAACCAACCGATATGCACACTTTGCCGCTGACCCACGTATTGCAGCTTCTGATCTTGTTGCCATTAAGATTGCCGCAAACCTAATCGGAAGCGACAGTGAAACGAACCCTATCAACCCCTAAGAAAGGAATAAAAATGGCTATAGTAGAAATAGATAGCGCTAAAATTAGCGATAGACTCAACGAAGTAGTCTCAATGCTTGATCTTTTAAATGACGCCATAAAAGGTGCCGATATCGAAAAATCTGACTTTGGGATGCTGCGCGTGATACAAGATCAAATAGCTGAATTAAATGATATTGGTAACATCATATATCCTAGTGCTGAGTAAACAAACGAAGCTGTTTAGCTGCAGAAATTTTCCGACTCTACGCGCTCAACCTGCTGGAAGGCGATAAACCTAGTCCAATTATAGCTTGACGCTATAGAGCAAGGTGTTGACTGGCATTACATTCAACCAGGCAAACCGATGCAAAACGCATTCGTGGAAAGCTTTAACGGGAGCTTCCGAGATGAATGCCTGAATGAAACCTTATTCTCATCGCTACGAGAAGCACGCGATCAAATCAATGAATGGAAGGAGGATTACAACCAAAACAGACCACACTCATCATTGGGCAATCTCACGCCCAATGAATATGCAAGACAAATGCACTTGCAAAAACAGGCCGCATAAGGCCAAATATCAACCGACGGACTCTCAAAATAAATGGAGGGAAGTTGGGGCGCAGGTCAATCGCTCTATTTCCTTATTCACCCACTCCGAGGCAGCCGCATCGGGCGAACACATCACGATCAAGAAAGAGAGGCGTTAAACGTTTTTTGGTAACCCCTAATCCAGTATCATATTTTCGCAATGTTTTAGGAAGCTTATATTTTTCAATAGCACGGTGCAGCCATTTGGCCTTTGTCCGATCCTTACTGGAATAGGAAACAAAAGCCCAATATT
>CAYMPJ010000025.1:0-28862 GCA_964392325.1 uncultured Caulobacterales bacterium
AATCTCCCCCATCCAGTGCAACACATAGTGCTAGATCCTATTCGAGGCTCAGGTTTGGTTGGTTGCTCAACTAAGAGATTTGACTATGACATAACTGGTACGGGTCAAGTCATTGGTCTAAAGTTGTTTCCTGGAATGGGGCGTGCTTTCTTCAATGGAGCAATGTCAAGACTTACAGATCAACGTGTAGAGCTGGAAAGTTTGATTGGAACTCATGCTCAAACATTGGAAAGCGATATGCGAACTAAGCGGCCATTGTCAGATATCATATCCAAATTTGGTGAAAAGATTGCTGAAATCTCGTCCTTGCCCAATGAACCAATGATGGATGCACGCCACGCGGTCGAATTTATCCAAACCTCACAAAGAGTGTTTCGTGTAAAAGACCTTGCCAAACAATTTGGATGGACTGAACGCCACCTACAACGACTCTTTGCTGACTATGTTGGCGTCTCTCCAAAATGGGTTATTGATCGTTACAGAATGCTTGAAGCAGTAGACGTTTTAAACACGGGTAGCGCTATAAACCTTGCGGAGCTTGCTCTTGATCTAGAGTATGTTGATCAAGCACATTTCAGTAATAAATTTAAAGAGATCACGGGAATAAGCCCTTCTATTTATCTCCAACAATAACATCGAAACAGATATCTGCGATATCTTCACAAACGGATGCGATTGAGTGTCCTAAATTCGCCCCTAAACGGTCATTCGTGTCATTGGCGGGAATGTACGATTCTGGCGAAAACCGGCCTTCAATTTCAAATAGAAGCACTCCCATCAATTCAGGTTTATTGCTTATCTTGATTTTTCGGTTAGGCTGTTGGGGCAGGTCTATATAAAAAACAAATTCGGAGGCTTTCATGATCAACCCGTCAAGACTGGTGCAGGCAGAATTTATATCCAGACTTTTAATGTCATTGATTTTATTGAGCGCTGGTATTAGCAAATTTTTCAGTGCGGGTGGGTTCAAGGGATATTATTCCGGTCTGTTTCAAAATGCCGATTTGCGTATCAATATTCCCGCAGCGATTATTGACCCCTATCTGACCTTTATCCCTTTTATCGAGGTCGGGCTTGGCCTTTTATTACTGGTCCCGGCTTTTAAGCCGTATACGGTTTACGCATGGTTTGGCTTTATGGCTTCGCTTTTGGTGGGGCATTACATCTTGCAGGAATTTTCTGCGGTAAATCAAATGCTTGCCTATTTTTTCCTCGGACTGATTAGCTTGATCCTGCCGACGTCCAAAGAAATTTAAGCCATCATTGGTTTTGCACCCTGATGTTACCTGCCCAATCTGACTGAAAAACTGACAATATAGTCTGGCCACCTATCTTAGCTGGGCCATGTTTTTTTAAAATTTTATCTCAAAAGAATCGCTAACGCCGTAACTTTGCAACCGTAATGGCGGCATTTTGTTTGTTGGGAATAATTTACGGTTGAAATTGTTCCCGTACTGCGTGTATTTTTAGAGCCCGTTTCACGGTTTTGCTCGTATACGGGAAAAATATCAAAAATTTTTCAAAATTTTTTTCAAAAACACTTACATTTTGTGTTGGAAGCGCTATATGGGTCACGTAAATGTGATTGCGCGTGAGGTTGCGTGATTTTGATTAACTTAAGATGGGGAGATTTATAATGACCATTCGAAAAATTCTGGCTGCTTCTTTGATGACGCTGATCATCGCTTGTGATGGAGATACCGGGGAGCAAGGCCCGATTGGCCCGCAAGGCCCTGAAGGGCCTCCTGGACCAGCGGCTCCGATTCCTGAGCCTGCGCCCACCCTTACTGTGCCCGATTCGGTCAATGGGACAGAGATACGTTCAATCGACGGGACAGAGGTTATCGAGCAATTCCCCGAAATTGGCTCCACATTCGAGCAACTCTCGCGGATTGCCGAGCCAGATTATGAGGATTTTGTGGGCTCGCTTGCGGGCCAGACGCGCCGCGGCGCACGCGATATCAGTAATATTGTGATCGATCAGGCCGGTGTTAGTATTCCCAATAGTTTCGGGACCAGCGATTTTCTTTGGCAGTGGGGGCAATTTCTCGATCACGATATTGATCTAACCCCCGGCGGCGATGAGGCTGCGCCCATTCCGATACCGGCAGGTGATCCCGACTTTGATCCAACAGCAACGGGCAGTGCGGAGATCGCTTTTAACCGCTCTGTGTTTGATCCAACGACGGGCACGGTGACCAGTAATCCTCGCCAGCAGATAAATGAAATTACCTCCTGGGTTGATGCGTCAAATGTTTACGGATCGGATTTTGACAGACTTGTCGCTTTGCGTGTGGGCGCGGAAAGTCCGTTCTTGAATACAAGTGCTGGCGGTCAGCTCCTGCCGCAAAATACGGAGAACTTCTTTAATGATAATGGGCCAACGGGCGCAGATCCGTTGACATTATTCCTTGCCGGTGATGTGCGCGCCAACGAGCAAATAGGCTTGACGGTCATGCATACATTGTTCGTGCGCGAACATAACCGTATCGCAGCGTTGTTACAGCAGCAAATGCCTAACAGCACTGCAAATGAGATTTTCTTTCTGACCCGTCGTTTGGTCGGAGCTGAAATGCAGATGATTACCTATCAGGAATTTCTACCGGCCTTGATCGGTCCTGATGCTCTGGAAGATTATATCGGTTTTGATTTTCTAACCAATGCCAATATCATAAACTCTTTTTCAACTGCAGCTTTCCGTTTTGGTCATAGTGCATTGAGTCCAAATTTATTACGTCTTGATGCGAACGGTAATCCAACTGCCGGTGGTCCGGTTTCCCTGCGAGAAGCCTTTTTTAATCCGAACGCGTTCTTGCAAAGCGGTGAAGATATTGAGCCCTTTTTACGTGGTCTTGCGACGCAGCCACATCAGGCCATTGATTCAAAAATCATTGATGATGTTCGCAATTTCCTTTTTGGTGCGCCTGGCGCCGGGGGAATGGATCTCGCGGCATTAAACATTCAACGTGGCCGTGATCATGGATTGCCACCCTATAATGATATACGCGAGGCACTGGGTTTAGCACGGGTCACAAATTTTGCTCAGATCTCGAGTAACGGAGATGTCCAGACCAGACTTGCCGCGGCCTATAACAGCGTCAACGATATTGACCTGTGGGTTGGCGGTCTTGCGGAAGATCCGCTTGTTTCTGAAGGGTCGCAACTTGGTGAGACTTTCCGCCGTTTGCTCGTGATCAAATTTATGCGTTTGCGTGATGGAGACCGCTTCTGGTTTGAAAATGATCTGTCACAAAGCGATCTGGATTTCCTCGGTGATGTCTCTCTTGCCAAGGTCATTCGCGACAATACAGGCATAGATACAGAAATTTCCGATAATGTCTTTTTTGTACCAACGCCTTAATCAGAAATAGTTGGAGAAACTTCATTCAAATAAGAATGAAATTCTCCAGCCTTGCTGATTTTAAAAACCAAATGACGATCTGAATTTTGTAAAGGTGATATTTTATAGTTCACCAAGCTCAATTCAGATTGTTAAATTTTGTCCGATAAAAACGATGATGCCCGCCATTGCCAGTGCGGGGCCAAACCGGATGGGTGTGTCGGCGGCAATGGATTTTCCTTTTATCGCGGTAACCCCGACCCATGCCAAGGCGCTAACCGAGGCGATCAAGACGATTGGCGCAAGGCCAAGGGAGCCGCACCAAGCGCCAAGGGCTGATAATAATTTGGCATCTCCCAAGCCCATACCTTCTTTCCCGCGAAGGCGTCGATAATATAAAGCAATAAGCCAGAACGTCAGAAATCCGATCACCGCCCCAACGAGGCCTATGATAAAGGGGACGTAAAAGCCAAACCAGCTGGTAATCAGGCCCAACGCAATCAGCGGCAGGGTCAACATATCGGGCAGGTAACCGGTTTGATAATCGATAAACCCGAGCGCGATTAATATCCATAAATAGACCGCCGCGCCCAAGGCGGCGAAGCTCCAGCCAAACACCAGCACGCTAAAAATGGCGGCAATAGCGCCCAAACCTTCCACCAAGGGATAGTGGGCCGGAATTGACCCGTTACAGTCAGCGCATTTACCGCGCAGCAGAAAATAGCTGATCACGGGTATATTATGCCAGCTGCGTATCTGTGTTTGACAATGTGGGCATTGGGATCGCGGGCCCCATAGGCTACCGCGCGGGGTTTGCGGGTCAATCAGGTTCCAGATCGCCGGACCGCGAAAAATCAGGACATTAAGAAAACTGCCAATGACGAGGCCAATAAGGCCGGCAAGTGCTAAAATGGGAACTGAAGTCATAGTTTCTATGATCAATCTGCGTGGTTATCAGGTAAGTAAGGACCTTACAAAAGGCGTGTTAACTGCGTGTTAACGGTAAACCTCATCCCGCCTGTTCCACATTTATTTGTATGTTTGCGGCTGAATAGTTATAAAAATAATAATATTACAGGCGTTTAGCATAATAATCGCTTTCAGGTTTATATTGGTGAAGGTGATAGTTTGTGCGTCACCTGAATTGAAGTGTGGTGTGGCGTAATGGTTTTTGTTTATTCAGGGTCAGTGTTGCCACTTTAGTAACGCTTTTGTCCTAAATCTGGACATGAGCGATGTAGGAGTGCGCGTTTTGTCATTAGCCGGTAATATAGCGGCCCCGACTGAGGAACGAGTTTCCTCGGCCTTTGCTATGGCGAACACGCCCATGTCTGCCCGCCAAAAATCAGGCGTCAAACTGATGAGATCACAACCGAAAACCTGGCTGAATATAAAACAGGTAACCTTTATAACGTTGATTTTTTTTATGGTGATGCTTCTGGTATTGCTCTCTAAAATATTCTGGTCGATTTTTGCGCCGTTACCAGCGCCCGAGAGTGCTCCGGTTTTTCCTGCTCTTAAAAGTGGACAGGCTGCGACCAATGAGGCAAGCCTTGATGCGGCCAATCCGTTTATGATTTCAAGTGTTGTGTTTGAAGAAAGACAAATCGCGCTGGAAGAGGAAATCACACAGACAAATCTTGATCTAACCCTCCACGGTATTCGTCTTGATGGAGATAAAAGCTCTGCGATTATCGATGTTAATATTGGCACGAGTAATGAGCGTGGACAGGATGTTTTCAGGATAGGCGATACCATCGCCAATGGCGTATCGTTGGTTGATTTGCGTTTTGGAGAAGCGATTATTGAACGCGATGGTGTGCGCGAAGCGTTGCGCATTGAGGGGTATGAACCGCGCCGGGCGGCTGTTCAAAAGCTTGAACGCTCCCAGCGACAATTGCGCCAAAACGTTAGAGGGGGACAAGTCTCCGGGACTGTTCCACCGCGCGATCCATCAACTGTTGCCCGGATTGATGAATTAAGAAACGTAATTCAGCCGCGCCTTCGTGGTCAAAACATATTTCTGGCCCCTGGCCGCGATCGGCAAGCCTTTGCCCGCGCTGGTCTTGTCGCGGGAGATCGCCTGATCTCAATTGATAATCAGCCCGTAACCACGAATTTAAGGCGCTTATCCACTGCGTTAGAGCGCGCAGGAAAAGGCGGCCAGCTTAACCTCCAGGTTGAGCGCGATGGCGTGACAAAAAATCTGACAATAAGACTTGATACACAAACCTTGCCAGATTCGGACGATGAAGAGTGAAGCGCGACTGTTAAAGTTTAAAACAATTTGTAAGCTGAGTAATTTAAAACAAACCAATATGAAATATTCTATGACCAATTATCGAAGAATTCTACTTTCCGGTTTTGCGTTGATTATTGGAACGCAAGGTTTGCTAACCCTAGAGCCCGTAAGTGAGCCCAATTTATTCGGGATAAATTTTAGTGGATATGGCCAAGCGCACGCGCAAGAAACACGCGGCGTTCTTGATCGTGATGAATGCGATGTTAGGATTAATTATCAGGATACAGATATCAAGGCGGTCATAAAGGAAATTGCCATTAATACCGGCAGGGCAATCACGATTGATCGTTCTGTAAATGGTCAGGTGAGTTTGCAGACCCCTGAAGATTTTACAGTTTGTCCTGATGAGGCATGGAGTTTGTTTCAGGACCTTTTGCGTCAAAACGGTTATGTAGCAACACCGCAAGATGATGGTCGCTATGCGGTAGTGCCTATTAATCAGGCCCAGCGTAGTCCCGGTCCGGTTGGAGATACGAAAGATCGCGGTGGGCTTATTAGCCGAATTTTTCAACTTGAACATATTGATGCGCAAGAAGCGGCACGAAATATCGCCCAAATCAATAGTGAAGGGGCGGTTGCCAGTGCCATTCGGTCCAATAATTCTCTTCTGGTTGTTGATACTACCGGAAATATGGATCGTATCGCGAAAATTATAAAATCCCTTGATCGCGATAATAGAGTTTTTCAAACAATCCAGTTGGTGCATGCCTCCGCGCGCGATGTTGCCGGTGTGCTCATCGATGTTGCGCAGGATTTGGCGCAAGAAAATAACAATACCACTTCGCGTGTCTCGATTACGCCAGTAGATGTATCAAATTCGCTTCTAATTCGCGCAGAACCAAACACAATGGAACAGCTAACAAGGGTTGTCTCCGAACTTGATCGCCAAGGTGAGAACGCCAATGATATTTCCGTAATCGGATTAAAACATGCTGACGCGGAAGAAATGCTGCCATTGCTGCGCGAATTGGTTGATGTGAATGCCGGGGCGGCGCCCACACCAGCCGCTGGCGGCGCTAATGGGCAACAATCAAGCGTTATCTCTGCTTATGCGCCGACCAATTCTATTATCGTAAATGGGAATACGGTGTTGCGACGGGAAGTAGAGACAATCATATCCCAACTCGATATTCGCCGCGCGCAAGTGTTGGTTGAGGCAATTATTGTTGATATCTCCGATAGCGCCGCGCGCGAGGTCGGGGTTCAGTATTTTCTTGCCGGTAATGGCGGAAATAACATTCCGTTTTCCACCAATGTGGCAGGTCAAAGCCCTAATATTTTGAGCGCTGCAGGGGGAGCGTTTACGTCAGGATTTTTTGATGGCGCGGTTACTACAACTGCTGCAGACGGCGATGCAATAGCAACAGATGATGGCGATGATTTCACATCAGCGCTGCAAACCGCAGCGGTTGGTTCGCTTTTGGGGATTAGTGGATTTGGTCTTGGGGGGGCTGGAACCTTTGGCGATGGAAATGTTTTTGGCGCTTTGCTAACAGCGCTTAAAACCGATATTTCCTCGCGGGTTCTCTCAACCCCATCAGTCGTAACCCTCGATAATCAAACTGCTTCTCTTTCTGATGGTCAGGAAATTCCGATTACAACAGGCGAACAGATCGGGGATGATTTTTCTAATGCATTTCGAACGGTCTCGCGCGAACAGGTCGGGGTTATTTTGGAAGTGACACCGCAAATTACCGATGGCGATATTGTTTCACTGGAAATTCGTCAGGAAATTTCCAGTGTTGATGGGCCCATTATTGCAACGTCCACGGATTTAATTACCAATAATAGCGAACTAAACACCACTGCATTGGTCGATAGCGGCGATATTCTGGTGGTCGGCGGGTTAATCAGTGACAGTCAGGCTGTTCAGGAAGATAAGGTTCCGTTTTTGGGCGATATACCAGGGATTGGCAATCTCTTTAAGACGACAGCAAAATCAAAGGTAAAGAATAATCTGATGATTTTTATTCGCCCGACAATTTTGCGCGACAGAAGCTCTGCAAGAGCTGCAACACGCCGCAAATTTGATTTTATCCGGGCGCAGGAAGTCTTGAATGATGCGAGGGCTCAGGAAGATTTCAACCGCTTGCTCAATGATATAACCGGTGTTCCGACAAGCGTTCCAGCAAGTGGCCCGCGTGAGAATTAAAACTAGAGAGCGTTTATGTCCAGCCAGACTTCATCTTTAGCGTCTCGCACAGGCCCCGAGGGTGATGGGAAACCATCCCTTATAGGTGAGGATTTAGCTGGCAATGGTCATGATCCCAACCCCGCCCCACAGGAAAAAGCGCAAGATATAAAATTATCATATTCTTTTGCAAAAGAATTTGGTCTTATCATTCTTGATGCTGAGCAAAATCCAATTGTACTGGGGGCAAGATCAAAGCCCGATCCGTTTTCCGTATTGGAGGCACGCCGGTGTGTCAGGGCTCCTGTTCGTGTTGAGATTATGCCGGGGGAGGCCTTTGAGCGGCGTCTATCGGAAATATATAGTGTGGAGGGGATTAGCACCGATGAGCTTGATCTGGCCGGAGAGGATGATCTTTCCGCCCTCGCAGAAGGTTTGCCGCAAACTGCCGATTTACTCGATAGCCAGGATGATGCTCCGGTCATTCGGTTGATCAATGCCCTGATAGCCGAAGCGGTTAAGGTCAAGGCCTCGGATATTCACGTTGAGCCCTATGAGACGAGCCTGTCGGTTCGATTGCGTATAGACGGGGTGTTGCGCGAGGTTTTATCGCTTCCCGCACGGATGATACCGGTTTTTACATCGCGCCTGAAAGTGATGGCGCGCCTTGATATTGCGGAGAAAAGAATCCCGCAAGATGGGCGTATCTCTCTGGCGCTTGGCGGCAAAACGGTGGATGTGCGGGTCTCGACCTTGCCAGCGCGGTTTGGTGAACGCGTGGTGATGCGTATCCTCGATAAAGAAGCAGCAAGGCTTGATCTGGACGCGCTGGGAATGCCCGTCGAGACACTCGATCGTTTTAAAAAACTGCTGACCCGTCCCAACGGAATTATTCTGGTAACGGGGCCAACGGGCTCTGGCAAGACAACCTCTCTTTATGGCGGGTTGACCTTGTTGAATAATCCGGGGCGCAATATTCTTACCGTTGAAGATCCGGTTGAATATGCGGTGGATGGTGTCGGGCAAACCCAGATCAATCCAAAAGTGGGGATGAGTTTTTCAACCGGTCTGCGCGCTATTCTTCGCCAAGACCCCGATATTGTTATGGTTGGCGAAATCCGGGATGGGGAGACAGCAGAAATTGCAGTGCAAGCCTCTCTAACCGGTCATTTGGTGCTCTCTACCGTTCACACCAATTCTGCGGTTGGCGCGGTTACGCGGCTTCGTGATATGGGAATTGAACCCTTTTTATTATCTTCGACATTGGCAGGGGTTATGGCGCAGCGCCTTGTCCGGCGTTTATGTCCGGCTTGTAAAACACCCTATAAACCGGACCCGGCTGAATGCGCGCGCATTGGCGCGGTGGGTACGGATGATATTACTCTTTATAAGCCTGCCGGTTGCGGGCGATGTAATGATACCGGCTATGAGGGGCGCGTTGGTGTTTATGAATTATTGATTGTGGATGATACGATCAAAACCATGATCCATGATGATGCGAGCGAGCAGGAAATGGCAAAGCACGGTTTTCGTGAAACCCAGACTTTATCACAAGCCGGCTTTGAGCATGTTCTCGCCGGGGTAACCTCAACAGAGGAAGTGATCCGGGTTATTCATCAGGAAAACGAGAGAGACGATGGCGACCTTTGAATATGAAGCTGTCGATTTGCAGGGCAAAAACCTGCGCGGGATTGTAAATGCCGATAGCCCACGTCATGCGCGGCAAACCTTGCGCGGACAAAATTTGACACCGATCAAGATCGCTAATCCCTCGCGCGGGCAAGGGCGGGCGGGTGATAAAAAATTTCGCGCGGGCGGCTTATCCATTGGTCTTAATCGCGAGCCCTCCATTTCCAGCAAGGAATTGGTTTTGATAACGCGCCAGCTTGCAACCCTTGTTGATACGGGCGTACCATTAGAAGAGGCGCTCAATGCCCTTGCGCAACAAAGCGATTCAGAAAGAGTAAGAGGGTTGATCCTTTCTGTTCGTGAGCGGGTTTTGGAGGGGTGGCGCTTTTCTGATGCGATGGGCGAGCACCCAAAATCATTTTCCCCTCTCTACCGCGCCGTCGTTGCTGCCGGTGAGACATCTGGGGATTTGGGTTCTGTTCTTGAGCGGCTTGCGACCATGCTGGAGAAAAACCGGGCGATCCGGTCAAAAGCGATAACGGCATTGATCTATCCGATTGTTCTGGCAGTGGTCTCCATTGGCGTGGTGATCGCCTTGATGCGGTTTGTTGTTCCCAAAATTGTCGATCAATTTGCAGACTTTGATGCGCAATTGCCTTTTATTACGCGCATGGTGATAGCCATTTCCGAGGGGATTGGAAATTATGGTTTATGGATATTACTCGCCCTGTTGGTTTTTGGTGTGTTATGCTGGCAGCTCTTAAAACAACCCGCCATCCGCGAGCGGGTCGATAAATCGCTTTTATCCTTTCCCCTTTTGGGCAAATTGATCCGCGGACTTGATGGAGCAAGGTTTGGGCGTACCCTAGCGACCCTGTTTGCAGGGGGGGCTCCTTTAATCGATGCCCTCACCGGGGCGCAGCGCACCCTCACCAATAGTTATATAAAAAAGCGCCTCGATATTGCGATTACATCGGTCCGAGAGGGCGCGGGGCTATCGGCTGGTTTAAAGCGCGCCGGGACATTACCCCCGATGATGGTGCATATGGTCGCCGCGGGTGAAAAATCAGGGGAGTTACCAAAATTACTCGATAAAACCGCCGAGCATCTGGAAGAGGAATTTGAAACGGTCACCACTGTGGGATTGCGCTTATTGGAGCCGGTTATTGTGGTAGCAATGGGGATCATCGTGATGATTATTGTGCTATCGATTATGTTGCCGACTTTACAGTTGAACACCCTCGCATCAGGGGGGTAATATTGTAAGTGAGCGATAAACAAGAGTTAACAATGGAGACGCGGCGATGACACAAATGAAAACACAGCAAAAAAGAGCAAAGCAGCAAGGGGTAACGCTTGTGGAGATGCTGGTGGTTGTCTTTATCATTGGTCTGATCGGCGCGATTGCCATTCAAAATCTTGCGCCGGAACAACAAAAGGCGATTCAGCGCAAAGCCCTTGCCGACATACGCATCATTGAGACAGCGCTTGAGGGCTATCATCTGGATTTACTCGATTACCCCTCGACCAGTGACGGGCTGGCAGCTCTTCAATCCGCCCCGGATTCTGCCCTGCGTCAGGGACAATATCGCGAAGGGGGCTATTTGCGTAATTTGCCTGACGATCCTTGGGGGCGTCCTTATCAATATCGCTATCCCGGAGAGCGCAGTGTGTTTGATGTTTTTTCTTTAGGCGCTGACGGCGAGCCGGGGGGCAGCGGCAATAATGCGGATATCGGGAATTGGTCGACACGGTAAAACAACTTGTTTTGATTTGCATGGATCGCATCAAAAGAGGCGTTAGCGCCCATTTGATGTCTGTTCCTGCCAAGTCTTGGATTATTGGGCCAAGATTTGTTGGATTAAAATCCAAAAATCAAAGTCAGGTCGGGGTTACCCTCGTAGAGTTACTCCTTGCAATGACGATATTGGGTCTTGCTGTCTCGGTTGTTATTTTAAATACGCCTTCCGGCGGGCAAACAGCCAAAAGAGAAGCCACACGCTTTGCTGCCCGCCTAAGCGCGGCCTCTGATGAGGCAATCATTTCCGGCGAAGTTATCGGATTGGAAGTGTCCTTGCGCGACTATCGGTTTTTGCGTTTGCGCAATGGCGAATGGGTGGATACCCAAAACCGTGTGCTCTCCAGATGGGCGCTTGACGACCGGATTACTTTTTCCCTTCTCCCCCTTGAGAGTGGTAGGCAGAGCCTGTCGCAGGCTTTGGCCCGGAATGACGAAATTATCAAAGGCAATGGTTCTTCCCTTTTTATTCAAAGCAATGATGAGGATAACGAAAATATTCTGGCACCGACATTTCAGTTTCGCCCAATTGGCGCTGATACACCGATTAATGCTCTTTTTACCGACCGCACCGGACAATGGATCGTGCGTTTACAGAGTAATGGCCAAATCGATATTGATCCCTATGAGGTGGCCGGACAATGAGCAATTTTCGTAAAGGCCAGCAAACCGGTTTTACCCTTGTCGAAACCCTCATTGCCCTTTTTGTGATGGCAATAGCGACCGGTTCGATATTGGTGCTCATCGGACAAAACACGCGCTTTGGGGCGGACTCCCAAGAGCGCGTACTGGCAGCGATTGTTGCCGATAATGTGATGGTTGAAATTTTAGCTAATCCCAACCCGCTCATTCGCGGCGAAGATGATGGGTCCGTTCTGTTGGGCGAGCGAAGCTGGCTCTATACGACATTAATTAATGATACCTCCCTTGAAGGTGTTGCGCTGATTACGGTTTCTGTCCGCAAGGAAGGATCAACTCAGATACGCAGTGAGATCTCTACGCTGAAAATGGAGCGCCCATGAGTATGGATCGCAAGGGAAATGAAATATTTTTGCCGCGCCATATCAGCAAGGGGTTTACTCTGGTTGAAGTGATCTTGTCGCTGTTTATTTTTTCCATCATCGCCAGCGGGACCATTGCGGCAACACGCGTCGGCCTGAATGCCGGAACGCAGATGGAGGAAATTGATGGGCAATTGCGTCAATTGCAAACCATGCGCGCCTTGCTGAAAGAGGATCTGGCACAAATAGTGCCCCGATTAACCCGTGATGAATTTGGTGCCCCGCTTATTGCGCCATTCTCTGGAGGCGTGATTGCCAATAATAATAATTTTGATGAGGAAGAGGGACGGTATTTATTGCGTTTCGTGCGCGGCGGCTGGGATAATCCGGGATATGTTGAGCCGCGATCAGAGTTGCAATTTGTTGAATATGTCGCGTTGGGAGACCAGCTTATTCGGCGCAGCAGGCCATTTCTGGATGCGGCTGAAGATTTTGATGGTCAAGAAATAATCCTTGAGCGGATTATGATGGACAATCTGCAAAGCCTCGATGTTCAGTTTGTTTCCAATTTTACCAGAGGTGAACCGGTGTGGATGGAAAGCTGGCCATTTAATGAGGGTGTAAACGGCGAATTGGCACCGCCATTGGCTATCGAGCTTTTGATCAACAGTACGCTTTACGGGGAGATAAATCAGCGTTTCTGGATTGGCCGGATGGGGGTGGAATGACACAGCACAAAAACATCTCTAGCCGAAATTCGCAAAAAGGTGCTGTACTGATTATTGTGCTATTACTGGTTGCGACCCTGTCTGTCGTCGCCGTGGGGTTGACGGAACAAACGGTGCTCTCTGCGTCGAGAGCGCGCAATGAATTTACCCGTACACAAAGCTTATGGCGCGCAGTGGGGGCCGAGGTTTTGGCATCGGAGTTGATCAGAACAGCCCTGCTTGCGCGCCCCGGCGTCATGAGCCTCGATGATCCGTGGGCCTTGCAACCGTTTGACCTTGGCCAGTTGGCAACACTCCCCGGTGAAGAGGGGAGCATCGAATTTACTGACGCGACCCGATGTTTTAATGTCAATTCCTTATTTGTCCCCTCGGGAACTGTCGCTGCGGTTAATGCAAATGGTGAACCTGTGCCCGATCCCATTGAGAGCATCATTGAAGAGTTTAGCGCCATCCTTGGCATTGTCGGGATTTCCCAAAATGAAGCGCGCCAGCTTTCTGTGGTTATTGGTGACTGGATTGATCCTGACGGAAACACAGGGTCTGGCGGCGCGGAGGATAATGCCTATCTGCGCTTGCCCGTGCCCTACAGGGTCGGCAATGGGTTGATTGCCGATACGAGTGAACTTCGCGCCATGATCGGGGTAAGTAAAGAAGTGATGAGCGCGATAGAGCCGTTTTTATGTGCGCGTCAGACCAATGAACCGCAAATCGTTAATGTCAATATGTTACGCCCGCAACACGCGCCTTTATTGGTCGGTATTTTCGGTGATAGCCTGACATTGAGTGATGCGGCGCTGATTATTGAACGCCGGCCCGTGGGTGGATATGAAAATATTGATGAAGTGTTAAATTTACCCTTCATCCTATCCCTCGAACTTACCCAGGGACAAATAGCAAATATTAACGCGCGCCTTGATGTAAGGTCAGAATATCTACAAGCGCGCATGGAATTGAAAATTGGTAAGACATTATTGCAATCTACAATGCTATTTAAAGTAGCAAGCGATAATAGCCTGGCCTTAATGTCCCGGCGATTTGGGAGCTGAGTTTGACTGAGCAGATTTACCTTTTGTTAGGAGTTACTCCGAGCGAGCCATTGACCTGGATGCGGGTTGATGAGCAAGGCGGGTTGCGCAGTCATGGCTTGAATGTATCTTATCAGGATTTTGCCAAAGCGGATATTTATACCGGCACAGAAAAACTGATCGCGCTTCTCCCCGGTGAGTATACAACATTGCGCCTGTTGCCCGCGCCTCCGCGCGGACGCGGACAGTTATTGTTAGCGGCTCAATATCTCCTCGAAGATAGTCTTGGCGAAGATATTGATAAGCTTCATGTGGCGACGGCGCTTCGTAGCGATACGCTCTTGAACGTGAATAGTGATCAAGATACGGATCAATCCGTCATAGAGGTCGGGAGTTCCGAAAGCACAGAGGGCACTGCAAGCACTGGCATACAGAAAACGCAAACAGTCCAAAGAGGGTTATGTCTTGCGGTGAGCAAAACCATTCTCGATCCGTGGGCGCGTATCTTTTCGCAGACCGATACATTCCCCGATCTTTTCACCGCCGATTTTATGGCATTATCGATTGCCCCTATGGCGCAAACGAGAAAAGGAGAGACCCCGGTTAAAAGTGCGCACAGTAATTTGACACTTTTTGCCCATCAAGATGGGCTGATTGCCCACGGGCTTGAGGGCGGTTTTGCCATTGATATGCACACCGCTAATGAAGTGCTCGACGATATTCTGGAGCGTTGGGATGCTGGGACGATCTCGCTCTTTTGTGACGCCGGGCAACGCGGTGATCTCGCCATCAAGGGGCCCGGACAGGTTACCCACCATCCAACAGCTGATCTGGCAACCCTTGCATCATTATATTTTCGCGGCACACAAAATACCCGTGCACTCCCGAATTTTATAAGCGGAGTTTACGCGCGTAAAACCAATTGGGGCGCGTTGATCGCTCCTTGGCGAAATATCGCAATTGCTGCAAGTCTTTGTGTGGCTGCATTTTTGGCAAATTGGCTCTTTGAAGGCATCCGCGCTGATCGCAGCGCTGAACGTTTTGCATCCTTGTCACACGAAATCCACGACACTGCATTTCCCGGCAAAGCCTCAAGCGATCCGGTTAGCCATGCCCGTCAAATTCTGGGGGCGAGGTCAGCATCAATAAAATTTCTAACCGTATGGAATAGCATTGGTGTTGCGCTGGAAGGGGAGACCGGTTTGCAAATTGATAGTATTTTTTATGCAGGCCCCGGTCAGGACTTACGCCTCAGTATTAATATGGATAGCATTGAAACGCTTGAGTCATTCAGGACAAAACTAAATGATCTGGGTTTTTCATCTGAAGACGGACGGTTAAATCAAACGCGTCCCGGCCAATGGACTGGCGAATTACGGGTGAAATTATAATGATGAGTATTTGGCAAAATTTTTCTTCACGTGAAAAAATAATGGTGACCATTGGTGCGCTGTTTGGCCTTTTCTATGTGTTTTATAAATTTGCAATTTCTCCGATCGGGGCATGGCATCAAAGCGCCTTGGATAATAATGAGCGTACCCGTACGGGCTATGAGCAGGTTATTCTCGCCGCCCGCCGTCATGGCGGGCCAGAGGGAGGGGCGAGCGCAGCCGGAAATGTAAATGCTAATGTTGATCTTACAACATCTTTAAAAAGCGCCTTGCCATCGCGTGCGACGAGCGCGGGTCTGGTTGCAACGACCTTTGACGGCGATGATAATCAGGTGCAAATCACCCTCGCACCAGCAGATCCGGCAAGGCTTTATGCTTATATGGCCGATATTGAACAAAGCTTTGGCGCTGTAGTGACGCAAGCGCGGATCAGCCGCGCGCGGGCCAACCCTGAACTGGTTAGAGCTGACCGGCTTGTCTTCACACGCCAGAAGACGCAGTAGGATGAACCCATGAAATATCGACTATTTTTTATTGGCGTTTTGATTTTTGCGGGCCTTGCCTTGTCTCAGGCCCCTGCATCATTGCTTGCGTCTGTCATGACGAAGGAGCTATCGAAAAACCCTCAAGCGAGGTTTTCCTACGCTCATGTTAGCGGATTGGCGTGGAAGGGGCGTTTTGATGATGTCGTTATTAATCGCACCTATATTGGCCGGGTGGATTATGATGTCTCTTTATTCGCGTTGCTCACGGGTAAAATTAAAGGCGATCTTTCATTGCGCGGGGGGGCGATTGTCGGGGACGGAAAAATTGTCCTTGGCAAGAAACTGATTGATATTACTGGCGGAAATTTTCGGGTGGCGCTTGGTGATCTCACCAGTAATCGCGCCCTCGGCGTGCCCCTTACCGGGCAATTGCGCATAGAGGCTGAGCGGCTTCGCTTTAACAAAAAGGGGTGTGTTGATGCGCAAGGCACGATTTTCACCGATTTTCTCCATGGCCCCGCCCGCCAGCTCAATGTTGAAGGGTTCAATTTACAAGGCCCGGCGAGCTGTAAAGGTGATGATCTGGAATTGCTGCTCAGTGGGAGTGGTAGCGAGGGGAGAGTCGGGGTAGAGCTTTTAATCAAGCCGGATTTGCAGTTTCAGATTGCTGCGAACGTTGTGCCCGTCCGGGAAGAGGTCGTGGAAGCTTTGGCTTTTGCCGGTTTTGAAAAAAATGAAAATGGTTTGAACTATCAAGCCTCAGGAAATATCGCGGGAGCTGTCCAATGATAAAACTCTTAATCAAACAAGGCATTTATAGTCTCGCGGTGATGGTCGGTTTTGTTGGGTGCGCCACTGATAATTCTATCGGGCGCGGCGGCGTGCGCGCAATCTCTACGTCAGAACAGGATGCACAGCCAGTTCGGGCGCAATTGCCGGACGCTACCCTAAATCTCCCGAAAGCGCCGAATTTGACGGCAATCGCAGACCCCAATTTGCCGCGCGGCGATTGCGGCATGGTATTATGGACACTCGATGTTAATCGCCCCATTCCGGTTTTGCGCTATGTTACGGGGCGCAATGGCGATTTTAATATTGATAATGTCCCTCATGAGCTGGTTCGTCTCTCTGTTGGGGGGGATAGCGCCTTTGGAATATTCCCGGTGCAGACTTTCGCGGCTGGAACAGATATTCGCGTCGAGGTGGAGCTGCAATTTGGTCAGGGTTTTGACGGGGGAACATATCTTGAGCGCGGCGTTGTAACTGTCAACAAACCCGACGCCCCGAGCCTTGTTCTTCCTGTTGCGGGCCTTGCTGGTTGCCGCGCGAAATAATTAAAAAAACGCCCCATAAATATAGGTGAAATTTTTGCCTACCCGGAATATTTTGCCGGGTAAATATTGCCTAGCCGAGCCATTTTCGTCCTTGTCCGCCAGTATGGTTAGCGCCTATTTATGCGCGGTATTGATGATTTTGGATGCTTGTTAACACTCATCGATAAACCCTTAACTGGCCCTGAACTTGCGATGTTTGGGGAGCATGAAGTGCATGCACCTTTGATTTTTGGGAAGAACATCCCGCAAACAACCTAGAAAGGGCTCTTGATAATGACATCGAGCATTAATACAAATCCTGGCGCGCTCGTTGCGCTCCAAAACCTTACCTCCATTAACAGCCAGCTGGAAGAAACACAGCGCCGCGTATCAACGGGCCTTGAAGTCTCCAGTGCAGCGGACAATCCAGCCGTTTTTGCATTGGCGCAATTACAGCGCGCTGAGCTAAGCTCTGTTGAGTCTCTTCAGCAAGGCCTAAGCATTGGTCAGTCTACGGTTGATGTTGCTTTGAGTGCAGCTGATTCCGTTAGTGATATATTGGTCGAGCTTCGCGACGTTGCGGTGCAGGCGGCGGATCAATCAATTACCGATGAGACCCGTTCAATTTTGCAAGAACGTTTTATCGCGCTTCGCGATCAAATTACACGGACAGTCGATAGTGCAGAAGTTGGCGGCGTGAATTTGCTAGCCGCTGGTGCAGCCGATCTCTCTCTAGTTGCCTCCACTGATGGCGCAACGCAAATTTCAGTTGCAGCGCAGGATTTATCAGTAGGCGGTGCTAATCTCATACTATCAAATTCCGGTTCGCCGTTAACAGGGGCAGATCCAGCAGCTTCCAGCGCGCTAGCGCAAACGCAAATTGCTGCGATCGAAGCATCAATCACGAATGTTGCTAACGCGTCTGCGCGTCTTGGTAATGGATCACAGGCCCTTGACCTTCAAGAACGCCTTCTGAGCCGTGTCTCTGATGCGCTGGAGGTTTCCATCGGTAATTTGGTAGATGCGGATTTGGCCCGCGAAAGCTCCCGTTTGCAGGCCCTTCAGGTCCAGCAGCAATTGGCTATTCAAACCCTGTCAATTGCCAATGCAGCGCCAAACTCAATCTTGGCTCTGTTTGCCTAAAGGTAATTGCGCCAATGGCATGAATAGCGAAAGGCGAGGATAGTCAGTACAGTAATAGATTATCCTCCCTCGCTAAGATTACGATTGGTGCAATAAACATGTAAACAACACCGCGGACCTGTATTGCCAGCGGGATAGGCGTTACAGGTCCCCCATTCGGGGAGTGTGATATGACAGATATTAGTGCAGTTAATGCGCAAAGAGTTGGCCCGGCCGCGCCAAGCACGGCAATTGCCGGCGCGCAAGACCGACAGGCTGATCTTGAACAGGCCCGTCGCTCGGCGACTGAAAATAGCCTGGCCCAGGCACAAGATGCCAAAGAGCGTCGCAGCGAACAATTTCGTGAAAGCAGTGAACTAATCAGCCGCGCCATTGGCGCCAATACCCGCGTAGAAATCAGCTCGGGCGAGGGCAGCAATCCGTTCTCTTACAGAGCAATCGATGTGGATTCCGGCGAAGTGGTCAGCGAATGGCCAGCGGAAGATTTTGCCAACCTCCTCGCGGTTCTGGCCCGCACAAACCCCGCGCAACAACCCCCATCCGGCGTGATCCTCGACGAACAAGCGTAAGAGGGCGGGTGGAATTACAGCCTCTCGTGATTGAAAATCTGGTCCGAATGGTATCTTATATGCGAATTGAGATTCGTATTTAAGGAGGCGGCCATGTGTGATGCGTTGACTGAAAAAGATAATGATGAATTTTCCCGTTCTGGCGGCAAGCTGAACCGCAGAGATTTTAGTGCATTGAGCACGGCTGCGATTGTGGCGGCTTTTGTACCGGGATGTGCGAGTGAACAGGATGCAACAACGCCCCCTCCATCTGCTGAAGGCGCGACCCCGCCCGCCCAGAGTGCCCAGAGCACAGCGAGTGTTGCAGTCGCGCCCATCGAGGTTGTGGAGCAGGACGTTGAGGTGACCATGCAAAATGGCGTCTCGGATTGCTATTTTGTGCACCCTGCGTCGGGCGCCCACGCGGCGGTTTTAATGTGGCCCGATATTAAAGGGTTGCGGCCCGCATTCAGAGCCATGGGGATGCGAATGGCGCAAGCGGGATATTCGGTTCTGGTTGTAAATCCATTTTACCGCGATGCCAAAGCGCCGGTGGTTGGCCCTGATGCAAGTTTTCAAGACCCCGATACGCGGTCCTTTCTGTTTGGCATGGCGCGCAAATTAACTCAGGAAGCGAGCATGTCCGATGCGCGCGATTACATCGCATTTCTTGATGCCCAGTCCAGTGTTGATACCGGGCGCAAGGTCGGAACGTGCGGCTATTGTATGGGCGGTCCGTTGATTATGCGAACAGCGGGCGCGGTGCCCGAGCGGGTAGGGGCCGCGGCCTCTTTTCATGGCGGCGGTCTTGTTCGTGATAGTGAAGACAGCCCGCATCTTTTGATCCCGCAATCTCCCGCCCATGTGTTGCACGCGATTGCAGAAAATGATCATGAGCGTAGTCCGGATGTGAAGCCGGCTCTTGAGCAAGCCTATGCAGATGCTGGAATACCCGCCGAGATTGAAGTTTATGAGGGTACCTTGCATGGCTGGTGCCCCCCTGATTCAACCGTCTATAATGAAGCCCAAGCCGAAAAAGCGTGGAGCCGGATGCTGGCCTTATATGACGGGGCATTGGCCTAGGGCGACGGGCCATAGAGTATGTCGATCATCGCTTTATGGCTCAAAAAAGTCATCTTATCGCAATATCTATCGCGATCGGGTTATTGACTTGATATAAAGTCGAACGCCAAACGAGATTTTACGATGGGGGCTTTTGTGAAGGCATTATTATTTCTGGGGGCCGGGTTGCTGAGCGCTTGTCAGGGTGCGGAGCAGATTAGAGACCCTTTGAACTATGAAATTATCATAGATGGGCAAACGCCCTCTATTGCCCATGCAACGCTTAATTTAACCAATAGTAAAACACCCCTGCAAACCCTCTATTTGCGGGGGGATATGATGGGTGTTTCTTCCCAGATTTCCAATGTGGAATGCGAAGGAGACGAACTCGTTCAAAATACTGATATGACATGGGTCCTCCCCGCGACATGCGGCGCGGTAAACTGGACCATAACATTTTCGACACAAGCCCCATCATCCTATCAACCCTCAGGGCAACAAAGCCTTTTTGTCCGGCCAGATTGGTGGCTTGTCTCGGGGCCGAGTTCTCTTTTAAGAATTTCAGGAAATGACGAGGACGCAAAAACCATAGGTTTTACCCTTCCCGATAAAACCCGTAAAAACTATCAATTGCAGGGCGTAAATGCACCGCCAAATTTTTATAATCTGGGTAATCCTCCCAGCCGGTCGTTAAATAACGGAACCGACTCGCTCAATTATATCGGTGATGATTTAGGCGCGGTTTTATCAATCATAAGCCCTGAAGATCATTTGAAGGCTATTGAGTATTTGCGCTCGGTTATCGGTTCGTCTGCGCGCACTGTAGAAAGGCTGGATGTGAATTGGTTTGGCGCTCCGCGCGAGCGACGAGAAGCGAGCGGCGCTGCGGGTTATGATACAATTCTCGCAAACTACATTATTTCAAAAGACCAGCCAAAGCGTGAAGAACAATTGCTTTCTCTCATGCTGATATTTCATGAGCAATTTCATCAACTCGATAATGGCGCTCATCCGGTATGGATGGGGGAGAGCCTTGCAAATTTTTATGCATTGAAAGCTCTTCGTAAAATCTATCCGGACGATCAAGCGGCAAGTCTGGTTTGGGATCGGTTTATTACTATAGATCAGCCTGTTGATATCAGCTTAACGCAAATTCAATCCGAAATTTCAAATGACAATAACCGACAAAATTACGGATTACTCTATACCCAAGGCGTAAGTTTTTGGCATGAACTGGATATCGAAATTCAAAAAAATTCCGGCGGGCAAGATAGCCTCGACACTCTTATTCATAAAATAATGGCGTTAGATTTAAATTCGCAGGGAGGGGCGTGGCAAAAAATAAAACCACTATTCGCCATGCTTCCCGCGTCAAAATTAAATGAAATAGAAAACAAATATTTTGATTGAATAAGGCTTGGGGTTTTTCCATTTTAAAAAATTTCAATTCGAGCTGGTATTACCCAAATTTTTCGCATTCGTAATGGACGTTTTTATTTGAGAGGAGCGCGCAGACGATCGCTAAATCTTATAAACGCGGCTTGCGTGAGAATTATCCGAAGCCGCGCTAATGATTTTATATCTTTCAAGGATAGCCGCAAAGCTTATTCAAAAAGCCAGTAATTGATACCAATTACTGCACATGCTGTCTTAAATTTGGATCTGGTTGGCGCAGAGCCTCTTCCACAAGTACCCAGTTCTCATTGGCTCTGACGAGGGATTTTGCTTTATGCTCTCTGAAGCCCTTTGTGGATCGATTGGAGCGGGTCAGATATAAGCGATTACCGTGAACAGTCCAGCTTGTAGGGTCACCGGGCGTTAATCTTCCGTGTGCCAATGTTTCTGTGCAATAGCCCCCATAAGCAGGCGCATATTTATCACTGCTTTGAAGAAACAAGTCACGGTTTTCAGCAGATGCAAAATAATAAGTTGCCCCTTGATAGACCGCAGTATGCTCTGATGAGCCTTTTGTTGCTTCGCCTAAAGTGAAATATCCAACCGGATCGTACCCTTCAATAGCAACGTTACTTTCAGGATCGCTAACCGTTAGCTTAACACCGCTGGCAATCTCGGGAACTTGCAAGGCGGACACTGGCAAAACAATCGACGAGTGAACAGGAACGGGTAATCCGGAATTTTCAATATCGCTTTTGGATACAGAACCGCTCGCATCAGGATTGATGGGCGCGTTATTTAGAGTCTCTAAAGCTTTTTGGATGCTTTCTTTTGAAACTGTCCCTTGAGCTGCATCTTGCCCAAATGCCTGGAGGAAAACACTCGATAGCGCAATTAAGCCCAAAGCAGCGAGACTCGCAAAAGCCTTATTAGATTTTTTCTCAGTCATGAAATATTCCTTATGGTGAATATAAGTTACCAAATATTATAGAATAAAACGCACGGATACTACTGCTATTTTCCGCGCAATTTGCCATAAATAGACCCCCAACACCACCCCGGTCTTAGGGCAATTTTCTGTGATTTTAGTCACATTTAGCCCATTTTAGCTTGGCTGGGTGCTTCATGGGTCATTCGCGTGCCAATTACTTGTTTTTTGGCTTTGTCTTATATAGGTCTTATCAAAACCAAATTTGGAGTATCTATGCGGAATTTATTGATTTTATCAGCCTGCGCGGGAATAAGCGTTTCAGCTTGCGCCAGTTCGGCCTCCCTAATCGAGGTCCCCGACGTTCCAGACGTTCCAGACGTTCCGAGCGTTCCGAACGTTCCGGCCGATCCACCTTATGTTGTCTTAACCGCAAACCATGATGAGCCAAATGGTTATGGGTTTTGCATCGATACTTATGGCGCTGGTAAATCTGATTTAATGCAAACGCATTCATGTAAACCGGCCAAACCGGATGCCTCCCGCGACTATGCTGGTAATGACACGCGGTTTAGCTATAGCGAAGAAACTCAGCAGATCATGTCCTATCCCTTTGAGGGATATTGCATGCAGGCTTTAATTGCGAGTGAATTGACTGTGTTTGCACTTCTGGAATGCAGCGATCATCCGCGACAAAAATTCGTATACGGTACAGAGGATCAACTTTTAAAGCTTGCGGAAGATCAAAGCCGCTGTGTAACCGTCGCCGCCCAAACAGTACCCGCCGGGCCATGGGTAAAACGCCCTCTAAAGCTAGAGACGTGCGACGAGGTTGATGCCTCTCTCAAGCAGTGGACGGTTGCGCCGGAATAATTCTAATTTAGGGGATGGGTTAAGCAATCAAAACATTCAGGCCCGCAAATTATAAGTAAGTTGAGGTAAGGTTCGTCCCGGGATTGAGCCCGACGGTATATCCCCGGTTCTAACGGCTCCAGCGGCCAAGTAAAACCGTTCAGCGCCGGGGTCCGAATTAATAATCAAGTCTGCAAAACCAAGGTTGAGGGCTTGGGCTATAGCCCATTTAAATAGCCTTTGCCCAATACCTTTGCCTTGCGTTTCCGGATCAACGAATAATGCCTCCAGTTCACACCTCTCTGGCGTTTTGGCAACAACCTGCACAAAACCAACAGGCTGCGATCTATCATTAATCCATGCTAGTTGTGAGGGACCATTACTTAAAGTAATCGGCGTCACCCTGATTTCATCTCTGCATTTTTCCATAAAAGCATGACTATAGCCATGTGATGCCTTTGATCTAAAAACCAGCTTCGTCAAAAGACCGCAATCGTTATTAATGGGCTCGTCAAGAATTATAATAACGTTCTCTTTCATAGTCCTTCAAGATCATATTTTGGCGTAAATAATTTGTCTAATCTAGGGGTATTTCATAACACCACTCGCCTTGCCGGCCAAATTTTGTTCCGAGCAAAGTAACTCCCTTTGGGCGTAGGGCGGGCATTTGCCCGCCATTTTGTAATCGGCTCATGCGTTGCGGTTATGATTATGGTTCAATTACCTTATGCGCTGGACTTGTGACGGTGAAATGCCCATTATGGCCATCGAATTTGAATGAGAAGCGTTTAAAAATTCTATGGATAAAATGGACCCAGATAAGGAGCTCATGCGGTTGATTTCCAATGGAGATCAAACCGCAATGAAGGCGATTTATGATCGCTATGCGGATTCTATCTGCGGGTTTGCCAGAAGTTGGTTGTCTGATCCCTTTGAAGCGGCTGACGTGATGCAGGAAACCTTGATGGATGTTTGGCGTTCTGCTGACCGGTTTGATGGGAGGTCATCGGCAAAAACATGGATTTTTTCTATTGCCCGCAACAAGGCGATTGACCGGAACCGCAAAGGCAAAAAGACCATTACGCAGGAAGCCGATGTCGAAATTTCTGATGATGCGCCTGATCCAGAGGCGGTCATGGAGGCATTTCAGGATGTTGCGCGCGTGAGGGCCTGCATTGAAACGCTAAGCCCCAATCATCGCTCCGTTATTCATCTCGCATTCTTTGATGATCTTTCCTATCCTGAAGTTGCAAAACTGGAGGGAAAGCCTGTTGGCACGATCAAGACACGCATTATGCACGCAAAGAAATTATTGATGCGATGCCTGCAGCGTTCTTGATGTACTAAAAGTTTATTTCGGATTTGCGCTTTCAACGATATTCGTTGCTGCTTTCAATGTATCTAAACTTGAACGGCGCGCATCTTCATCATCAAACCGGATTGTATAAATACCGATTGCCGACGGTCCCATTACAATTTCACCATCGACGGAACGAAGAAGCTCTCTAATATCAATTTCAACCGCATCAGGGTTGAACATGATCTGGGCGTCGAAATTATCAGCAGTTTCCGTAACCGTTACATAGGTGGGCGCGTCAGTGACATTTGACGAGGTAAACCACATGGCTGCTTGCGCCATAACAACCAATCCCAAAGCATAGGTTGCATAACGCCAGAATGGCTCGGTAGTTTTCCCGACATAGGTGCTTTTGATTTCGGCTTGCCGTTCGGTTTCAATGGCGCGCGATAACCGCGCCCAACCCAGTTCGCCTGGAGATTGTAGATGATCAGGATTTTCCCCTGCTTTAGCGAGGCCTTCATAGAGGGCTAACTCTTCCGCCAAAGTGGGGTTAGCGGCAGCGGCGGTCTGAACGCGCCGGGTTTCATCCTCTGATAAACGCCCTTTAGCGCAGTCCAGCAATAGCTGGCTGATTTCATCGTCTGTCAGATTTTCAAAACTACCGCTCATTGCTCATATCCTTAATCAACTCATTCATGACCGATTCCCTTCCCAAGGAGCATTTCATTATGCCATTAATCAGAACTTTGTCGTATCTCCCCCCCAAACAGTTCAAATTTAGTTGAACAGGCCGATTTTTTGGGGACATCCAGACCTGTTTCCGCTAACACACCCGTCTAATGCGTAATTGACCATAGTGGTTTATGCCATGAGATATCAAGGCAAATGAACGGTTCTGAAACTCTCAAAACCTCAGGCTTGTGGGGCCCTAAACCCACTGGCTCGCTGGTGAAGGCCCCTATTTGTTTATGGGCTTTTTTTGCGTTTTGCACTGTGATGGGCGAGGCCAATGCAGAAGAAGTTTTTGGCATTGATGCGATTTTAGTGGGCAATGCGCGGTTGCGCTACGAGAATGCGCGTCAGGACGGTTTTGCGGATTCGGCCAATGGATTGACTTTAAGCCTGCGCACCGGAATTGAAGCTACGCTTTTTCCAAAAGTGAAAGCGCTGGTTGAAGGGCAGGTGGTATTCACCCCGGTTGATGATTTTAATGACGGGACCGGCGATAATCCTCAGTTCCCCGTTATTCTGGACCCAAATTCAGTAGTGTTAAACCGGGCACAAATTCAGGTCGAATTAAGAGAACAGACTTTTTTGACCATTGGTCGTCAGGTTTTAAAGGTTGATGATCAGCGTTTCATCGGCGAAGCGCCGTTTCGTCAAAACCAACAGGTATTCGATGCCATACATTTTGGGACGCGCACAAAATCAGGCAACACCTTTCAGGCTGGATATATCAACCAAGCCAACAGCCCCCTTGGGTCAGATAATATCAATGGCCGGCTGAGCGGCGATTCTTATTTTCTCAACACAAATATTGGCACGCCGCTTGGGCGCTTTGGCGGTTTCCATTATGCATTCGATCTGGAAACAGGTCTTGATACAGCGCCCAATTCAAATTTTTCGTCGAGCACGTCGGGCTTTCGCTATGATGGAAGATGGCACGCTGACGAGATTGGTCTGGATGTGGAAGCCGCTTTTGCAAAGCAGAGAGACTTTGCTGACAATCCTTCAGATTTTAATGCAACATATTGGCTTGCCGGTATAAGAGGATTTTGGGGGCCAGCCCGGGCGGGGTTTCGCGTAGAATCTTTAGGGTCCGATAATGGCGTGGCTATTCAAACCCCAATCGGTAGTCGTCACAAATTTCAGGGGGAGGGGGATGTTTTTCTTATCACCCCTGATACGGGCGTGGTTGACTTTGAAACATCTGCCCTCTGGGCTTTTGGAGGGGTCGGACCATTTAGAAATATAACCCTCGCTTCGCAATATCATTGGTTTCAATCAGCGATAAACGATGACCAGTTAGGGACAGAATTTGATGTTAAATTAAGTGCCTCATATGAAGCGACGAAATTGTCATTTACGTTTACTGATTACACGGCGGAGACTTTTTCTGAAGACACAAGGCGAATTTACATTGTCATTGCAAGGCGTTTTTAGGTAGGGTTTTTTAAGCTCGGCTATAATTGAACTGTTTGGCAACTTTCGGAGACTAATCTTTGAAATTGTTTATTGGATTAGAGTAATGCACCATTTGAAATTATTATCGCGTTTGAGTTTGATTATAGGCCTCGGAGCAATTGCTCTGGTGGCAGGGTGCGAGACCTTCACGCCTGCACCGCCCTCTACGGCTCAAATAGACGAAGATGAAAACACAATTGCTGACGGTACGAATATCATTGTGTTGGTGCGTTCAGAACAAGCGGCCAATAATCTTATTATTAATGCCGCCCGCAGAAATTATCAGTTAAATGAAAAAACCAAACTCGATGGGCTGTCCCTCATATTACTTGATTTCGAACGCCCACCCGGTGTTAGCGGAACCGTTGCCATTGGGGATATGCAAAGCATGGAGCCAAGCGCGACTGCTGGCTTGAATCATATTTATACATTGCAAGAATTTGATAAGACCAGCCTCGCCGCAACCAATAAGCAAAACCGTGGGCGGCAATACGCACAAGCCTTAATTAAATGGCCAGATGCGGGATGTCCGGCGCATACAAAGATCGGGATGATTGACGGGTATGTTGATCCAGCGAGGCTCGCGCAACTATCGGAAAATTCGGTTATCCATGATTTCTCCCATGGCGACCCGCTTGGCACCGAGCACGGTACTGCGATTGCTGAGTTACTGATCGGACAAGGGCGATTAAACAATGCAAGTTTATATACCGCGTCGGTTATTGCCCAGACCAGTAATCGCGAGGTTGGTACCGGCGTTCCCGAACTTTTACGGGCGATTGATTGGCTGCAAAAGTCTGGTGTTTCCCTCGTGAATGTCAGTCTTGCAGGACCCTATAACAAACTCCTTGATCGCGCCATACAAAGCGCTACGGCAAAAGGTATGTTGTTTATCGCGGCGGTGGGTAATAACGGTCCCAACGCCCGCCCTCGATATCCTGCGGCCTTTGAAAGCGTTATTGCGGTAACCGCTGTTGATAGTGAAGGCGAGATTTATGCGGATGCCGTTCGCGGCGGTCATGTTGATGTTGCAGCCCCGGGTGTTGATGTTTTCGTAAACGTTGGACCGGACGGAAAATATCTCAGCGGAACATCTATTGCTGCCCCTTTTGTGACGGCCTTTATTGCGGGTAGCAAAAATCTCGTTGCATTGGAGAGCGCTAAAGAGATACGCGGTGCCATTGCAAACCGGTCTGTAGATCTTGGATCACCCGGCCCGGATCCGGTCTATGGTGTTGGTTTGGTGCGCTCTGACCAAACATGTGAAACGCAAAGATAGAGTTTCGTTCAATCACATTCATGTGAGTAAAAATTAAAAAACCGCACCATCATTGAGGGTGCGGTTTTTTCTTTGTTTTTTTCAAATTATTTTTTGAACCATTCACCCTTCTCAATCGACAGACGCGCATAACCAGGCTGTGCGTAGGTTTAATAAACTTCATTCCTTGCACCCTGGCTGAAACGAATTTTTTTAAAACGCCAGACAAGGGATTTATCTAATGGCCAGAATACAACGAAAAATCGGAACAGGTTCGATTGCGCCAGTTCTAAAAGCCTCAAGCTCAGTCGCAGCACTTGCAATTGTAATGAATGTTGCAGGGCTCGCTAACGCGCAAACGATTATAACAAGTGACCCAGCTGTATTAAACAATGCTGCGGTGATTGATGCCGGAGCTGGTAACCAGGCTCCAGCGGTTGTGGTTGTTGGCGAAGCTGATGGTACAGCGCTCGATATTCAAAACTCCGGCACGCTTCAGGGCCGCGGACAGGCTGGTGCTGGCGCTCTTGCTGCTGGCGATGGCATTCGTTTCGAGCGCGAGCGTGTGAATGGCGCGTTAGACGCGACAACCTCTGGTCTGTTTATTGGCAACATCAACAATACAGGAACGATTGCTTCTGAAAGTGCACAAGGAACAGCCGGGGGTATCCGTTTTGTTAATGGTGTTTCTTTCTCGGGAACACTTGACAATTCCGGAGTAATTTCTGGTGTTCAAAATGGTCTTTACTTTGGGAATGCAGTCACAGCAGGTGGCAGCGATTTCACCAGCGCTGTAGTAAATAATTCCGGTGTTATCTCATCTGATAGCCGCGCACTAAACATTGATGGCACAGGTCTTGTTGTAAACAATAGCGGTACAATCTTCGCAACCGGTACACAGCGCAATGGTACAGTTTACGCTGACGCGACGGCGCAAGGCTTTACACTGAACAATCTTGCTGGCGGTTTGATCGATGCGGGCGTTGGTTTGCAGGGCGCTGCTTTTTCTGTTGAACTATCAGAAGCTGGAAATAATTTCGACATCAATA
>CAYMPJ010000025.1:28962-33641 GCA_964392325.1 uncultured Caulobacterales bacterium
GGTTTGATTGATGCGGGCGCTGGCCTTGAAGGCGCTGCTTTTTCTGTTGAACTATCAGAAGCTGGAAATAATTTCGACATCAATAATGACGGGATTATTCAAGGCCGCGGTCAGGCCGGTGCCGGTGTTGCGGCTGCTGGTGATGGGCTTCGTTTCGAGCGCACCCGTGTAGACGGCGCGTTAGATGCTACAACTTCTGGCTTGTTTACTGGTAATATCAACAACACAGGAACGATTGACTCAGAGAGTGCGCAAGGTACAGCAGGGGGCATCCGTTTCGTTAATGGTGTTTCCTTCTCTGGAACAATCGATAACTCTGGAACAATCTCTGGTGTTCAAAATGGTCTTTACTTCGGGAACGCAACACCAGCAGGTGGCGGTGACTTCACCGGCGCTGTTGTAAACAATAGCGGCACGATTTCATCAGATAGCCGCGCGTTGAATATTGACGGTACGGGTCTTGTTGTAAATAACTCTGGCACAATTCTGGGAACGGGCGACCAGCGTAACGGTACGATCTATGCAGATGCCACAGCCAATAATTTTGTTATCAACAATCTTGCTGGCGGTGTGATTGATGCGGGTGCTGGAAATGCTGGCTCAGCTATTTCACTTCAGCTTGGAAGCGTTGATGGTGATATACGCAACATCTCTGTTACCAACGACGGATCTGTAATTGGTCGCGGCGGCGCTCTTGCCTCTGGTCAAACCGCTGGCTTACGTCTGTTCTCGAGTGTTAACGGCGTGACTGTGAACGGTGATATTTCGAACACCGGGTCTATTTCATCTGAAACAGCACCGGCTATCCTGATCGAAAACGTCAACTATACCGGCGTTATCACAAACACAGGCGACCTTTCAGGCTCAACAATTTTTGATGCGTCTGCTGCGCTTGGCGCCGTCAATTTTGTTCAGGCGGGCGGTTCGCTCAATGGTGACTTCATTGGCTCATCATTTGCCGATAGTTTGTCGCTTACTGGCGGCGTTGTGAACGGTTCCATTTTAGGTAACGTTGCAACGAATGTCGAACAAGGCGCTTTGGTAGCATTTGTTGGCCAACAAACACTTGAAGGTGATTTGAATGTCGATGGTGCCTTGAGCTTCGTTCTTGGTGCGGATAGTCTTGCCGTTGATGGTAACACCACCTTCGGCGCGGCAAGTATTGTCAATGTTGAAACCGATGATGACATCACGAATATCGTTCTTGGATCGCCAATCACGGTGATTTCTGAAACCGGTACCTTCACCAATAATGGCCTCACAGTAAATGTCATTGATGATGATTTCCTCGTTGACTATGATGTGATCCTGGGCAGTGTTTCGGTAGTTGCAAATGCAGTTGATCTGAGCGGCGTATCCGCTGATACAAATGTCTCTGCTTTTGGCGGTGCATTAACGGCGGCGTTTGTTGCAAATGCACTTGATGGCGATATTGCAAATGCCCTTAACGATGTCAGCGATGCTGCTGCTTTTGAAACAGCCTCTCTTACGCTTCTTCCTTCGATTAACGAAGGGGTGACACGGGAAATCTTTGAAAGCCACTCCCTTGCTGATCAATTTGTAACTCGTCGCCTTCGTTCAGACTCGCCGCGTGGCTTTTGGATCGAAGGGTTTGGCCGGGTTGCTGATCGTGATGCCGACAACACAAGTGTTTCCGGATATGAAGCCGATGTCTTTGGTGTTGCTCTTGGTGTTGATGGAAACGTAAATGAGAATGTCACCATTGGCGCCTCTTTCAACTACGCCAACATCTCCATCGACTCTGACGGTAGCGCGAGCGAGACAACCGAGCTCGATAGCTTCCAGATTTCAACTTATGCAAGCTATGAGACCGAAGCGACGTTCGTAACGGGTCAGGTCGGCTATGTGTTTGGTAACGGCGAGTCAACCCGCAATGGTCTTGTCGGACCAATCGGCGGTGACTTCGACGTAACGGGCGTAACCGCGCAATTTACAACCGGTTATTCCTTGCCGAGTGCTGGTGCTTGGTCGGTGACACCAAATGCCGGATTGCGCTTTGCTTCTCTATCGCAAAGTGACTTTACGGAAAATGGCGGTCTTAACCTGTCTGTATCTTCTGACGCTGTTCAGTATCTCGATGCTCGTGTCGGTGCTGACCTTGACGGAAACTATGGCGGTTTCAATCCGTTTGTTCGCCTTGGTTATGTTTATGACGTAATCGGTGACGAGCGTATCCTCAATGCTGACTTCGCCGGCGCTAATGGCCCATTTACATTAGCAACAACAGAGCCAGCTCAATCTCGCTTTGAAGTGAATACTGGCTTCAATGTGAGCTCCGGCAACAGCGTCAGCATCAATGTTGAATATGATGGCGAATTTGCGTCAGGCTACCAGTCCCATGGTGGCTTCATTCGGGCACGAGTTGCGTTTTAATCGAGCCCGAACGCAGATGTGAAGTCGTTACCTCCTCCCCCCTTTAACGACTCACAAATTGGCCAGCCAGAGCAATCTGGCTGGCCTTTTTTTGTGCGTAATACTCCATTTGGGCGGAAGTGCGCTGTGTTGTTCGGTAGCATGTTGCTGTACTATCCAGCACAACCCGTAAAATATTGACGGTGCATTGCGTTATCGCTTAATGCTTCCTACTTACCAAGAACACGACCCTCAAAAAAGGAACCGCATAATGGATATTGATATTGGTATTAATCAAAAAGATCGCTTACGGGCGGCGGATGCAATGCGTCTATTGCTTGCAAATACCTACACGCTCTATCTGAAAACACATGGCTATCATTGGAATGTTGAGGGCCCGCATTTTCAACAATTGCATGTGCTATTTATGGAGCAATATACCGAGATGTGGACCGCGGTGGATGAACTGGCCGAACGTGTGCGCGCCCTTGGCCATTACGCGCCCGCCTCCTACGGCGAAATGGCGAAACTTTCAACCGTTAAAGAAGAGACCGGCACACCTGATTGGAAACAGATGGTCGAAAATCTTGCGCTCGGTCATCAGGAAGTCGCAAAATCAGCTCGCGAGGTCTTACGCCTTGCCGAAGAGATAGGCGATGACGCAACCGCAGATGTCGTTACTCCGCGCATTACCCTTCATGAAAAGACAGCCTGGATGCTCAGAGCGACGGCTTCTTGATGGGGTTTTAAAAGCGCCCCTTAAAAAATAAAATCATTGGCAGATAGATCGGCGATGCTGATATCCTTTAGGGTAATGCTATTGCTCCCATCGACAATAACCACATCGCCATTCGCATTTTGAGATAAATGGGAGGTGATAAGATCAATGAAACTCGTAATGTTGCTAACGCCCCTTAAATCAATGCGTTCAAAGCCGTTGTCGTTTTCAAAGCCGATGATTACATCACTGCCAAATCCATCTTCGAACACAAAAAGATCAGTTCCCTGGCCACCGTCAAGTATATCATTGCCGTCCCCGCCAGAAATAATATCGTCGCCGCTCAACGCAAAAATTTCGTCATCCCCGCCGCCGCCATCAATAACATCATCCCCCTTGAGATAATCGGGGATATCTTTTTCTTTCAATTTTAATCGCGCGGCCAAATCGGGATCAATCGCCCGAAACCCGAACAGTTTATCATCTTCCGGCGTGCCAATGCGCTTGCGCGCAATATTGAAGCTTGGGTCTTGCTGATCGACGAGGTCTTGCAAAATTGCAATTTCGAATTGCGAGATATTTTTATTAACCCCATCGGGGGCATGGGCATGCAAAATGCTCTCATCTATATTTTTAAAATGGTTCACATCTCTTGTGAAAAGGATTTGCTCGTCCTCTATCAAGTCATTGGCGTGGGGGCCGGTATAAACATAATCCTCGTTCAGATTGGATAATGTTGTTGGCAGGGGAGATTTTCCGATAACGCCGCCAATGATGCCCACGGCATGAGCAATTTCATGAAGCCAAGCCGACATCCCGTCAACTTGAGAGGCGGGGACATCAACTTCTCCCCCAAGGGCACTGGCATCGGGATTTACAAAAACCGAATTAAAAAAATCAACATCGATTTTTATCTCGCCGTCCGCCATTTCGCCATTGGGATCATCGCCTGTGATAATCTCATAAAGGGTACCGGGTTGGCGCGCACCATTTTCCAAATCCACACCGTCAAATGGGCGCGCAGTTGCAAATGATGGAATGTTGAAATGAACGACACTCACATTGAGTTCAATGGTTACATCACTTTCATAGGTGAGATATTGCGACCAAATTTCGCCCGCAATTTGCAGGTTTTCCAAAATTGGTTGTAGCCGGGACATGTCAGCATCTTCATGCACATACCCAACACTAAATTCAAATTTGATCATGACCTACCTGCCAACATGCCAATAATTTCGACACCTAAAAAAATTCAATGCACCAAGCCAGCATTATCGGATTAAATAATATCATTATTGTGGTGTAAAACAAATTCTCAAAATCGCCCGGATGTTAAAGCCGACGGCTATGTCTTCTTAGTGTGCTTGCGAGACCTTGTGTGACAATAATTTCATAAGTTTGGATATCCATCCGTATCAGCCCGCAAAAATAGCGACACCGCCTATTTACATTACATCTGTGAGATGTCTAAATTTTGACCTACAGTAAATAAAAAGAAGGTGCGGGTTATGAAAAATTTCTTGATGGTCTTGTCTGGCACTTTGCTTTTAGCGTCTTGCGCAACCGATGCTTCATTCGATGCTTCATT
>CAYMPJ010000026.1:0-5257 GCA_964392325.1 uncultured Caulobacterales bacterium
CATCAGTTGCTAAAGATGGCACTGAAAGCCCTGTTGTCTTCCCGGGGATAGCGGGTAGTTTTGGTGAATAAAACGGGCGAGCGGCCAATTTAGTGCGCCCAAAATCTGTGACCATAAATAATGGTAAGTAATAAGGTAAGTGTCGGGATAATCATAAGCCGCTTACCTTTTTTGTTTTGGCTATAAAGATTTGGAATTTTGCGTCACCAAAACCCAAATCAATCCCGGACAAACTCCATAATGTCTCCGGGCTGACAATCCAAATAATCACAAATCTGGATAAGGGTTGAAAACCTGACCCCTTTTATTTTACCCGTTTTAATCATGGAAAGATTGGTTTCGCTCACACCAATGGCTTGGGACAAATCTTTCAGCCGCTTCTTACGCTTAGCAAGCATAATGTCGAGATGAATAACAATACGCATAGCTACAGAAAACTTTCATTTTCGCTGTTTGCCGCATGGCCCCGCTCCATCGCGATAGAAACCGCGAACGCGATAAAGACAGCTATCAGCAATTTTAAATCATCGGAAACAAAAACAACGCTGAACCCTCCCGTTAGTATTTTTGATAGAACGAGATAGAGCAGATGAATGCTAACAAGATGCAGACCGGCGAAGATTGAAAAAGTTTTAAAGGCTTTGACGGCTTTATCAGAAAGATAGCGCCCGTTTGCGCTTTCCAAGAAAAAGTGGCTCAGTTTCCAGCATCCATAAGAGAGCAGCATAATATGGGCGATTGCTATAGCGGCCCCGATTAAGCGCCAGAACAAGCTTACCATTTCAGGCGTTATGGTTCTGCAAATCCGTTCAAATGCAAATCCGTGGCTCGTCTCCAGGTCAATCCATATCCAGAATGTCAAAATTGGCGCGGACATAGCGATTGCACGCAAAAACCAAACAAGAATCGAGAATAATTGGGGCATGTGGATTTCTGATAAATTTTATGTTTTACTTAAATTAATTTATATATTACATTGACTATTACGGAATTCCAGTCCTAATCGAGGCGATCATGAAAAAATTCTCTGTAATCCCACTGGCGATGATATTGTCCTCCTGCGTGACGAGTATCTCGGAAGATACGGTTTTTCGCCCCAATCAGGATAACCGGCGCGCCATTACAGACAGCATGGTGCTGGACAATGAGGCATCCTTGCCGGGCCATGTAACCCTCAATCACTTTCGGCTCGACACCGGCTTTGGCACTGTCGCGGCAACATTTGCGGATACGGGCTCTAACAGAATTATTGTTCATTGCGGCGGCAATGCCGCAGACCGGAAAACAGACGGCGTAAAGTATCTACGCGGCCTCGTTCCCTTTGGCGATATATTGCTTTTCGATTACCCAGCCTATGGTGACAGCGAAGGCGAGATTTCAACTCAGCACTTTAAAGAGGCAAATCTTACCATTGCCGCTTATGTCAATGACCTTGATTACAAAGAGCGGGCCGTATGGGGGCAGTCTTTGGGCGGCTTTATATGTGGTGATCTGTCAAAATCAATTGAAGGTCTGGACGATGTTATTTTTGAAACAACCGCACTAAATGCAAATGCGGTCGCAAAAGCGTTGGTCCCTTGGTACGCAAAACTATTTTTGAAAATAAAAATTGAAGATGGGCTGGCGGCTTATGACAATGTCACCGCCCTGAAAAATTTCTCCGGCGATATTCTTGTTCTTGGTGCGGCAAATGACAATCAATTACCGGTGCAGTTGAGCCGCGATCTGGCTATGCAGTTGGAACAAGCGGGTAAAGATGTCACCTATTTAGAGTTCCCCGATGCAAACCACATGAACGTGCCTGCGCAAAAAGACTTTGCCGTGAAGGTAAAAACCTTTTTCGGAAATTAAAAGAATTGCCTATTTATCTTGCAGGTCTTAACCGCGATTACGCGCTGCCAGAAACTCCTGCATGTGACGCTCTTCGCGTTCATTATTCTTATCGCGCTCGCGGCGATCATTGATTTCCATGAGGCGCTCATATTTTTTTAGCTCTGCATGGCTTTCGCCCAATGCATCTTGTAGCGACACCTCGCGCGCATCCAATTGCTCGAGGGTTGCGATCATATTGGCCCGGTTTATCCGGATTTTATCAGCATAGCGATTAGACATCACTTCAGCGGGATCAATATCTGAATTTCCCTCACGCTCATGGGCAAGCTCAACGCGTCTTTGCTCTTGTAAAAGAGAGTGATCAAGCTGCGCCAAAGCCGTTTGGGTGGAATCGCGCGCAACACTGATCGCTGCAAGCTCGGCCTTCACCTCATCGCAACGCATTTTTGCAACTTTCAGGAGTTTATCGGCGGTTTTTGCAAGACGATCATTCTGGCTCATAAGAACTATTCCGGTTTATTTGGTTTTTGCCTGCACAACGATTTCTGATAATTGCGCACTAGTTTCTTCCTGACTGACTTTATGATCGCGCAATTGCGTTAAAAACTCTTCAAGATGGCTATAAAAATTTATTGCCTGATCAACTTCAGGGTTCGTGCCTATTTTATAGGCGCCAATATTGATCATATCCGACATATTCTCATAGAGCGCAGCCATTTGCCGGGCACTGACGTAATTGCTGCATTCGCGCGCGCTCATGGCTTCGCTCGCGGTTCGTGACAGGCTTTTTAGAATATTTACAGCGGGAAAACGCCCACGCTCCGCAATTTCCCGATCTAGCACAACATGTCCGTCAAGAATTGCCCGGCAATGATCGGAAATGGGTTCATCATGATCATCCCCCTCCACCAGAACCGTAAATAAACCCGTTATTGCCCCGCTGCTCCGCTCGGGGTGATCTGGGTCAATCAATAATCCGGGTCCGGCGCGTTCTAATAATGCGGGGAGAAGAGAAAAAACAGATGGCGTGTACCCGCGTAAAGCTGGGGGCTCACCGGCTGCCAAACCAATTTCACGTTGCGCCATGGCAATACGTGTCAGGCTGTCAATCATACACATGACCTGCAAGCCTTGATCGCGAAAATGTTCCGCCAGCGCCATCGCCAGAAACCCCGCCTCCCGGCGCATTAGCGCAGGCTCATCCGCTGTCGAGACGATCACAATAGATTTGGAAAGCCCCTCCTCTCCCAAATCATCTTCGATAAATTCGCGAACCTCGCGCCCGCGTTCACCGATCAAGGCGATAATGCGCACATCACATTCCACATTGCGCGCGATCATTCCTAGCAAAGATGATTTACCTACACCGGAGCCGGAAAAAATGCCCAGCCTCTGGCCCGCACGAACCGGTGTGAACGCATCAAGGGCCTTTACCCCCATCTCGATGCGATCGCCAAGACGCGCCCTTAGAGCCGCTTTGGGAGCGCCCTGCTTTAAGTTAAGGGCCGTCGCCCCGTGCGGCATCTCACCATAACCATCAACCGCGCGCCCAAGACCATCAATGACCCGGCCCAACCAGCCGGTGGAGGGAAAAAGACGGCTATCATGATTTGAAAAATCAACCCGGCAGCCTCTGCGAATTCCATCAACGCTGCCAAAAGCCAGCGCGAGCGCTTCGCCGCCGCTATCGGGATCACAATCAAGACTGACAATTTCGGCCAGAATAGGCGCACCATCATCGCCTTTCTTTTTGCCGGCTCCTTTGGGTTCGTGATGTATGCACACCCTCGCCCCGATCTCCAATACCCCAAGCCGATCGGCAATCCGGATTGTCTGCCCAGATATACCCAACACAGTTCCCTGAAATTCTATAAACGGGTCAGAGATTAGACCTAGCAATTTGTCCGCAGGTAATTGCACGTTTGAACTTTGTATCTTGGAGGCCAAGGAAGCAGACATAAGAATTCCTCAAAATGAATCAGATGGTCAAAATTATTAGCGAATGCCCCTAATCGGGACACAATATTGCCAGTGCTTTGAGAAACTTCTTAATGCAAGCGTATTAAGGTCAGGTAAATTGGTAAAGGGCTTGCCATAAGTCGCGAAGCAGCGAAAATTAAGGCCGATGAAAAAATCAGCATGGTAGCAAGGGTCCGAATTTAACTTATCTTTTCATGGGCTTAATTTAAAACGACAAATCTTCATAAATTGTCGGATAAATTAACCTTTATGAAAGGTAATGAAGGTTAACGTACCCACACTGAGCAATAAATGCGTGCCACTTTGGGCTAATTAGCCTTCGGTACGAGTAGAAGGAGATTCTGATAATGAGGGTATTGCTGATTGAGGACGATAGCGCCACAGCACAATCAATCGAACTGATGTTAAAATCAGACGGTTTCAATTGTTACACAACAGATCTTGGCGAAGAAGGTGTCGACCTGGGCAAGGTATATGATTACGACATCATTCTGCTTGATTTGAACTTGCCAGATATGACTGGCTTTGATGTGCTAAAATCATTGCGTGTTGCCAAAGTAAATACACCGATCCTGATCCTTACAGGTCAAGGCGACATCGAAACAAAAGTACGCGGCCTTGGATTTGGCGCGGACGATTATATGACTAAACCTTTCCATAAAGATGAGCTAGTTGCACGCATTCACGCAGTTGTTCGCCGCTCGAAAGGTCATGCACAATCCGTGATCAATACGGGCGCACTATCTGTTAATCTCGATGCGAAAACTGTTGAGGTCAATAGCCAACGCGTTCACCTTACCGGTAAAGAATACCAGATGCTGGAACTTCTTTCACTGCGTAAAGGGACAACTTTAACCAAAGAAATGTTCCTCAACCACCTTTATGGCGGCATGGACGAGCCAGAATTGAAAATCATCGATGTCTTCATTTGCAAACTGCGCAAGAAACTAAAAGCAGCAAGCGGCGAAGATTATATCGAAACAGTGTGGGGACGCGGCTATGTGCTTCGTGATCCAGAAGAACAACAGCAAGCTCTAAGCGCTTAACGTTAAAGGGTTACTCGCTCGCCTCAATTGATACTCAATCGGAGTGAGTGAAATTTAACTCAAAACCTACTCATGACGAAAAATACCCCTTATTATCAAGGGGTATTTTTTTGCTCCAATTCATTTGTTAATACTTTGTTAACCTTTTCGAATCACCTTAGACACAAGATTAATAAAGTCTTAATAGTAAAGTTTCGGGATATATTTCTGGATGCACCAACCCACCTGGGCTCTCTAAACCGGAGCCACTAAACGGGGTAAAATCGAGTGCTTAAGCTGATCCAATTATTTTTATCCTTGAACAATACTGTTAGATCAAAAGGCTAAGTTTGAAGCTTTAAAGAGTTTGAAGCTTTAAAGTACGGGGCCACCATTTTACGAACTTCCCTTTTTAAAAG
>CAYMPJ010000026.1:5357-33158 GCA_964392325.1 uncultured Caulobacterales bacterium
AGTTTGAAGCTTTAAAGTACGGGGCCACCATTTTACGAACTTCCCTTTTT
The DNA here is from genome assembly GCA_964392325.1 of uncultured Caulobacterales bacterium. Classification (GTDB taxonomy): domain Bacteria; phylum Pseudomonadota; class Alphaproteobacteria; order Caulobacterales; family Parvularculaceae; genus CALLPQ01. Next base: position 5,408 of record CAYMPJ010000026.1, read on the forward strand.
AAAAGGGGTACGAATGCCAGCGCGGGATAGGCACTGGCGTGTGAATTGATAGTTGTGTCTACACGTCGCAAAGTACGGCGAAAAGTATGTGTAATTGAGGGTGAGTAATTTCAATAAAGAGTATCAAATTCAATAGAGCGTATCGGGTAGGAATTAGGCAGTAGTCGCATAATCTACGTTAAATTTTGGATGGATTTCATGGGCCTTAGAAAAAAGACAACACGGGATTTGTTTCGTACAATCGGGAATACCGAGCGCACGCGCAGCGCAAAAGCCGACAGTGTCTTTCGGCAATTGCGCAAAGGCCAAATCACGGCAAATAATGACGAGCCCAAAAATACAGATTTACATGAGCAAACTTATTTTAACGCGTCTGCAAACGCTTCATTCAAAGCCATCGTGCGTTAATTGCGCCAATATCATAAACCCTCGAAAAAACCGTCTGCTTTTATCAGTCGATTTTCTTGCCCTAATTTGAGATGATGAGGCTCGTTTAAATAATACAGAGCCCCTTATGAGCAATTCACCTCTATCCATCGATCCCGCACTTTTCGCTGAAGAAGCCATCACAGAAGAAACGGCGCGCGCTGTTGCTGCTGTTGAAGCTTTTTTAAAAACAATCCCGCCTATTTACGAGATCGGGGCTGTGATCGTACGCGAGTCCCGCAAAAATGGTGAGGGTTTGCTTGGCATGCAGCCTCTATCCGATATCGCTGAATGGCGCACGATAAATGCCAATGGTCTGGAGGTTCCCATCCGGGTTTTCACGCCGGAGACCATTAACGGTGTCTATCTCCATATTCACGGCGGCGGGCATACAATTGGCTCTGCTGATAGTCATGACCAGATGCTGGAAAAACTAGCGAAAGAAACTAATCAGGCTGTGGTTAGCGTCGAATATCGTCTCGCTCCGGAACATCCCTGGCCTGCGGGACCAGACGATTGTGAGGCAGCTGCATGTTGGCTTGCCGATAAAATGAAAAGTGAATTTGGAACGCAGGTTCTAACAACTGGCGGCGAAAGCGCGGGAGCGCATCTGGCGGCGGTTACAATGTTGCGTATGCGCGATAAGCACGGATTTACCGGCTATCACGGTGCAAATCTTGTCTATGGTGTTTTTGACTTGTCAATGACCCCCTCACTTCGCAATTGGGGAGAGCGCAATCTGGTTTTAAACCGGAAAATTTGTGAGTGGTTCGGCGATAACCTTCTGCCTCCTGATCAATATTCACTCGAGGCTAAACGCGACCCGGAAATTTCGCCCCTTTACGCCAAACTTCATGATTTACCCCCTGCCCTTTTCACAGTCGGCACTCTTGACCCGATCATTGACGATACTTTGTTCATGGCGCAACATTGGTTACGTTCTGGTTTGGAAACCCAATTAGAAATTTATCCGGGCGGCATTCATGCCTTTGACGCCATGCCTATTCCCATCGCCAGACAAGCCCATGCCCGTATCAATGAATTTCTAACCGAGCAGGTTGAAAAAGCGCAATAACGCACCCCAAAAAGCGGGAAGTGAGCCTTATTCAAAGCCAGCCCGCATCTTGAATTTTCATGCATGTCTGGCCATATATCAATGAAAGCACCCTGCCTTAGGGCTCATATGTTTTGGGCCCAATTAGATATATACGCCGCCTTAACGGAGACACATTATTAGCCGCCTAGCCTTACTTGCAGCTACCCTTGTTGGTGCCGGTGTTGCCGCTGGCCGTAAAATGCTGGCTGAAAATGTTGAGAAACAAAAAGCCTCCTCCATTGAAGAGGCTAGCGCCATCGCGCGCGAGAAACTGGAGCGCGAAGTCTCGGCGATTGTCCGTACCAGTTTGCATAGTTTGCTAACCAACACATTGGTAAAGATTATCCTGATTGCCGTTTTGTTTATTCTCTACGAAATCGGATGGATAACCAGTACAAATTTTGCAATTGCGGCAGGAATATTTTTAGGACTTTTCATGATCCGCGATATTGTTCGCGGATGGCCGGTAACGGTAAATATTTTCAATCAATTGCGCGACCATGGTTGGCATCCAAAAGAAGCTCTTGCCCATTATGTATCCGCGAGCGTATTTGACCAAGCTCTCAATGAAGTCAGCGAGGCAACGGCTAAACCCAAAACCAAAATGCTTTTGCAACTCGCCGGCACATCGCAGCGGGAAGTATCAATCGAAATCGCTGCTGCCGTTGCTAATATTGCCCATGAGACAAGTTTTGAACAAATTCGCCCACGTCTTATTATGGCCGCGATACGCGCCGTGACCATTATCAGCCTATATTCGGCAATCGTGTTTTTAATCTTCAGGCTTGTATAAAAAGCTTTTATGGCGCTTGGTATTTTACTTCCCCGCCAATAACGGTTTTAACCACATAAACACTTTGCAAATTCTCCGGCGGAATGGCGAATAAATCTTGCGAGAGCACCACAAAGTCAGCAAGCTTGCCACTCTCCAAAGTTCCCAGACGATCTTCCTGATATCCCGCAAAGGCATTGGTCACTGTATAAGCACGCAGCGCATCATTAAGGGAAATTTTTTGCTCCGGCACCCAGCCATCCGGATTTGCCCCGTCGATGGTGCGCCGGGTCACTGCCGCAAATATTCCGTCCAGCGGATTAATCGGGGCCACTGTCCAGTCTGACCCAAAGGAAAGCCATGCGCCCGCATTGAGCAGATCTGCAAAGGCATAAGTTGTTTTTATACGCTCAGGACCAATCCGCTTTTCCGCCCACCGCCCATCATCAATCGCGTGATAGGGGTGCATGGACGGGATAACCCCAAGGGATGCGAAGCGATTAATGGCAGCACGGCTCAAATGCTGTGCATGTTCAATGCGATAACGGCGCTCTCCCAACGGACTATTAAATGGTCCATTAACCTCAACCGTCTCCTCGAAAGCATCGAGCAACCAATCATTTGCCTGATCTCCAATCGCGTGAAGGGCCAGATGTAACCCCGCATTATCTGCGCCGCGCATCCATTCCTTGAACAAATCCAAATCCTGCAAGACAAGTCCGGTTTTATCTGGTTCATCTGTGTAGGGATCATAAAACCAAGCCGTCGTAGACCCAAGCGATCCATCGACAAGCCCCTTCACGCCGCCCCAACGAAGCCAGTCATCCCCCCACCCTTCTGCATCGATAAACGCGGGTAGTTTTTCCCAGTCTGGTAAGGGTACAAATGAATAAACCCGCAATCCAAGATTGTCTTTTGCACGCGCACGGCGAAACGCTTCGAGGCTTCTCCATTCGTCAGAACTCATATCATGAATTTGCGTCACACCATTTGCAACCGCATGGCTTATGCCTTTTTTCAGGGCTTCATCATACTCCTCATTTGTGCGCGCGGGGATCGCATCAAAAATCAAATTCATTGCTGTATCTTTAAAAACGCCCGCCGGATTACCGTTCGCATCGCGAACAATCTCGCCCCCTTCCGGGTCGGGTGTATCTTTGGTAATTCCGGCTAATTCAATCGCCAATGAATTGGCAAATGACATATGACCATCAAGGCGCGTTACAAAAACCGGGTGGTCGGGCGTCTGGGCATCGACCCATTCCTTGCGCGGCAATTCTCCGCCCCATAATTCATGATCCCAATCTCCCTCCCTGATCCAACGCCCCTTAGGCTGGGTTGCCGCAAAATCGGCAATGCGTTTGGTGAATGCCTCGGGGGCTTTCGCATCCCTCAGTTGAACACTCGCCAAGCCAAAACTGCCAAACATAAAATGTGTATGATTATCGATAAAACCGGGAGTTACAAAAAGACCCTTCAGATCAATAAGCTCGGTCTGAGGCCCGCGGCGCATCATCACCGCGTCGTCACTACCCACCGCAATGATTTTTCCATCGCTGATCGCCAATGCGCTTTTGCGTTTACGGTCAGCAACACCGGTCCAAAGAGACCCGTTGAAATATATCGTTTCGGCTATTTTTGAGTTTTCATTATTATGGCCGCCAGTGCCCTGTTTTTGTTCCCCCGGTTCTTGTAGCGATGTGTCTTTTTGCGCTGAACAACTGCCCACAAAAAAGGTCAGGCACATTAAGAGGATCGCCGACTTAAATCCCGGTCTAATGGCAGTGAAGGCATGTTTCATTTTAAAAGTCTCCCATCGCTTTAAGGATGAAAGTTTTAAGGCAATCCGCCCGCTTTTACCAATGACGAGTATCATCAAAGCCACTAAAAAGCCCCATCAAAACCGTCGACCAACCCCAAAAATCACCCTGCTCAAGACCGGCAGCATTGATTTATCCCTAGCAGGGTGATTCTGATGTGATGCTTATCACATTGATTTTATTGTTATTTTTATAAGGCCTTGATTTGCAGGGCAATATCTGTGTACCCACTCGCCCCAGACAAAAGAATGACTGGTAGTTTTTCAGATAGGCCCTACCCTACCCCCCGAAACAGGATATTTACATGCAGGTTGTGATTGTTGAGTCGCCTTCAAAGGCAAAAACCATCAATAAGTATCTCGGCTCAGACTATAAAGTGCTGGCTTCTTTCGGGCATATCCGCGATCTCCCCTCTAAAGATGGTTCGGTAAACCCGGATGATGATTTTGCCATGATGTGGGAAATGGACACGAGTTCCAAAAAACGCATCAAGGAAATTGCCGAGCTTGTTAAAGGTTCTGAAGCGCTCATTCTGGCCACCGACCCTGACCGCGAGGGCGAAGCCATTTCATGGCATATTCTGGATGTCCTCAATCAAAAGAAAGTCCTGAAAGATGTGCGCATCGACCGGGTGGCGTTTAATGCGATCACCAAGAAGGCCGTGCATGAGGCAATCAATGCGCCGCGCGAACTCGATCAGGATCTGGTCAATGCCTATCTTGCCCGCCGTGCTCTGGATTATCTTGTAGGCTTTAACCTCTCTCCTGTGTTGTGGCGAAAGCTACCGGGCTCTCGATCTGCCGGACGGGTTCAATCGGTTGCCCTGCGTATTATTTGCGAGCGCGAAATTGAAATTGAAAAATTCGAGCCGAAAGAATATTGGAGCGTTGCCGGTGAAGCAAAAGCGGGCGGCGGTAACCCGTTCAAAGTGCGCCTTGTCACCCATGAAGGGGAAAAACTCACCAAGTTTTCATTGGCAAATGAAGCATCGGCTATGGCGGCACGGGCCGCAGTAGAAAACGGATCTTTTACAATTGCATCTGTTGAAGCCAAGCCCACAAAACGCAATCCTCCTGCTCCGTTCACGACATCAACCCTTCAGCAGGAAGCCTCTCGCAAACTCGGATTTAATGCACAACGCACCATGCGCACAGCGCAGCGTTTATATGAGGGTATTGATATTGGCGGCGAGACCACCGGTCTTATTACCTATATGCGGACCGACGGTGTTGATATGGCGCCGGAAGCTGTTGCGGATTCCAGAAATCAGGTTGTTAGCGATTTTGGCAAAGACTATCTGCCAGAAACGCCGCGAGTCTATAAGACAAAAGCAAAAAATGCACAGGAAGCCCACGAATGTATTCGCCCGACCTCCTTTGCCCGAACACCGGCGCAACTAAAATCACTGGATGCGGATCAATCCAAACTTTACGAGTTGATCTGGAAACGGTGTATGGCCTCACAAATGGAGAGCGCCCGCCTCGAAAACACAGCCATCGAACTTGTAACAGCAGATAAGAAAACCGGCTTGCGGGCCAATGGAACAGTTGTTCTGTTTGATGGTTTTCTCAAACTCTATGAAGAAGGCAAAGACGAAAGCGACGGCGATGAGAGCGGCGGATTACTGCCAAAAGTGAGTCTCGGCGAATCCACCACCATCAGTCAGGTCAATGCCGACCAACATTTCACGCAGCCGCCCCCGCGCTATACCGAGGCCAGCCTTGTTAAAAAAATGGAAGAGCTAGGGATTGGTCGCCCGTCAACTTATGCCTCCATCCTTTCTGTATTGCGCGATCGCGGTTATGTGGAAATGGATCGCAACCGCTTCGTTCCCGATAGCAAGGGCCGGATCGTGACCGCGTTTCTCGAAAACTTCTTTCCCAAATATGTGGAATATGATTTTACTGCCGATCTGGAGGGGACACTCGACCAGATATCTGCAGGCGATGCGGATTGGAAAGAATTTTTGCGCGCTTTCTGGAGCGAGTTTCATGCGGCGGTAGATGCAACCGGGGAACTGCGCATCACCCATGTGCTTGATGCTTTAAATGTCTCTCTTGGGCCGCTCATTTTCCCTGAACGCGAAGACGGAACGCCGCCTCGCCAGTGCCCGACTTGCACCGTGGGTGAGCTCTCTTTGAAAACAGGTCGCTTTGGTGCGTTTATCGGATGTTCGAACTATCCGGAATGCAGATATACCAACCAGCTTTCTTCCGCCGTAAAAGGTGAGTCTGCGAGTTCTGAAGACAAGGTGCTTGGAAAATATCCAGATAGCGATCTTGATGTCTTACTGCGCACAGGTCGCTTTGGCCCTTATATTCAACTGGGCGAAGAAGACAAAGAGTCCAAAGAAAAACCAAAACGCGCCTCCCTACCCAAGGGCTGGTCACCGAGCGATATCGATTTAAAAGAAGCGCTTAAACTTCTCTCTCTCCCCCGTGTCGTCGGTCCGCACCCTGAAGATCAGGTTGATATAACAGCCGGACTTGGCCGCTATGGCCCATTTGTGAAGCATGGAAAAATCTATGCCAATCTGGAAAATGTAGAAGATGTATTCGAGATTGGCCTCAACCGGGCTGTAACAATCATTGCCGAGAAGAAGGCAAATCCGGGTAGAGGTCGCGGTCAGGCGGCAAAACCACTTCGCGAACTTGGCGAACATCCAGAAAGCGGTGAAGCGGTCAATATTATGAATGGTCGCTATGGACCTTATGTAAAACATCAAAAAATCAACGCGACCATTCCCGGCGGTGTTGATATTGATGGCGTCACCCTTGAGATGGCGCTTGAGTGGATTGTCGCCAAAGAGAAAAAAGGTCCGGCCAAAAAGAAGAAAAAAGCCACCAAGAAGAAGGCTACGAAGAAAAAAGCGGCAAAGAAAAAAACCACCAAGAAAAAGGCAACAAAAAAGAAAGCTACCAAGAAAAAAACCGCTAAAGCTGCTTCTGGTGAAACTACTGGCGAAGACGCGTAATAGCCCACAGCTAATCACAGCTTTGATGCCCGTCTTCGGGAAAACTATTCCACAATAGCAAGTTTCGGGTGGCAACCAGTGTGAGTTGCCCTCACAACACTCCCATGTCTGGGAGCATCAACCAACAAATGAGTGTTCGCGATATTGCGGCTTTGCTAACGCTTTCCGTATTGTGGGGCGGATCATTTTTCTTTGTTGAAGTTCTGGTCGATCATTTCCGACCAATGACCATTGTTGCTTTGCGCGTTGGTCTGGCTGCTATTGGCTTGTGGGGTATAACTCTAGCGCTTCGCCTGCCCCTTCCTCAAACTGCGCAGCAATGGCGCGCATTGTTTACCTTAAGCCTATTGAATAATTGCATTCCTTTCAGTCTCATTGCCTGGGGTCAAACACAAATCAGCTCTGGCCTGGCCTCGATTTTCAATGCCACTACGCCTTTTTTCACTGTCCTGGTTGCTGGTGCATTTTTGGCAGATGAGCGCATTACAGCGCCAAAAATTGCCGGCGTTCTTTTTGGCCTTTTAGGAACGATTGTTTTGATTGGACCAGAAGTCCTCAAAAACAGTTCAGGATCAGTTTTGGGGCAATTCGCTGTAATGGCTGCGGCAATTTCCTATGCCTTTGCGGGAACCTATGCCCGAAGATTTAAAGTATGGGGGCTGTCACCGCTGATTGTCGCCGTCGGTCAGGTATCAATGGCGAGCCTTGCTATGATACCCCTTGCCCTATTTATTGATCAGCCATGGCATCTCATGTCAGTCCCCCTCACAGCGCTCGGAGCTGTCATAGGGCTAGCAATTGCCTCCACCGTGTTTGGATACATCTTATATTTTAAATTGATTGAATCAGCCGGTGCAACAAATGCGGCTTTGGTAACGCTTTTAATTCCCATTTCCGCAATTTTGCTAGGGGTGGCTTTTTTAAATGAAACCTTTTCCGCCCAACAAGGCGCGGGAATGGGTCTTGTTGCTACGGGGTTGCTGATAATGGATGGCCGCCTCTTTAGCTACCTGAAGAGACTTGCCAGTTGAGACCCATAGACAATGCAATAACCGAGCGATTACTCGGCGCTCGTGAACCCGCATTGTCTGCGCTCTGATTCAATTTGTTTGGTAAGGCGGATTGCATTTTGCGCATAGGCCTCGGTAACCGAGCCTTTATTGACCGTTTTACCGCGCAGGGTAGAAACATTCTCGCACAAGTGAAAAACGAGTTTTGATTTAGATTTCTTCTCGCCATTTTTAGGCGCGATCCAATAGACCACATCAAGACCATCGGGGTTTTCTGCGCTTCTCGTTGCTGCGGCTACAGCTTCTGAGTCCTCAACAATATCTTGCGCTTGCTCTGCAACTTCAGGTGAGCACGCTGTCGTTGGTTCTTTGGCTTTGATCTGCGCCGCACATTTATTCATATCCTGCGAATATTGTTGGGTCGATGGCGGATTGAAATCCACCCCAAGAACAGTCGCCAGTGCAGCCAAGCCAAGCCCGACGCCGCCAGCGATTTTTTTGTTTTTCGGGTCCATATCCTTGTCGAGAAAAATCATGGCCAACAAAGGTAGGAAAGCAATCACTGTGATGATCGCGCCAAGTTGATTCTGGATAAAGAACTTGGCCGGCTCATCCTTGCTCGCAGGATCATGCTTATTGGCCGCTTTCCACATAAAGCTACCGGCAATCGCAAAGACTGCAATCACTACCAATAGTCCGATTAACAAAGCGAGATTTCCCTGATCGAAGGTATTTTTCAGGAGCAATACAATACCTGAAATTTCCGTACCGATAGCAACGAACCACGAAAGACCGGCAAAAATCCGAAGCTTTTTGGCCGAAGCCTTTTGGGTTTGCGACGCATGCCAAGCTTGGGTGACATCTGCATTTTCAGAATTTGGTTCGTTATCGCTCATGCCTAATTTTCCTGTATTATTAATTACTAACGCCCACGCAGCAAAGCTATTGTAAAGCACGCCCCCCCTTAAAGTAAACGCTGATATTATACAAACTTCTCCGCTTTTATCCTGCTTTTTTCACTCTGCCCCGATTAAGATGTCCACCGGCAACCAACCCGTTTTTATTAATCAGCATACACAATATCGATATTGAGGCACCAAAGACTTTGGGAATGGTTTTGGCTTGATCTATTCTAACTGGATACAGCCCGCCCTGCCCGCTATGGCCCCACTATGGCCCCCAACAGCTAGGAATTTGGGCATGGTAATTTTGCTAAATTTTCACTTTTGACCTATGCTTATGTGAAATTTGGAGGAGGCGAAAATGACGATATCAACAAAAGAGCCCGGGGCAGCATGGCATTTATGGGTGGTAGGCACTCTGGCCGTCTTATGGAACGGTTATGGCTGTTATGATTATTTCATGACCCAAACCGGAAATGCCGATCACTTGAAGGCCTTTTCACCCGAACAAATAGCCTATTGGCAAGGAATGCCCTGGTGGCAACATGCTGCGTGGGCCTTTGGGGTATGGGGCGGCCTCGTGGGCGCGATTTTACTGCTTTTGCGTAAAAAACTGGCTGTGATCGCCCTGTTCCTATCTCTGGCAGGCCTATCTGTCTCGATTATCTACACTTTTTTCCTCAGCAATGGCTACGAAGTTGGCGGGAGTGGCAGTGTATTTTTCTATGGTGTTCTCTTCGCAATTGCGCTCGGATTGTGGCTCTACGCCAAAGCGATGGCCTCAAGAGGGATTTTACGATAAATCGAAGAAAACCCTTGCAAAACCGGCATTCCTCGTTTAATTCCCGCACCTCAACGAACGATGGTCACTGATACTTTTGATCTAAAATCGAAAGAGTGCGAGATGGTCTCGCCTATGAGTGAACCAAAGGCTTGATAGAGGCTCCAGCCGCCTTTTGACTGTCTCCATCGTCCCTTTAATAGGAGCTGGCAACTATGCCACTTTACGAGCACACCATTATTGCGCGACAGGATATATCTCCTGCGCAGATGGAAACCCTGACAGAAAATCTCAGCCAGATCATAAAAGATAATGGCGGAAAAATAGCCAAGACCGAATTTTGGGGTCTTCGCACCTTACAATATAAAATTCGCAAAAACCGCAAGGGCCACTACGCCCTCCTTAATATTGACGCTCCAGCCGCAGCCCTTCACGAACTGGAACGGCAGGAAAAAATTAACGAGGATGTTTTGCGCACCCTCTCAATTCGCGTTGAAGAACATGAGAGCGAACCTTCAGCCATCCTGACCCGCAAAGATCGCAGTGACCGCGGCGACCGTGGTCCTCGCCCTGACAGGGGCCCTCGTCCCGATAGAGGCGATGGCGATAGAGCGTCACGCGATTAAGGCTCTTGTGAACAGATATTTTTAAATTTTAAGGATTAAACCTCATGGCTAAACCATTTTTCCGTCGGCGAAAAACATGCCCATTCTCTGGCGAGAATGCACCCAAGATTGATTATAAAGACCCGAAACTTCTACAGCGTTACGTATCCGAGCGTGGCAAGATTGTTCCCTCTCGTATCTCTGCTGTCTCTAACAAAAAGCAACGCGAACTGGCGCGCGCTATCAAACGCGCCCGTATCCTCGCTCTGCTTCCGTATGTAGGGGAGTAAAGACAATGGAACTCATTCTACTTGAACGCGTTGAAAATCTTGGCCAAATGGGCGATATCGTTACCGTCAAAGACGGCTATGGTCGCAATTTCCTTTTGCCAACCAAAAAAGCTCTCAGAGTCAATGAAGAGAACAAAAAACGCTTTGAGGAACAACGGGCTGAATTGGAAGCGCGTAACCTTGAGCGTAAAGGCGAGGCATCTGCAGTTGCCGCGAAATTGGACAAGAAAGCATTTGTCGTTATTCGCCAGGCTTCTGAAATGGGCCTTCTCTATGGATCTGTTTCGACAAAAGATATTGCCGAGCAAGCCTCCAGCGACGGCGTACAAATCTCTCGCTCGCAGGTTCGCCTCGATAAGCCTATCAAAACATTGGGCATTTTTCCGGTGCGCATACGCCTACACCCAGAGGTTGATGCAACAATAGAAATTAATATTGCACGCTCCGATGAGGAAGCTGTCCGTCAGGCAGCTGGCGAAGACATTTTAACCCGCGAAGAAGACAAGGTAGAAGAGGCTGAATCTACGCCAGAATTCTTCGATCCGAACGCGAGCGAAGAGACATCTTCAGAAGAAAACGCTGAAAAAACTGAAGACTAAGCAATATATTTTTCGTTTATTATCATCAGGCAATCAGCCAAAGCTGATTGCCTTTTTAGTATCTATACAAACTAAAAATATATTTATTTTTTCTCGATTTATTTTTGCCGAACTTTTCCCCAAATGCGAGAAAAACCTTTTCAGTAAATAAATTTTAAATTAGTTTTTAAGCATGGCAGATGGCAATAAAAATGATTTCGGCGACTCCAACGCCGATAGAGGCTCCCACGGAGATGTAACTGGAAAACCTCCATCTACAGACAACAAGCTTCCCATCAGCCTTGAAGCAGAGCAAGCCGTTCTTGGAGCCATTCTGTTTGATAATGAAATCTATTTTCATGTCTCCACTTTTCTAAAAACATCACATTTTTACGATCCCGTTCACCAGCTTATCTACCGGGCTTGCGGTGAACTCATTAATTCATCGCGCCTTGCCGATCCCTTAACCCTTGACCGTTTCCTCTCAACTCAGGAAGGATTTATTGAGGTTGGTGGCCGTAAATATCTGGAACGACTTGCCGCGGCGCTTCCATCAACTGCGAGTGCTGGCGATTATGCCCGCATTGTATTTGATATGTCAGTATGCAGAGGATTGATTAAAATTGGCACTGACATGGCCGAGCGCGCCAGCCAATCCACTATTGATGATGATCCCGGGTTACAATTAGATTCCGCAGAGCAAGAGCTATATCAGCTTGCAGAAACCGGCAAATATGGCGGCGGGTTCAAGTCTTTTCGCAGCGCCATCACAGAGGCCATTGAGCTGGCTGATGCGGCTGTTAAACGCGACGGCGCGATGTCGGGCGTTGGCACGGAACTTATTGATCTCGATAAAAAGCTCGGCGGCCTTCATCCCTCCGACCTCATCATTCTCGCTGCCAGACCCTCAATGGGAAAAACCTCATTAGCGGCTAATATCGCCATTAATGCTGCCAAGGCCCATAAGGCCGAACGTCAGGAAGATGGCAGCATGAAAACCGTTAACGGCGCCATTACCGGATTTTTCTCACTCGAGATGGCTGCTGAACAAATAGCAACCCGGATTATTTCCGAATTTTCCCGCGTGCCTTCCGAGCGCATCCGTCGCGGTGATGTTGACCGGGAAGAATTTGATCGCATCTACCATGCCGCCCGTGAGCTGGAATCCCTTCCCTTTTACATTGACGATACTGGCGGCATTTCCATCGCTCAGGTTGCCGCACGGGCCCGGCGCCTCAAACGTCAACATGGATTAGACTTGCTGATTATAGACTATCTGCAACTTCTGACAGGCGGCGGTAAATATGCCGGTAACCGGGTTCAGGAAATCACTGAAATTTCAATGGGGCTCAAAACGCTCGCCAAGGAACTCAATATTCCTATCATCGCCCTCTCCCAGCTATCGCGGCAAGTGGAATCTCGCGATGATAAACGTCCCCAATTATCTGATTTGCGCGAATCTGGATCGATTGAGCAGGATGCTGACGTTGTGATGTTTTTATTTCGTGAAGAATATTACCATTCCAGAGCCATGCCCGGAGACGAGAACACAACCGAATATCAAGAATGGCTTCAGCGCAATCAGGAATTACGAAATGTTGCAGAAGTCATTATCGGCAAACAACGCCACGGCCCGATTGGAACCGTAAAGCTACACTTTGAATCAGAATTTACCAAATTTTCTAACCTCGCGACCTCATCCCATGATGAGCATGGCAATGTGGTCTATTCCGCGTAAGCCCCCTCAAACTAAAAACCACCCCGTCAGTAAGACACATCACCTTCGCGAAAGCGGGAAGACACCTCCAATTATTGCGATGAATTTGAAACCGCTGGATTCCCGCGTTCGCGGGAATGACAAGGGGGAGCGGGAATGACAAGGGAGAGCGGAATGACAAAGGAAGCAATTGCAAACTACAGAAAGTCAATTTACGAAAGAAAAACGCCTCAATCCCACATAAACGGAAATATTTTTAGATTCCAGCTATATGGCGAAAATAAATAAACGCATCGCGAATATCGAAGACGAATGAGAAGAGAATAACCACGGTCATTAACCCGGTCCAAAACCCATAAAGGCTGCGTTCTTTTAAAAATGTTCGCCGGCTCAATAACACTATCAGGGCTGGTGACCAGAAAACAATATGTACTGCTGCAATCAAACCTGAAAAGGGTAAAAGCCCCAATGGCCCTGTTAAAACAGATAGTGCCCCCATACCGAGCAGAAAGCCGCCCACAGCCAAACGCGCTTCCGCTCTTTTCCAGATAAATAATAAGCCGCTGGCAAAAGTCGCCAGCATGATAAATACCCAGACTTTCACCCAGGTTGGCGAATTGCTAAGCCCTTCACCATCAAAAATTTCCAGTGCTCCATTTCCATGGACGTACTCTTGAGCCATTGCAGGCATGGCAAATATGAGAGCAGATATCGCTGTCAGTCGGAATAGGTAGGTGAATTTGGGCATAATTGCCTCCAATAGCTATCTTTAAAAAACACTAACAAGATAGCCTTAGAAATTGAAGCGTCAATTATATATCACTGCAACCCATAGCCAAAACAGAATAAGTTAGATTATTAAAGTCAGATCCCGGCAGATGAAAAATTGAGATCAGAAAACAAAATCACTTTCAATAAGATCATTCATATCAATCCCAATAAGGGTGATTGAATTTGTTCCATCAATAATAAGTGCATTTCCCATTGCATCACTGCTCAAATGATTGGCCTGAAGATCAGCAAAACTTGTGATATTGGTGAGCGCGCTCAAGTTAATCGTTTCAAATGCGTTCGCTTGATTAAAATCAGTAATGACATCATTGCCAAAAGAATCATCGAAGACAAAAAAGTCAGCATTGAAGTTACCAGATAAAATATCATTGCCTGCACCGCCATTTAATGTATCAAAACCGGCTCCTCCAAACAGAACGTCGTCTAGGTCATTGCCATTGATAATATCATTACCAATACCCCCGAATAGTTGGTCATTACCGTCATCACCATTCAGTATATCATCTCCGTCAGCGCCATTTAATGAATCAAAACCGGCTCCTCCAAACAGAACGTCGTCTAGATCATTGCCATTGATAAAATCATTGCCAATACCCCCGAATAACCGATCATGTCCGTCATCACCAATCAGTGTATCATTACCGTCAGCGCCGGCAATAAAGTCGGCATTGCTTCCTCCCCGCAAAAAATCGTCCCCGGCTCCACCATTAATATTATCAAATCCTGAGTGGCCATTGATAAAATCATCACCATCACCGCCAATAATTATATCATTTTGACCGCCACCAAAAATAGTATCGCTACCCGAACCACCATCAAGCGTATCATCGCCAAATAGGCCATTGATAAAGTCATCCCCAAGGTTGCCGCTTACAAAGTCATCTCCATTATTACCCGCAAGGGTATCATTGCCTATCCCGCCATCAATACTATCATTGCCTGTGGAACCGAAAATAACATCATTGCCTCTTCCCCCAAAAAGATGATCATCCCCCGCAAGACCGTTTAGAGTATCGTCTCCCCCTAAACCAGCGATCGTATCATCACCATTAAAACCGGTTATGCCTTCACTAATATTACTACCCGTAATATCATCATCCCCGACCGTAGCAATATCATCTGTTAATTCCACCGCACCCAGATCAACCGTACCGTCAATTATGCGAACAACGCCGCGCGCATCAAAAGCTAAAGCCTGAGGCCCGTTCGCGCCATTATCAATAATTGGTAGATTAGCGTTCACACCAGTATTATCGGCTAAACCACCAGCAAGAAGCATAATAGACGCAACATCGCCGCCATTATCGCTAAGAACCCCCGCCAAGGTCGATCCATCTGCGCCGTTAGTGGTTTGTTCAAAAACATCCGTAACATCGCCGTTCGTTATCGAATTATTGCTTGTTATAAAGGCATCAACCTCAGCGCCAAATGCTGCACCATTGCCCAGTACAATGGAATTAGTCAAGCTTGTTTGGCTTGAAGCAAATATTCCAGAATAGCTATAGATGCCCCCGCCTCTTATCCCGGCGCTATTTCCTGAAACGGTCGAACTAGAAAGCGAAACCACTCCCTCATTAATTAGCCCTCCACCATTAACGCGGGCGCTATTGCCCGATAGGGTTGTATTTACCAACATTGCCGTACCGACATTGGCTACTCCGGCACCATTTTGGTTGGCGGCATTTCCCGATAGGGTTGAGCTGATAAAGGTAGCTGAACCACCACTAAATACACCTCCCCCGGATGCACCGGCGACGTTTGCCGCAATCGTCGTCTCACTTAGCGATAGCGCCCCGCCACTGAATATTCCCCCGCCCAATTCAGCGCCATTTCCTGAAACAATACTTGTACTGAGCATCAAACTTGCGCCCACTGCAACAAAAATTCCGCCGCCTGTATTATCGGGAAACGTGCCCCCCATATCCCCCGCATTACCCCCCGTGATAGCAATGCCCTCTAGGCTTACCGAACCGGATAGAATTGATAAAACCCGACTATCACCATTATCATTATGGGCTTGGAGTAAAAGCGTCTCATCAAATCTTGTATCCGGATTATCATTTTGCGCTAATCCGTCACCATCAACATCACCAGAGAGTATGATATCGGCAACGCCGTCATCATCAAAATCACCATCTATTAATACATCAGAAGTAATTTCAAGTGAGGATCCATTCGTTAAGCGAATGACGACCCCACTTTGAGTGGCATTCTCAAAAGCTTCCCCCACACCGGTCGCAAAACTAATGATACTCATATCCCCATTCGAATTTGCAAATTGTAGGGCCTCTCTCAGGGATGTTTCCCCATCAAACATATCCACCACATCATCGCTCGTCGTCACAATCAGGCTTTGCACTTCTCGCTGATCGATATTCACAGTGCCCAAATTTACGTCCGGAGCAACCCGATCTGAAACAATAACCGTGAGGGTCGCACCATTATTTACAAGACCTTCGTCAACGCTGGTGAATAAAATATTTCCAATATTATCTAGATATTCATTGAGCGCAGTCGCAGTGCCGCGTAAAAACAAAGAAAACGGCGTCTGTTCAAAAACCAAAACACCATTTCCGCTGCTAGCAGCGAGAGTGCCCTGCGATACCGACAAGCTCACATCAAGTGTGTCGCCATCTATATCAGAAAGAAATAAGCTGGAGAGATCTACGCCAGAAGGCGTTAACGCGGTTACATTAATATCACTGGGTAGTCCAGTGCCGATGGGCGCGCTATTTGATGGGCCCGAGCTAAGTTGAGCTGTTCTGGTTACACCTTGCATAGAAGGAAGCCGGGAATCTAAATCACTATATATAGCCGGAATAGCGGTAACGACCCCCAAGACACGATTATCTTCATCATCGCCGTCAGTAATAGGTACCACATAATTAATAGTCTTGTCAGAGACCGTAATTTCAAGATCACTTTGCGCAATAGAAATAGCAGCCCCTTGTGTTGGGCTTTCATTTTTATCGTTAACAACTGAAAGTGAAGATACTACCACGGCTCTATCTCAAACTCTGAGCAAAATTATTCAACTATTCCTTATGTCAAAAAATTTACCATCCTAAATTAAACACTCTTAGCGGTGCACCAATATGAGACTGCCTTACAGTGAGAACAAAAACCGCCTCCATATGCGCCTAATTTTTAGCTCGCAACGCAATTTCGGTGCGCACCAAAGTTAAAAATCACAATATTTATCTGTACACATGCTATTATTTTTACATCCACCTACATGTTATGCATTGAGTGTGCCAATTCAATATTATATAGGAATTATCTCACTAAAAGCAGGGCATGTGTATTGTTTTGATACACAATATTTTTAGAAAAATTTGGGTTAGTCCGGAGTGTTTTCTGATTGCACGCCAAATAAGCGCGCAAACGAAAGAAATTTTGGTTGGACAAAAAAATCAAAAAAAGCGGGCAGGTTAATGCAAAAATTTGGGTCGGCATGGATTTTAGCACCAAACCTATTTTACGCTGCAACCAAACCAAAAGGGATGGCGGTGGAAACAGCCATCATAAGTAAATACCGTATACTGATATTGCTTTCGAATTACCCGATATGAAACACCCAAATTAATGGGTTTGCTTACGACCGGCACATAAAAAAACCTGTTCCAGAACCTCGCAATTAAGCAAAATTCAGCGGAACAGGCGTTAATAAATTTAATGTTTTTGATAGAAACTTTATAGATGGTTAGAATATTTTTTGAATTCCATCCGGGAAATTGCCCGGCAATGAACTTCATCGGGACCATCAGCAAGGCGCAGGGTGCGCATACCAGCATAGAGTTGCGCTAGACCATAATCGGCTGAAACGCCGCCGCCGCCATGGGCCTGTATTGCATCATCGATAATACGCAGCGCCATGCGCGGCGCGGCAACTTTGATCATCGCAATTTCCGCTTGCGCCACCTTATTGCCAACCGTATCCATCATCCACGCCGCTTTTAAGGTTAGAAGACGCGACATTTCAATATCAATCCGCGCTTCTGCCACCCGCTGTTCCCAGATTGAGTGTTTGTAAATGGGTTTACCAAAAGCTTCACGGGTTAGCAGGCGCTTGACCATTTTTTCCAGCGCAACCTCCGTTGCACCAATCGTACGCATGCAATGGTGAATACGACCAGGGCCGAGGCGTCCTTGCGCAATTTCAAAACCACGTCCCTCACCGAGGAGAATATTTTCCTTAGGTACACGGACATTATCAAGTTCAACCTCCATGTGCCCATGAGGCGCATCATCATAACCAAACACCGGTAGATGTCGCAAGATCTTCACGCCGGGTGTATCGCTCGGCACCAAAATCATTGATTGTTGTTTATGGCGATCAGCGTTCTTATCGGTTTTACCCATGACAATATAAATTTCACAACGCGGGTCCCCGGCACCAGAAGACCACCATTTTCGGCCATTAATGACATAATGGTCACCGTCTTCAACGATCTCGGTCTGAATATTGGTCGCATCCGACGAGGCAACAGCGGGCTCGGTCATTAAAAACGCGGATCTAATCTTGCCATCAAGGAGTGGCATCAGCCATTTTTCCTGATGGGCCGGAGTACCATAACGCGAGAGCACCTCCATATTCCCCGTATCGGGCGCCGCACAATTAAAGACTTCCGGTGCGATAGGACATCTGCCCGTTATTTCCGCGATCGGGGCATAATCGGCATTTGATAATCCGGGACCAAATTTAGGGTCCGGATGGAACATATTCCACAGGCCCTCGCCTTTTGCCTTGTCTTTCAGCTCTTCGATAATTGGAGGCACTTTCCAGCGATCATCTTTGCCAAATTCATTGTGCTGGCGCTCATATTCTTCAAAGCCGTCATAAACATGCTTTTCCATAAAGTCGTTGACGCGCTTGATATAGTCTTGACTACGTTTTGAATATCCAAAATCCACGAGTTATCAGTCCTTTTCTAAAATAGGCTAATGCCGATTGAGACTTCATTTTCCTGATATTTACTCTTCCTACCATCACGCAAAACCCAAGGAAACCGGGCCCGGAGAAAACAGGGGCAGAAATAGAAATCATGAAATTTGAAAGGCTCTAGTCTGTTCTTGCCTATGATAACGCAACTTGCACACGGCGAAAGCCCCAAGCGCAGTCAGAGCCGTCAAAATGGCTACTCCCCCATTGATAAAACCCGAATGAGGGCAGAGTCGCGGACAATATTGATATTAAATTGGCGTAGCTCAGCCAGCGAGCTTTTCTTCTACCAGCTCACGCGAATCTTCCACTATCGGGGCGCTGACATGAACAATACGTTTTGCCGGGAGTAATATGATCGCTTGTGTTCCTGATCCCACTTTCGTATCAAGATAAAACTGCCCCTCATGAGACGAAGCAATGGCTTTGACCAATGGGATCCCCAGTCCCAATCCCTCTTTTGATCGCCTTAAAGACATATCCGATTGGGTAAAGGGCATGGCAATCAGTTTTAGCTTATCTTCAGCGATACCCGGTCCATTATCACGCACAATAATTGCCAAGCGGCCATCACGCGTCCGGACCGATGCGAGTAAAATCTTTACTCCCGGAGAAGAAAATTTCATCGCATTATCAATTAATTTAGAAATGGAGCGTGCTAACAATTGTCTGTCGCAACGCACTTCCATTCCTGGATCATGCAATTTTACCTCAATAGAGGCTTGGGATAATTCCAGATCTTTTCTGACATAAGAACAGCTTAAATCAGCGAGTTCTTCCAGGGTGGCATCGACCTCGTTCAGAACAATCGGCCCGGACCTCGCATCTGATGCGAGCAACATATCAGACACGGAATTTAAAAGACGTTGTCCGCCACCGATAATATAATCGGCATATTCAACATTTAGTTTGTCATCATCTTCAACGAATTTATCATGCAATAATTGTCCAAAACCAATGATTGCATTTAAGGGCGTGCG
This sequence comes from uncultured Caulobacterales bacterium, assembly GCA_964392325.1. GTDB lineage: Bacteria > Pseudomonadota > Alphaproteobacteria > Caulobacterales > Parvularculaceae > CALLPQ01. The sequence continues at coordinate 25,093 of CAYMPJ010000026.1, forward strand.
CAACTCATGGCTCATGACCGACATAAGACTATCTTTAAAGCGCGCACCCGCTTCGGCCTGATCACGCGCAATGCGCAAAGCTTTTTGATCATAGCTTGCACGCAGAACGAACTTTACCGCGTGAGAAAAGAGTGTCCAGTTGATTGGCTTATCAAGAAAAGAGGTCGCCCCTGCTTCAAATGCATCTGCCGCTACATCTGGCCTATCACTTGCGGTAATAACAATAACCGGAATTGTTTGTAAGGCAGGAGAGGCGATAATACGGCGGGTTAACTCAAATCCGTCCATGCCGGGCATATTGATATCCGAAATCACCAAGTCGGCATGAGAGCTTTGTAAAAACTCCAGAGCATCCTCACCATTATGGGCAACATCAACAGTATAACCAGCATCGAGCAGCCGAGTTGATGCCAATTCACACATAATTGGGTCATCATCCACTAAAAGTATGTGGGATTGATGCTCGGAATATTTATCTTTTGTTGACACTTAATCGTACCATTTGCTTATGGAATTTACATTTATGCCCTGATTTGATTAAAAAGACATTGCTAATCTATATCTATCAAGCATTTTGAAAGAGTTTTTAGGCATGATGACAGCATAATTTTATGGGAATTGTGCAGTGTTACGGTCATTTATCATTAATAATCAGAACTCTATGAAGGCAAAGCTAACCACATTGGTGGTTATCTCTATATTGGGCGCGGTCATAATTATCACCGCCGTCTCCGTCGGGAGAGAAATTTCACAATTTAGTACGAGCAAATCGAAAGAGCTCGATGGCTACGCCAATGTTATATCCTCCCTAATTGCCAAGGATGTTCGATATTCTAACGACCAGCAAAAATTGCTAGCCGCTCAAAACGCCCTTCAGGAAACAATAGGACAGGTCCCGACAATAAAATATCTTGCTGTCGAAGACCTCCAAGGTAATATCATAACCGAGTCCGGGACTATTCTCAAAAGCCCAAAAGATAATCAAACCACACATTCGAGTGAGGATAGAGAACGCACACCGATCTCCATGCTCACAGATCGATATGCTTACGCAGTCACTCCGATTTATTTTGAAAATCGTAAAATCGGTACTTTAATCCTACAAGCAGACACAAATTCTCTAATCAAGAGAATTGGAGTGCTCTTATATGATGCGACGATGACAGCATTCCTCGCCGGATTTATTGGTCTCATTATTGCACTCAATCTTGTTGAATCAATTTCGAAACCCATTCAAGATCTGGCAAAAGTCATGAATTCAGTCCGGGAAACTGGCGACATGACGAAACGAGCTAAAAAGAAAAGCAATGACGAAACATCCATCCTAGTTGATTCCTTTAATGACATGCTTGACCAGATGGAAGAGCAAGACGAACGGTTAAAATCCCATCAGGAAAATTTGCGAAAAATTGTTGGAGATCGCACCAACGAGCTTAAAACCGCGAAAGTCGTTGCTGAAACTGCCAATGTGTCAAAGTCCGAATTTTTAGCAACAATGAGTCATGAAATCCGTACACCAATGAATGGTATTCTAGTGATGGCGGAATTGTTGAGCAAAGGCGATTTGGATACAAGACAAAAGCGTTACGCCGAAGTCATCGTTAAATCCGGTCAAAGCCTCATTACAATTATCAATGATATTCTGGATTTCTCAAAAATCGAAGCAGATCGGCTGGATCTTGAATCCATTGAAATTCAACCTGCAGAACTTATCGACGATGTGGTTGGACTATTCTGGGAGCGCGCTACAAAAAGCAATATTGATTTAACAACCTATGTTGCACCAAATGTACCAGAGTCAATAACAGGTGACTCTGTAAGATTAAATCAAATTCTCTCCAATCTGGTCAATAATGCGTTGAAGTTTACCAAAACGGGTCATGTTGTCGTCTCGGCGCGGCGCATACCTGATGAGGATAATGAGTGCACCCTGGAATTTTCTGTGACGGATACCGGTGTTGGTATTCCTAAAGACAAACAATTGCTAATTTTTGATGCCTTCTCTCAATCGGACCAATCAACCACACGTAAATTTGGTGGTACAGGGCTCGGCCTGGCTATTTCCCGTAAGCTTGTCAATAAAATGGGCGGCGAAATAAGTGTCCAAAGTGTCGAGGGAAAAGGCTCGAAATTCTTCTTTACACTTCCGACAAAGGCTTTGAAAAAACCAAAATTGATAGACCGCATATCATCGGATAAACGCGCTATTATTGCCCTTGATGGCTCCGCAACGCCGAAAATGCTAGCCAGATATTTGCAAGAGGCAGGCATTTCACCGCAAATTGTCAATGTGCAAGAGAAAATCAATGATTACATGATGTATGCGGATTTTATTTTTGCAAGCCCCTCCTTCCTTGAAAGCCTTCATGATGCATTAGGCACCGTCGAAGACCAATGGGTCCCAACGCGAATTTGTGTCAGTGAATTTGGGGATGCAACACCAGATGGCCTCCTTGAAAAAGGAATTGTCGATGATTTGTTGATCAAACCATTATCAAGACGCTTTATTACGGAACAAATTGATCGCATTTCGCGCGGCGAATTACGCGGTCTGGGGGCAAAAGATGCCCAAGAGGAAGTTGTCGACAACACGCCTTCTTTTGCAGGAAAACGTATCCTCGCAGCTGATGATAGTCCGGTAAACCGCGAAGTCGTGAATGAAGCGCTTGGCAAATTGGATATTGTCGCAACGACGGCTTGTGATGGCAAAGAGGCTGTTGAATTGGTCAAGAAGGAATATTTTGACCTCATCTTGATGGATTGCTCAATGCCAGAAATGGATGGGTACGAAGCAACCCGAACCATTCGGGCTTGGGAGAAAGAAAATTACAGGGTTGCTATGCCAATCATTGCTCTAACGGCTCATGTTGCCGGCGATGATCAGGAATGGATTGAAGCGGGCATGGATGATTTTGTCACCAAACCATTCACGCTGGATTCCCTGACCACTGCGCTGAGTAAATATATTCAACCCGCAGATAAAATTACTGCTGAGAATTATCGCGCCTCAAAAGGCGCAGCTCCATCTCAAGATGAACCGCATGATAAAACCCAGCCTGCCGATAGCGCTGACTCAGATCGCAGCGAACAACCATCCGGCAATGCCCAGTCAATTGATGAAGCGCTGGAACCTGCTCCAACAGAAAAATCTGATTCATCGAAAAATTCATCTCCAACTGCATCAACCGCTGGAGAGGCAATAATTTTGGGTGCAGGAGAAATAAACCCTGATGCTAGCCGGGATAGTCAGCAAGACGCTGCTCTCGATGAAGACCATAGTGATAGCCATAATGAAAGCGCCTCCACATCCGGTGCGCAAATAAACCCCGCTGAAGCTGCGTCGACACAAGATGATATCATGACCGGAGACAACTTCGTCATGAATACCCAGTCCGAGGCAACAGACGAGCCAAACGCGGAGCAAAATCCGTCCGCGCCCCAGAACACAAAAACCACCGCAAGTTCGCCAGAAGATGCTGAAAATACAACCTCTGATGAGACTGCCCCCCCGGAGCCACCAACGCCAAGTCAACCGACCAGCACAAAAATTGCCAATAGAGATATGTTTGACACGTCGGTCCTTGATCAAATCAAGGAGATGCAACAGGGCAATTCCGATCTGGTAGGCAGAATGCTTGATCTCTTCGAAACCCATGGTACAGAAGCCTTACTCAAACTGCTCAGAGACTTTGAAGAATACGATAACGCAGTCATGAAAAAAGATGCTCATGCATTGAAATCCATGAGCCTCAATGTAGGAGCGAGTGAGTTGGCCGGAATATGCTCTCTGATAGAAACAAAAGCCCATGAAGGGGTTAATAAAGAAACTCTAGTGACCCTCAAAGAGCCTCTAAGAGAGACATTCAAAATGACACGTAAGGAACTCCCGAAAATACGCAAGCTCTATAGTCAAAACGCTGCATAGAGCGGGCATCCAACCCCGCCATTTCGCGTCTTTCTAATGACTGACCCTCGCCCAGCCGATTAGCTCTTTAAAGTCGCTAATCGGCGCTTCACCCTTGTAAAACAACCTGATTTTGGGGTAAACGGCTGAGATATGGCATCAACCAGCAAGACATAGAGACAGAAATTATAGCGCGACACCCCTGCGAGTTCAGGTAAATCGGCGCGCTCGACAAGATGATAAAAGGTAAGAGAAATTATGGCCGGTCACTCCAAATGGGCAAATATTCAACACCGTAAAGGCCGTCAGGACGCTAAACGGTCAAAAATGTTTTCCAAACTGTCCAAAGAAATTACTGTCGCGGCCAAAATGGGCGCACCCGACCCGGAATTTAACCCGCGCCTGCGTCTTGCGATTGCCGCAGCCAAAGCGCAATCCATGCCTAAAGATAATATTGATCGCGCTGTAAAGAAATCCACCGCAGCAGATGCGGCCATTTTAGAAGAAATTCGCTATGAAGGGTTTGGCCCGGGCGGCGTCGGCGTAATTGTTGAAGCCCTCACCGATAATAGAAATCGCGCAGCAAGTGAGGTGCGCTCCTCTTTTACCAAACGTGGCGGCAATCTTGGCGAGACAGGCTCTGTTTCTTTTATGTTTGATCAGGTCGGTGCCATCGAATATCCGGGCAGCGTTGCTGATGAAGAAGCAATGTTCGAAGCCGCAATTGAAGCGGGAGCCGATGATGTGGAATCTTCAGAAGAGCTTCACGTCATTTATTGCCCGGCAGATCAATTGTCAGAAGTGGCTGGCAATCTGGAGAAAACATTTAACGAGCCGCAATCTGCTAAACTCGTCTGGAAACCTCAAAACCTTATTCCTGTTGAAGGCGATAAGGCCGACAGTGTTATGAAATTGATGGACGTTCTGGATGATCTCGATGATGTGCAAAATGTGTATGCAAATTTCGATATTTCAGATGAAGAGATGGAAAAACTCACGAGTTGAGGCGCTTTCTAACTTGAAAGCTACCCCCTAAATCTCAAATTGAATCGGGTTCTTTTTGAAATATAAAAGCTTCGAATTTATCAAGAGCGCCAATCCAGAGCGCAATACCTTCTTCGAGTGCACTATCATCATTCTTGTCAAGAATTGATACAACATGATCAAGCCACGGATCATTTTCATCATCCAAATAAGCGCGCCCTGCCAATTGCCTACTATTCCACTCATTGACTTTTTCAAGGGACATTCCCTCTGGTAAATCAAAACCAACCGAGAAAAGAAACTCCGTACATCGCCGATTTTTATCGCAATTATAGCCATCAAGAAAAAAAGTCCTATTGCCACCTTTAATTTTTGCGGTGCTTTTTTCCGGGTCTAATACCTCTCCAGGTAATTCAAATTCCTTGAATACCACCAAAGCTTCCTGAATAGTCCATCCATTCGCCAATAACTGGGAATTGGAAAGAGAATTTTGCGCTAATGATGCGGAGGGAAATACAAATCCCGCCCCCAGCCCCGTCAAGGTAAGTGCTGATATGGCAATGATTGATAAGCGTATAAATCTCATAAACATCCCCCTAAAATAAAACGCCAAAGGCTTAAGCGTTCGTTGTGTTAGCTGATTATACGTTCAAAATGACATATAATCAACAAACGCAAAGACCAACTAGTGTATCAGTTTGAAAGTGAAAGCAGATATTCGCCAAAAGTAAACAATGTAGAATGTTTGGCAAACGTCCGGTTTGCGTCGGAATTCTGCCGAAGTCTTCAGCGTCTTAGTTGAGGCGAGTTAAAGACGCTCCCCAGAAGCGGTCTGACAATAGTTAAACTGCAATCTTTTCATACACTTTAGTCATTAAGGGGCTTTAGACACTACAGATAGATTTGTCATATCTGTCCATTTATCCAACATATCCTTAATTCTACTAATGGCTAAGGGTTTAGAGAGATAATCATCCATATCATTATCTAGGCAGTCCTGCCTGTCACCTTTCAGCGCATGCGCCGTGACAGCTACGATAGGCGTACGAGGCAGATTCAACTTGGCTTCCCACTGACGAATAGCTTTTGTCGCTTCATAGCCATTCCAGTCCGGCATCGAAACATCCATAAAAATGATCCTCGGCGAAAGTAATTTCCACTTATCGACAGCCAATCGACCGCTTGGAACAATTTTAAACGAGACACCCATGTCTTCCATGATATATCTGATGAACATCTGATTGACTTCATTATCTTCGGCGATCAGCACATCAATTATTCCCTCTTTACTCTGCGTGGTTTTGAGGCTTTGCTGATGGACGGCTGGCGTAACATCTATCACCCCATGAGGGTCGGCTACAGACTTACGGGATTTCAAAATGGTTTTTGATACGGCGCGCAAAAGTTGCTGATAACGCGCGGGCTTGGTCAGATAACCATCTACACCCAGTTTTTTCATTCGCTGCTTGAGTTCATCATTATCAACAGATGAGAATAAGAGTATGGGAATATGCGCATAATCATTATGTGTCTTCGCAATACGTATAAAATCTTCACCTGTCATTTCAGGCATTTGATAATCAACAATAATCAGGTCAATATTGATATTTTTATCTTTTGCTTTTGCTAATACCGCCAAGCCCTTTCTGGAAGATTCAACGGATATACATTTACAGCTTTCGCGATTCAGCTGTTCTTTTAGGATATCATGGTTGAGCGTAATATCATCTATAAGCAAAATATTTCCGCTTATATTGGGAGGGCGTTCTGCTGTTGGTTTTGCAACATCCTCCACGACCCCCAGCTCACAGGTGAAGGTGAATGTAGAGCCTTTTCCAAGTTCACTTACCGCCGTGATATCACCCTTCATCAAATGCGCTAAATTACTAGAAATCGTGAGGCCCAGGCCCGTACCTCCATATTCCCGCGTTGTACTCCCGTCAGCTTGACTAAATTTTTCAAAAATATTTGATAATTTGTCTTCTGCTATCCCGATCCCTGTATCGCCTACGTCAATCGTTAGTTTAGCAGTTTCGTCAACGACGCTTGCGGTGACATCTATCAGGACATGACCTTCATGGGTGAATTTGAGGGCATTGCCGACCAAATTAGTCAGAACTTGCCGCACGCGGCCCACATCCCCGATATAAGATTCGGGAATATCAGGGTCGATACGCAGTAAAAGATCAATTCCCGTATCCGTAGCCGTGGTTGAAAGAAGCGCCGTCACATCTTCTAGGCTTTCGCGAAGTAAAAAGGGCTCCGCGTCCAATTCGACCCGGCCCGCCTCAATTTTTGAAAAATCAAGAATGTCATTTATTATCGTGAGCAAGGCTTGACTAGACCGGTCAATCGTTTGAACGAATTCCCGTTCACGCTCGCCTAGGTGACTATTCGCCAATAATTGAGACATCCCCATAATCCCATTCATGGGCGTGCGGATTTCATGGCTCATATTAGCGAGGAATTCGGATTTCGCGATTTGCGCCGCTTCTGCTTCTAAATGGGCTTTCCGAATTTGAGTCACATCGGTGACTGTAATGATGTGACCACCATTTTGCATGCTTCGAAAACGCCGTAAATAAAAGCGCCCATTTGGGAGGCTTAATATTTCACCGTTGCTGTCGTCTTCCTCGGCGTCTTCACTTTGATCTTCCAACCATTCTTGGGTTGTTTTCTGCCGATAAGTAGAGGTTCCTGATTCGCGTAATCCATCCAAAAATTCTTGTCGCGACATGCCCAAACGACAAGGGACATTCGTCGCCTTCATTAAATCAGAGAACGCCTTATTGAACTTTATTATAATATTATCGGGACTATAAATGAGAATGCCATCGGTCAACGCATTGAAAGCTTCGTCAAGAAGTTCTTCAATATCGAAATTATTGCCTGTTGGAGATCTCATTAGAATCGCCTCTTCTAATTGGATTCTATGAAAAAAAAGGTTAAAAACCAATTTAATTTTTAAGATGGTAAAGAGTTCTAAATTTGGCTCTTTTCCTAGAGATCGAAGGTCAAAGGCTGCCCCGTAAAAGCGAAGGCACTCAAATGGTTGAGCTAAGAAGCTTAGAGCGGCTAATTTTGTTATGATTAGACCTCAGCAACTTGGGCGTCTTTCTTTGGGCGTTTTAAGCCGCTCGCTAGGGCGGATTCCCAAGGAAACAAAGCTATTCTGCCA
>CAYMPJ010000027.1:0-30096 GCA_964392325.1 uncultured Caulobacterales bacterium
TCGCTTTGTCGAGTTCCGCATCAGCCAAAAGGCGTTTGAGGCAAGCATTTTCTTTCTCAAGGTCTTTCAAGCGTTTAGCTTGTTCGGTGCGCATGCCGCCAAACTCTTTACGCCATCGATAATAGGTAATCTTATTCACACCAAGTCGACGAATTACCTCATCAACTTTCACGCCTTCGGCCAGATACACCTCGTTAAACAGCTTCGCTGTTCAACCTCGTAACTTCGATATTATTTCTTCCGCTTTATATCTCTTTCCTGACATCTATAATCTCCTTTGATTCAGCCATTTTACTACTATTAGCTGGCTGCGTTCAAAGGGGTTGGGTCACAAAGAAGGCTTGCCCATCCGCGCGGCCAATCTCGGCCATAGGCTTATCACCGCGTAAGCGGATGAAGTTCTTTACAGCGTGGGCTTTGACCTTGCGCCAGTTGCGTCGCTGATCCGGAGATTTCCCTTTCTGGTCGCCTATGCTGATCTTATCGCAATAAAGCTCGAAGGCCTCACTGATAGGGATAGAGGCTTTGGGAGCCGTACCCAGCAGGGCGTCCGTTTCGGGCACAGCTTGGCGCGTACCGAGACTGCTTTCTAAGGCGCGTAAGCGATCTATGACTTCTGACATATCGTTTTGCGCGGAAAGTTCTTCCACAGGTGTATAGATATAGCCTCGCGCGAATGCCCGCGCCTTGGCCGCGCGGTATCTTGCGACAGCGGATGAGGTCGAAGTTCTGGCCTGTGATGCGGCGAGTGATGACCAGTAGAGATCATCGGCTTCTGCGAGTGCGTCCCGCCTTGCTCTGGCAACTTCGCGTGAGGCTGTCTTGAGCGCCGACTTAATCAGCCGCCGTTTATCCACTTCGGCATAGCGCAGCGGTACGCGCCGCACATAATACCAGCGGCCTTTACGCTGTTTTAGATATTGGTCGAGGTGCTTCATCTCGCTCATAATGTAGCCCATTTTGTGTCCCATTGTGTGGCCCAAAATGAAAGTATCTTTGAGGAGATTGCAGATTTTCTCAGGAAAACATAAATCTAATCAATGACTTACGTGGTTTCAACTTTGAGAAAATGGTGCCCACACGGACTCGAACCGCGGACCTATTGATTACAAATCACTTTGCGCCCTATACAGATCAATGACTTAGCCAACAGTTTGTGCCGCTTTTGCACCACTTGCACCTCACTAATCGCACATACAAGATCAGTTAGGTCGCATTTATCGTTCATTTCTTAGACATTTTCTTTCTTCTTTTTATAATATTTTTCTTTCTAGTTTTCATAATATTTTTTGATTTCGATGGACCTGGCACTAGAACTAATGGCTCTAGGCTCGTGTAGTTAAGGTCTTTACCTTTTCCTACATTGCATCGCCAATGCAAGGCCCGGAAATTGAATATGCTATTCTCACCACCCATTGAGTGAGGAACGTCATGATCCATCTCCCAACCGTATTTACTCGATCTCTTTCCGTAGTGACTTCTCTTAATTTCCCTTCCACAGCAACAATGACAGTTGCGCACCTTATCCTGATCTGAACCACTTCTTGTAGGAGCGATACTCCATGCGAAATTTTTTTCCTGATCGGTTGGTCTTTTTCTATCTGGCTGTTTCATAGCATTGAATTAGGAGGTTGCTGATCTATCGGCAAGTATGGTGGAGCTCCAACTGACTCTACGCCGAAAACGAACATAAAATCTAGAAGCGCGAATGATCGTGTTTGCTTTAGGCATATTTTATGGCTGTTAAGAGAATAAACACATCATTCGATCTATTAACACCTGGTACGGGTTAAAAGTAATGGGTTAATCTCAAACTAACAAAATACCTACCGATATCATATCAGTAGGTATCCACGAAATAATCAGTTAGTGCCGATTCTCTTAACCGCTGCTTCAAACAGATTTTGATAGGCTTTTTCCTAACTTAAGAATCAGGATTGGTAAGCCCAATCTCGATCAAAGGTCGCAAGCTTTAAACCTTGCGACCTGTCGCAAGGTCCAAAAAAGGTCGCAAGGTTTCCTCTTTTGTTCTTTTTCAAAATCAATATTTACGTTTGTTTTCAATGGGTTAGGTGGTGCCCCCACACGGACTCGAACCGCGGACCTATTGATTACAAATCAATTGCTCTACCAGCTGAGCTATAGGGGCACTGGAAGGGACGGGATAAACGCTGAAATTGAAAAATGCAACTCGTTTTTTGCGATCTTTAGGCGCTAATTTTAAGGGTGTCAGAGAATTTAAGCATTTTACCAAAAGAGCACCAATTAGACAGCCGCCTGCGGTACCCACGCACTGGCTCAGGGGCCTAGTCCAAAAAGTCGCGCTTTGATCAAAGCTTCTATTTAGGCTTCTGATTTGCGCAATATCTATGCATATAGAACCTACGGCCGTGTATATTTTTGGTTAAGGCTCACAGACTTGGAGAAACCAGAATTAAGAGAGGCCTTCGTGCAATTTTGGGGTTTGATATGATTGAGGGAAGATTTTTTAAGTTGACTTCCTGCGCGGTAAAAGTTCGAAAGAACAGTATAAATTGCCACCAGAAATTAAATGGATTTCAAATGATCAACCGCATTTTGGTACCCGCATCGCCCAACATCGCCGCTTTAGTACGCCCCCTGCCCTCCGGGTTAAAACTTGCTGCCGGGCTTATCTTGTTACTCGCCGGGTGTTCGCAAGACGATAGCACCCAAACGCCGCCGCCCCCGGCTTCGACCGCCCAGAGTGCCCCGGAGCCAGTCCAGATTGATGATCCTGTAACGGCTGGCAAAAAAACATTTCGCGTGTGCGCGGCCTGTCATACGGTAGATAAAGACGGCTCAAACCTTATTGGACCAAACCTTTATGGTATCTATGGCGCGAAAGCGGGGAGCCGCGCGGACTTTACATATTCTAAAGCCTTTCGCGCGGTTGATATTGTTTGGAATGATGAAAGTCTGGACGCGTTTTTGACCCGCCCATCCAAATACATCCCGAATAACCGCATGTCTTATGGCGGGATTAAAGACGAACAAAAACGCGCGCATCTTATTGCCTATCTCAAAACACTGAGAAGCGAATAAGAATTTTCAAGGTTTAGTGCATTCGGATTTTATAAATATAATCCCTATACGTCGTACCCCGGATTATCCCGTTTTAGTTTTCTAAGCAGGCCCGGCCAGGCAAGATTATCTCCCAGCCCGGCAATAAAGGCGGGAGCCCCCTGTTGCAAGACTTTAGCGGCCATTTCTTCGGGCTCCTCCAAGGGAGGGCGCGTATCTGATTGCGCAAGAATTTGAGCGCGACATGCTTGTTCCAGAAAATACATACGCATAAAAGCCGTTGCGCAATTTGATCCTGTTGTGAGAGTTCCGTGATTGCGCAAGATCATGAAGCCATGATTACCGATATCCGCGATAAGGCGCTCGCGTTCTTCCAGATCAGTCGCAACACCTTCATAATCGTGATAGGCAACATCATCATGACATATCATGGCAAATTGGGAATATCGTTTAAGGCCATCTTGCTGGGCAGAGACCGCAACACCGTAAGGGCTATGCAGATGCAATACGCAATGGGCATCATCACGGGCCATATGAATAGCGCTATGAATGGTAAAGCCTGCCGGGTTTGAAAAAAAAGGGCTATCAACGATGACCTTGCCGTTAACGTCCACTTTTAACAGGCTTGACGCTGTCATTTCTTCAAAAAACACACCATACGGATTAATTAAAAAAGTCGGATCGCCATCATCTTCCGGGCAGCGCGCTGAAATATGGGTAAAGATCATATCATCCCAACCATACATCGCGCATAAACGGTAGGTCGCTGCCAGATCACATCGAACTGCCCATTCCGCATCACTCACTTTCCCTTTTAAGGATGGGATTTCAACAGGATCCGGAATATGAAACCCTGGCTGTACGGGAACACTTTCCTTTTTCGCGCTCTGACTCATAACTTAAAATCCTACTAAAGTTTTATGGGTTCGAAATAGGTAAAACCCGGGAAAAATAAATACCATATAACCGGATGAAATTCCGATGTAACCCGTTTAAATATCAATAATATTTTACCGGCCTATTGGCTAGATTTTTATGCACAAAGCCGCTGCGTCAACTGCTAAACAATATTATCGCTAACCAAAATATGGCCTAGCGCGCGAGACGAAAGCCAGAAAATTGCCAACGGGCATGTGGGGGGAAGAAATTGCGATAGGTTGATCTGACATGACCTTCCGGACTGGCGCATGAACCGCCCCTCAAGACCATCTGGCTAGACATGAATTTACCGTTATATTCGCCAATCGCACCCGCTGCGGGTTTATAGCCCGGATAGGCCGTATATGGACTAGCGGTCCATTCCCAGACATGACCAAACATGGCCGATAGGCGCGGGGTCGAACCCTCATTGCAATTGATATCTTTTTCCCAAAGAGATGGCTTGCCTTCGCTCAGGAAATAGACGTCCTTGTCCTGGGGGGATGAAGCCGCGGCAACTTCCCATTCTGTTTCAGTTGGCAGATATACCCCCGCCCATGATGCATAGGCAGCCGCTTCATAATAGGATACATGACGCACCGGTGCATCAAGGGAGAGTGGACGTTCTCCAAATAATGTAAACTGAAGCCACCCCTCATCATCAGTGTAACGCCAATAGAGCGGCGCGTTCCATTTTTCCCTTTGCACAAAAGCCCAACCGTCTGATAGCCAGGGCCGGTGATCGCGATAACCGCCATCTTCGATAAATTCCAGATACTCCCGGTTCGTCACCGGACGCGAGGCCAATTCAAAAGGGTTTAGATAATATTGGTGGCTAGGATATTCATTATCAAATGCAAAGTCCCTGCCCTCTCCGGGGTTTTCATTTTGATTTTTATAAATTTTTTTAGCGCCCGTTTCAACCAGCCCGCCCTCGAAGGATATCCACTGTACTGGCCCCCCATGGCTTGGGTAATCCTGCATCCCGGATTTAGATTTATAAGCAGCGGGTAACATAGCATTTTGGGATAAGGCGTGGAGTATATCGGTCTGCATCAATTCCTGATGTTGCTGTTCATGGGCGCAACCGAGATTTACGAGCGCTTTTATATCGGGAAATTGCTCCGGGTTTAAATTACCAAGCAATGTTTCCATCTTTTGATCAACATAATTGCGATAGTTAAGTATTTGCGCAGCGGTTGGTCGCGACAACAGACCTCGCTGTGGCCGCGCATGCATCTCCCCAATTTGCTGGTAGTAAGAATTAAACAAAAACCCGAAATTCGGATCGAAAACCTTATAAGCATTGAGATGGGGTTTGAGCAAAAAGGTTTCAAAAAACCAGGTTACATGGGCCAAATGCCACTTAACCGGGCTAGCATCGGGCATGGATTGTAACATCCAGTCTTCGTGTGAAAGAGGATCCGCAAGCGTTAGGCTATTTTTGCGTACACTGCGATAGTAATGAATGAGCCTATTACACTCATCCCGAAAATTATCCGATAAATTAGAAGAGCCACTCTGGGTTGGTTTATCAGATATGTTATCATTGCACGATTGGAATGATGGAAGATCAGACATAAATTCCTCAACGATCAACAAGTGATTTGCTTAACGATGAAAGCCGATCTTTCCCTGATGACCAACCGCGCAATAAAATTAACATAGAAAGAAAGGAATATTCCTAGTCAGAATCTTCCTCTTTGCTTTCTTTCTTTTTCGATGAGCCAAATAAAGACCCTAACGCACTCTTGGCAAGATCCTCAACTGCATCCTCGGCGCTTGCTGGCGCGGCCGTAGCGCCGGCCGTTGCCTCTTCCGCAGTGCTTCCAGTTGCAGCGCCAGCATCAACTTGCCCGCCACCACCGCCGCCAAAAACGCCGTCTAATGCACCGTCCAGAAGACCGTTAGCCGGGCTATCCTTGATTTTGTCACCAAGCGCACCATCAATGACGCCGCGCAATCTTGACCCTGCAGCCCCTTTCAAGAGTGCTTGGAGGTCAACACTATATTTCGGGTTAGAAAAAGTACCCGTAACACGGATGGGAACTGCAACGCCTGAGCCACCAGTACCATCTGTATTCAGGCTGGCGGTTGGTTGCAAACTTATATCGATGGTTTGTTGTGGTAGATTGACTGTCCCGCTGCCGACCATGCTGAGTAACGGCGCAGACATATCAATATTAGACACTGACATAATACCATTATTCATGGAGAACTTTGAAAGGAAGCTACTAAAGTCAGTTGTTTCATCATTGCCGCGCGCGGAAGTCACAGCTGAAACCACAGCGTTCGGGTTTACACCCGCTTTAAAACTCGATGCGGTTCTTGCAATCTTGCCGATATTAATGCCTTTGAGCGCACCATTACTGACATCAAAGCCGCCAGAACCATCGACCGAACGCATGATAGCAGCCTGGCTTGCGCCAGAAGCCTCAAAATTCAGGTTAAAACCACCAAGTCCTAAAAGGCGATCAATCGCAAAAACATCAATACAGAAAGGTTCTGCATCGACTTTACCCAAATTAAACTTACCAGAAAATGATGGGGTAGTATTGCGGGCATTGACGACCAAGCGACCAGAACCATTACCTTTATACATGGCCATTGTCGGGATATCGGCGGTCATAACGCCATTATTAATTTTCAATGCCAACTGGCTGGCACCGATATTTATATTATTCACCAGAATACTATCGGTAGAAATATTGAGATCCGTATCAATATTACGCAGAGAAGATAAATCCAGTTTCTCTTCCGACCACGCCGGAAAGCCTGCCGCCGTTTCGGTTGGCGCGGGCATATAGGGGCGTAAATCAAGTAAAGCGGTTGTTAATGTACCCGATGCTTTTGGACGACGACCACTCAATCTGAGTTGCAAGTCACCCGCTGCATCAATCTCATCAAATTTAATCTTTGCATCGCTTAACTTGACAAGATCTGGATTACCACTGAGCTGACCACTTACCGAAAAATTATCAAACCCGGGGGCTTCAGGCAGCGGTGAGCCACCAAGGGCTGCAATTTCTGGCAAATCCGGAGCACTAAAAGAAACCGGCCCACTAAAGGACATTGCTTTTTTATCATTAAAGCTGAGTTTTAAATCCCCACCCATGTCTGTTTGGCCAACATCCATGGAGAATTTAACATTTGTATCCTGATTTTTTAGAAAATCACCCAAGGTCGTCATCGCCAAATCGACGCGCGCTGGCTTATCCTGGAAATTCATGGTGCCCCTCACGACAAATGGGGTCGTCAGGCTATCAAGAGTGATATCAACATCAATGTCATCCAATTTGTAGGAGCTTTTTGCCTGCGCATCATTATAGCTGGCCTTGCCATCTACGATACGAACATCTCCAAGGCGGATATCATTTAGCGACGCCGCCGCATCTGCCCCGTCATTGGAAGAAGTCTCTGCAGGTTTCTCATCACCACCCAACTCCCAGTTCACCTTCCCCGACTTTGTTTTTTGAAGATGAATGTCAGGGTTGGTAAGTACAAACTGATTAATTTGTATTTCTTTGGAGAGTAACTTGAACAAATCTACACCTATGCGTGCTTTTTCAACGCGCATTAAGTATGGCGATGAAAACCCGTCGGGATTATCGATTTGCAACTCTGAAACGCCAAAAGCGGTCTTGGGAAAAATCTTAATCGAGAGATCATCACCAATTGTGACTTTGCGTCCAATAGCATTACTTACCTGTTCTTCAATCGTATTCTTGTACGTGCTCACCGGTATCAGTGACGGCAGCAAAATAATTACGGCTATCGCGATCGCAACTAGGGCAACGAGCCCGAATAAAAATTTTTTCATGGGTATCCTCTGATCCATTCAATCCGAATTCAGTTTTGAATATCGGAAGCCCCGCCAGGCTTATATAGTCATTAAAAATACAAGTGTTTACTCAATACGGTTAGGATTCTCTAATAAGTCTCTATAATAAGCCATTCCGATGCAAGCGCCAGAGTGGATTATCATCTATGTCTGGAAATTAAAGTAAATTTCATGAGACGAACCCGAAAAATTGCCGTTTGCCCCCCTCAATAACCGCAATTTATGCTTTTGATACTATCAAATAGAATCATTGGCTAAGCCGAATTCCTCTCTTATTGGGGTATCAAGGTGGCTTAAAAAAGGCTCAACCCCGCAGGCTCTCATAAAAGACATTAGTCCTTCAGGACGAACACAAGTTGAAGCGGTGTTTTCCAGCGGATGAAACCAGACCCCTTCATAGCCCATTAGAGCTTTGTCGATAATCACCATCTTCAATTGATGCTCTGTATCATTTATAACCGCGAAAGGTGTTACTGACCCCGGGCTAACCCCAAGAATTGTCTCCATCGCTTCAGGTTTTCCAAAAGACAATCGCCCTTTTGCGCCTATGGCTTTACCAAGCGCAACCAGATCAACCCGGGTATCCGCATGCGCGATTGCCAAAAAGAAAGATCCCTTTTTATCTTTTACAAAGAGATTCTTCGAATGCCCGCCGGGCATCGATGCTTTGAGGTCGCGCCCCTCCTCAACTGTAAAAACAGCGCGATGCTCTTTCGTTTCGTGGGCAATGTCATGTTCGTCAAGCAGGACAAATAATTTCGCCCGCTCTGTAGAAATATCTTGGCTCATAATATCTATTCTTTAATTTTGGAGTTTAATATAATTACATTTAAGACCATTTATCCCGGCAGATAATGTCAGCTTCATAAAGGTTCACCGCCCAGATTGAAAACCTCAAAAACATGACCCGACGCGAACGCCAATTAGATTGCAAGCCCCTTGATGGTCATTATGACTATATTATTGTCGGTGCAGGATCCGCCGGGTGTGTCCTTGCCAATCGCCTCAGCACAGAGCAAAATTGCAATGTATTACTCATTGAAGCAGGTGGCAATGATAATTGGATCTGGTTTCATATTCCCGTTGGCTATCTATTCGCGATTAATAACCCTCGCTCTGACTGGATGTATCAAACCACGCCGCAGCCCGGTTTAAATGGTCGCCCCCTTATCTATCCTCGCGGCAAAACATTGGGCGGATCATCTGCAATTAATGCAATGATTGCGATGCGTGGTCAGCCATCAGATTATGACAATTGGCGAGAGGCCGGATTACCCGGTTGGGGGTGGGATGATATCAAAGACATTTTTTCTGATGTGGAAGATCACTTTCTCGCCGATCATTCTGATTTAGGGGAATGTCATGGAAAGGGCGGAGAATGGCGGATAGAGGCGCCGCGTATTCGCTGGCCCATACTGGATGCAGTTCAGTTCGCGGCAAAACAAATGCAAATCCCTGCATCGAATGATTTTCACGCAAGTAGCAAGGAATGCTCGGGCTATTTTCAGGTTAATCAACATAAGGGCTTACGATGGTCTAGCGCCAAGGGATTTTTAAAGCCTGTTCGCCACCGCCCGAATTTGCGGGTGATTACCCGTGCTCAAACACACTCTCTCATATTGGAAAATGACAAAGTGGAAGGGGTCCGTTTTTCTTGCGATGGTCAGAATTTTTATGCAACTGCACAGCAACAAACTATATTATCAGCTGGTGCAATCGGTTCCGTTGAAATTCTCCAGCGGTCGGGCATTGGACCGGCTAATATTTTGCAAGACGCTGGCATCCCTGTCTCATTTAATTGCCCCGGCGTGGGGCAAAATTTGCAGGACCATCTACAGCAACGCTCTATTTATAAAATATCGGGCGCAACAACGCTGAACGAAACCTATCACAAGCTCACTTCACGTATCAAAATGGGTGTTGATTTTGCCCTGCGCCGACGTGGCCCCATGACAATGGCGCCCTCACAACTGGGGATATTCATGAAGTCGCAAAAAACCGTAAAAACGCCGGATTTGCAATTTCACGTGCAGCCTCTTTCGCTCGATAAATTTGGCGACCCTCTCCATAAGTTTCCGGCAATCACGGTTAGCGCATGCAACTTACGCCCTACATCAAGAGGGTTTGTCGCACTTTCCTCTCCCGATCACAATGTAAAGCCGCTTATATCACCAAATTATCTCTCTACGGATGAAGACAAAAAAGTCGCTGCAAATGCCATTCGCGCAACCCGCCGTTTAATGGCCCAACCTGCGCTGTCCCCATTCTCGCCGCTCGAATATTTGCCCGGCCTGAACGTAACTGATGATGATACATCACTGATAAAAGCTGCGGGTGATATTGGCACAACGATTTTTCACCCTGTTGGCACCAATAAAATGGGCCCGGCCCATGACCCGATGGCAGTTGTTGATGAACGATTACGCTTTAGGGGATTGAAGGGTTTATCCATTATCGACGCATCCATCATGCCCACAATCACATCTGGAAATACCAACACGCCTACGATTATGATCGCAGAAAAAGGGGCCCGGATGTTGATAGAGGATCAGAACTGAAAAAAATCTGCGCAAACATAAATCATGATTTTCACGATTTATGCCTGCATGAAATTTTCAGACTTTAACCTTGCAATTTATCCATAGTTTTTGTTTCAAAATCGCTAGCGTCATGACGCTCCAACAATTGTTCATGAGGCTCTCCCCATGCACGGTTGACCATACGCCCGCGCATTACCGCAGGACGGTCCGCAACTTCTGCTGTCCAGCGTTGCATATGTTTATAGGATTTAACGTCGAGAAACTCACCGGCATCATAAATTTTACCCTGTGCCAGCACACCATACCAAGGCCAGATGGCAATATCGGCAATTGAATATTCATCACCAGCCATAAACTGATTATCTGCAAGGTGGCGATCCAGGACATCGAGTTGGCGTTTGACCTCCATTGAGAAACGATCGATACAATACTCGATTTTAAAAGGCGCATAATTATAAAAATGCCCGAACCCACCGCCAAGATAGGGCGCGCTGCCCATTTGCCAGAAAAGCCAGTTCATACATTGAACGCGCTTGGCAGGGTCTTGGGGTAAAAGCGCACCAAATTTTTCAGCCAGATAAAAAAGAATTGAACCAGACTCAAAAACACGCACAGGCTCTGGCCCACTGCGATCCATTAAAGCTGGAATTTTCGAGTTTGGATTAACATCCACAAAACCACTCCCAAATTGGTGGCCTTCCTGAATATTAATAAAATGAGCGTCATATTCTGCGCCTTTGTGACCGAGCGCCAAAAGCTCTTCGAGCATAACCGTCACCTTAACGCCATTCGGGGTTGCAAGAGAATAAAGCTGCAAGGGATGCTTTCCGACCACAAGTTCTTTCTCGTGTGTTGGGCCGGCAGTCGGGCGGTTAATTGCAGCAAACTTTCCGCCGCTTTCAGAATCCCATTTCCATACTTTTGGCGGGGTATAACCAGCGGGCTGATTTGGAAGTTCTTCACTCATTACAGGGCTCCTTCAATTTAGTTTCCAAATGCGTACAGCACTCTAAATCAATTCAAAACTGAAAAGAGCTGTTTCAATACGAACTTTCACGCAAGTGTGTATGATTTCACGTATGGGATATGAACCCTTATTCCTCTTTCAACCAGACCTCTACCTCGCCTTTCAAGGTTAGAGTGAGGGGGTTTCCTTTGCGGTCAACGGCCTTACCCGCCGCGACTTTGATCCAACCCTCCGAGATACAATATTCTTCAACATTGGTTTTCTCGTCCCCTTTAAATCGCACACCAATGCCGCGCTCCAAAAGAGGCCCATTATAAAACGGGCTGGAGGGGTTAACACTTAAGCGGTCGGGGAGTTCAAACTCTGTGGAATCATTCATATCTAGTGTGATACTGTAAAACCAAACCAATATTCAAGCTAAGAAATAAAATAGCGGCGGCTTATTTCAGATGAAGCAGATATCGCTCTATCTTTTGCGCACATTTAACGGCATGCCCCCTATCGGGCTTGCGGTAATTTTCAACTGAGGGAGCGGAATATGATCCGGGTTCGGCAAAAATTCTAACCGTCGTACCATAGCCGCTAATATTGCGACCGCCTCCAGTTCAGCCATACGCATGGCAATACAAATGCGCGGCCCACCGCCAAAGGGAATATACTGGAAGCGATGACGACCCTCTATTGCCTCTTTTGAAAAATTTTCCGGATTAAACTCGGACGGGTTTTTCCATAATGCTTTATGGCGATGCAGCGCATACATCAAACAGACGATATGGTCATTTTGTTTTACGTCCAAATCCCCCAGCGTTATATCTTCGACCGCCTGATTTGAGCGCACTGGCACAGGCGGGAACAAGCGCATTGCCTCGCGCACAACTTGCAGGCAATAGGTAAGCGCTTCAATATTTTCTGAACAAACATCTCCATCACCGCATATTGATACGACTTCATTATACAACCGGGTTTGTACCTCTCTATCATTAGCTATCAGATAGAGAGCCCATGTCAGCGCCAGCGCAGTCGTCTCGTGACCAGCACTGATGAAAGTCATGATATTATCGCGCAGTTCGATATCGCTTAACCCTTCCCCGGTTTCAGGATCACGTGCACGGAGCATTAAATCCAGTAAATCCGGGGGCGCATCATTTTCATTTTTAGGTTTATTGCGGCGATTGATAATGACTTTCTCCGCCGAAACGCGCATATTTTCAACCGCCTTGCGTCCCTTATTAATCCATGGCCTTGGCACCCATTTTGGAACCCCGAGCATTAAAAACAAATCGACTTTGCCAAGCGTATCGCGATAAGTGGAGACTGTATGGGCAACATCTGCGCGCCGCATTCCACTATCATCGCCCCCTAACAATAAATCAATAATCACTTCGAGGGTTGCCATCGTCATGACGGGATGCACATCAATGGGCGCATTACCATTATTTGAACCCTCAATATTTCGGCATAGATCATCAGCAGCCAACTCGCCGGCGCGCCACATGGTTGGCACCATTGAGCGCAAATTATCAATGCGAAAAGCAGGTGAAGTCGCCCGGCGTTGACGCTTCCAAACCTCCCCTTGCGATGTTAGCAGCCCCTCCCCCATGACAGGTTTAAGCAAACGACGCTGAATAAACCCTTGCGGAAAATTTGCATGATGGTCCAGCATCACCAATTTGAGGAGTTCTGGAGATGCAATAAAATGCACCTTTTGATTTCCCACCCAATTCCTCGTAACGAATGGTTTTTCAAAAATCTCCGCTGGCCACATCTCGATCGGATTGCGCGTCGCCGCGCGTAATAATCTTAAATAGGATAATGGTTTTTCAGGCGCCTCAATGGTTGGCGGCGCGAATGCTGGTTTCAGCCCATCAACTAGAAGCGTTGGCCCCAAAGGTGAAGCCGTAGTTGAAAGCGTTTTCGAAACCGTTGAATCCAGGGTCTGCGCATCAGACATAGCCGCAACTCACAATTATTACACTGTTGAGTTTACCTTAGAAAACCACCCATGTCGAGAACAGTATCAGGTGAACATATTCGGCACCGGGATGTTATATCGTTTCACCATGCAAGCGCGCCCGCGCCTTTTCGCTACCGATCAACATAAATAACCCATTCATTTCGGGTCCGTGGGATTTACCGGTTAAGGCCTGACGAAGAGGCATAAAAAGGGCCTTGCCCTTTGCGCCGGTTTTTTCTTTTACCTCGGCCACGAACCGGGACCAGCTTTCATCTGTTAACGGACTACCTGGAACACACTGCGCCGCCGCTTTAGAAAATTCCGGATTTTCTATTACAGGTGTAATCGGCCCATCGATCACCGCTTGCCATTCCACAACATCTTTTGCGCGGGTTAAATTTGCCCGAACGCCGTTCCATAAGTCTTCACTTACATTTTGACCTTCGAAGCGAGGGGCAACATCTGCCCAATTATAATCATGAAGTAATTTTGCATTGAGCGCTTCCAGCTCTGACATATCAAAGCGCGCAGGTGCACGGCCCATTTTTGCAAAGTCAAATTGATCGGCCAAAGTCTGCAATTGCGCTTGCGCAACAACCGGATCAGCCGTCCCGAGCTTTGCCAAAAGGCTTGTGATTGCGGCGGGTTCAAGCCCGTCTTCACGCATCGCCTCGATTGATAAAGACCCAAGACGCTTTGAAAGTCCCTCCCCGTCAGTGCCGATTAAAAGCGAGTGGTGGGCAAAATTTGGTACATGCGTTTTGCCGCGTAACCTCGTAAGAGTTTCAAAAATCTCGACCTGCACAGCCGTATTCGTCACATGATCTTCGCCCCGTATTACATGAGTAATATTAAAATCAGCGTCATCTATACAGCTCGGCAAGGTATATAGATATTGACCATCGGCGCGGATCAACACCGGATCGGAAACGCTCGTCGTGTCCAGACTGGTTTCCCCGCGAATAAGATCGGTCCAAGAAGCAGGTTTTTGCGAGAGCTTATAACGCCAATGGGGTTTGCGCCCTTCGGCTTCAAATGCTGATTTTTCTGCGTCCGACAGGTTCAGACCCGCGCGATCATAAATCGGCGGCAGGCCGCGCGCGCGTTGCACTTTACGCTTGCGGTCTAATTCCTCTGCCGTTTCATAACAGGCATAGAGCAAGCCCTCTTCGCGCAATTGGTCAGCGACCTCATCATAAATTGAAAAACGTGATGACTGACTAGCCGTCAAATCATGGGTCAGCCCCAACCATCCCAGATCCGCAATTATAGCCTCTTCATAAGCCTTCGTAGAGCGGGCCTGATCTGTATCATCAATGCGCAACATAAACTGTCCGCTTTGTTTGCGGGCAAACAGCCAGTTCCACAATGCCGCCCTGACATTACCCACATGAAGTTTTCCGGTGGGAGATGGTGCAAATCGTACAATAACGCTCATAGTCAGCCTTTAGGGGTGATAATCAATTTAATGTCAAAGGCTTATTACGATGTGCGCGACAAATCCAGCCTATTATGAGCCAATACCGAAAACTTCTTAACTCACAAAACCGGGACTGAAGCGGGACTTACCCACGCTCGCAACCCCGGCCCACGCTCGCAACCCCGGCCCTCGCCCACAACCCCGGCTCGATCATCAGCTCGTCTTTGTGCGATTCACCGCATTCTGCCAGCCAGCCATTAATTGGTCACGCATTGCGCTTTCCATCGACGGATCAAACTGCGCGTTTTTCTGCCAAAGATTTTCAATATCTTTGAGGGAGGAATAAACGCCGGTTTGTAGCCCCGCCATGCATGCTGCCCCCAGTGCGGTGGTTTCCATCACTTCCGGGCGCTCCACTTGTATATCCAAAATATCAGCCAGAAACTTCATCGCCCAATCATTCGAGACCATGCCCCCATCCACCTTTAGAGCCTTGGGAGAAACCCCGTCAGCGCTGATCGCATTAATTAAATCAGCGGTTTGATAAACTACAGATTCTAATGCCGCCCGAGCCAGATGCGCCCTACCAGCGCCTCGCGTTAGTCCATAAATCGCACCCCTTGCATTCGGGTCCCAATGAGGGGCGCCCAATCCGGTAAAGGCTGGCACCAAATAAACGCCACCATTATCGGGAATTGAATCGGCCAGACTTTGCGTCTCAGCAGCATCCTTGATGATGCCAAGCTCATCGCGCAGCCATTGCATGACCGCGCCAGCAATAAAGATTGAGCCTTCAATTGCATATGAGGTTTTACCGTTAATGCGATAGCCGATTGTTGTCAGCAAATTATTCTTTGAGGCAACCGGTTCGTCGCCCGTATTCACAAGAACAAAACATCCCGTTCCATAAGTACTCTTGATACTACCTTTTGAAAAACAAGCCTGACCAATTGCCGCCGCCTGTTGGTCCCCCGCCACTCCTGCAATAGGAATTGCGCGTCCAAATAAACCAGGAGTGCTTTGCCCAAAATCATCTGCACATTCCTTGACCACAGGCATCATACTCGCAGGAACATTAAAAATAGAAAGAAGCTCTTTATCCCATTCGTGAGTATGGATATTATAAAGATTTGTACGCGAAGCATTTGTCACGTCTGTAACGTGCATTTTGCCTCCGGTTAGTTTCCAGATTAAATAGCTGTCGACCGTACCAAAAGCGAGCTGACCTTTTTTCGCCAACTCCCTCGCCCCTTCGACCTTATCCAATATCCACGCGACTTTTGTGGCAGAGAAATATGGGTCTAACAAAAGGCCGGTTTTACTGGTGACCTTTGCTTCCAGATCTTTTGCTTTTAGGTCAGCACATGTTTGCGCCGTGCGCCGGTCCTGCCATACAATCGCATTGTACAGGGGGTCACCGGTCAATCGATTCCATATCAGACTGGTTTCTCGCTGATTTGTTATGCCAATTCCCACAATTTTGGCACTGTCTGACTCTGCTTTGCTGATCGCCTCGCGCGAAACGGATAAAACTGTCTCCCAAATATCTTCGGGATCGTGCTCGACCCATCCATCAGCTGGGTAATGCTGGGCAAATTCCTTTTGAGCAACACTGACAATGGCGCCTTTACGATCGAAAACGATGGCACGCGAACTCGTGGTTCCTTGATCAATTGCTAGTAAAAGCGGGGTATTGGCCATTTTTTCTCCTCCCCACGAGGGGGTGTTATTATAAACAATTTGTGTTCACGCTATTCTAACCCGTCCCAACGCTCAACACCACTATCAGCGATTGTAACCGACTAGACGCATTCCCTTTACTTATGGTAATTCAAGCGAACATCAAAATTAGGAGACTAACCATGTCGAACTTGATAAATCTTCATAAGAATAAAGTAGCATTGATCTCCCTTGTCGCTCTATCTGGCTGCTCGAGTATCAGTCAAATCACTCAAGGGGTCGAAGAGGCCGCTCAAAGCGTAGCCGCAACCCCTGCCATGAGCTTTTTTCTAACCAGTGCCGGGCCGGGCGACGGCGCTAATCTTGGCGGCCTTGACGGTGCAGACGCTCATTGCTCGGCTCTAGCCGACGCAGCAGGAAGCGATGGCAAAACATGGCGCGCTTATCTTTCCACCACAGGAGAAGGCGGCGTTAATGCCACTGATCGTATCGGCGACGGACCTTGGTACAATGCCAATGGCGTTCAAGTAGCCCAAAATGTTGCTGATCTTGTCTCGGAAGATAATAATCTTTCCAAAGAAACATCCATTAGCGAACAGGGCGAGGTCATTAGTGGTCGCGGCGACAGTCCGAACCGCCATGATATTCTAACGGGCACGCAGCTCGATGGCTTAGCCTCTAGTGACGAAGGCGATACAACCTGTAGCAACTGGACAAGTAATGGCGATGGCAGCGCGATAGTTGGTCATCACGACCGAACTGGCGGTGGCTCAAATCCAACCTCATGGAGCTCCGCACACGGATCACGTGGTTGCAGCCAAGCCAATCTACAAGCAACTGGCGGCGATGGATTGTTTTATTGCTTTGCGATTAATTAATCGCTGGAAGCCGCGTAAAAATTACAAGTCAGCGAGAGTATATTTTAAAATCTCAACGACTTGTTCTGGCGTCTTGGCCCATCCGGCTGCGGCGCCATCAACTTCCTTCAAGGCGTGAACGATATTTTCGTCATGCAATGTAATATATGGCTTGCCTAAAGCTGCGCATTGACCCGCATCAAAGGCCGCGTTCCACTGTTTATATTTATCGCCAAAACGAATAACGGCGATATCGCACTTTTGAATCAATGTACGGATTCTAAGAGAGTTTACTTTTGCCGATTGATGATCACGCCAAAAACTATCATCAGGCTTACCAAGGACATCGCCCGCTGCATCGCTACTTTCATGGTGGGTATTGGCTGAGCAAAAATCAATATCGAGATCATGCCCCTTAGCGCCGCTAATAATTTGGTCGCGCCAGTCTGTATGAATTTCACCCGAGAGATATACATTCCATTGCATAACTTTATGTCCTTTTCTTATTAATCATGCACTCAAGCCATCATTTTTTCGATATTCAGCACCAAAATACCGCTCGCACCTGTCGCTTTCAAGGCTTCAAGCGTATCCCAGAAAATAGATTCAGGGCAAACCGCATGAACCGCAACCATGTCCTCTTTTCCTGCAAGCTCCAGAATTGTCGGAGCCTCCACACCGGGGAGAATTTTGGTGATGGCCTCAATGCTGGTGCGCGGCGCATTCATCATAATATATTTAGCGTGTCGCGAAGTCATGACGCCATTAATACGCTTTAGAAATGCATCAAAGATTTCCTGCTTCTCATTAGCGAACTTTAATTTATTGCGTATAAGGATGGCTTGGGATTCAAAAATTGTAATAAAAGGTTTTAGGCCATTAGCATCCAGAGTTGCACCCGTCGAGACGATATCACAGACCGCATCGGCAATACGAAGCCGGGGCGCGACTTCGACCGAGCCCTTCATCATCACACTTGTTGCGGAGACATTATGGGCATCCAGATATTGTTGCGTTAGCCCCGGATATGAGGTTGCAATCCGGCGACCAGATAACATCTCCTCGCCCATAAAGTCCCATTCTTTAGGACCGGCAATCATTAAGCGACATTTTGAAAATCCCAGATCCATGACCTTCTGCGCATGATTTTCACGCTTTATCGTCAGGCGTTCCTCCTCGGCGACATTCTCACCGACAATCCCGATATCACACGCGCCATCTGCCACAAATGCCGGAATATCATCATCGCGCAGCAAAAGCAGATCTATCGGCATTTCTTCAATCCGGCCATAGAGTTTATCGCGGCCACGCGAGATGGTTAATCCGCAATTTTTTAATAACTCAACAGTACCATCAGATAGGCGGCCCGATTTCTGGATTGCCAGGCGCAAACGCACCGATGAGGTTTGAGTGTCGGACATGACAGAATGACTTTCTAAATATTGTTTGATATATTTAGAATGGACTTATAACAATGCGCCCAGCATGACAATCGATACGGGCTAATATTATAGAAGCTGATCGGAGTGCGACTTTTGCCCACCCTCATGACAAAAAGGCACTGCATACGTTCCCGTATGAGAAAATTGCTCGCCCTCGGATTGGGATTCCTCGCAATTTGCGGTTGTTCACCCACCACCAGCAATACCCCATCAGCAATCTGCAAAACCGGTTTGCTCGTTTTGGGAACGGGCCAGGATGCGGGAAAACCTCAAATCGGTGTTCATGATGATCCGGCCTGGCGCGATCCGGCGCGGCGCGCCCTTGCAACTTCAATCGCCCTTCTTCAATACCCTGAAACAGAGCCTCTAGCCGAACAATCAGCGACAAGGCCCGATATATATCTTTTTGACGCAACGCCGGACATAAAAGAGCAATTGTACAGATTGGAAAAATTCGTTGGAGAGCCCCTCCCCCCAATGAGCGGCGTTTTCATCACCCATGCCCATATCGGACATTATCTGGGCTTGGCCCAATTTGGCCGTGAAGCCATGGGCGCAAACGGGGTTACGACGTATGTCATGGCCCGGATGAAAGATTTCCTAACCCATAACGGCCCTTGGAGCCAGCTGGTAAAACTTGAAAACATCTCCCTTCAGGAGATTGCTCATAACGCCCCGACCATACTTGATGAAAACCTCGCGATCACGCCGTTTCTTGTTCCGCACCGTGATGAGTATGCCGAGACAGTTGGCTATCAAATCAAAACAGAAAACCAGCAGGTTATATTTTTACCCGATATTGACAGCTGGAATGAGTGGAGCACACGCGGGCGGGAAATCAACGATGTGATACAAGAAAACACGAAGCTTTTTTTAGACGCATCTTTTTTCAGCGGCGATGAATTACCGGGCCGCGATATGAGTAAAATTCCGCATCCAACAATTGTAAGCAGCATGACACGGTTTGCTGATTTAAGCGATCACGACAAAAACAAAGTGCATTTTATTCATATGAACCACACCAATCCGGCGCTAGACCCGGCAAGTCAAGAAAGCCGGACAATCGAAAGAAAAGGGTTTCATGTGGCCCGTGAGGGTGATTTTCACTGTTTAGATTAACAGCTTGGCATTCATCTAACAGGCGAAAGACCAGACTCTATAATACAAAGAATATTATTCTACATTCTAAACAAGCCAAATTTTGTTTCTTCTATGGGCGCATTAAGGCTGGCAGAGATACAAAGCCCCAATACGTCTCGTGTTTGCAGCGGATCGATGATCCCGTCATCCCATAACCGCGCAGATGCATAATAGGGATTGCCCTGTTCTTCATATCCGGTTCTTGTCTCATCCATGAAAGCTTGTTTTTCTTTTTCCGGCCATTTGCTCCCTTTAGCCGCCATTCCATCTTCACGAATGGTTGCCAACACATTGGCCGCTTGCTCGCCGCCCATCACTGATATGCGCGCATTCGGCCACATAAACATAAAGCGTGGCCCGTAAGCGCGCCCACACATGCCGTAATTGCCCGCGCCATAAGAACCGCCAATAACGATTGTAAATTTTGGCACTTTGGCGGTCGCAACAGCCGTCACCAGCTTTGCACCATCCTTGGCGATACCTCCCGATTCCGCCTGCTCACCAACCATAAACCCGGTAATATTCTGTAAAAAGAGTATTGGAATTTTTCTTTGACAGCAAAGCTCGATAAAATGAGCCCCTTTCATCGCGCTTTCTGAAAACAAAATTCCGTTATTGCCTATAATTCCGATTGGAAATCCATGAAGATGGGCAAACCCGGTCACCAGTGTTTCCCCATATAGCGGCTTAAACTCGTCAAATTCGGACCCGTCAACAAGACGGGCAATAATCTCGCGAACATCATAGGGCTTGCGCGCATCAGCCTGAATGATTCCGTATATTTCTTCCGGATCGAGTACCGGCGCACGCGGCGGCAAGGTTTGAAGCAAGCCTTTTTTCTGCCAGTTAAGACGCGCTATTATTTTTCTGGCAATACCGAGGGCATGATCATCATTATCAGCCAAATGATCGGCAACCCCTGATTTACGGGTATGAACATCACCGCCGCCAAGGTCTTCCGCGCTCACCACCTCGCCGGTCGCAGCTTTAACGAGCGGGGGCCCTGCCAAAAAAATCGTTCCCTGCTCGCGGACAATGATCGTTTCATCCGACATTGCCGGAACATAGGCCCCGCCCGCCGTACATGAGCCGTGCACCACTGCGATTTGCGCGATACCTTGCGCGGACATATTGGCCTGATTAAAAAAGATACGGCCAAAATCATCCTTATCTGGAAAAACCTCGTCTTGCATGGGCAGGAATGCTCCGCCGGATTCCACAAGGTAGATACATGGCAAACGGTTTTCCATCGCAATTTCTTGTGCGCGAAGATGTTTCTTCACGGTCATTGGATGATAAGACCCGCCTTTAACAGTTGGATCATTTGCAACAATCATACATTCAACGCCGCTCACTTGCGAAATGCCGGCAACAACCCCCGCTGACATGACATCGCCGGAATACATACCCCAAGCGGCAAATTGCCCGATTTCCAAAAATGCAGCACCCGGATCAATCAATCTTGCAATACGTTCGCGCGGCAATAATTTACCGCGAGATTTATGGCGCGCCGCGTAACGCTCGCCCCCGCCTTCTATGATTTTATCAACATTGCCATGCAACTCATCAACCAGCGCTTTCATTGCCTGGGTATTGGATTTAAAATCTACTGCGTGGGGATCAATTGATGAGTTAAAAGACATAATAGCTTATTCAGTCACTTTTTTTAATTCGGTTTCAAGTTCAACAATGAGCGCTTTTGCTTGTCTACATGGTTGACTGTTATCGTGAAGAGTACAGGCTTTTTCCAGTGCTTGCCGCGCTTTTTTAGTATCTCGCTCTTCGCCTCTGGATTCCAGAACATGAGCCCCATACTTTGTACAGCCCCATGCATCATCCAGCTCGCAAGCAACCCGAAAAGTATTTTTTATGCACGCCTGATTTTCGTATCTTGCAGCGCTCATGCCCGCAGCGCGATTGGTACACCCCGACGCAACCCCCAATTCACATGAGCGCGAAAACAAGGCGTTAGCAATCGTTCGACGTTCAAGCTTTTGCGATACGAGAGCCGCATTCATACAAGACCAACCATAACCCTTTTTACATTTAGCCATGCATTGAGATAAATTATCAGCACAACGATCAAAATTATACTGACCCTTAGGTGTCTCTTTGCCAGCAACATCAGCGGGACAATGGTTTATTGGCAATAACCAATTCATCCCCTTAACGTATAAATCAGTCTGGATTTTTTTCTCGTCTGACAGGCGATATGGCTCAGTTTTTTGCCCGGCTTTTTCTGGGACCGTTTTGTTTTGCGCACGCGCATTAAGCGGCGCAGTGCTCGCGATCAAAACAACTATAAATAGAAAAAGCCGTGTCATTACACCCTCATCAAATTGAATTAGTCGTGGTTTTTAGCTGTTTTGCACGATTTGTGCCCGATCGCCATTTTTTAGCACATGTCGTATTGTCCGACAACCAGACTTCCTATATAAGACTATTCAACAAATTACGACCCGCCCCAAAAAATCACCCAATGTGCAAAATCATGCAGGGTACAAAACATTTGATATTAAGCCTCCATAGAGAGCCGATAAGGAGAAAGCCGCCATGCTTCCCAATATCCCGGACATGAAATTTGGCCTTAGCCAAGAAATTGAAGAAATTCGCACGATGATCAGACGTTGGGTTGATGATCGGCTTGCCCCCATGGCAGACCAAATTGACCGCGATAACACCCTCCCCCGCGAGCTGTGGCCGGAAATGGGAGAATTGGGATTACTGGGCATTACCGCCGACGAAGAGTTTGGCGGGACGGGCCTTGGCTATGTTGCCCATACTGTTGCTATGGAGGAAATCTCGCGTGGATCGGCCGCCGTTGGCCTCTCCTATGGCGCGCACTCCAATCTTTGCGTCAACCAGATAAATCTCAACGGGAATGCTGATCAAAAAGCCCGCTACCTGCCAAAACTTTGTTCGGGCGAACATTTAGGGGCGCTGGCCATGTCAGAGCCCGGCGCTGGCTCGGATGTGGTTTCCATGAAGTTGCGTGCTGAAAAAAAGGGGGATCGTTATATTCTCAATGGTTCGAAAATGTGGATTACCAATGGCCCCGGCGGGGACGTGTTGGTTGTTTACGCAAAAACCGAACCGGAGGCTCACTCGCGCGGCATTACTGCCTTCATCGTAGAAAAGGGCTTTAAAGGTTTTTCTGTCGCTCAAAAACTCGACAAGCTGGGCATGCGCGGTTCCGATACTGGCGAGCTGGTTTTTGAAGATTGCGAAATCCCTGAGGAAAATATTCTGGGTGAACTCAATGACGGTGTGCGCGTCTTGATGAGCGGTCTTGATTATGAACGTACTGTCCTCTCCGGGGGCTCACTTGGCATTATGCAAGCAGCAATGGATATTGTGATCCCTTATATTCATGAGCGCCAACAATTTGGAAAACCAATTGGAACCTTCCAGCTTGTTCAGGGAAAAATCGCCGATATGTACACCAAGATGAATGCGTGCAAGGCATATGTTTATGCAGTCGCAGCGGCGTGTGATCGGGACGAGACTACGCGGCAAGATGCAGCTGGATGTATTTTATATGCAGGTGAGAGAGCAACCGAAGTCGCGCTGGATGCAATTCAACTCCTTGGCGGCAATGGCTATATCAATGATTACCCGACAGGGCGTTTGCTGCGGGATGCAAAACTCTATGAAATCGGCGCTGGTACAAGTGAAATACGCCGCATGCTGATTGGCCGTGAAATATTTGAAAGGGCCGCATAGTATGAATACCACCTCGCAAAGTGCGCCCCATAAGCTAGCGCCTTCAGATTCCACAAAAAAGGCTGAAAACCAATTCTCGCCTCTTTTGCGTTCTCCGGCCTATTTAAAAGTTTATGAGGCCATAGAGGCAGAAATTCTGGCGGGGCATCTCGAAGAGGGTGTTTTAATTCCAACAGAGGCTAGTCTTTGCGAACAATTTGGCGTCACCCGCTCTACAGTGCGCGAGGGAATACGCCTGCTTGAAACTTCCGGCCTGGTTGTCAGAGGGGCTGGAAAACGCCTCGTTGTTCAAAGGCCAAGCACCAGCGATGTGGCTGCTTCCACATCAAAGGCCTTAACATTTAGCGGCGTTACCGTTCGCGAGGCGATTGAAGCATTATCTCTTTTTCAACCGGAAATCGCGGCTATTGTTGCACAAAAAATTTCCAAAGAAGAAATAGAGCAACTCAAAATCATCAATAGGGCTTTGCTCGACACCCCAAAAACAGATTTCGACAAAATCGTATTTTATACTGATAAATTTTTTACCCTTCTTGGCAAGAACACAAATAATGGCGTCACCAACGCTCTATCATTATCTTTAAACAGATTAATTAATGCAGGTTTGGCCCTTGTCATCAGCAATGTTGACGATGCCAGAAAACGAATTGCTCAAGCCCAATGGGAATTAATCGTTGCGTTTGAAAATAATGACAGCCAGCGAGCGCGCATATGGATGTCCCGTCACATAGAAGATCTCAAACGCGGTTATGAAGTAGCAGATTTTGGACTTGATGCCCCAATCGTATAAAACCATACTGACGACCACCATATGGA
This sequence comes from uncultured Caulobacterales bacterium, assembly GCA_964392325.1. GTDB lineage: Bacteria > Pseudomonadota > Alphaproteobacteria > Caulobacterales > Parvularculaceae > CALLPQ01. The sequence continues at coordinate 24,341 of CAYMPJ010000027.1, forward strand.
ACTTACACAATGTTCAATAAAATTCTGATTGCTAACCGCGGGGAAATCGCCTGCCGGGTTTTAAAAACAGCCAAACGCCTGGGCATTCAAACCGTTGGCGTATATTCAGATGCCGATAGCAGTGCGCCCCACATTCAAATGGCTGACGAGGCTATACATATTGGCCCCCCGGCTGCAGCCCAAAGCTATCTGGTTATCGATAAAATTATAGAGGCTGCCAAGCGAACCGGGGCGCAGGCTATCCATCCTGGTTACGGGTTTTTATCAGAAAATGCTGAATTTGCAGAACGGTGTGAAAGCGAAAAACTGGTCTTTATTGGCCCTACCGCGCAAACCATAAAGCAGATGGGGTCGAAGGCGGCGGCAAAAGATTTGATGGAACAAGCCGGCGTACCCTTGTCTCCCGGTTATCAAGGTAGCGACCAAAGCCTTGATGTTTTTATGCGCGAGGCCAAAAATATCGGCTATCCGGTTCTTTTAAAAGCTGTTGCCGGGGGCGGCGGCAAAGGCATGCGCCTTGTCGAGGGCGAGGACGAGCTGGAAGAGGCTCTTTTTTCGGCGCGCCGCGAGGCCAAATCAGCATTCGGAGATGAGCGATTTCTCGTTGAAAAATATATCCGCGATGCACGCCACCTTGAAGTTCAAATTTTTGGCGACGGAAAAGGTAACGTCGTTCATTTCTTTGAACGTGATTGCTCTGTACAAAGACGCCATCAAAAAATTATCGAGGAGGCCCCCGCCCCCAATCTATCGTCAAAAGTCCGCAAGCGTCTTCTTGACGCTGGTGTTGCCGCCGGAAAAGCGGTTCAATATCGCGGTGCAGGCACAGTAGAGTTTTTATATGATGGCAGCGATCAAGTCTATTTTATGGAAATGAACACCCGCCTTCAAGTTGAGCATCCCGTCTCCGAAGAAATAACCGGTACAGATCTGGTGGAATGGCAATTGCGTGTCGCTGCTGGCGAACCCCTGCCCTGCACGCAAGACCAGATAAAGCAGAGCGGTCACAGTTTTGAAGCGCGCATTTATGCCGAAGATCCCGGTGCAGATTTTATCCCCTCAACAGGGGTTTTAACGACCTTAAAAATCAATAATGGAAATACCGGGAATAAATCAACACGAATTGACTCCGGTGTCACCAAGGGACAGGACATAACGCCGTTTTATGACCCAATGATTGCCAAGCTTATAACCCATGGTGACAGCCGCGAAGAGGCATTGGGCACACTTCGCAGGGCGCTCAAAAACACACATATTGCAGGTGTTGAATCCAATACCTCTTTTTTACATGCTTTGGCTGCCCATCCTGAATTTATTAAAGGCAATGTCACCACAGGATTTATTCAAGCCCATCATGACGCCTTGTTTACTAACGCCCTCAATAAGGACGCGGCGCTGGCGGCATGGGTTTTATGGATGCGAAAAGCCGTCAATTCCACTCACCCAAAAAATGCACATCGAAAAGAAACAATATGGAACACATTACCGGGGTGGCGCGTCAATCAACCCTCTCAAGAAACATTTTGGTTTAAAGAAAATGAGACAGTAAAATGCGTCCATGTAAACCATTTGGCTAAAGATCAATTTCATCTTCATATCGAGGAAAACGCTAGCGCCAGCCAGAGACGGGAAAATGATCCCAAAAACACCAATGATCCAAAAAAAGAAAAACGGGTAAGCTTTACAGGGAGCCTTGAAGGTTCCAACCTATTCAAGCTCACCCTAGACGGCCACCAGATAAAGGGCTTTATCGCTCCCCATAATGATAATGTGCGCGTCTGGCTTAATGGTGAAAGCACAGACATAAAATCGATCAATATCCTTGAGGGTCAGGTTTCAAACGCCCAAGACCCATCCAGTTTGAACGCGCCTATGCCCGGCACTATTACCGCGCTGGTTAAAAAACCGGGAGACACAGTCGAAGCTGGAGAAATTTTACTGGTTATGGAAGCCATGAAAATGGAACATGCCATTAAAGCCCCTGCTCAAGGCATTGTGCGCCATTTTCCCTTTGATCAAGGCGATCAAATCAAACAAGGGGATTTGCTTGTTGGTTTTGAAACCACTTGATTTAACTGATTTGGGTTAGGGAAGGCCCAAAGCAATAATTGGAAAAACAATTTCCCTCCCCCGAAAATGAAAAACCGGTTCCCACTGGCAAATTCGGTGGAATTATGCTACTCATTGCGGATGAACACAAAATCTAAAATCAGATCAGCATTCATCGCGAGCGCGGCTTGTTTAGTGTTTTCGATATCTGCCCAAGCGCAAATTTCCGTGACGACAATTGGCGCTAATGATGCTGTCTTATGTTCTCAAAATGCTTTTGATACATCACGTGATTTAGATCCCTGTAACAAAGCTCTGCGCAAGGGTAATCTTTCAAAACTTGATAAAGCAAGGACCTTCGTTAATCGCGGGGTGATTTATAATTTCCGTTTTGAACCTCAAAATGCGATTGACGATTTTAATGCTGCGCTGGAAATTGAACCAGACATTGGTGAGGCCTATGCAAATCGGGGGAGTTCCTATTTTCTCGGTGGCTTGTTTGACCGGGCTTTAAATGACTATAACCGCGCCCTTGAGCTGGACGCGAATATGCCGTGGGCAACCTGGTATAATATTGGTCTCCTTTATCTTGAGACAAAACAGCCCGATGATGCGCGCAGTGCTTTTCGCAAGTCCTTATCTCTAAAACCCGACTTTGCTCCTGCACTCGATAAAGTCAGCAATCTATAAAATTTATTCCAGCGCCCCTACCGGAAATTTATTGGCAACACTTCAATGATGCCGACAAATTTTGATTGCCCTTGAGGCCCTGACCCTATATCTCCCATCTTCATGTTGCATATCAACGATATCACCTATCGCATTGAGGGACGTATACTCCTTGACCAAGCCACTGCCGCCATTTCTGAGGGATGGAAGGTCGGTTTTGTCGGGCGCAATGGCACGGGTAAATCAACTTTACTAAAACTGATTCGCCAGGAAATATCCCCCGATGACGGGGACATCTCGATACGCAAAAACCGCCATTTGGGGGGCGTTGCCCAGGAAGCGCCCGCGAGTGACGATAGTTTGATCGAGATGGTGCTCTCATATGATAAAGAGCGCATGCAATTGATTAGTGAGGCAGAAACCGCAAGCGATCCAACCCGCATCGCAGAAATACAAACCCGCCTTGCTGATATTGGGGCCTATTCTGCTGAGGCGCGAGCCGCAGAAATTCTCGCTGGCCTTGGCTTTAGCGCCGAAGAACAATTACGCGCCTGCAAAGAATTTTCTGGTGGTTGGCGTATGCGCGTTGCTCTGGCCGGTGTGTTATTTGCCAAACCAGATATCTTGCTGCTCGACGAGCCGACCAACTATCTTGATCTCGAAGGGGCGATCTGGCTGGAAACATATCTTCGAAATTATCCGTATACAGCAATGATCGTCAGTCATGATCGTGACTTTCTCAATGAGGCTGTCACCCATATCATGGCCCTTGAGGGGGGCAAGCTGACCATGAGCGTCGGGAATTATGATGCCTATGAGCGCCGACGGGCCGAAGCCTTTGCCCAGGCAGAAGCGTTTCGCACCAAACAGGAAGCAACGCGAAAACATATGGAAAGCTTTATTGAGCGCTTTCGCGCTAAAGCCTCCAAAGCCAAACAAGCTCAAAGCCGCATCAAAGCGTTAGAGCGCATGCAATCGGTCTCCGCTCCGACGTTAGAACAATCCATCCCCTTCCGCTTCCCGAATCCAAAACCTCCCATGGCACCACCAATTGTGCGCGTGGTTGATGCCGATCTTGGATATGTCGAAGGCGATCCGGTCCTCAAAAAAGTTGATCTGCGCCTTGATCAGGATGATCGTATCGCAATTCTGGGGCCCAATGGCATGGGCAAATCCACCCTTGTCAAAGCCATTGCAGGCCGCCTCGCCCCGATGGACGGGAATATCTACAAACACAAAAAGCTCAAAATTGCCTATTTCGCCCAGCACCAGCTCGATGAATTGCGCCCCAAGGAGACCCCCTACCAGCATGTCGCCAGCCTGATGCCGGAAGGCACTCAAGCACAAATCAGAGCCGCGACCGCAGCCCTTGGCTTCGGAGTCAATAAGGCCGACACTGCCGTTGAAAAACTATCCGGCGGTGAAAAGGCACGCCTGCTCCTTGGGCTGATTACTTTTGACGGGGCCCATCTGCTTATTCTCGACGAACCCACCAACCATCTTGATATCAGCGCCCGTGAATCGTTGATCATGGCCCTTAATGAATATGCCGGCGCGGTGATTATGATCACTCATGACGCTCATTTGGCAGAGGCCGTTGCCGAGCGGTTCTGGCTTATCAAGGACGGCCATGTTGGCGTCTATAACGGGGATATGGAAGATTACAGGCACCTGATCGTCAATGCGGGGAAAACGTCCCCCAAGAAGAGCAAAAAGCCGGCACTCGACGTGCAAGCATCACTGCGAAAGAAAGCCGCTGCGGCGCGCCTTTCCCTTGATCCCCTTAAAAAACTGGCCGCCCAATCCGAGACCAAACTGGAAGGCCTAAACGCCATTCTCGTAAAACTTGATGAAGCCCTTGCCGATCCATCAATCTATAAAAACAATATTCCAAGAGCCACCAAATTACAGCGCGAGCGCGCGGCTCTTCTGAGTGCCATCAATGCGGCTGAAGAAAAATGGATGAATGCCCTGGAAAAATACGAGGATGCCAAGCTAACAGCGCGCGCGGATGAAAACTGAGCGTCCCCCAAGCTTTAAATTCCCCCACGAAAAGCCTGAAAAGCCACCAAACTCAAGCGTTAAATAATAAATCAGCTTTTTCAAGAAAAAGGCTTGCAGGGCCCCTCCCCCTCGGCTATATCCCTCGTCTCTCCGGAAAATCGGCACTTAAATAACGCCAGATAATATTGATGCGGGATGGAGCAGTCCGGTAGCTCGTCAGGCTCATAACCTGAAGGTCGTAGGTTCAAATCCTACTCCCGCACCCAATGAAAACAATGAGTTATATGATTTACATCATATACAGAATTTAGATGGGGCTACCCCGGGGCTACCAACACAAAGCAATTTATTATATACTTTTGCTGAATCTGATAAATCGATCAACTTATTTGAATTATCACTGATTCCACAGGCCTTTAAGGTACATACGCGACCTGAGTTCTGACTAAATGAATTTTGAAAAACTTTAGAAAGCTGAATTATAAAGCAACCGGTCATGCAAATCCTCAACCTTCCGAAAAACCAAAAGATTTCAGAACGCATTTTTCGCCCAGCAAATACTCTGTCGATTGGCACACCACCGCACTGTTAAATGAATTAACCTCTTCGGCCGTTAATGAATTCTTCTGAAGAGGCATACTCTTAGGAATAGCACCCACTAAAATATGAGGTGATATGGGAAGGAATAGAGGTTGAGTAAAATCATCCTCCCCGCCTTGATCACTCGCACTACGGTGCCGGACAACAGTTCGGGAACCAATGATAAATGGAACTTCTGATTGATTAAAAACTAATAGAATATCGCGCTTAAAAAAATCAGGATTTTTGCCTTCCATATCATTTAATGATTTTTGAAGATGAATATAATGGCAATTTTCAGCCTTTTTCTTAGCCTCCTCATCATCTAGTTGGTCAACTAAACAATATTTATCTATACTAGTAAATTTCTTGATGTAGCTTCGAGCATCGTCTTCAAGGCAATAGTTGATAAATTCTCTTATTCGGAACTCTTGGAAAAATATATACTTAAGAAG
>CAYMPJ010000028.1:0-26917 GCA_964392325.1 uncultured Caulobacterales bacterium
TTTTTAAATATCTGCCTCTTTCTAAGCTTTGGCATGTATTGTTGCGGGTCTTCATTGAAACCGCAAAGCTTTAGAACATAATCAATAGCGGCTATGTCTTCTGTGAGGGAGTCTGGCTTTTCAGATAACAACAAAGAGCGTCGCGTCATTAGCCCGTTAATAGTAACAGAGTAATCACTAGAGCGTTGTTTTCTGTGTTTACCTGTAGGACGTAGAGAGAGTTGGCATGTCATATTTAATCATAACAGATTACTTTCCTGCATTTGCTACATAAGTCCGCTTTTTTGAGCGTTTTAAGTCTCTCGCTACGGCAAATTGCTGCCTATTCTCAGACATTCAATTTACTGCGGTCGACGACTGCTTAGGGCCAAGAATTGCCTTTCAGTTTCAAACTGCGGCGTTACCGTCTTTTGACACCTATTGTAATTGCAACTACATCCATTGGCATCGCAATTTGAAAAAAGGCCCTTTCATGCATAAACCAATCCTCATTACCGGCGCATCATCTGGCATTGGCGAGGCGTGCGCGGTTCATCTGGCCCATAAGGGCTTTACGGTTTTTGCGGCGGCGCGCCGTCTTGATGTTCTGAACGATTTATCCGGTCTCGGGGGCGGGCGCATTCATCCGGTGCAGATGGATGTGACGAGCTCGACTTCCATTAGCGAGGCTCTCGGGCAAATTGCCGAGCACACATCGACCCCGCTCTTTGGTCTTATCAATAATGCCGGGGTGAGCGTGATGGGTCCGGTTGAGCGGGTTGATATTGACGAATGGAAGCGCCTTTACGAGACCAATGTTTTTGGTCTGGTGCAAGTCACGCAGGCGGTCTTGCCGCAAATGCGCGAGGAAGGGCTGGGGCGTATCATCAATATTGGCTCCGTCGCAGGGCGCATTGTGATGCCGTTTTTCTCGCCCTATGCCTCTTCTAAACATGCGGTTGAGGGGATTTCTGATGGTCTGCGCCGGGAATGTGAGCCTCTTGGAATACGGGTGAGCCATATTCGGCCCGGCTTTATCAATACCCAGTTTGGCGTTCAAGAGCATAAAAGCCTTGAGCCCCATATGCAGGAGGGCGAGCCCTATAGTGATGCTGTGCAAAAATTTAATGCATGGCACGAGCGAGGCCACCCGAATGCAAGCCCGCCATCAGAGGTGGCGGAGGTTGTTTATCACGCCTTGACCGCAAGCAAGCCCCATTCGCGATATACGGTGCCGAAAAAATATATGGGTTATTTGGCGCTGCGAAACACGCTGCCGTCAGCTGTGGTTGACCGTATTCTGGCCCGCACTATCGCCAAGGGCTAATCCCCAAATCCCCACTGTCTTGCTAAAGCCTAAATTTGTGTCAGAATGAACCGCGTTGAGGGTAACGGGTCCGGGATAGGTGAATTCTATGCCAGAATGTTACAAATGAGTGCATCGATAACGTGCACCAGAGTGCACCAGAGTGCACCGGTTCTTGCAAATGGTTACTCAATAGTTACTCACGAGTTTCCTGCGCGTTACGATGCAAAGACAAATGGGCTTAAGGGCATTTAGGCTTAAAGGACATTGTTGGATATGGTTTTTTCGAATTTGAAAAAAGGATTGAAAAAACATGGCAAATGGGCCGCCATTGCGATTGTGACTGGCGAGCTTTTATCGATTGCTGCCATGATCGGTTTTTCATCTCATTTTGATCTCTCCCGCGCGGGGGAGGTCACCCGCATTGTTTCGCAGACAGACCCGGCTAACGAGGCGGCCACTGGTCAACTGGTGTATAGCTTTAATGACTGCACCGAGCCCGAGGCTCCTGAAATTTCCCTCACAGCAAAACGCCGGCAAAATGCTGCAATTCGCGAGTATAACCGCGAGGTTCAGGAGTTTAATGGCTATCTTGCCAAGGTCGAGGTCTATATGGATTGCCTGACCGCAGAGGCGGACCGCGATTTGAAGGCTTATTATGATGCCATTAATTCAAGCCTGCTGGAACGGCGAAATCACATGCAAGGGCAAACCGATCAAATGCGCCAAATCCTGGGGTCCGGACCTTTAACGAAAAAAAAATCAGCGCAGCAAAATCCGGAAAACATTCCCACGCTTGAGGGCGCTCCCTAGGGCCTGACCGGAAAAGCAGCACAAAGAAGAAAACCGCACTTAAGACACGCAATTGGTACAACCAATTTGTGAATTTGCTCTGCATTTCTTAATCGTGATCAGTTTTTTTACAAAAAACAAAAATCTATCTTCTTTTTTTGGGTAGTAGCATTCTCATTTGCTAAATAATTGTCTAAACCCAATCTGCTTAAAGCGAAAAATTACGGACCCCTCAAGAAAATTTTGTGCGTTGCAATATTAATGCCCGCAAAAATGGCCCGCAAATATGGAAAGCCGACTATGCCAACGCCGATATTAATGCCTGCTCTCTCACCGACAATGGAAGAGGGGACACTCGCAAAATGGAATGTCAAGGAAGGAGACACTATCTCTTCGGGAGATATTATCGCCGAAATTGAAACCGACAAAGCGACCATGGAAGTTGAAGCGGTTGATGAAGGGATCATTGGTAAAATCCTGATTGCCGAAGGCACCGAAGATGTCAAAGTGAATGAGGCAATTGCGGTGCTGATTGAGGATGGTGAGAGCGCTGACGATATTGATGTGTCAGCACTGGGCAGTGCGCCAGCAAGTGGCGGCGATGCCCATTCCAGTGAGGCGGTAAAACAAACACCGAAGCCAGATAGTTCGAGTGCGGATGGATTTGGTGGGCCTGCCCTCCAATATGTAGCCGCTGCAGATCCGGAAGTGCCCGAAGGCGCCCAGATGGTGCCAACCACAATACGCGATGCGCTACGTGATGCGATGGCAGAAGAAATGCGCCGCGATGAGGATGTCTTCTTGATGGGGGAAGAGGTGGCTGAATATCAAGGCGCCTATAAAGTTTCACGCGGCCTGCTTGAAGAGTTTGGTTCGCGCCGTGTCGTCGATACGCCGATTACAGAATATGGTTTTGCCGGTCTTGGCGTTGGCGCAGCCTTTTCGGGGTTGAAGCCAATCGTTGAATTTATGACATGGAATTTCGGCATGCAGGCGATTGACCATGTTATCAATTCGGCGGCGAAGACCCGCTATATGTCTGGTGGTCAGATGTCCTCGCCGATTGTGTTTCGTGGGCCCAATGCGGCTGCGAGCCGGGTGGCGGCCCAGCACAGTCAGGATTATGCGCCGTGGTACGCAAATGTTCCGGGCCTGATCGTGATCTCTCCTTTCTCGGCAGCCGATGCAAAAGGTCTTCTCAAGGCGGCAATCCGTAATCCCAATCCGGTTGTCTTCCTCGAACATGAGCTTTTATACGGGGACACAATGGATGTGCCCGATATTGAGGATTGGGTGGTTCCCATTGGCAAGGCGAAAATCGCCCGTGAGGGTAGCGATGTCACCATCGTTTCCTATTCGCGCGGGGTTAAATTCTCGCTGGAAGCTGCTGATATGTTGGCCGCTGATGGTGTCTCCGTTGAAGTTGTTGATTTGCGCACCATTCGTCCGATGGATGTCGGGACGGTTATTGACTCGGTGAAGAAAACCAACCGTGTTGTCACTGTTGAAGAAGGCTGGGGCCCATGCGGCATCGGCGCTGAAGTTGGCTGGCAGGTAACCCAGCATGCATTTGATTACCTTGATGCCCCGCCAACCCGCGTTACCCAGGAAGATGCGCCCCTTCCTTATGCAGAAAATTTAGAGGCGTTAAGCCTTCCGAATGCGGAGAAAATTGTGAATGCGGTGAAGGCTGTGATGTATCGCTAGCCTGTGAGCGCTAGACTGAGACTGCTAGATTATGACCGCTAGATTGTCGATTTTTGAAAATATTGGTGATATTCGTTTCACCGAAGATAAACGGAACATATAATGCCTACACCAATTTTAATGCCCGCCCTGTCGCCCACTATGGAAGAGGGCACGCTTGCCAAATGGAATGTCAAAGAGGGCGATAATGTTTCCTCGGGTGACATCATCGCCGAGATTGAAACCGATAAAGCAACCATGGAGGTTGAGGCGGTTGATGAGGGCGTTATTGGTAAAATCCTGATTGGCGAAGGCACCGAGAACGTAAAAGTCAACGCGCCGATTGCTGTCTTGCTGGAAGATGGAGAAAGCGCAGGCGATATTGATATTGCTGCGCTTGGCGCTCCCGCCCCGCAAGCTGCCCCGCAAGCCGCTCCTGCACCAGTATCAAATGGCGCTGCATCCGCCCCAGCCCCAGCCCCCACTTCTGCAACCAGTGCACCGGTCAGCGCCGCCCCTACTGGCGCCCCCAGTGGCGCGCGGGTTCATGCCTCGCCATTGGCAAAGCGTATTGCCAAAAATGAAGGGCTTGATCTGGCTTTGGTAAAAGGCTCTGGCCCTCATGGCCGTATTGTTAAACGCGACGTTGAAAAAGCATTGAGCGAGGGTACGGGGAAAGCGGGCTCCGCAGCGCCGCAGCAATTTGTTGCCGCTCCCGCCTCGGTTGATTCGCGTCTCTATCCGGACGATAGCTATGACGCCGTAAAACTTGATGGTATGCGCAAAGTAATCGCCAAGCGTCTTACCCAAAGCTTCAATCAGGAAGTACCCCATTTCCCGCTCAATGTTGATATCGAACTTGACCAATTGCTGGCCGCGCGCGCACGCATTAATGCGTTGTCACCAAACAAGGATAAAGACCCCGAAAATGCCTATAAGGTATCGGTCAATGATTTCATCCTCAAAGCATCGGCGATGGCCCTGAAGAAAGTGCCAGCTGCAAATGCAACCTATACAGATGAAGCGATTTTATACCATAAGCATGCTGATATTGGCGTTGCGGTTGCGATAGATGGTGGCTTGATTACGCCAATTGTCTGGAAGGCTGAAGAAAAAGGCCTTTTGCAGATTTCTGCTGAAGTCAAGGATATGGCGTCGCGGGCCAAGAACAAAAAACTCAAACCGGAAGAATATCAGGGCGGAACCTTTTCTGTATCCAATCTTGGTATGTTCGGGATCAAGAGCTTTGCCTCTATCATTAACCAACCCCAAGGGGCAATCTTGTCTGTTGGGGCTGGTGAAGAGCGTGTGATTGTGAAAAATGGAGAGATGGTCATTGCTACGATGATGACTGTCACGCTTACTTGTGACCACCGGGTTGTTGACGGGGCGGTGGGAGCGCAGTTTTTGGCGGCATTCAAGGGCTTTTTGGAAGAACCCGCTGCGATGCTGTTATAGACCTCACAAAGTCTCACAAACAGGTTGTTGGCCTTGCTCGGGGCGACATGAATGAATATTGTTGGCGTGCAAATTAAATTTTATAAGGAGAGAAAATAATGCGTAAATTTTCAAAATCCCCATTTGCGATATCTGCCGTTTTGGTTTCGTCATTCGTTATGACAGCTGCCTTGGCACCAGCCCAAGCCCAATCAGCAGCGGCGGTAAGTACAGTTACCGAGCAAGTGCAGCCAGTAGTAGAAGCAGTAACAGAAGCGGTAGCAGAGCCAGTTGAAGATCGCATTATTGCATCTGGCACATGGACTAAAAAGAGTTTTAAATCCAAAGGCACATGGACCATTGCTGTCGAAGACGGTGTGACGATGGTTAAGCTGGATGCTGACTTTTCAACGCGAAAAGCACCGGATCTCAAAATTTTCCTCACACCCAAGAGTGTCTCCGAGGTGAATAGGAAAAATGCCCTTGAAGGGTCAGTCCTGATTGCTTCCCTATCAAGCAATAAAGGCGCGCAATCCTATGTGGTGCCAGAAGGTGTAGATTTATCGGACTTTCAGTCGATTATTATACATTGCGAAGCTTTCACAAAATTGTGGAGCGCCGCTGCGCTGTAGAGGCCTACTCACAATTAGACGTGTCACGGTTTTAGTGAATATAGATGAGGTCAACGGGGTTTGAGGTATGCTAAAACCCCGTTCTCATATTTTTCTAGTGCTTTTTTGTTATATTTTTTGCACTATAATCGCAAAATGGCTCTAATTGAAAATCAACGAATAAAGGCTTTTGTCATGGCGGCATCCCGTGGGTATTTTCCGATGCTGGAATACCGTCAGAATATAATGTTTCAGGCATTGAAAGCTGCGCTTTTCGTTTTCTGTTTTTCATTGTTCTTTTACCCTGTCCGCGTTGATGCGTGGCAGGATAATTCTACTTATCGCTCGACCACTGTGGAGACCGGCCAAGCTTCATCCACATTGATTGCCGAAGGGCCTTTGGTTCCCGGTGAGATCACATGGTTTGCTCTTGATCAACAGCTCAATCCCCATTGGCATGTTTATTGGAAAAACCCCGGCGATAGCGGGCTTCCATTGGTGATGAATTGGGAATTACCCGCTGGCTACGCTGCTGGCGAGATTGAATATCCCGTGCCAAGCCGTATTCCCGTGGGGCCCCTTGTTAATTTTGGCTATGAAGGCAATCCGGTTTTTTTAATCCCGGTGCGTGTGCCCGCGAATGCCTCTGTGGGCACAACCTTTGATATAGCCGTTAAAGCTGGCTGGCTGATTTGCGAAGATGTTTGCATTCCCGAAGAGGCGGATTTTTCTATCGCGGTTCCTGTTAGCGCGGCCTCGCAAATTGCACCAGAACATGAGGGTCTATTTGCAAAGGCTAGAGAAAATATCCCGCCAGTATTGGACAATGAAGGTGTCTTTGCTCGCCAAGGTGATGAAATTTATCTGCAAATCGATAGCGAGATTATCGGGACGGATGCAGGGGATGTATTCTTCTTTTCTGATCTTGAAGGGATGATAGTCAGTGCCGCGAAACAGGATTTTGTGCAAAAGGGCCAAACCCTAACCCTTGCGATGGAACCGGATTTTGCTTTCAAGGAAGAAACCGGAAATTTACCCGGCCTATTGACGTATACAGACAAACAAGGGGTCCGGAAAGCTGGATCATTTAATGCGATCCGCGATGATAAATTGCTACAGGTCTTACCATTAGAATTGCAGCCCCAATTTGACGGTGCAACAACATCTAGCGCCGCCCCGCAAAGTTCGGGAAATAGTGCATTGCCGCTTTCGCTACTCTTGGTAATGGCTTTTTTTGGCGGCATTATCCTCAATATTATGCCGTGCGTTTTTCCTATTCTCTTTATTAAAGCTTCCAGCTTTATGGCGAGCGCCCATGAAGACCGCGCAACGATCCGATTACATGGCTGGCTCTATACAGCCGGCGTGGTGACAAGTTTCATAGCGATTGGCGGTTTGTTATTATTGTTGCGCGCAGGCGGTGAGAGCCTTGGTTGGGGCTTCCATCTTCAATCACCAATTGTCGTGCTTGCATCCTCGCTCATCTTATTATTGGTCGGTCTTAATCTTGCCGGTGTCTTTCATGTGGGAACAAGCGTGCAAGGCATAGGGGAGGTGCTGACGGCCAAACAAAATGGCTGGGGCTCTTTCTTTACAGGAGTGTTAGCCGTTTTAGTCGCCGCGCCCTGTATCGGCCCCTTGTTAAGCGCGCCCATGGGCGCTGCGGTTTTATTGCCGCCTCTTTGGGGATTGTTGATTTTTATCATTATGGCTTTTGGCCTTGCATTTCCCTATCTGCTGATATCACTGATGCCGGGATTGGGGCGTATGCTGCCTAAACCCGGTGCATGGATGGATGTGATGAAGCGCGCTTTATCCTTTCCCGTTTTTGCAGCCGCTGCATATTTTTTATGGGTACTAGCTGCGCAAACAGGGTCGACGGGTCTTGCGATAGGACTTAGCGCATCGATTTTATTATCGGCAGCAGCCTGGGTGTTCGAAATTGGAAAAACAGGCGGCCCAAGAAAATGGGCTTTGCGCGGTCTTTTTGTGATTTTGATCTTGGCAGCATTTATTCCTATGCGGAATTTAAAACCGGTAAGCGCGGTTAGTTTTGCGGGTGCTGGCGCAAAACATGGCGCGATACAAGGGGCCATTGCTTTTGACGGGGATGAGATCGCTCGGCTCAATGCCAGCGGGCAGGATGTGTTTGTCGATTTTACCGCTGCATGGTGCGTTACCTGTCAGTTTAACAAGTTGACAATTTTTTCATCTGACAACGTTGCAGATGCGTTTTCGCGCAATAATACGCAAATGATGGTTGCGGACTGGACCGTTCGCGATGAAAAAATAACCGCTGCACTGGAAAGCTTTGATCGCAATGGTGTGCCCCTTTATGTGCATTACCGGGCGGGCAGTACCCCTCAAATTCTTGATCTGCCAATAACCGAAAAAAGTGTGATCAACACAATTTCTTCCAAATAATAGTCTCTCCCGCCCAACCGTGCTCAAGATTGCGCTTGTTATTGTAACAGTGACCAAACCAATAGGGCGGGTTTGTGTTTGCCGCATAATTGCAGACCGGATAAAATTTTGCTAAAATGGGACAAATAATTAATCAATGGAGACATCTATGACGCCCCAAGAGAATGCTAAACGTGATCTTATGCGCATGAGTATGGCGGTTGCCGGGGTTGCTGCGATCAGTGCTGTTGCCTTAATTCTTGCGCCGGTCAAAGCCTCTTCAACCTCTCCGGAGCCGGGTAACAAAGCGCCGGGTTTTACGGGCCTGACCAGTAATGGCGAAACAATCTCCCTTGACCAATTTGCAGGAAAAAAAGTTATTCTTGAATGGACCAATGATGGCTGCCCTTATGTGCAGAAATATTATGATAGTGGTAAAATGCAAGAGACCCAGAAAATTGCTAGCGCCGATGAAGACAGCGTCTGGATAACTGTGATTTCTTCCGCTCCCGGTAAACAGGGGCATGTCGATGCAAGCCAAGCCAATACGCTAACCGATGAACGCGGCGCAGCGCCGGACCATGTGATCCTTGACCCCGAAGGTATTGTTGGCCGGGCTTATAGCGCGAAGACAACACCGCATATGTTTGTTATCGATGAAACAGGCACCGTACAATATAATGGTGCGATCGATGATAGGCCGTCAGCGCGCCCATCAAGTCTTGAAGGGGCGACCAATTATGCTCTGGCCGCTCTTAATGCCGTCAATGCTGGAAAAAAACCCGATCCGGCCCGTACAAAACCTTATGGATGTTCTGTAAAATATGATTCGTAGATTCTTCTTACAAACGCTGGCGTTACTTTCTCTCGGATTAGCGCCGCTAACACAGCCCGCCCTCGCGCAGGATGCATTTTCCGATCTTTCAAGCCTTTCTTTTATCGAAGGCTATTGGAGAGGCGAAAATAATGGCCTTGTTTTTGAGGAAACCTGGTCAAATGCAGCTGGCGGTGTCATGACGGGCATGGCGCGCGGCGTGCGTGATGATAAGCTGGTTGTTCTGGAATATATCATCATTGAAATAACGCCAAACGGCCCTGTTATGCGGTTTAAGCATTTGCAGCCCGATTATTCCCATTGGGATGGCGAAGAAAAACCGATTACGCTCCTGATGGTTCGTGCCGATGAGGATGATGTTATGTTTAGTGCGATTAAGGATGACTCTATCGTTCAGCGCATTCGATATTTCCTTCGGGATGATGGACGTTTACAAGCTGATGTCGGATTATTGCGCGAAGGGGTCGCTGATAAATTCACCCTGATGTTTGAACGTGTCGCACAGCCCTGAAGCTTCGCGCGTTATTGGTGTGCAACCATAAAATTAAATTACCTGTAGAGTTTGAGGGTTTGATGCCAGAAAATAATCCCCGCCTGATTGTTGATATTGTCTCGGATCCGGTTTGCCCGTGGTGTTTTGTCGGCATCAAATCATGGGGGCGAGCGCGCCAATTATTAGCCCGTGATTTTGAAGTGATTACCCGGTTCAGGCCTTATCAGTTAAATCCGGATACACCTTTGAGCGGAACAGATCGCCTTGCCTATTATGCAAAAAAATTCCCCGACAGAGCCTTTCTCGACAAAATGATTGCACAGCTTAAAGCAGCGGCCACAGAGGCGGGAGAAGCTTTTGATCCGATGTCGGCAAAATGGTTGCCAAATACGCTCAATGCCCACCGGGTAAAACGTTGGGCACACTTTGAAGGATTGCAAGAGCAATTATCAGATCGTTTGTATACGGCATTCTGGAAAGAAAATGCAGATTTGGGAGATGCCGAGACTCTTGCAAAAATCGCTGGCGATAGCGGTATGGATAGAGAGCGCGTCCTCGAGGATTTGAATTCCGATAAAGATATGGTGCTTGTGCGCGGCGAGGCAGACAGTTTTCGCAAAGCAGGGGTCAGCGGCGTACCGACATTTATTGTCAATGAGCAGCATGGTTTTTCTGGTGCCCAGTCGCCGGAAAATCTGGTTAAGACAATTAAGCAGGCCGCATCAATAGGGTAACCCCTATTTTCCAGTGAATAAATCTGCCTCATTAATGGATTTGGGCATCTCCATGCCTAAATGGTTCCATGCTGACGGTGATAATAATCGCCCGCGCGGGGTTCGCTGGATAAGGCCTTGTTGTAACAAAAACGGTTCAATCACATCTTCAACCGCATCGCGGGCTTCTGCGAGTGCAGCTGCAATGGTCTCGACGCCAACAGGACCGCCGCCAAAATGTTCCGCAATCAGACGAAGATAGCGCCTGTCTAATGGGTCCAGCCCGCGATCATCAACTTCAAGGCGGCGCAAGGCCTTATCGGCATCATTTGCATCAATCATCTCAATTTCTTCGACGGTTGCGACGTCGCGGACCCTGCGCAGCAAACGCCCGGCTACGCGCGGCGTCCCTCTTGCCCGGCGCGCAATCTCCAATGCGCCATCTTCAGACATGGGTGTGTTTAATTTATTCGCGCCGCGCATAACAATGCGTTGCAATTCATTGGCCTCGTAAAAATTCAATCTCAGCGGAATACCAAAACGGTCAAGCAAGGGTTTGGCCAGAAGCCCGGAACGGGTCGTTGCCCCGATCAGCGTGAAGCGGGGCAAGTCAATCTTGACTGAACGCGCAGAAGGCCCTTCACCAATCATAAGATCAAGATTGAAATCTTCCATCGCCGGATAGAGCACTTCTTCTACAGCCGGGTTGAGGCGGTGAATTTCATCAATAAACAGAACATCGCCCGCTTCGAGATTTGTCAGTAAGGCGGCCAGATCGCCGGGCTTGGTAATAACGGGCCCTGATGTTGAGCGAAAATTAACTGCCAACTCATTGGCGACAATCTGGGCAAGGGTTGTTTTTCCCAATCCGGGCGGTCCGTGAAAGAGAACATGATCGAGGGCTTCGTTGCGCTTGCGGGCCGCTTCGATGAAGATGCGTAAATTTTCGCGGGTCTGGCGTTGGCCGACAAAATCATCAAGATGTTTGGGGCGCAAGGCAGCATCAATATCTTCTTCCTTGCGCTCGGCGTCAATCAAACGGTCATGATCTGGTTGGGTTTGGGTCATGGACTAGCTCAACTCCCTTAACGCCGCTGGAATTAAGACTTCAAGGGTTGGCGAGTCTATGGTTTCAGCAATCTGGTTAACTGCTTTTCGTGCCAAAACGCTATCATATCCAAGATTGACGAGGGCGGAAACAGCATCCCCTCTAACGCCCGATTGGGGTGATGATGGTGTGTCATTTCCTTCGCTCACCATTGAGCGGGCGGTTTGCGCAAATCCAGCGCCGGCCTCCCCCGCAAGGGCACCGAGTTTGCTTTGTAATTCGGTTGTAATGCGCTGGGCTATTTTTTTGCCAACACCGTGCGCCTGACTGACGGCGGTGACATCTTCTGCTGCAATCGCATCATATAAATCACGGGGCGGTAGAACCTGTAAAATGCTCAAAGCATGTTTAGCGCCGACCCCTTGAACCGATTGCAGTAACCGGAAACATTGTTTTTCTGCATTGGTTGTAAAACCATAAAGGCGAATAAAATCCTCGCGCACGACGGTTTCTATAGAAAGGGAAATAGACTCGCCCGCATTGAGACCTTGCAGCAAGCGCGGATTGCCATTGATTTCATAGCCGACACCATTGACATCAATGATCGCGGTTTCCAATCCAATCGATGCTACCTCGCCTTTTAGTAATGCAATCATGAGCGCCCCCCCGCACTGACACGGCTTTTAACAGGGGTTTTCATATTGGAAGCTTCCCGGTGATGGGGCCGGTGATGAGCATGGCAGATCGCAACGGCCAGCGCATCGGCTGCATCGGCTTTTTGCGTTCCCGATGACGGGAGTAAAACCCGAACCATCGCCTGAACCTGGGTTTTATCGGCGTGGCCTCGTCCGGCCACTGATTTTTTGACGCTATTGGCAGCATATTCATCAACAGGAAGGCCCGCTTGTGCAGGGGCCGCAAGGGCAATCCCGCGGGCTTGACCAAGAACAAGCGCGTCTTTTGGATTGGCATTGACAAAAGTCTCTTCCACCGCCGCCTCGTCAGGCCCATAGCGCGCAATGAGCCGGCCCAATTCTTCCAATAGAAAGGCAAGCCGTCCGGCGCGGGTAAGCGTGCGCGGCGGGCGCAATACACCGGCACTCACAAAGCTGAGCCTTGGTCCCTGACTATCAATAACGCCCCAACCGGTCGCAATTGAGCCCGGATCAATTCCGAAAATACGAATCACTTCTGACATCAGGCCACCTTACAAGCATACAAACAAAAGAGGAACAAAAGTTTTGCCTAATGGGGCCTGATTTTGGGTAATAGGTGTGTTCGCCGGGTTATATTCAATTATAGTGCGCCAGCTGTTCCGCTTTTGCGCGGAGTTTATTGACTGCTCAATGCTTTTTGCGCTTTTTCGGTTAGGCTCTGAGGATACTGATAAATGACCCAAGTTGATTTACAAAATCTTGTCGATGAAATTGCCGGTGAGATGGCTCGCGAGGTCGATCGCGGTAGGGTTGCGGATTATATCCCGCCATTGGCATGTGTTTCACCGGCGCAATTTGGCATTTCGATTCTGGATGCGGCGGGAAACTGCTTTAGCGCCGGGGACGCAGATATCGGGTTTTCGGTGCAAAGTATCAGTAAGGTTTTTTCATTGACCATGGCGTTAGAGGCTATCGGCGACGTGTTATGGCAACGGGTCGGGCTGGAGCCGTCGGGCAGCCCCTTTAATTCAATCGTCCAACTGGAATCAGAACAGGGAATACCGCGTAACCCCTTCATAAATGCGGGTGCAATTATTGTTGCTGATGTTCTTTTGGAAAACAGCAAGCCCGGCGAGGCTATCACCGATTTTTTGCGATTTATCCAAATGGTTGCCGATGATGACACAATTTCGATTGATCATAATGTAGCCGATGCAGAACAGGTCACAGGGTTTCGCAATATGGCGCTCGGCAATTATATGTGCGCTTTTGAAAATATTAAAAATCCGGTTAAGGAAACATTGAGCAACTATTTTCATTTTTGTGCCCTGTCTTTGAGTTGTCGGCAATTGGCGAAAGCCGGGCATTATCTTATGTGCGGCGGACACCGGGATGCGAAAATTTTAAATGCTAAAATTTCAGAAGAACGCACCCGGCGTATCCTCGCCTTGATGATGATGTGCGGCCATTATGATGGCTCGGGCGAATTTGCCTATCGTGTGGGACTACCGGGCAAGTCGGGCGTTGGCGGCGGCATATTGGCGATTGCTCCCGATGTTGCCTCCATCGCTGTTTGGTCCCCCGGTTTAAATAGTCAGGGAAACTCGAAACTTGGCAGGCTTGCCTTGGAGCGTTTGGTAAAAAACACGGGTTGGTCCGTATTTTGAACGCGTCATTGAGGGCAAACCAAGTAAAGCGTTCATTTCAATTTGGGCTGGAATGGAATTGATAAATATTGAAAAAGCGCAATTGCCTTACTGATGATGAAATGTTTAAATGACCATCCAGAAAAGATACGAGGAATAGTATGAACAAATCATCCACAGTGACATTGATATGCGCCGCCATTATCGGGGTAGGCTTGTCTAGTGTTGGCGTTGCGCAAACATCAAAGAAAGCCAAATGGCCAGCGCAAAAGTTTGATCTAAGCCATTGGAATATCACACTGCCGCAAGATGATAATAATGACAAAAAGCCGGACACTGTTTCTGTAAAGGATCTCAAAAAATATTCCCATCCCGATTTCTTCTATCTGAACGAAGATGAACATTTGGTTTTTGCCGCGCCCAATAAGGCCATCACAACAAAAAATTCTACAAATACGCGCAGTGAACTTCGCGAAATGCTACGCGGTAAAAATACGCGCCACAAAACCCATTCTGCTAAAAATAACTGGTCTGTTGAGGCGTTGAAATGGTCAGATAAATATGCGCGTATTGGCGGAAAGCTGGAAGCGACACTTAAAGTCGATCATGTATCTGTGAATGCAGGTCGCCCGAATAAAGCACCGGCCTATTCTGCTGTGGTCGGCCAGATCCATGCGGTCAAATATAATAATACATCGAGTGGTTTTGGATATGGCAATGAACCTATCAAAATCTATTACAAGAAATGGCCTGATCACGAAACGGGTTCGGTTTTCTGGACTTATGAACGCAATTTAGCAAAGGACGATCCGGATCGCCGGGATATTGCCTATCCTGTGTTCGGGTTTACGTGGGAAAATCCTGAAGATCCGGGCGCTGCAGGAATCGCGCTTGGAGAAGAGTTTAGCTACACAATCAATGTCCATAAAAATACAATGTATCTGACATTTGAAAGTGATGGGCACGAAACTGTGACCTATACGAAGAGTTTGATCAGCAATAAAGATGCCTATGGCGAAATAGATGAAAAGGATAATAGATATAGCTATTATGCTGACTCTCTCTATTTTAAAGCGGGAATTTATAATCAGTGTAGTACATCTGATAAAAATGGATTTTGGTATGCTGCATGTCCGGGAACCGGCGATTGGGAAACCGATAAGGCAGCCGGAGACTATGCGCAGGCAACTTTCTCACGCATTGTTCAGGGACCTTCCACACCGCCCCTACCAACGCCATCTATAGCTACGCAAGAATAAATATTTCGTTCTGAACACTCATTGCAGAGTTTTTTTACCCTAATTTTCTATGCAATTGGCATCCTCGCATAGGCGGGGATGCGCGCTGCTGGCCAGAATTCTTCTATGCACTCTAGAGTGGACATCCCTTATTTGACGCGTAATAGTGGGTTAAAAAAAGGGAAGAAACATGCGGTTGGATTTGCTTCTTATTTTGGGTGTCTTCATTCTGTTTGCCGTTCTGGAAATGGTGTTTACCAAATTCTGGAGTAAAGAGCGACAAACCAGAGATGATGCCATTATAGAAATTGTCAGTACGCTAACTCTGATCGGTTTAACTCAACCCTTTTTATTGTTTTCTGCTGCTTATTTTTCGGCACTTCTTTTTCCGCAATGGGAGAATGCATTGAGCGGGTTTCCTTTGTGGGCCGGGTTTGGATTGTTCCTGATTTTTGATGATATGACGCAATATTGGTGGCACCGCGCATCCCATACGTTCCCCACATTGTATAAATTACATCGTTGTCATCATAATGGCGAATATCTCTCTATACGAACGGTTTATCGTAATAATGTGTTTTATTATCTTTTGATGCCGGGTTTGTGGTTTTCTGGTGTGCTTATTTATCTGGGTCTTGGCTGGATTTATGCGGGTTATCTTGTGATTAAAATGTCGGTCATTTACGGGGCGCATTCTGATGTCAGGTGGGATGAACCGCTTTATAAAATCAAATGGCTTGCACCGCTCATGTGGATTGTCGAGCGCACAATTTCGACGCCTGCGACCCACTCGGCCCATCATGGTAAGTTCGCAAACGATCCGGCAACTCATTATAAGGGTAATTACGGCAATCTATTATTTTTCTGGGACGTATTATTTGGAACTGCGAAAATAACCCGCAAATATCCCGAGCGCATGGGCGTTGAAAATCTGGCTGAGGCGCGCGCGCCGGAATTATTGTTCTGGCCAGTCATGCGCGGATAGCTCCATAAAATGTATGGTGATAAAACGCGCGTCAAAAACTGCTGCGGGCAATCTTTTCCAATCCGGTTTTCGTCAATCCGCCAAATAGGCAGGTCCTATGGTCTGGGATAAATTGTGATCGGTGGGCCCATTTCTGCCCTGGTTATTAGAACACAAAAGAGGTTAGGGTGTTGGGCTGTGCGCAAATTATAAATTGCAAAACTTGATTATCTTCAGATCGCTTGGAAAAAATACGTGTTTAGCTATGTCGATATCGAAGTCGATATTAAACAAGACAATAAAAGAAGAAATTTATGTGGCTCCTGACAAAACTTTTAAATAAGGCAATCGTGTCCGGGCGTGTCACGATCACCGATGCGTCGGGAAAGGTTCATCATTTTGGCCCCGGTTCTAAAAGCGGAGATGAGGGTCCGGGGGAGGTTGCAATCCGTTTTACCAGTGACAAAACCCCCAGAAAAATTGCTCTTGATCCCGCTCTTGGCGCAGCTGAGGCCTATATGAATCAGGAGTTGGAACTGGAAGAGGGGTATGATGTTTATGATCTCCTCAAATTGGTTACCTATAATTTTCGCTGGGTGCATGGTAATCCGCTCCATAAAATCACCCAACAGCCCGGTTTGAAAAACTGGCTGGATGGCCGCAATCATCCCCGACGCGCCAAGCGCAATGTAGCCCATCATTATGATTTGTCCGATCAGCTTTATGATTTGTTTCTGGATGCGGACCGTCAATATTCTTGCGCTTATTGGCTGCCCGATAATGAGAATGATCTGGCGCAGGCACAGCAAAACAAGATGGCCCATATTGCTGCAAAGCTTTTGTTGAAGCCCGGTCAGCGGGTTCTTGATATTGGGTGTGGCTGGGGCGGCATGGCACTCTACCTCAATAAGGTTGCCGGCGTTGAGGTTTTGGGGGTAACCCTTTCGGAAGAGCAAATAGTCGTTGCCCGCGAACGCGCTGATGCAGCAGGGGTTAGTGATAAGGTCAAATTTGAATTGATCGATTATCGAAATGTCACCGGCTCATTTGATCGTATTGTCTCGGTGGGTATGTTTGAACATGTTGGCTCGCCGCAATATCAAACCTTTTTTGATACGATCCGTGAACGTCTCACTTCGGACGGTGTTGCGCTGGTGCATTCTATTGGCCGCGCCGATGGGCCGGGGACGACCGACAGTTTTATGGCAAAATATATTTTCCCGGGTGGCTATGCGCCGCCTTTATCGCAAGTGCTCCCGCGTATTGAAAAAGCCGGGCTATGGATGACCGATTGCGAAATTTTACGCCTCCATTATGCGCGTACCTGCGAGGCGTGGTATCGCTCTTGTGTCGAGAAAAGGGAAGAAATCGTTGCTCTTTATGACGAGCGTTTCTGGCGAATGTGGACGTTTTATCTCGCAGGCGCAGCGATGGCGTTTCGCCATATGGGGCAGATGGTATTTCAGGCGCAACTGGCAAAACATGTTGATAGTGTGCCAATAACAAGGGATTATATCGCCCAGACGGAGCAACACTATCGCGATATGGCCTGATCACGGCTAATCATGGCTCCGATAGGGAGGCGATATGTTTAGAAATGATGCGTGGCTGGATCAGGTTGAGGAAGAGGTGATTGATCCGGATCGGGTCATCATTGATCCCCATCACCATCTTTGGGATGGAGAAGTGAATGGGGGGATTGAACTCTACTATACCCTTGATGATTTATGGAAGGATACGGGCGCAGGCCATAATGTAACCCATACGATATTTATGGAATGCAAATCTTCTTATCTCCCCGATGGACCAGAACATTTGCGACCGGTCGGCGAGACTATTTTTGTCAGACAATGCGCCCTGAAAAGCAAACAGGAGGCGGGCCGTGCGACCATTGCAGCGCTGATTGCCCATGCAGATTGCTCTCATGCAAAACTTGATGAAACTCTAGATGCCCATGAAGAGGCGGGAGAGGGTTTGTTTCGGGGCATTCGCCATTCAGGATCATGGGACCCCGAGCCGGAATTTTTAATGATACCCCCAGCGGCGCATGAGGGGCTTTATGCTCAACAAGATTTTCGTAAAGGGGTGCAGCGATTGGGTGCGAGAGGCCTGACCTATGACACTTGGCATTATCATCATCAAAACCGGGACTTTTATGAGCTAGCCAAAGCGGTGCCCGATACGCAAATGGTGCTTGATCATTTCGGAACGCCCCTTGGTGTTGGACGATTTGCAGAAAAACGCGGGGAAGTTTTCTCCGCATGGAGGGAAAATGTCGCGCAAATTGCAAAATGTGAAAATGTGGTTGCAAAATTGGGCGGCCTTGCCATGCCCGATAATGGCATGGGCTGGATTGGCCGTGCAAAACCTCCGACATCAGACGAATTTGTGGAAGTGCAAAGCGATTATTATCACCATATGATTGATTGCTTCGGGCCAGAGCGCTGCATGTTTGAAAGCAATTTCCCCGTTGACCGTCTATCACTCGGCTACCGTGTCCTGTGGAATGGCCTTAAAAAAATTGCTGCGCGGTATAGCGAAGATGAAAAAGAGAAAATGTTTTCCGGTGTCGCTAAAAAAATATACTCTCTATAGAAAATAAAAGGCGCGTATTTGATGAGTATTTTTAAGAACCTGATCGTGATTTTAATCGGCTTGGCCATTGGTGCGATGAGTTCATTCTGGATGGCGGGATTTTTTGGCGGCAAGGATCATACCCGATTTTTTGATGTGGACGTTGCGGGATGGCGCTCTGATTGGTCAATCGGCACCTATAATGCGAATGCTTATGTGCGCGCGCGTGTTGCCCGTCATGGATTGCTGGCTTTGGCAAAAGAAGAGGCGATCTATTTTATCCGCGATCATGATGATGATGGAAATCGCCTGACGCAAAACTGCACCTATCAATTATCTGGAAAATCACAGGAGAGCTTGTGGTGGTCGGTTACGCTCTACGACAAAACTAGCCTGTTACCGATCAACACAGATAAAGCTCTCTCGGTTGATAAAACCAAAATCACTGCAGCAGGGCACAGCGAGGGAGATTGGCGTGCCATTATTGCGACGGAAAAACCTGCAGGCAATGCGCACTGGATTTCAAGCCGGAATGCTGGCCAGTTTGATGTCATGCTGCGTCTTTATAAACCTTCACAAAATGTATTGCGCGACCCGGTCGCTTATTTGGCTCCTCCGTCAGTGATAAAACTATCCTGTCAGGGAGGTGAGGCATGAATCGTCTCTTTGTACCTCTTTTGATATTTTTAAGCGCGGTCATTGCCGGACATTTTGCTGCGATTAATTTAATTCCTGGACTGATTATGAGCAAGGCGATGCAAAAAATGGAGGCGCGCGGGATTGGTCTTCATGATTTTACCCTTGCGCCGCAAACAACACCGCAAACGCAATCCGTGGTCCGGCCATCGCCTGACCTTGCCTACTCTATTTGTCGGTATGATTTTTCAAAGCTGGATGGCGCTCTTGAGATAAAGTCCAGTAATTGGAGTGATTATTGGTCGATTTCCTTTTTTGACGCCAACACCAATAATTTCAAAAGATTTTCCTACCCTGAAGAAAACCCGCCCAGTGCTTCAATTTTGTTGGTGCGTGGCGGCACTGGCCAAGGCGCGATAGAAAACGAGCATCCGGTTGTAATCTCGCCAAGCGAAAAGGGTCTGATTTTAATTCGCCGTCTCGCGCCGACCGTTGAAGCCTACCAACAGGTAAAAAAACTGTCCAAGGGCGATAAGTGCGGGCCATTCCAGCCTTAATAGCGCGCGCCGGTTCATGTAAATTTTCCCCATTTTTCGGGGGGAATTTGCAAATCCACGGCTAATAGTTACATATCACCTATGCCTCGCTTTACCCCTGATTTTATCGATGAGCTAAAATCGCGTCTGCGCCCGTCTGATGTGATTGGCCGCCATGTCAAATTGAAAAAACAGGGCAATGAATGGGCTGGGCTCTCTCCCTTCACCAAAGAAAAAACCCCGTCCTTTTTCGTCAATGACCAGAAGGGCTTCTTCCATTGTTTTTCGTCGGGCAAGCATGGGGATATTATTGGATTTCTACAGGAAACCCAAAACCTGCAATTTCATGAAGCGGTGGGAATGCTGGCGCAGGACGCCGGCATGGAGTTGCCCAAAGATAATCCGGCCGAGGCGCGCCGGGAGGCAGAAAATAAGGGACTTATAGAGGCTTGTGAGGCGGCTGCAGTTTTTTTCCAGCAAATGCTGGGGCGAAGTGAGGGGCGCAAGGCGGTTGATTATATTCGCAGCCGGGAATTGACGAAACGCCAGGTGGAGGAATTTTTCATCGGGTATGCGCCGCAGAGCCGGACCTCTCTAAAAGATACTCTCATTAATAAGGGCTTTCACGAAGATGTGCTCGCCAAGGCCGGTCTGATTATCCGCCCTGATGATGGCGGCCAAAGCTTTGATAAATTTCGTGACCGGTTGATGTTTCCAATCCGCAACCAGCGCGGGCAGGTGATTGCCTTTGGCGGAAGGGCCCTGAACCCGGATGCACGGGCAAAATATATGAATTCCCCCGAGACGCCGCTTTTTCACAAGGGCTCGGTTTTATATCGCTACCGTGAGGCCCGTCAGGCGAGCGTTGAGGAAAAAGCACCGATCATTGTTTGCGAAGGCTATATGGATGTGATCGCCCTTTGGGGGGCGGGGATAAAAAGGGCTGTTGCGCCTCTTGGCACGGCGTTGACGGAAAATCAGTTGGCAATGGTCTGGCGCGCCAATGACGAGCCCATTTTATGTTTTGATGGAGACCGCGCGGGAATAGGCGCGGCTTATCGCTCGATTGATCGGGCTTTGCCGATGTTGAAGCCCGGAAAATCTCTTTCTTTCGTGTTTTTGCCAGAGGGCCAGGATCCTGATGATCTCTTAAAGGCCAAGGGGCGCTCGGCGATGGATGAAGCATTGGCGGGGGCAATGGCCTTTGTTGATGTGCTCTGGCGGCGCGAGGAAGAGGCCCATGACCTCACCACCCCGGAGCGCAGGGCATCATTTAAGGCCAATCTTCGCACAATGGTCAAAACCATCGCAGACCGGGATGTGCGCGAGTTTTATGGCAGCGAACTCGCAAATCGACTGGACTCGCGCTATGGGCCTAAAAATAACGGCCCATCTTCCCGATCTTCCTATAATCAGGCCCCCTATAAAACAGGGCAATATAATCAGGGCGGGCAATATAAAAAGGGTCAAAACCGGCGCGGCTATCAAGATCGCTTTGCTCCGGTTGAGCGTATAAGCCCGCAATTGCGTGAAATGTTACGGGTTGGCGGTGGGCAGAATAGTGCGTTTTCCCTGAGCGGCGAGCAGCGCCGGGAGGCGACTTTGGTGCTTGCGCTATTTTATCATCCGGACATGATGGATAGGCGCGAACCGGAGTTTTTAAGCCTTGAATTGCAAGATAGTGCCCTTGCTTTGTTGCTCGCAGACATAATGTCCGCGCTTTCCGGCGATGACCCCCTTGACTCTGAGGGGCTCAAACGCCATTTGTCAGATAAGGCCACAGGCAAAACACTCGAGCGGCTCCTCAATGACAGGGCGCTCAACAGTCAAACATTCCTGCAGGCTGAGGCTCAGATTGATGAAGTGGATTGGGGGTTTGACAGCACCCTGTCTCATCATGCGTTTGAAACCAGTTTGAAAGAGGAATATTTGCGGGCTACATCCTTGATCTTTCGTGATGATGACGAAGCTTCGGGGATTGATGAACTTGTTGAAAATGATAGTGAAAACGGTGTTGAGACGGGTGTTGAAGCCCGGATTGGATCTTCTCATGATCATTGGAAAGCATTGGGAATAGCCCGCGAGGAAGTGATCAATAAAACCCGCGCAAGCGCCCGCAATAGTGCCGCCAAAGGTGGTAGTTCGGAAAAGCTTGAAAGCGTTCTTGAACAGATGAAGGCAAGTGTTTCCAAAGCCGACAGACGCTCTTCTGGCAAATGACCAGAGAAATAGCGAGATGAGCCGGTTTGAGACTTAATTTAGGAAGGCCCTGAATAAATGGCAACGAAGACGGCAGCAAAACCCAAAGAGGCAGCAGAAGCATCAGAGACGCCAGATGGTCCGATTCTGGATTTGACGGATGCGGGCGTTAAAAAAATGATCAAGGCCGCCAAGGCGCGCGGCTATATCACTTATGATGAATTGAATACGGTTCTTCCCTCCGAGCAATTTTCTTCCGAACAAATCGAAGACATTATGGCGACCCTTTCCGAGATGGGGATCAATGTCACCGAAAATGATGAAGAAGAGAGCGAAGAAAAACCGGCAACAACAGCTGTCGCCAAAAAGGCAGAAGGCACCGGAAGCAGTGTTGTTACCACTAATACGTCTTCCTCCGCTGATCGTACCGATGATCCGGTGCGCATGTATTTGCGGGAAATGGGAACCGTTGAACTTCTCTCGCGCGAGGGCGAGATTGCGATTGCCAAACGTATTGAGGCTGGCCGCGAGACCATGATCCGCTCGCTTTGCGAATCCTCCCTGACTTTCGAGGCGATTACCGTTTGGCGCGACGAGCTGAATGAAGGCCGCGTCTTATTGCGCGATATTATCGATCTTGATGCGACTTACGGGGGCGGCCCTGAAGCGCGTCCTGACATGACCCAGCCGGAAGTTGCCGAGCGGGTGAATAAAGAAGAAGCGGAAAAAGCAGAAAACGCCGAGGATGATGAAGACGAGTTTGATGAAGGGGCTTTGTCTTTATCCGCGATGGAAGCAGAATTGCGCGACGGCGTCATGGATACCTTTGACGAGATTTCCGGAGATTATAAAAAATTGCGCCGCTTGCAAGATATTATGATCGAGGAGCAATTGCGCGGGGAAGATTTATCGGCCTCGCAAACGCGCCGTTTTAAAAAGCTGCAAAAAGATATTGCCGAGCGGGTGAGAAACGTCCGTCTGAATAATCATCGTATCGAAGCGCTGGTCGAGCAACTTTATGATATCAATCGTCGCCTGATTGCCCTTGAAGGTAAACTGGTTCGATTGGCTGATACCAATGGTGTTAACCGTAAAGAGTTTTTGCAAGAATATCTTGGTGCGGAGCTTAATCCGGAATGGTTTGATCGTATCAGCGCTAAAGAGGGCCGTGGCTGGCAGGCATTTGTGACCAATGCCGGTGATCAGGCCAAGGCGATCCGCGAAGAGATTGGCGTGCTTTCTACCGAGACCGGTTTGACCGTCAAGGATTTCCGCCGGATTGTGCAAACAGTGCAAAAGGGCGAGCGCGAGGCGCGCATCGCCAAAAAGGAAATGGTCGAGGCGAATTTGCGTCTGGTGATTTCGATTGCCAAAAAATATACCAATCGTGGCTTGCAGTTTCTTGATTTGATTCAAGAGGGCAATATTGGCTTAATGAAAGCCGTTGATAAATTTGAATATCGCCGCGGTTATAAATTCTCGACCTATGCCACATGGTGGATCCGTCAGGCGATTACACGCTCTATCGCCGATCAGGCCCGCACTATTCGTATTCCTGTGCACATGATCGAGACAATCAACAAGATTGTGCGTACTTCGCGCCAGATCCTTCATGAAATTGGCCGTGAGCCAACCCCTGAAGAGTTGGCCGAAAAACTCTCCATGCCTTTGGAAAAAGTTCGTAAGGTGATGAAGATTGCAAAAGAGCCAATCTCGCTTGAAACCCCGATTGGCGATGAAGAAGATAGTCATTTGGGTGACTTTATCGAGGATAAAAACACCGTTCTTCCCATTGATGCTGCAATCCAGTCTAACTTGCGTGAAACAACAACACGCGTTTTGGCGTCGCTCACCCCGCGCGAAGAGCGCGTTTTGAGAATGCGTTTTGGTATCGGGATGAATACGGATCATACTCTCGAAGAGGTCGGGCAACAATTCTCCGTCACAAGAGAGCGCATTCGCCAGATCGAGGCAAAAGCTTTGCGTAAGCTCAAACATCCGAGCAGATCGAGAAAATTGCGCAGCTTCCTGGATAATTAAAACTTATCTGGGGATCAGTTGCGCATTAATCAATGAGGTGAGGCATGGCACGCATTGTTTTCTTTGGTAAGCTAAGCGATAGTGCCGGTGCGCGGGACCTTAACCTGACATTGCCCGATGACGTGAAAAGCGTCGCGGATTTGATCGCCCATCTTGCTAAAGATAATGAAATGCTGGAGGAGGCTCTTGGCCATATTTCGGTGCGGGTCGCAATCAATGAGGAAATCAGTCATCATCAGGCCATTATCACCGATAGCGATGAGATTGCCTTTCTACCCCCGGTCAGTGGCGGGTGAATAATGATTAGCGTCACCGATAAACCTTTCAACCCGGCAACCGAGATTGAGACGTTTGAAAAAGGGGCGCAAAATGCCGGTGCGATTGTCAGCTTTACCGGTAAAGTAAGAGACACAGTATCAGGCGGGGCAAGAAGCGATGAACAGGTGACCGGGCTTTTTCTCGATCATTTTCCGGGTATGACCGAGCGCTCCATAGAAAAATTTGTTGATAAAGCAGATGAGCGCTGGAATTTAATCGCTATACGTATCATTCATCGTTATGGTTTGCTAAAGCCCGATGAGCCAATTGTTCTGGTATGCACGGCAAGCGCCCATCGGCGGGATGCATTTGAGGCGGCAGACTTTTTGATGGATGTGCTCAAAACCAGGGCCTTGTTCTGGAAGAAAGAAATTAGCGGTAATCATGAAAGCTGGATTGAGCCGCGAGAGGCTGATTATCAAGATGCGCTGCGCTGGAGCCCCGAATAGAAGAGAGGTTTAATATCATGGCCGGAATTGACGAGAGTAAACCATTTATCCCTGTACGTATCGCTATCCTGACGGTCTCCGATACCCGCACCCAAGCTGAGGATACTTCCGGTGATTTGCTGGTATCGCGGGTTGAAGCTGCGGGGCATCATCTGGCGGACCGGGCATTGGTGCGTGACGATAAAACCCTTATCGCCAATAAAGTAAGTCGCTGGATTGATGGGCCCGATATTGATGTGATTATTTCAACCGGGGGAACAGGCTTAACCGGGCGCGATATAACGCCAGAAGCAATACGGCCTTTATTTGATAAAGAGATTGATGGCTTCTCGGTGATTTTTCATCAGGTAAGTTTTCAATCGGTGGGGCTTTCCACGCTTCAGTCGCGGGCTTGCGCGGGGGTTGCGCGCGGCACATTTATTTTTGCGCTTCCCGGCTCGAACGGCGCGGTAAAAGATGGGTGGGATAAAGTGATTTCCTATCAACTCGACTCGCGCCACGGGCCTTGTAATCTTGTCGAATTAATGCCGCGACTGATGGAAAAATAAGGTTGCAGATGAATAAAAAACTCACGCACTTTGATGAATCAGGCCGCGCAAAAATGGTTGATGTCTCTAACAAAGCTGTGTCTTCAAGGCGGGCAAAGGCGAGGGGGCATGTGCAATTTACCCCCGATGCCTATCGGTTTATCCGCGAGGAGGGCAGCAAGAAAGGTGATATTGCTTCGATAGCTGAAATTGCGGGGATCATGGGGGCGAAAAAAACCGCCGATCTTATTCCCTTATGTCATCCTTTGCCGCTGACGGGTTTGCGGGTCAAGGTTGAGCCTGATGATGAAAACCATCTCTTGCATGTCACAGCCGAAGTGATGACGAGCGCCTTGACCGGTGTCGAGATGGAGGCACTGACCGCGGTGAGCGTCGCCTGCCTGACCATATATGATATGGCCAAAGCCATCGATAAAGATATGACCATTGGCGGGATTGAACTGATTGAAAAAACCGGCGGTGCGTCGGGGGATTTCAAGCGTGGATAGTCTGTGATGATTTGTGTCGAAGAAGCGCTCTCGATTATTTTAAATGAGGTGGGGCCGCTTCCCCCTGAACAAATTGATCTGTGTGCGCTCACCGGGCGTATTGCTGCAAAAGACATCAAGGCCAATATTACCCACCCCCCTCATAATGCCTCTGCAATGGATGGGTATGGTGTGCGCTTTGAAGAAGCGCAAAAAGGGAATATTTTAAAGGTCATTGGCGAGGCGCCGGCGGGTCGCCCTTTTGAAGGTGCGGTCCAAGAGGGAGAGTGTGTCCGGATTTTTACGGGCGGCGTTGTGCCATCGGGCCTTGATCATATTATCATTCAGGAAGATGTTAGCCGTAATGGCGATAGGATTACGATCAATGAATCCCAGCCAAGCCCTGCACATATTCGCCGCGCTGGTGTGGATTTTCATAAGGGCGATGTGCTGGTTGAGGCGGGGACTTGTTTTCATGAGTTGCACGGGGCTTTATTGGCTTCGGCAAATATTGCGTATACTGATGTTATTGCGCGGCCTAAGGTCTATTTGTTTTCGACCGGTGATGAATTGCGCGAGCCGGGCGCGGTGCTGGGCGCTGGGGAAATTATAAATTCAAATCATTATGCGCTCACCGCCATGATAAAAACATGGGGCGGCGAACCGATTTATGGCGGCTGTTTGCCAGATGAAAAGGGCCCGGTGATCAAAGCTTTTGATGCCAGCGCTGATATTATTGTCCCGATTGGCGGCGCATCAGTGGGTGATTATGATGTGGTAAAGCCGGCCTTTCTGGACGCTGGCGGTGATATTCATTTTGAAAAAATTGCCGTGCGTCCGGGTAAACCGACATGGTACGGAAGCATAGAACAAAAGGGCGATCGCCATCGAAAGGCTAATTTAACAAGGATTATTGGCCTGCCGGGCAATCCCGCCTCGGCAATCGTTACCGCCGCGCTCTTTTTGCAACCTCTTGTGCGGGTGATGGCGGGTCATTATTCTCGGACCATGCGGGGAGGCACCGCGCAATTGGCTGCGCCGCTATCAAAAAATGGCGGACGGGAGACCTATTTGCGTGGGCGCGTTGAGATGCAAGCCGGCGCGGGGCAGGCCACCGTGGTGCCTT
This sequence comes from uncultured Caulobacterales bacterium, assembly GCA_964392325.1. Classification (GTDB taxonomy): domain Bacteria; phylum Pseudomonadota; class Alphaproteobacteria; order Caulobacterales; family Parvularculaceae; genus CALLPQ01. The sequence goes on from CAYMPJ010000028.1 coordinate 26,701, forward strand.
TTCCCAATCAGGACAGCTCCTTGTTAAGCCCGTTTGCAAGCGCGAATGTGTTGATCCGCCGAATGCCCGGTGCAGAGGCCGCGCTCGAGGGTGAGACGGTGGACATTGTTTGGCTGCGCTAACGGCAAAAGACAAAGCTTGAGATTTTATCTCCTTTCGCGTAGTCCTGTGCATTCCGGTCCCTTAGCTCAGCTGGATAGAGCGCTGCCCTCCGAAG
>CAYMPJ010000029.1:0-5398 GCA_964392325.1 uncultured Caulobacterales bacterium
CCTTTTCGTAGAGAATTACAAATTTCGTGGATCAGTTATAGGGGGGCAAGACAATAACATATCCGCTAACTATAGCTTCGCCGTTTTCAGTTAGGCTTTGAGGTGATAAATCGACAAAGATGAATGGTTCCTCTCTAAAAGATAGCATGGTTTGTGGAGTGATGTCTCCAAAAGCCAACAAACGATCTCGCAGGTTTGATACGGCCAAGTCCAGATCACCTTCTCCTTTCAATGAGACTGTGATCAATGTGCGACCAGCCATCATTCCATTGGGAAGAATCGCCAATTCGCCCACATCAAATGGCGTGGTATGAACTGCAAAAATTGCATCGGGCCTGTACTCGTCAAATATGCCTTCTCGCAGCATGGCTCCAGCGCCGGTTCCAGCTTCCTCAGCTGGCTGGAAAATCAACATCACACTTCCGGACATATCTGACTGAATGGCGGCAAAACCTTCAGCCAGCCCTATGCCAACGGTTGTATGTAAATCGTGCCCGCAGATGTGTCGCACGCCTTCTATTTGCGAAGCGTAAGCAACAGGGTCTGGTGCAAAGCTTTCAACAGCGTCCATGTCAGCACGGAATGCAACCATTGGCCCATCGCTATTCCCATCAAGAACGCCAACAACACCATAGCCACCAACGTTCGTTGTGACACTATATCCAAGCTCTATTAGTTTTTCCGCAATTCGTCTGGACGTGCGTTCTTCAAATCCGGAAAGTTCGGGGAATTTATGGAGATCATGACGAAATGCGATGAGCTCTGTCTCTTTTTTCTCGGCAGCTTCAAAAGCACGGTCATAGAGCGACACTGAAGGGCTGTCACCTGACGAGCAAGCCGCAAGAAACAAAATCGAAAATGCGAAAATGGTTGATCTCGACCTGGTCAATGCGAATCCCCTGTGATTGGTAAAAGTGCTACCCGCATAGTAGTAATAAACGGAGTTGTCCTCCGTGCCAACCATAAATTGGACTCTGAGCGGGATTGATAAAGCTTCCAGTTTGCTATTGTTTCTTTTACATTGGGAAAATGACCGATTTATACGACATAATAGGGTTAAATTACGCTGATCTTCGAAGACCTGATCGTCGGATTGCTGAGAAGATCAGTTTGGCTCTCGGTGACGCTATCGAAGTTTTGAATGTGGGAGCTGGCACAGGCTCGTACGAGCCCGAGAACACAAAGATCACAGCAATCGAGCCCTCGATTGAGATGATTAAACAACGCCCCAGTTCCGAGGCGACCATTGTTCAAGGAAGTGCTGAAGATTTACCGTTCGAGAACGATGCGTTTGATGCTTCCATGGCGGTTCTCACACTTCATCATTGGACGGATAAAGACGCCGGGATTCGTGAGATGCAGCGTGTTACCAATGGCCCAATCGTTTTTCTGACATTCGATCCGTATGCAAAGTGGTTCTGGCTTGCGGATTACTTTCCAGCACTTGAGGCTTTAGACAAATGGCAAATGCCTCCAATTCAGAAATTTGAGCAATGGTTTAATGAGCCAAAAGTGGACGTGATGCCAATTCCCGGCGATTGCACGGATGGCTTTCTTGCCGCGTACTGGAAACGGCCAGAAGCCTATTTGGATATGCGCGTTCGTGCTGCAATGTCATCTTTCTCAGCGATCAGCGGTGTTTCTGATGGCATTGCTAAATTGACTGCAGATCTTGAAAGCGGAGAATGGTACCGACGCTATAGCGATTTATTGGATTTAAACGAGTTGGATTGCGGATATCGGCTTATAGCCGGCAGTTAAACCTCGAAATAAGACCGGAATGGCGTGCTAAACTGAGAGCCCTAAAACTCGCCCCTTCGATTTAAGCTTGTATATTGTATTGCAATGCTATATATTTTGTTATGCAAGGTTAAGAGTAAGGGGTTTGGCGATATGAAACTGCTGAAATCGATAGGGCAATCATTTGCTTATTTCATGGTGGTGATTTTGATCTCACTGCCCTTTATCGTGTGGTGGGCGGAATATTCAAAAGCCCGTTTTCCGGAAATCGCTGGTGGTCCAATTGAACAGCTTCCGATTGAAATTTTTACCGTTGGTGGCGCATTTCTTGCGATTTTTATATTTGGCAAGTTTTTTAAATCGGTGCGCATCGCTGATTTGGGGCTTCACCGCAAAAACAGTGGGGCGTTCGCCGTTACAGGCTTTTTGATGGGTGTAACTCTTATTATAGCAATTCTTGGCGCGCTTTATGCTTTGGATGTATTGTCAATAAATCCCGACTATCGAATGAATGTAACGCCCCAGCTTATCGCACTGGTGGCAGGCGTGACCATGAATGTAATCGCACAGCAAATCATTGTTTTTGGTTATATGTTCACCGCGATAAGAAAAGCCACGACAGCGACAATTGCCGTAATCACTATTTCAATTTTATTCCTCGTTGCACATGCTGGCGTCTTTACGCAACCATGGCCGGTATCGGGAATTGCTTCCACTAATCTTTTTCTGGCAGGACTTTTACTCTCGATGGCGCATTTACGCAGCGGAACATTATGGCTTGGTATTGGTTTCCATACGGGCTGGAATCTGACGCAAGCCCTTGCGAATTTGTTGGTCACTGGCCATGATATTGGTGTAGGCGTGCCTCCTTTATTTTTTGCCGGGCCAGACATTTTAACGGGCGGCGACATTGGCGTAGAAGGAAGCATCATTGGTATTCCAGCCGTCATCCTTGGTATTATTATAATCGTCGGATTTTTCAGGCAAAGATCCAACGCAGAACGAGGTCAAACCAGCCATGAGCGTTGATCACTGGAAATCGCAATTGCGCAAAGGCGCCGCTGAACTGGCAATTCTCGCGCTGATAGCAAAAGAACCGCAGTCAGGAACCGGGCTGCTTGATACATTATCAGCATACAAAGAAATAGGCCTTTCCGATGGCTCAATTTATCCATTACTCAATCGCCTTGAGCGAGAAGGAAGGATCTCCGGCAAATGGGCCGCGCCTGCAGGGGGCGGACGGGGACAGAAAACCTACAAAATTACCAAAACCGGAAAGAAAGCTCTAAGCGATATGACGCTCGCCTGGTCAGGTTTTAAAGATCAACTCTCGATAATTGTTGGAGATGTCCATGAAAAATGACGCGCAGATAAAAACATATCTCGGTAACCTGTCGAAACATCTAGGAAGGATGCCGCAAGGCGAGCGCGCGGAAATCATAGCAGAAATCCGCGCCCATCTTGAGCAACGCACAGAGGAAGGCCGGCTTGACGAGACCCTGAAAGCAATGGGCTCGCCTAGTCAGTGTGCGCGCGAATTTTATGAGCAAGCGCAAATCAGAGCGGCGCTCCAGCATGGGGGCATGTCAAAAACCATGGATACACTTGTTAACTTCGCAACGAAACGTGTCTTGGGGGCGATAGGGTTATTGGCTTCCTCTATTCTTTTTATATTTGCAATCTCATTTGGCGTTATAGCGATTGCCGAAATTATTGCCCCTCAACATGTTGGCCTTTGGTTGACTGGCAGTAATAGCTTTTACCTCTTTGGTTTTACAAACTCGCCGCCAGGTCATGAGTTCACTGAAATTTTGGGTTTTGGAATTGTGCCTCTCGCTGCCATTCTTGCGGTTGTTTCAGTCGCTGCCGGCCATGCAATAGGGCGGTCATGTCTGATGCGTATGCGCTCCGACGGCTGATGACCACGCGGTCGGTGGCCCAGACTTGTTGGCGCGCTTTTTGGCTCCCCTCATAGTCATTCCCGCTAAAGCGGGAATGACTATGAGGGGAGCCAAAAAGCGCTATAAAAATGGTTCCCCGCTTATCCGGGGATGATGTGCCGAGTAAAGCCGGTGAAAAATAAGCTCATCCGGATTCCGGCTAGGACTTTCCGCACCCGTCCCCCCACAACAATATGGGGAAAATGGGGGGAAGGCTTCCCCCGAACCCCAAAATAGCTTTATTATGGTCCTAAATATGCCGCTGGTGGGTCATCTGCGAGCCCTTATGGCCCTATAAGCAGGTGCATATTGCTTAAGCCGCCATTTTGGTGGATAAATTCAGGCGGATAGAATCAGGAAAAGACTAATGGCAGTTATTACACTCGTTGATGATGATGAGAATATTTTAACATCGGTTTCGATGGCTTTGGAATCGGAGGGCCACACGGTCGACCAGTTTCAGGAGGGCGCCAGCGCGCTGGAGCATATCAAGGCTTCTCCTCCTGATCTTATTATTTCGGATATTAAAATGCCGAATATGGATGGGATGGAATTACTGCGCCGGGTGCGTCAGGAATCTGAGCTGCCGCTGATTTTTCTGACATCGAAAGATGAAGAGATTGACGAGGTTCTCGGATTTTCCATGGGTGCTGATGATTATGTGAAAAAGCCTTTTTCACAACGGTTGCTTCTGGAGCGCGTGAAATCCGTTCTTCGCCGGGCTCAGGCTTCGGTTGTGCCAACACCGGAAGAAGAAAAGAAAATTATGCGCCGGGGCGATCTGACCCTCGATCCCATGCGCCATGCTTGTAAATGGAAAGATATGACGGTGACCCTGACGGTGACCGAGTTTCTCATTCTCGAAGCTTTGGCGCAGCGACCCGGTTTTGTAAAAACCCGCGATTCCCTGATGGATGCAGCCTATGATGATCAGATCTATGTTGATGATCGCACGATTGATAGCCACATCAAGCGAGTGCGCAAAAAATTCAGGGTTGTCGATAAGGAATTTGATGCCATTGAGACGCTTTACGGCGTCGGGTATAAATACAAAGATTAATCTATCTGCAAACAGGGCCTAGAAATACTATAATTTGCATCAAGCTAGTCAGGCACCACTAAAGACCGATGGTTCACGGGAAAGAGGCGCGTTAATTCGCCTATGACAAAATCTGATGAAACCGATTTTTCCTCTGACAATCAGAGCGCCGTTAATGCAAAGCTGAGCCCGGCGGGCAGAGCGCGTGCCCTCGTGCGCGGTAAATTTGGTAGTCAGGATCATATCGGCAAGCTCGCCTTTTCCCGTTTGACGATCACCATCGTGCTGACCAATATGTTCAGCCTGCTCCTGCTTTTATATGGCTCACTCAGTCTCACCCAATATCGTGATGGTCTTGTTCAATCCAAATTGGAAGGTGTGCGCGCCCAAGCGCAGATCATTGCCGATATTATGGCGCAAGTAACGATTGATGATAATAGCTGCGCGGTTACCGAAATTGACAGTGCACAGATTAGTGACGGGACGCGAGCCTATAACGAAATAGAAACCGGCGAGGGGGAACGCGAACAGGGGAGCGGCATAACCAGATTGCCAAAGCCTATCGAGCGCATAGAAATTATCGAGCTTGCAGATATTTCCGGCCCGGATCGACCTGCGCAAAATGGCCAATCTTTCACGGGCCAATCTGCAGCAGGGGGAGCATCTTGCCATTTATCAT
>CAYMPJ010000029.1:5498-23326 GCA_964392325.1 uncultured Caulobacterales bacterium
GGCCAATCTTTCACGGGCCAATCTGCAGCAGGGGGAGCATCTTGCCATTTATCATTGGTGCCGGGGGATGTTAAGGAAGTTTTCAATCGTGTCTGGGACAGTTTTGAGGGACGCGTACGGGTTTTTAATGCGCCCTCTTTTGAGCAGGGACCAAGGATTTTAGATGCGTCGACTTTGTTGTTGGAAGATGTTGTCTTGCGCGAGGACCGTATTCTTGAAACCGAAATTCCGGATATCAATACGATTGCGCGACAAAAATGGACGGGGAAGTTTGCCAATTTTCTGGACGGGATAACCTCGGTTTTCTTCTTTAACTCCTATCGCTCGTTTGCGGAGAAGCGGACAATAGAAGACGAGTTAAATCTGGCTCTTGCGGCATCGCCATTTGCGGAGGAGCCCGGCGCTGCGCTGGTGCGTATTAATGAAAATGGCGAGTTGGTCGCCTCGGTCTCCGTGCCGGTGCGCCGTGTGCAAGCAATCTACGGGATTGTAACCGCCGAAATTGGCGGGATTGATGATTTGGTGAGCGAGGCGCGTCTTGCGATTTTGCCGTTATTTGGTTTTGCTAGCGCCGCGGCGATTTTATCGTCTCTATTACTGACAGCAATTATTGCCCAGCCTATTCGCCAATTAGCCGTGGCAGCTGACAAGGTTCGTGAAGGTATTGCCGCGGCGGGCCGCGCCCGTATTCCCGATTTTACCCGCCGCCGCGATGAGATCGGAGAATTGTCGCGATCGTTAAAATCAATGACCCAAACTATTTATGAGCGGATCGAAGACATTGAAAGCTTTGCAGCAGATGTATCCCACGAGTTGAAAAATCCATTAACTTCCATCCGCTCTGCGACTGAAACGCTCGATTTAGCGAAAACTCCCGAAGCACGCGAGAAGCTTATGGGGGTTATCAAGAAAGACGTTGCCCGTATGGATCGTCTGATTACGGACATTTCCAACGCATCGCGCCTTGATGCTGAACTGGCGCGCGAGGCAGGGGAGGCGGTAGAGCTCTCGCGCTTGATCCGCGATATCGTTTCCCTTTACGCAGATACAGCCAAAGAAAATGACGCCCCCGTACTCTTCTCGCAAAAACTGGATGGGGATGGCTATGTCAAGGGGAGCCCTTCGGCCCTTGGGCAGGTGGTGCGCAATCTTGTCGATAATGCCCGCTCCTTTAGTCCCGACAATGGCACGGTCCGGGTTAGGCTCGAGATGGACCACGATGAAGAGCTATACCGCATAACGTTTGATGATGATGGACCGGGTATTCCCCCTGATAATCTTGAATCAATCTTTCAGCGCTTTTATACCCAGCGCCCTAAAGGGACCGTGTTTGGCAATAATTCGGGCCTTGGCTTGGCGATCTCACGTCAAATTATCAACGCCCATGGCGGGCGCATATGGGCGCAAAATATTCTTAAAGCTGGCGGTGAAATCGCAGGGGCGCAGTTTACCGTTGAATTACCGATGGCTTAAGCCTTTGCAATAAGATTGATGCACTCTGGTTGATCTCTTCCCACAGCATAATTCGTTTGGTACATTATATTTTATTGTCTGGTTCTCGAAAATAAAAATCTGAACTGGATGTTCATGCCTAATTTGATGCGGGATAGACAGAGTACCGATGATAATGAAGCCCCTTTCTGATGATAGCCATGGTGTTCTGGATGCCCGGATTGAAATGGCCAAGAGTCATGAGCCCCCCCGCATTCAGGGAACATGTGTCGCCCTTGCTCTGGAGCGTGATGGGCCCCTTTATGGCTTGATGGTGCTTGGGCCATCGGGGATTGGTAAATCCTCCCTTGCCATGGCGCTGATTGAAAATTGCCCGTTTCAACAAACCGCATTGATTGGCGATGATATGGTGGCTCTATCCAGTGAGGGGGCTGATAAGAATACTCTTTATGCGAAGGGGCTGGCGCCCATTGAGGGTTTGATTGAGGTGCGGGGGTTTGGTCCGGCGAAAACGCGCCATGTCCCTCTTGCTCCGATTGGGTTGGCCTTGGCTTTGTCCGATCAGGCGGGCGAGCGAATCAAAACCGTTGAAAACTGGGTGCCGGAATTTGCCAATAATGACGCTGACTGGCGCGCGCCCACGGTGCCGACTATTGCGTTGGTGCGTTATTGTGTTGCCAATTTTGCGTGGTGCGACCATGCTTTTCGCGTCCGCACCATTTTTCGCTCAGTTTTGTCTGGACAATCGGGTTAAGCACGGTTTTGTATAGGTAAATTCGTTTATTTGCTTTTGAGGAATTGGGATAGGATATGATAGGATTGGTTGTCGTCACCCATGGCAGACTGGCTGACGAGTTTCTCTCGGCTATGGAACATGTTGTCGGGGCTCAAGAACAAGTCAAAGCGGTTTGTATCGGCGCGGATGATGATATGGAACGCAGGCGTCAGGATATTTTAGAGGCCGCCCGCGAAGTTGATAGCGATGACGGCGTCATTATTCTGACCGACATGTTCGGGGGCACGCCGTCTAATCTGGCCATCTCGGTTATGGAGAAAGCCAGCGCGGAGGTGATTGCCGGAATCAATTTACCAATGCTCATTAAACTCGCTTCCATTCGGGCGGAAAAAGACCTGAACGCAACTGTCAAAGCGGCTCATGATGCAGGGCGCAAATATATCAATGTTGCCTCTTGGGTGCTCTCTGGTGAGGTAACCGACTAATGTCTGATGGTGATTGTGATAACGCGAAGACCTCATCATCTGAGGGCGAAGGTCACAATATCAAGATATCAATTGCCTTGAAAAATAAACGCGGCCTCCATGCCCGTGCATCTGCAAAGTTTTGTGCAGAAGCCAGCAAATGGGATGCAAAAATTACCGTGTCGAAAGATGGTTATTCAGCCGGTGGCAGCTCGATCATGGGCTTGCTGACCCTTGGCGCTGGAATCGGGAGTGAAATTCATATTGAGGCGAGCGGGCCCCAAGCCCGCCTAGCAATAGATGGATTAACGGAACTGATAGAGACACGCTTTGGCGAAGACCAATAGGGTTTTCGGATTTTCCATCACTGGTCCCAATCATTGGCCCCAATTGACGGCCCCAAATGAGATCGATGAGTTGACATCAAGGATATGTGCTATATACCCGAGCTTCAAATTTTTAGGATTCTAACCCTCAAAGGGACCCGTCATGAAAGTTAAAAGTTCTCTTAAGTCATTGAAAAAACGGCATAAAGACTGCCGCGTTGTGCGCCGTAAGGGCCGCGTATATGTGATTAATAAGACCCAGCGACGCTTTAAAGCCCGCCAAGGCTAATTATTGCCCACAACTAATTGTTTCAAAAACGCTCCAAATTGGGGCGTTTTTTGTTTTTGTGCGGGTTTACCAATTGTTTTTCCGGTTTTTAAATAGATTTTGGCGATAGTCAGCTTGGAGTTTTCTGTTAGTGGCGGTAGACTTCTCTGCTATAACGCTAGTCTTTCGGGCCATGATGGGAGCCGTTTTGTTTAAGCTCAAGATCTTATTGATGGGTTTCCTGATGGGGACATTGGTTGCGGGGCCCGGCCTTGCGGACCAAACCGATACGCGTCTGGACGAGCTTTTTCTTGAACTGAAAACGGGCGGGGCCATCAATGCCGAGGATAATGTCAATCGCATCCTCGAGATTTGGTCCGACAGTCAGAGCGATACCATCGATCTGCTTTATACCCGCGCCTTGGGCCTGTTTCATGAGGGCAAGCATAAAGAGGCCGGTCTGCTCCTGACCTATACACGCAGCTTGAGCCCCAATTTCATGCAGGCCTATGCCCTTAGCGGGTTCCTTAAGCTAACAATTGATGACCGCGCGGGGGCTCTTTCCGATTTTGCACGGGCGCTGGAGCTAGAGCCCAGACAATTTGAAGTGCGTAAAGCCTTAGCCGATATGTTGTTGAGCGCTGGTGAGAAGCGTGAAGCCTATGACATGATCCAGCGCAGCCTTGAGTGGAACCCGCATGACGACTCTATGTTGCGTCTGGCGCGCAAACTCCGCCTTGAATTACAAGGTCAGGATATCTAATCCGCGCTGCGTGACTTTTCCCCAACCGATTGTTTGATCTTGTAATACGCATCCCCCATCCCTTATCCCTATTCATCCGGACATGATCGAGAATAAGGATTGGCTATATGGCAGACGGCTCAGTTGAATTGGGTAATGGCGCAAGCACAGTTGCTGCTGATCGATTGCGTTCTTTCATCGAGAGGGTTGAAAATCTCGAGGAAGAAAAAACCAATATCATGAATGACATCAAGGAAGTTTTCGCCGAGGCGAAAGGCGAGGGCTATGAAGTCAAAATTTTGCGGACCATTATTCGTCTGCGCAAAATGGATCGCGCCGAGCGTCAGGAACAAGAAGCTCTGCTGGATTTATATTTATCGGCGCTTGGTGAGTAGTGTTTTTCACTAGGTTTTTTCAAACCATTTAATGATATTGATTTTGACATTCAGTATTTTCATCACTGTCAAAGATCGAGCGTAAATCCACTGAGGTTTTCTTGCCAATATGTTTGAAATTATCCTCCAGCCATATCTCGGTCAGCTCGCGGCCTCGCTCTTTGAGGTTGAATAAAAATGCCCATTCCACATTGAACTTGCTCGATACGGATAAATCGACCAGCGACTTATCGCTGCGAATGGAATGAATTCTGATGTTTCTGAGTTTTTCCTGAAACTCGTCTTTGATCCAACCATCATCGAGAAGTTTTTTGACAAATGTAATCGCCCGAAATTCGCGCAATAGAGAAGAATTAAAACTGATCTCATTGATGCGATTCATAATATCTGGCGCGGTTTTAGGAACCGAGTGGCGCTCGATCGGGTTAATATGAACAACGACAATGTCGGAAGATTTGGCTTCATAGACAAATGGGAACAGGACCGGATTGCCCATATAGCCCCCATCCCAGTAATGCTCGCCATTTATTTCAACCGCCTGAAACAAGAACGGTAAACAGGTAGAAGCCCCGACAACATCCACGCTCACTTCATCGGTTTTAAATACTTTTACTTTGCCCGTGCGCACATTGGTCGCGTTTAGATAAAGTTTGATATCCTTACAGGCGCGAAGTGTGTCAAAGTCGATGCATTTTTCCAAAATGTCGCGCAGCGGATTGATATTAAAAGGGTTTAATTGATAGGGAGAAAAGCTGCGGGTAATGCTATCAAACATCTGATAGGCAAAGGATTGATCGAGATTAAAGTCCCCCATGCTTGCTTCAAAGGGGTTGCGTTTTACGGGACTGAAAAAATTTCCGGAGCGCGCAATTTCTTCCCATAGCTGGTTGAGCTTTTTCCGGGCCCCTTCAGAGCCATCAAGATGCAAACCATAGGCAAGCGCAACACCATTTAAAGCGCCTGCGCTGGTGCCAGAGATAGAATCAATCTCTATACGGTCATCTTCCAATAATCGATCAAGTACCCCCCAAGTGATTGCGCCGTGCGCGCCGCCGCCCTGGAGGGCAAGATTGATATGTTTTTTTTGTTTTGAACCAGCCATTAATGAGCGACCCAACCACCATCAATTTGCATGGCCGTTCCGGTGATATTATCTGCATTGCGGGAACATAAAAAGACTGCCAGTGCGCCGATCTCTTCAAGCTCCACAAATTTCTTCGTTGGTTGTGCTTCCAATAGGACTTTCTGGATAACTTCCTCCTCGGTCATGCCGCGTGCTTTTGCGGTGTCGGGAATTTGTTTTTCTACCAGCGGTGTCTTTACATAACCGGGACAAATCGCATTGGCGGTGATGCCGTGCTCTGCGCCCTCAAGAGCGAGGGTTTTGGTCAAGCCAACCATACCATGTTTTGCGGCGACATAGGCCGTTTTAAAAGGAGATGCGACAAGACCGTGGGCGGAGGCAACATTGATAATCCGCCCGAAGCCGCGTTTCTTCATTCCCTCAAACACCGCCTTGCAGGTATGAAAGGAAGAGGAAAGATTGATTGCGATAATTGCATCCCATTTTCCCTCGGGAAACTCTTCAACCGGGCTGACAAATTGGATGCCGGCATTGTTAACCAGCACGTCGACCTGACCAAAAGCCTCTTGAGCTTCCTCGATCAGCCCGCGAATTTGGTCCGGTTTGGTCATATCAGCGCCATTATAGAGAACGCGCACGCCTGTGTCTTTTTCCAGTTTGGCTCTGGTTTCTTCAATTTCATCAGCGTCCCCGAAGCCATTCATCATCACATTCATACCGTCTTTTGCGAAGGCTTGTGCGATACCAAGGCCGATTCCGCTGGTGGAACCTGTAATAACGGCGTTTAAGGGCTGGGGGCTACTCATGGGTAAATTCCTTTTGATAGGGGATAGGTTTAACGGCATCCCTACGCCTTGTTTTCAATTCCTACAAGTCACAATTATGCAATGAAGATGTCCATAATATGAACCATCCGGCAAGTTCGGCGGCGCGGGCGAGTTTTAAGTGCTCTCGGGTTGGTTCATCCATTCGGCCGAGCCGGCGGTTTCTATATTCAGTTGTCCTTTGAGGCCAGCTGTTCTGTGCACAGATATTGCCCGCCATTCTTTTGAGGTCGACATCTCCCATAATGCAAGGCGGTTCGGGTAGGTTGCGATGGCCACCTCGTCCCACAATTCCTCGATTTCTCCCAAAGAGAGGAAAGTCACATCCGCTGCAAATTGAACTTCCCCGCCAAATTTGCGAATAAGTTTACTTACCTCACGCCCATAAATCTCGTAGGCTTCGCGCCCGGTGAGGCTGGTCTCGCGGCCATCTTCATATTTGGCTTTGTCGCGAAACTTCAACAGATTGATCATATAGATAGGGCCATCCGGGCCTTGCTTTTGCATATCCAGCAATTGTTGCTTATTTGCGGGGGCAATATGATTTATCACTTCCATAATAATCTTCCCAATTTCATAGTGCGGCCAAATTTGGTGGTTTGGTTTGTATCAATTTTCTTTCATGAATTTCAAGATTGCCTGAGAGAGGCTCTCTGGTTGATCTTCTTGTAGGAAATGCCCAGCATCCTTAATGGTTGTATGGGTGACTTTTGCCGCGCCCGGAATGTATTTTTGAAATGGCTTCTCGCCATTTTTCGTAACCGGATCATTATCGCTAAAGGCAGTGAGAACCGGTTTTTCAAAATTTTTCAAAACCTTCCATGCGCGATCATTATCGGCAATGTCGTCGCGGTGATGATCCATTATCGGAACCAGAGTCGGAAATGCTCTGGCGCCTGCTGCATGATCATCATCAGGAAAGGGGGCTTCATATCCGTCCAGAATTTTTTCATCAGAAATATTGGACAGCATTTTAAAAACATCGCGCACTGAAAATTGTGCAGACTGGTCACAATATTTTATCCAGTACAAAAAGGCAATTTGGCTTTGCTGGATAAATTGCTCGCGCACCATGGCCGCATCGGGGATTGGCAGACCCGCATAATGCCCGGTCATCATAGCCGATAGTTCGGGGGTAATTGTTTCCGAGCTTGGCAGGCCCGTATTGGCGACAACCAGTCTCGAGAATTTATCATGATTATTGGCGAGTACCCGTAACCCGATTAAACCGCCCCAATCTTGACAAACAAGGGTAATATCCGTGACGCCGAGTTTGCCCAACCATTGGTTCATCCATGAAACATGATTTTTATACGAATAATTATCTCTGTCGGTTGGTTTATCCGATTTTCCAAAACCAATTAAATCAGGGGCCAAAACCCGCTTTCCGGCCTTGGTCAGAATTGGAATCATCTTGCGATAGAGATAAGACCATGAGGGCTGACCGTGCATGCAGAGGATAATTTCACCATCGCGCGGCCCTTCATCGAGATAGTGAAGTCGCAATTGGGTTTGATCAGCGGTTTCAATATCTATAAAATTGGGCTTGAAATCATAGCCAGATAAATTTTCAAAACGTGAATCATCTGTTCGCAAGACTTTCATGAAGGGCACTTTCTTTTGGCTGGGTTTGGCGAGAAAGTGGGACATTTGTGATGTACTGTCAAAAGGGATATGCAGTTTTCTCCTTCACGGTTGTGTTAGCTAAAGGGGGCTGCATTTGATGATTGTTCTTCTAGTGCCAAGCGCTCATAATCATTTTTAAAAGTTTCGTTATTTAAAACCCATTTAAAAAGGAGCCCCCTATGAGCAACCCAGAATATGATATTATTGTTTACGGGGCTTCCGGCTATACCGGACGATTGGTTGCCGAATATTTGCATCATCAATATGGCAATGGCGAGGATTTGCGGTGGGCTATTGCAGGGCGCAGCGAGGCCAAGCTTGCCATGGTGCGCGACGAGATCGGATTACCCGCCGACACGCCGATGGTGATTGCCGACGCCGATAGGGTGCAAGATATCGAGGCGATGGTAAAAAATACCAAAGTTATCATCACAACAGTTGGGCCCTATCAGCTATACGGGGAAGCCCTCGTCAAAGCCTGCGCGGAACATGGTACAGATTATACCGATTTATGCGGCGAGCCGGGCTGGATGTATGAGATGATTGAAAAATACGAAGGAATAGCCAAAAAGTCCGGTGCGCGGATCGTTTTTTCCTGCGGCTTTGATTCCATACCCTTTGATCTTGGGGTGCTCCATTTGCAAAATCACGCGCGCAAAACCCTTGGCAAATCTATATCACGGATTAAAGGGCGGGTTCGACAAATGAAGGGAACTTTTTCGGGGGGTACTGCTGCGAGTTTGGGCGCGACAATGATGGCCGCGGCGAAAGACCCGTCTCTCCTCGAGCGCTTGAAAGATCCTTTTGCACTCAGTGGTGGTTTTGTTGGCCCTGGGCAACCCAAAGGAACAAAACCCTATCTTGATCCGGCTCTGGATATGTGGGTTGCGCCATTTATTATGGCTGCGATCAATGTCAAAAATATTCATCGCTCAAATGCTTTAATGAACCACGCTTACGGGGATGATTTTACCTATGATGAGATGATGGTTACGGGCCCCGGCAGTAAGGGCGAGGAGATCGCCAACCATCTTGCCGCTGATCGCACGGGCGGGATGAAGGGCGACTTGAAACCCGGTGATGGGCCTTCAAAAGAAGAGCGTGAAACCGGTTTTTATGATGTGCTTTTTGTTGGTGAGGTCAGCGACGAAGTTGTCATAAAGACATCTGTCTATGGGGATAAAGATCCCGGCTATGGTTCTACATCGAAAATGCTTTCTGAAAGTGCCATTTGCCTGATCAAGGATTGCGCTAACGGTCCGGGGGGTATTTATACCCCGGCGCCGGTAATGGGCGAGGCGCTGATCGATAGATTGCAAAAAAATGCCGGGCTTACTTTTAAGGTCGAGTAGGGGGCTTTAAGCTTGAGCACAGATTCTATGGTTAATTTGCTTTAAGGTTAATCTGCGCTCAATAGGCACATTTGAATTGCAGCCATAAAAAATCATCTCGTTTAATGATTTCTCTCTAGGGTCAACCCATGAGCGCGTCGCTATGGCAGGTCAGCAATGATTTATTTGCGGCGCGGCTTTGGAGCAAATAGGGTGATTTATGTTATCGGCAATCGTCGGAATGTTATTTTACGGAATTGGCCTTGGCGGGCCTTCTAATTTAGATGCGCTGGAAGCCCTGCAAGAGCGGTTTTACGACCCATCTGGCGGGTTTGTTGATTCAACCACGCGTGTTGATGATATTGAAATCAGATTTAATCTCTATCCCCAATTTGTAAATCTCAAAGTTTGTAATGATGTTACTGTTGATCCGCGCCGGGTTCGCTCCAGCTTGTATAATCGTGGATTTTCCTGTCTGGTTGAGGTTATTCCCAATGGCCTCGCACCATATAATGTGCGCGGGACTTTTCTTTTCGATGGTCTTAAGTGGCGTTTTATCGGCAATAACCGACCTGACCGGTTTCGCCCTCAAGAAACAATTCGTACACGGCGTGGATCAGGGAATAGAGTATTAAAGCCCGGCGCGCTTCCCTATGATGGTAATCCGGCTTATCCGCTCAATGATGTTGAGTCACCCTATAAAGATATTTTAAATCCCGATTCGCTCTTTATCGGTGGGTTTTAAGACCCTGATTAGCCGCCGTGGCGAACCAGAATCACATCACCATCTTTAACCAGATAGTCTTTTCCCTCGGCGCGCATTTTCCCCGCTTCTTTAGCGCCTTGCTCACCATTGCAGGCAATGTAATCATCATAAGATATTGTTTCTGCGCGTATGAATTTCTTTTCAAAATCCGTATGAATAACGCCTGCCGCTTGCGGGGCCGTATAGCCTTTGCGAATAGTCCATGCGCGCGCTTCTTTCGGGCCAGCGGTAAAATAGGTCTGCAAGCCTAAAAGTTCATATCCTGCCCGTATAAGACGGTTCAGGCCCGGCTCTTCAAGGCCGAGTGTCTCCAGATATTCTGCCTGCTCTTCATCCTCGAGCTGTGCAAGTTCCGATTCAATATTGGCGGAAATAATAACGCTAACCGCATTTTCCTTTGCGGCTTGTTCGGCTACGGTTTTAGAAAAATCATTACCCGTTGCTGCGCTTTCCTCATCGACATTGGCAACGAATAGCACAGGTTTTTGGGTCAATAATTGCAAGCCCTTCCATGCTTTTTCTTCATCATCGCTAATGGTGGCGGTGCGGGCTGGTTTGCCATCGCGTAAGACTTCCAGTGCTTTGTCGACAAGAACGAGCACTTCTTTGGCTTCCTTGTCTTGTCCCTTGGCTTTTTTCTCAAGGGCTGTGCGCCGTTTTTCTAGGCTTTCCAAATCAGCAAGCATTAATTCGGTTTCAACCACTTCAAAATCTGTAAGCGGATCGATTTTACCGGCAACATGGGTAATGTCATCATCTTCAAAACACCGCAACACATAGGCGACCGCATCAACTTCGCGGATATTGGCAAGAAATTGATTGCCAAGACCCTCTCCTTGTGACGCGCCTTTGACGAGGCCGGCAATATCAACGAACTGGATGCGCGATGGAATAATGCTGGCGGAACCGGCAATTTGCGCAAGCTTGTTAAGGCGCGCTTCAGGGACGGCAACATCCCCGACATTGGGCTCGATCGTACAAAACGGATAATTTTCCGCTTGCGCAGAGGCTGTTTTGGTTAAGGCATTGAAGAGTGTGGATTTGCCGACATTTGGCAGACCGACGATACCGCATTTAAATCCCATGAAATTTGTCTCTTTATTTTGCGTTTTGGGGTTTTATGATTTTGGGGGCAGAACTTTTTTAAGAACCTCTGCAAACGGATTAGAAGGTGTGGGGGTCGTTTTGTTTTGGTCTTGATCTTTGGTGTTAGAGGTGTCTGATTGAGGGGAAGGCGTGCTTTTCTTCTTCTTCTCTTTTTTTTCTGGTTTATCCGAATGGTCATTGGGGTTTAAAAGATTGGCAACTTCGCTTTGAAAGCGCGGCAGGCCATTTTCCTGATAATCGGCTAATTGGGGGGCCGCCCTTGCGATGGCATCCATCCATTGCATCAAATCATCGCGTTCGGATTTTGCAAAATCACCTAGAACATAGTTCGTAACCGCGGCTTTGCTGCCCGGATGGCCAATCCCCAAGCGCACTTTATAAAATGAATTTCCGATATGGGCATCTGTCGAGCGAAGCCCATTGTGACCTGCGTGACCGCCGCCCTGTTTGATGCGTAATTTTCCCGGGGCAATATCTAGCTCATCGTGAAAGATAATAATCTGTGAGGGATCGAGTTTATAAAAGCGCAGCACTTCCCCAATGCTTTTACCGGACTCATTCATGTAAGTCTGGGGTTTTAGCGCAATGGCTTTGCAACGGTTCTTGCCATTATCAAGCATGCCTTCGCGCATATGCGCCTGAAACTTTGATTTGGTCTCGCCAAAGCCAAGGTGATCGGCAATCGCGTCGACCGCCATAAAACCGATATTATGCCGGTTATTGGCATATTTTGAGCCCGGATTTCCAAGGCCAACCAGTACAAGCATGGTCATGACCTCTTAAAAGGTTGAGGACAAAGATAATAACCGATCTCGATACGCGCCCCGTGCAGTGCAGTGTGGGCATCGAGGGGAAGGCAAAGATTACTCTTCGCTCTCTGCCGGTGTTTCGCCTTCGGCTGCTGTCTCTTCGCCTTCTGCTCCTTCAACTGCCTCGTCCTCATCATCGCTTGAGCGTAGAGCAGACGGAGCGGCAATTGTCGCAACGGTGAAGTCACGATCGGTAATCACAGGTTTAACACCGTTTGGTAGATCCGTATCCGAGATATGGACAGCATCACCGACATCGAATTTAGCAATATCAAATTCCAGAGCTTCCGGAATTGCTGTTGCAGGGGCGTAGACTTCTACGGTGTGACGCACAACATTGAGAACGCCGCCCTTTTTAATACCTACTGCATCTTCTTCATTAATGAAGCGAACGGGAACATCAACATTAATGCGGGTTTTTTCACTCACCCGCAGCATGTCGACGTGAAGAGGGAAATCTTTTACCGGATCAAGTTGAACGTCACGGGGAATAACGCTTTGCAGCTCTTTCTGGCCGGAGACATCAATTTTCACCAACTGTGAAAGAAGCGAACCGGTTTTTACCGCTTTTTGAATTTCACGTTCGCGAAGGCGAATAGCGACGGGCTCTTGATCATCACCATAGAGAACACCAGGTACCCATCCTTCCCGGCGGGCTTCACGGGCACCGCCCGTTCCAGTACGTTCACGAACTTCGCAATAAAAAACCTGTGTCTCAGCCATTTTAGGCCCTCATCTCATTTGTAAAATTTATAAATCTTCAAAATTCTTCTATCCCGCACACCCATTTTGCGACTTATCCTGTTTGCGTGCGGCTCCTGAAAATTCAGGGATCGGCACGAACTTTTAAGAAGCGTTGGGCGGCTTAACCCGAAACGGATTAAGCGGGGCAATTAGCTGGCGGTGAATATAGGAAAAATCTCTTAAGGGCAAGCCCCGTTTAGACAAAAACGACTTTCATAATCTCAAAGACGCGGGCTCCGCCGGGCGCGCTCACTTCGATGGAGTCACCTTCGGTTTTTCCGATCAAGGCCCGGGCGATGGGAGACTGGACAGAGATTTTTCCCTTTTTAACGTCGGCTTCAAAATCGCCAACGATTTGATAGGTTTTTTCTTCTTCTGTGTCTTCATCGAGGATGGTAACCGTCGCCCCGAAAACAACCGACTCGCTTGATAGTTTGGTCACGTCAATCACTTGCGCGCGCCCAACCTTATCTTCAAATTCAATAATCTGGCCTTCGATCCAGCCCTGTTTTTCCTTGGCGGCATGATATTCTGCATTCTCCGACAAATCCCCGTGGGCACGTGCCTCGGCAATCGCCTGAATGACGGCAGGGCGTTCCTCATTTTTAAGGCGTCTAAGCTCTACTTCCAGCCATTCATAGCCAGAAACAGTCATCGGTATTTTTTCCATCTTCCGTCTTCTTTCATCAAAAAAACCGAAAAAAAGAGAGTGTCCGCACATTGAAAGCGGTCACAAACTATATTTTCGGGATTACCCTATAATAAGACGAACACGGCTTATGTTCAAGAGCATGTTATGAAGATTTAAAAATCTTTGTAGTGCCTTGTTAAATAACATAAAAAACGATTTTATGAAGATGCATGGCGCCGGATTTGTCTATCCACCGTTCAAAATTATCCGATAAAGCCTTATGAACTGGGTCTAAATTATCTATAGATAGAGACTGCCAATAAGGAACCGGCTGGAAATTGCCCCGGTTTTGTTGGGCCGGTTAGCATGGGCCTAACGCGGCTAGGGGTTTGTTGATGAGACGACGAGCATCTTCAATTGCGGAAAAAAATGATCAAGGTTGATCATGCGGGTGAGAGTGGCGCCGTCAATATATACCGTGCCCAATATCTGGTTGCGCAGGTGCGTGCGCCCCATTTGAAGGCCAATCTCAAAGAATTCCAAAACCATGAATAGAGCATCGCCGTTTATTCAAGGCCTATCTGGAATCTGTAGGCGTGCGCCAATGCGTCAGTTATCCGCTGACGGGTGCTGGCGGGTTTGCGCTGGGCCTAATAACCGGGGTGATTGGGCCCTCTGCGATTGCAGCGACAACTTACGCTATGGAAAACGTTGTTCTGGAACATCTAAATCATCAATTGAGCTATCTGGAGAACGTTTCCGGGGAAGCCCATACAACAGTTCGCGCCATATATGATTTCGCGCCATATATGATGATGAAAAGGCCCATCATGACCATGCCGAGCAACAGCTTTTGAAGGATTCGTGGATGAGCAAAGTGCTGATCCGTGTGGTTCGCGCCTCTACCAATGGGGTGATCTGGTTCGGAATGCGCTGATAGCGACTTGGTAAAAGTACCAATCATTTGTCGAGCAAAATAAGCCACGACAATCCGATAAGTAACTTGTTAACTATATAACTAATTGTAAATAAATAGATTTTTAGAATCAACTGACATTGGTAACGGGAGAAAACTAGCATTTTTGTCAAAAAATCCCATATTATACTTATCTGACATAGACAAAGGAGTGAGCGATGACATTTGATCAAGAACTCTGGAACCGTATAGAAAATATTGTCTTTGATGATCCCGGGGCAAAATTCTCATTTTCAAAAAGATTAGCAAGGGATAATCGGTGGAGCGCCGATTATACAAAGCGGGCAATAGATGAGTATCGTCGCTTTGTTTATCTCGCATTGCGATCTGGTCATGAAGTAACGCCGTCTGATCAGGTGGACCAAGTATGGCATTTACACCTGACATACACACGCCACTATTGGGGCCAGTTTACTGACGCTATCGGGACGCCCTTACATCATGGCCCGACCTTCGGGGGCTCACAGGAAAAACAACGCTATAATGATAATTATCAAAATACGATAAATTCATACTATGATGCTTTTGGGGAGACCCCACCGGAAGATATCTGGCCTCCGGCAATCATCAGATTTGGTCAAGCTCCTTTCATGCAGCGCATAAACACATACCAAAATATTGTGGTTGCAAAAGAAAAACTGGCCAGTGTCACGCGCGGAAGTTCTCTTGTCGCGTTAGGGGCTCTGTTGGTTTCAGGGACACTAAGCGCTGTCGCTGCAACGACGGCACCGGGCGTTGAAGGTTTACTAGGCACAGCCCGAGAGCAACCTCTTTTAATAGCGGGAATCATATTGATCTTGCTGATACCCCTTATCGCTTATATCGGAATGCGCACGAGTAATGGAGACACAAATACAGATAAATCTGGCTCTGGGTTTGTGCCGTTTGGCGGAAATGACGGGAATAATGGCGGCGAGGGATCTTCTGGTTGTGGCTCTGGTTGTGGAGGATGTGGCGGGTAATGAGGTTAAAATTGATCCTGTGCGATCAACTGCCCAAAACTATTCAACTTTAAGGGGCTTCCTCATCACTGAATGCAAGACGAACCAATTTTGCTTCAAATACCTTGTCAGAGCTGTGAGGCCTAACTATGGTCGTCTTGCATTGACTTAAGGAGCCCTGCGTTATGTCTGCTAAAGGCGTCAAAAAATCCAACCTGTCCGGTACCAAAGAAGAACTCTTGTCTTATCATAAAGATATGATGATGATCCGCCGTTTTGAAGAAAAAGCGGGTCAGCTCTACGGCATGGGCGAAATTGGCGGGTTTTGCCATCTCTATATCGGGCAGGAAGCTGTCGTTGTAGGTATGGAAGCAGTCAAGCGCGAGGGAGATCAGGTCATTACCGGCTATCGTGATCACGGTCATATGCTGGCCTGCGGGATGGACCCTAAGGGCGTGATGGCAGAATTGACGGGCCGCTCTGGGGGATACTCCAAGGGTAAGGGGGGCTCCATGCATATGTTCTCCGAAGAAAAGAAATTTTACGGCGGTCACGGGATTGTCGGTGCGCAAATTCCCCTTGGGGCCGGTCTTGCATTTGCCAATCGCTATCGCGGCAATGATAATGTTTCGATGACCTATTTTGGTGATGGCGCTTCTAATCAGGGGCAGGTTTTCGAGGCCATGAATATGGCGCAACTCTGGAAATTGCCGGTTATATTCATCATTGAAAATAACCAATATGCGATGGGTACCAGTGTTCAGCGATCTCATTCGGAAACCCATCTTTACCGGCGCGGTGCCTCTTTTGGTATTCCCGGGATGGAAGTTGACGGGATGGATGTGTTGGCAGTTCGGGAAGCGGGCCGCGAGGCTGTCGAACATGCGCGCTCAGGCGAGGGGCCTTATGTATTGGAGATGAAGACCTATCGCTATCGCGGGCATTCTATGTCCGACCCTGCAAAATATCGGTCCCGCGAGGAGGTTGACGATGTGCGCGAACATTCTGATCCGATCAAGCGGTGTGAGGCGAGGATTTTAGACGCCAAATATGCTACGGAAGAAGAGTTGAAGGCGATTGACAAAGAGATCAAAGCCATCGTTAAAGAGTCTGCCGATTTTGCTGTGGCCAGTCCGTTACCAGATCCGCAAGAACTGTACACGGATATTGTTGCCTAAATTTAAGCCTGCTTTTTTTAAGCGGGTTATCCGCTTTTAGATACAGGATATCGTCTTGCTTTCTTTATTCACAGCCAGCTTTGTCACATTCTTTGTGCTGATTGATGCAATTGGTGTTGCGCCGGTTTTTGCAACATTGACGGCGAGGGGGGATGCTGCCTATCGCAAGCATATGGCGATAAAATCGATATTTGTTGCCGCTCTTATCATTTATGCGTTCGCTTTTGGCGGGGCATGGCTGTTGGGGGCAATGCATATCTCGATTGATGCGTTTCGCGCGGCGGGGGGTATTCTTTTATTCCTGATCGCCCTTGATATGGTCTTTGAAAAACGCACCGAGCGCCGGGAGAACCGCGCCGAAGATGTTATGGCCAACGATGTTACTACGGCTCCGCCTGAAGATGTGTCTGTGTTTCCCCTTGGAATTCCGATGATTGCTGGGCCGGGTACAATCGCGACGGCTATGTTTTATATGAGCAATACGGAAAGCGTGGCGGGTAAACTTGTTGTGCTTGGTGCGCTGGCTGCAAATTTGGTTTTATGTCTACTGGTTTTTCTTGCTGCTGGCCCAATCGTCAAAGCGATGGGGGAGAGTGTTGCGGCTGCTTTAACCCGAATCCTTGGTGTGATTTTGGCAGCGCTTTCGGTGCAATTGCTGATCGATGGTATTAAGGGCGCGTTTGGTTTGTGATCACGCGCAGCCAAGCCAAGCTTGAGTTGTAGGAAGATGAGATGAGCAGGGTTAAAGCAGTCATGGAAGCGCGCGCTCAACTTCAGGAGAAGGCTGAAAAAATGGGGATCAATGATGAATTTATCTCCATCCTTGTTGATCGTTTTTATGAAAAAATAAAAATTCACCCCGAGATTGGCCCGGTGTTTGAACATGCTATTACCGATGACTGGGATCATCATTTATCACGCATGAAGGATTTTTGGGCATCGGTTGCTCTTAATGCGGGCCGCTATAGTGGTCAGCCGGTTCCCAAACATCAAAAACTTGTAAAAAGCGTGCCCGCTGCTCAAGCGCATCATTTCGTGATCTGGCTTTCCTTATTTCGCGAAACGCTGGACGAGATAGCGCCCTCAAAGGCTGTGACGGACTATTTTATGGAGAGGGCCGAGCGCATAGCCAAAAGCCTTGAATTGGCAATGTTTGGCGTCCCCGGTTTAGGCGCCCCCCACTAATTGATGGCAGCGGGTAATTTTTAAGTGTTCAAGTCGAGCCGGGAGAGTATGGGGCTCTAAATGCGAAATGGAAGAGCCTGAGACGCATGGATTTTGTGCAAACTGAGGTCTGATCAATTTGATAGTGCCCCAGTTTGCAACTGAAAGGCAATTATTGGCCTATTTCAGTCTTTCGAAAATTTAAAACAAAGGTCTGAAAATTGGAGCAAATTTGCCGTAGCGAGCGGCTTAAAACGCCCAAAG
>CAYMPJ010000030.1:0-21821 GCA_964392325.1 uncultured Caulobacterales bacterium
TGAATGGTGGGCGATGAGAGACTCGAACTCCCGGCATCCTCGGTGTAAACGAGACGCTCTACCAACTGAGCTAATCGCCCTTCCAAAGCATTTTGCTTTTTCAAGAAATGCTGTCTTATCGCAGGGGCTTGGGGCTTGCAAGCGTTTTATAAAAGGAATTTTACTGGTTTCCCAAGGGGCCCCGCTAATGGTCCCTAAAGCAGGCGCAATCCGAGAAAGACTGGACGCCCTCTTTATCGAAATAGTCTTCCAGTGCCTTGAGGATCAGCTCCCGGCAGGGTTGCTCTTTTAGGGCGCCGGCCATTTTAAGGCGAAGATAGTCAGCCATTGGCATGCGAAAGGAGATGCGTGCCATCTGCTCTGGGCTGTGACCTGTATTGGCACCGTGTTCCGGGGAGGGCTGTTGGCCGATATTTTCAGAAGGTTTGGAAGGCGGTGAACCGGTGGGGTGGTTGTCTGAAATTGTTTCACTTTTGGAAATAGCTGTCGGCGGTGCGTGATCTTGCGCGGCTGGCGGGCGTAACCCGACATCGGCGAGTATTTTTGTTTCCTGGGAAAGAGCTGGCAGGGCTGACCCTTTTCGGGCAAGCATGTCGGCGTTAAGGCTCGCAAAGCCCGGCTCACTGACTGCTTTTTCATCATCTCTATCAAGAGGTTTTTTAGTCTGCGCGATTGCGTTCATTATCCGGCCCGCCGTCCAAACTGACGCGGGGCATTTGACATATAAGTATTGAAGGCAATTCCCTGTTGATTGTCATGATAAGAAGCGCTGGCTTCAGTGTGTTGATAGTTTTCGAGGCGATCCAGTTTTTCCTGTAGATAATTCCATAATCCGTGTACCTCTCTGGCAGAGCGACATACCGGATCAATTTCCATAACCGTCCGCCCATCAATCATGCTCGCAGCAAAATCAACACGCTGATGGATAATCGTTGGTGAGACGGTTCCATGTTGGGAAAGGGCTATGGCCGCCTCGGAGGTAATGCGTGCGCGGGGGGTGGCGCCATTCACAACAAAAATCAAAGGCTTATTGTGGGCATCGACAATATCAACCGTCGGGCCAATCGCGCGCAAGTCATGGGGGCTGGGACGGGTAGGGGCGACAACCAAATCAGCAAAAGCAACAACTTCTGATATGGCTCTGGTGACCGCTGGCGGTGTATCAATCACAACCAGCTTGAAACCTTGCTGGCGAGCCCAATCAAGATCGTGTTGAAGGTTGGCAAAAACCGATTGGATAAAGTGTGGTTCGGGGGCGGAGCGTGCATTCCACCATTTTGCCAAAGAGCCTTGAGGGTCTGCATCAATCAGCGCAACGGGCCCTGCGCCTTGGCGTTGTGCCTCGACCGCAATATGACCAGAGAGTGTTGTTTTCCCCGAGCCTCCTTTTTGGGAGGCAAATACAATCACCTGCATTGATGAGTCCATGACCGCTCCATATCATTTTCTAATTTCCCTATCCCGCACGCACCTTGTAACAAATTATGCGAACCGGAATGGCAGATTTAAAAATATGGTGGCACAAAAATATTAACCACTGGCAAGGATCAACGGTTTCATTTTTACCAAATTGGAAAGGATTTGTTGACATCGGAAGCAGCTAAAATACGCATAACCGCAACCGATGCTGGAATATTGATACAGGCAATTATTTAAATCTGACTTAACATCAACCCTAATTTTAAATTTAGTATAAAAAATAAGGATAAGATTTTATTATTCAATAATCGGACTATTTTCGGAAAGTAGTTTTGTGATGCGTGCGATCCGCGGATTTCCGCTCCAGTCCCAATAGCGTAAAACGGCTCTGGAAAAATCCCGTGCCATTCGGTCAAATACATCGAGCAATTCATCTGCACGTTCAGGTGAAAGGGCGCTCTGGCCGCCATCATCGAAAACACCTTCGGCGGGGGCACATAAAAATTCCAGAAATTCAGAACGTGGAATGCCGAGGCTTTTACATAAAACGGCATAAGGTTCTCCGCCAGGATCACGTAGAATGCGCGCCGCTAGTTCATTGGTTATGCCTGCGATAAGTGCGATGGCATCGATGATTTCTTCTGAAGGATATTGACGGGCTATAGCCAATGAGCGTTTGACAACATCTTTTGAAATGGCTTCTCCGTTTATTCCGCGTGGGCGATGACGGCGATCATTGAGGGTTAAAATTTCTATCGCGAGCGGGTCAGGGTTTTCTACGCCGCGTATCAGGGGATAAACCCCTTCCAGCGCTTCTTGGATCACGGAGCGATCGAGTGAAAAGCGTGACAGGATGCGTCGGCGATTGGCGGTGGGTACCCACCAGAACATCATGAATCCATGGGCTGGTTCAAGCTCATCACGGCGCAAAAGTAACTCTTGCAAAGTTTCATCTACCGTAGAGCGACTTACCAATAATTCGATGGTTGCTTGCGAAAGAGAAACTTCTTCGCGGCGCAAAACCCTCTTGGCAACATCGAGCTCATTATGGGTTAGCATGGCTTCAATCACATCTGTCGGTAAGCCATATCGCTCGGCCATCAGATGGCGGTGGGCCGTGGTTCCTTTTTTGGCACACTCGATCAACAGGGATGACGAAATTGAATCTGCTTTTCGCAAAACAGGTTCGGCAACTTCTGGCACATCCAGCAAAAGCGCGCGCAATAAAATATCGGGAACCTCGGGCACACGGCCAATGCGCTGGGCGATATCGATGCGTAGCGCATATTCCACTTTATCAAGGATTTGTAATAAAATATCGCCTGCCAGCGAGCGCTCATTGGCTGAGATCGTGCCGACTGGCAAAACGATGAGATCTGCCAATTTGCGCGCCATCAGGATACGCGCGCCACTGAGTTGATGAAGATTTTCATTTGATGCGGAATTGCCATATTCCAGCGTCGGAGTGTCCTGATCTGCATCAGCAAATGGGTCGTGCGCTACATCAGCGCCCGTAAGCCCGTTTGAAGCAGGGTCGGCAGGATATGTTTCGACATTGGTGTCAGCTTGTTCAGCCAGTGTTGGCTGAGAATGAAATTGTGACATGGGTCCGTTGATTCCTAATCGCAAACTACTCGAACCCACTTTGGCACAACAGGGTTAAGGATAAATTGCGATCTCCTATAGAAACCGATCAAAATGGGGAAAACTGGTGTTAAAAGGGTTTTTTCAGGGTTCGTGCGCGCCCGGACTTTGCGGGGCCGGGCGAGAACTGACTTGCTTGCGCTATGGTCGGTTCTAAAAACTTTGTTAATCTCTTGGATATTTCACAAGACCGCAGCGCAATCCTCTGCTAAAGTTTACTCCTGTGATAAGCAAAATTTGAGGGTATATCCATGGGACAGCGAACTGCGAAAATTTCGGGCTTTCGGCATGGAAAAATAACCGCTTTTGTTTGCTCTATCGCCTTGCTTGGCGGGTGTATTACAATTGACGGCAGTGAATATGCTAATGAGCCCGGTTATATAGCGGGCTATGGCGATGGATGCGCCTCAGCCAAAGAGGCGGAGAAAAGCTTTTCGACCAAGAGAGTGCGCGATGAAACGGCTTTTGCCGAGGATAAGGCCTATCAAGTAGGTTGGCGCGCCGGGCTTTTACAATGTGATTACCGTTTTGATGACGAAACCAGCAATGGCGGGCGTATATTGGGCGAAGACCAGAACTTTTAGGCTGGTCCGAGTTTGTTATTGACAATCATTCTTAAAAACTCTATATGATATTCATTCGCAATCTCAATACTCTGGTATTGAGGCGCGAGCGTAAAGATGAGTGTTTTGTCGAAAATTGGTCGAACTATGTATGTTTGCATTTGCAACGCGTTAAATGAAAAAAAACTGGCATCAGCAGTTGATGATGCTTGCGCTATTGGCCGGAGCGATGCACCGACTGTTGGGGAAGTTTTCCGTCGCTGCGGAGAGCGCCCACAATGCGGAAAATGTTTAACCGATATCGCCAAACTTATCGAAGACCATCAGCCGCGCATAAACGTTTCAAAAATTGCAGCCGAATAACACCGCTCCTTAAAAATTTAAGCGCGATAACCCAAAAGCGATAGCTGCTGGTTTTATGCTGTCGGTTTTTTGGATCGCATCAAAAAATCAATTCACGCCCATTCCATATTGAAAATTGGCCATGGTTCATGGTCACTGCAAATGACAATGATTATGAATAACATTTGAATATTTCATTTACTAAAATTGAGAATGTGATTGAGAAACGATTGCAAAGATAATTCTTGTACAGATCGAATTTTTGTTTAAAGCTTGAGGCACGGTAAAAACATTCTCACACATTTATGGAGCGTTATGTGAAAGGCGATAAGAAGGTCATTGATTATTTAAACAAGGCACTGAAACTGGAACTCACAACGGTTAATCAGTATTTTTTACATGCGCGGATTTTAAAAGATTGGGGCTTACAACGTTTGGCTAAAATCGAGTATGAAGAATCAATAGACGAGATGAAACATGCCGATGAGATTATCGAGCGTATTTTATTTCTCGAGGGCCTTCCAAATGTACAAGATCTCGACAAGGTGATGATCGGTGAGAATGTACGTGAAATTCTCGAATGTGATCTTAAAGCCGAGAACCGCGCCCATCCAATGTATAAAGAAATTATCGAATATTGTGAAAGCGTAAAGGATTATGTTAGCCGCGATTTGATGTCGAAAATTTTGGCCTCTGAAGAGGAACATATTGACTTCCTTGAAACCGAGTTGGCCTTGATGGACCGGGTAGGCGATAAAAATTATGCACAAAGCCAGATTAGGGAAGCGGGTTAATCGTTCTTCATTTGGTAAGTTTGCATTTCCCCAAGTCTAAAACCGGTTAGCTATTTTTCTCGCAAATGCATTTTTGCTCTCAAATATAGTGGCCGCCAGAGCTTCCAATTTGAAATCCTAATTCGGGCTCTCAAGCCGGTTTTTCAGGTCGGGCTCTCAATGCCCCTCCATTGCCAATTCCGCCCGAACCGCCTAAAGCAGGTGGGCGGGATTGGTTTGGGTGTATCACTAGATACATTTTCAAACTCCATCTTGAATTTCGGTGCCACGCCTTGAATATCTGGGTAATGCACAGCAATCAGGGATGGCAAGTTGCGCATGGTTGGCCACGTTGTTCTAAAGGGTTTAACAAAATGCAGGATAAAAAAGCCGAGACAATACTCGCATCCATTCTTGATTATGCCAAAGCCGCCGGCGCAAAAGGGGCCGATGCGTTAATGTATAATTCTGTATCGAGCAGTGTGTCATGGCGTATGGGCAAACTGGAAGATATTGAACGCTCAGAGGGGCGGGATTTGGGCTTGCGGGTTTTGATGGGGAAGCGTCAGGCTTGTGTTTCCACAACGGATTTTTCTGATAGCTCGCTGCGCGAAATTGCCGAGCGCTGTGTTGATATGGCAAAAACCGCGCCGGAAGACCCCTATTGCGGTCTGGCTCCGGCGGCGCGTCTTGCCAAAGCGCCCTTCAAGGACCTTGAAGCGGGAGATTTTACCGAGCCTTCTACCGATACGCTCAAGGATCGCGCTGGCGCATGTGAAGAGGCTGCCCTTGGGGTTAAGGGCATTAATAATTCCAGCGGGGCCGGGGCCAGCTATGGCGAAGGCCAATCCTGGTTTGCCACCTCGGACGGGTTTTTGGGCAGTTCGAAAGGGTCTCACCATTCGGTTTCGGTCAGCGTCGTTGGCCAGGATGAAAATGGCATGGAGACCGATTATGATTATGATTCTAAATCCTATGCCGAAGATATGCGCAGCCCCGGTGATATTGGCCAGGTGGCGGGCGAGCGCACTGTCGCGAGGCTTTCTCCAAAACGGGTAAAAAGCCAGAGCGCGCCGGTTATTTTTGATAAGCGCCTTTCTGCCTCGTTGATTGGACATCTGGCCGGCGCGGTTAATGGGGCATCTATCGCCAGAGGGGTGAGTTTTCTAAAAGATAAAATGGGCGATCGCCTGTTCCCCGAGCACATCAATATTATTGATGACCCCCATATTGTTCGCGGAATGGGATCGCGCCCGTTTGACGGGGAGGGGGTTGCCAATGAGCGTATTGACCTCATCGACAAGGGTGTTTTGTCTTCATGGATCATGAATTCCTCTCAAGCAATGCAATTGGGGCTGGAGACCAATGGCCGGGCAAGGCGCGGTACGGGTAGCCCTCCCGGTTCCGGGACTACCAATCTTTATATGGAAGCAGGGCAAATTAGTTTTGCCGATCTGCTTGTTGAGGCTGGCAATGGATTGCTGCTTACCAGCACATTTGGTCCGCAAATTAACAGTAATACAGGAGATTATTCGGTAGGATGTTCTGGTTTCTGGATCGAAAATGGTGAAATTGCCTGGCCAGTGTCCGAGATTACCATTGCGGGCAATTTATTGGAAATGTATGAAGATATTTTACCTGCCAATGATCTTGAGTTTCGCGGTTCGACAAATGCACCTAGCCTGCTGGTTCGCTCAATGACAATTGCAGGCGATTAGACTTATACAAATTAAAATTTCTTGGAGTAAAAAATGGAAAAGCAATTACTGCATCTCGTTTTTGGCGGTGAGCTGGATAATCTGGAAGATGTCAGCTTTCGCGATTTAAATGATCTTGACATTGTCGGGGTTTTTCCAAGCTATGCCCTTGCTGAAAAAGCCTGGAAGGCGAAAGCCCAAAAAACCGTCGATAATGCCCATATGCGATATTTCATTGTTCATATGCACCGTCTGCTAGATCCCGATGGGGACGGCAAGTTTTAAAACTGCCGTTATTTATGGGCAACCAATTCACACGATCGGATTTGGATGATCCCGCTCGGCGTAAAGCGGCGCAAAGAGCTCTTATGCTTGGCGACCATGGTGTGTTGCGTCTATTTTACGACAATAGTCATGAAATAGATCCGGGGAAACTTTGGCGCAGCTATCAACCATCTCCTGCCAAATTAGAGAAATGGAAAGAGATTGGTGTACGCACCATTATTAATTTGCGCGGCCAAACCCCTGCAGGACATTATGTTTTGGAGGAAGAGGCCTGTGAGCGGTTAGGGCTGAAATTGATTAATTTTCGCGTTTACTCGCGCGAAGCCCCGAGCCCGGAAATTTTATATAAGGCGCGCGAGCTATTTCAATCGATTGACTATCCGGCAATGATGCATTGTAAATCGGGCGCAGATCGCACCGGGGTAATGGGTGTCTTGTATAAATTCTTTATGCTTGAACAGCCTTTGGACCGTGCGATGGAGCAATTATCACCTAAATATGGTCACATAAAACAAGGCAAGACCGGGGTCATTGATTTTGCGTTTGAGCACTATCTTGCCTATGCCCGTGCGAAATCTATTTCCCTTGATGATGTGGGTGCTTTTTTCGATTGGGTCGAGCGTGATTATGATCACGTTGCTATCAAACAACAATTTATGGGCACATGGTGGGGGCGGTTTTTAACCGAGAAGCTTTTGACCCGTGAATAATTTACGGCGTAGCACCAAACTGGATGCGGGCAAGCTTGGCATATTGACCATTGGCACGCATAAGTGTTTCGTGGGAGCCGCTTTCAATTAACCGTCCATCTTCTAACACGCAAATTTTATCGGCATGCTGAATGGTAAAAAGGCGGTGGGCAATAATTATAGTGGTGCGTTCTTTTTGTAATTTTTCTAGCGCGTCATGAATGGCGCTTTCTGACTCGGCGTCTAACGCTGAGGTTGGTTCATCAAGAAGCAAAATTGGCGCATTTTTTAAAAAAGCACGCGCAATGCCTATGCGTTGTCTTTGTCCGCCTGATAATAAATCCCCGTTTTCGCCAGCGAGAGTGTCATACCCGTTTGGCAATTTTTCAATAAAATCATGAATATTGGCAGCTTTGGCAGCCTGAATAACATCATCGCGCGATGCATCAATGCGGCCATAGCTTATATTATTATAAAGGCTTTCATTAAATAAAACCGTATCTTGACTAACTACCGCAATGTGGGAGCGCAGGGAGGCTAATGTCATGTCGCGAATATCAATATCATTGATCGCAATGCGACCAGCCTCAAGATCATAAAGCCTTGTTAGCAAATGCATGAGCGTTGATTTTCCAGCCCCCGATTCCCCCACTAGCGCGGTAGAGCTTCCCGCCTCCAGTGAGAGGGAGAGATCATTAATTGCGGGGCCGCGTTCGCCATAGGAAAAACTGATATGATCGATTTCTATATCAGCCCTTTCAAAAGAGAGCGTTTTTGCATCTTCTTTGTCTTTGATAAGGGGCTGCGTATCAATAATGTTCAGTATGCGTGAGAAGGCGGCGAGCCCTTCCTGTAAAACTGCGTAGAGTGTGCTAAGGCCGCGTGCGGGTTGGGACAGCAAAAGCAGCGCCACCACAAAACGGCTGATAGATGGACCGTCGAGCACTCCCGCTTGCACCCGTAAACCCATAATCGTCACGACAACCCCAAGAGCGATTGTGCCGACAAAAAAGGTGAAGGGTTCATTGAATGCCCGTAAAAATGCGGCCCGTTTTAAAAGCACTGTGCGTTTTTCAAAATGTTCCCCTGCGCGGCTTTGTTCGCGTGTCTCAAGGGCGTATGTTTTGATCATTGCCGCCCCTTTTACGCTCTGGGTAATATGCGCGGCCAGAGTGCCGGTTTCAGCTTGCGCTGCCCGCGCGGAAGTGCGCAGCTTTTTACCAAGCCAGGCAATGGGCCAGCCAATCGCCGCATAAACGCCAATAACGGCGATAAACAAAGTAATGTCGGTAAATAGCATCACCGCGCACAGACCGACCAATTGCAATAAATCGCGCACGCCATTGGTGGTGCGGGTCAGCATTTCCCGCAAAATCTGTATGTCATTTGTGAAGAGTGAGGCAACCGCGCCGCTCATTTCCCGGCGCTGACCGGCAAAATCCAGATTGAGAAAACGGGCAAAGAGATGGTTCTGGATATCGCGCAACGTATCGAGGGAGGCCCCGAGGGTAAGGCGCGACTGGGTATATTGTGAAAGAGCGTAAAGCGCGCCAAGAGCGGCGAGAATCAGCGGGCCAAACTGGATAAGTTGATCAAGGGTCAGCCGAATCGAGTGTGCCCCAACGGAATTTTGATCAGATATTTGGGGGCTGGCGGGCCCTTGAAGATTAAAAGCTGCAAATATGGCTTCGATAATAAAGGGAATGGCGCTCATGGTGAGGGCAAGCACGCCCATTGCCAATAGTGCAAGGGCTAGACGGGGCCAATAATGGTGCAGATAGTCGCCCCATAACCGCCCCAGAAGGGCGGTGGTATTGGCAGTCCTTTTGCCCGTTCTATTAGGTGTTTTTGTATCGTGCATGAGGCTCTTGTCTGGATCGCTCCCCCTAGCTTATCCGGGGTGTTGATCATGAATACAAGGTTGCGGGGGTATTTGGGAATAAGCTTCTTGACAAGAAAGGCGAAAAAAAAGCCTATAGACGCCATGATTCCCGTATCGGCAAAATCAGTCTTTCGGCAGCGCGTGGTCCCGGTCTTGGGGGCAAGGCTCTTGCGTTTATACGTGTTTTTATCGCGTAAATCCAACCGGGTGGAGGTAATCAAGATACCGGTAGTCAAGGAGATAGAGGCCTCTGGTAAGGGGGCGATCATTTTGTTCTGGCATGAAAGATTGATGCTAGCCCCGATAATGGCGTTCCATACCTATAAACATGTGAATATGCTCAGTTCCACCCACCGTGATAGCGATATTATCGTCAATGGTATCCGCCTTCCAAATCTATCATTTATTCGCGGCTCGGCGGCCAATCCCAAAAAACCCGAAAAAGATAAGCAAGGGGCGTGGGCGCTCTATCAAATTATAGGGGCCTTGCGCAAAGGGGATATTGTTTCGATTACGCCTGATGGGCCGCGAGGCCCAGCGCGCAAAATCCAACCGGGCGTGGTTGAGCTGGCGGCGCGGGCCGGGGTGCCTATCATTCCATTTGGATTATCGGCGAAATCTGGTAAGCATTTGAAAAGCTGGGATAAATTATTTCTGGCCAATCCCTTTTCGAGGAAACTCATAATTTCGGGCGCGCCGATCACCATTCCCAAAGAGGCAAATCCTGACGAAATGGATCAATTTCGCAATGAAGTCGAGGCGGCGTTGAATGAAGTGACGCTTTTGGCTGATAAAAAGGTTGGGAAATGAAGCCATCGGGGCCATAATGGCCCCTAATTGCGATGCATCATGGTGGAAAGACGATGAGGAGTTTAAAGCCTGTGACGATTGCGCGTGAACGTGGAGCTGGACCAAAATAAATGAGCTCTGAACATTCTCTCAATAATGATGCTATCGCAGAACCTGCAAATTCAGATGCGCCAAAATCTGATAAGCATGGTTTAGATTTAAAGAAATCAAACGCACCAAATATCGACTCATCCCCCACCAAGGCCGCCGCTTTATCAATAAAAACAGCGGTCAGGGAAGTTTATACAAACCCTAAATCATCTGCTGATCTCGCTGAGGGTACTGCACGGGGCGACCGGCAAGATAATTGCGTGGTTTTACCCGTTGATGGGATGAAGTCCCGCTATCAGCAACAATTGCATAATTCGACCGCGCAACCAGATACTCTTCTAAGAGCGCAAACCCACTTATTTCCAACCGGCGATGAGGTGCAAAACTCGCCTCTAGAAAATAGTGATCGGACCTATTCCGAAGAGACCGTGGTTCGCGAACCGCTCGTCTTAAAATTATATCGCCATGCAACCCGCTATTTCGGTTGGCCGGTTCGCAAAGCGCTGGACCATAGGCTTTCAGCGGGGAAAGAAGACCCACTGCGCCTGTCCGAACGTCGCGGCATTGCCAGCATTAATCGCCCATCGGGTTCTCTAATATGGATACACGGTGTGAGTGTTGGCGAGTCCCTCTCCATTCTCCCATTGGTGGCGCATTTGGCAAAAGTGCGCCCCGATCTGCATTTTCTTGTGACAACAGGGACAACAACTTCTGCGTCGTTAATGACAGACCGGTTGCCGGAAAATGCTTTTCATCAGTTTATCCCGATCGATTATCCTCCTTATGTGGAGCAATTTCTTGATCATTGGCAACCTGATGTTGCAATCTTTGTGGAGTCAGAATTTTGGCCAAATCTGATTCATGAAGCGCGCAAGCGTTCTGCAATGATGGCAATTGTAAATGGCCGCATCTCGCCAAAATCTTATGATAACTGGATTAAATGGCCGCGCTCCATCCGCTATTTACTCTCGGCTTTTGACCTGATCATTGCTCAGGACAAAGATAATGCCGAGCGGCTACGTACTTTGTCTGGCCGTGATGTGATGTTGTTTGGCAATTTAAAGAATGCGGCTGATCCGCTGCCAACAAACAATCAAAAAGTTGACCACCTTCGAAAACAAATGGGCACGCGCGCCGCTTGGCTGGCTGCAAGTACACACCCTAGCGAAGAAGAGATGGTTTTTGATGCCCATAAAATTTTAAAAGTCGAATTTTCAGATTTATTGACGACAATTGCACCGCGTCATCCAGAGCGCGGTGATGAAATCGCCGAAGCTGCCCGCAATGCCGGGCTCAAAGTGGCGCAGCGCTCAAAACATGAAGATATCACCGAGCAAATTGATCTTTATATTGCCGATACCCTCGGCGAGCTTGGTATATTTTACCGTATAAATGATATCACATTGGTTGGCGGTGGGCTCTCGCCCAAGGGGGGGCATAATCCTCTCGAACCGGCAAGGCTTACATGTGCGATTTTACACGGGCCGCATATATTTAATTTTAATGAAACCTATCATGATATGCGCCGGGCCGGCGCTGCGGCGTTGGTGCGCAATGATCGCGATATTGCCGCTGCTATTAAACGCTTGCTGAGCGATGATAAAACGCGCCATGCTCTCGCAAGACTGGCCAGTGATATTGCTCGTGAAAATGCCGAACGTACATTGACAGATATTGCAGATCAATTATTGGAGGGCATTCAATTGGCTGCCCCCGTACAAACTTCTTCATTCACGCCTTTGGACAATGCTGAGATGTTAAATAAAGACAAATCCAGTATTGAGGGCCGTACGGACTAAGACATGCGTGATCCCTGGTTTTGGAGTGAAAACACCCTTTCATCGCAATTTGTGCGCGGTTTGCTCGGTCCGGTTAGTTTTGTCTATCAAACCGGTTCGAAACTAAAGTCTGCTTATATAAAGCCAGACAATTTTGATGATTGCGCGGTTTTTTGTATCGGCAATGCAACCGTTGGCGGTGTTGGAAAAACCCCCTTTGCGATTATGCTTAAAAATATTTTTGATCAACATGCGGTGCCAGCGGCCTTCCTGTCGCGGGGATATGGCGGGCGAGAGATCGGTCCTCTGCGGGTTGATATAGAAAAACATACAGCGCGCGATGTTGGCGATGAAGCTTTGATACTTGCCCGACATGCCCCTGTCTGGATCGCAAAAGATCGCGCGCAAGGTTTGCGCGAGGCGCGCAAAGCAGGCTATTTTTGTTTAATAGCTGATGATGGATTTCAAAACCCAGCATTGCAAAAAGATCTATCAATTTTGATGGTTGGATCACGCACCATTAAAGCCAACCAAGTGCGCTCTGATGATATCCCTGACACGAATTCAGAAAATTCCGACCAAGGAAAAGATGACGACAATAAAACCGGATCAAAACAAAAAATCTATACCAACAGAAACCTCTTTCCGGTTGGGCCGTTTCGCGAACCAATGCAAAAAGCATTAGAGCGCGCAGATTTAGTTTGTTTCGTTCGTCAACAGAGCAAGCATACAAAACTGGCCCCGAAAATTGAAAAACAACTGAACGGTAAGCCCTATAGCATTGTTTGGGTTGAGGCACCGCCAGAACAAACTATTCCGAGCGGACCGGTTTTTGCGTTTTGTGGTATTGGCAATCCGGAAAGATTCAGAAAAACCCTGGTGGAGGCGGGTGTTGATGTTGGCAGGTTTGTCGCCTATCCCGATCACCATGTATTTACAGATGCCGAGCTTAATGTCATGCGTTTTGAGGCAAGGCAATTTTCACAACAATTGATCACAACGCAAAAAGATTTTGCCCGCCTTGACCCTGATCAACAAGAACAGGTGGATGAGTTTAAAATCGTGATGAGAACGGATGCGCAATCATTAATTTGGCAGAAGGTCGAGGAGGTATTGATCAAGAAAAATATACTCCCTCTTGAGAATAAAAATATCATCCAAAAGCAAGGCGTATCTGGATGAGCGATGATCTGACAAAGCCCACATCGCAACAGCTGCCACAGCGGCGATCAAATATGAAGATCACGCTACGCCATCGTATTGAGTATATTTTGACTTTTGGTTTGCTGAAAATGATGCGGTTTATCGGTATTGATGCAGCTTCGTATTTATCCGGTAAACTTTTGCGCGTGATAGGTCCGTTTTTGCGCGGGATATCCCGGCGGAGTGAGGAAAACTTAACCCGGATTTACCCGGACTGGGAAGAGAAAAAAATCAAACAGGTCACCGCCGGTGTCTGGGAAAATCTTGGCCGGGTGGGCGGTGAATTTGCTCATTTTGATAAGTTTAGCGCGACATGGGACGTTGAAGATATGCGTGCCAAGCTGGAGCGTGTTGAAAAAATTTATGATATTGATCCGGCCATCATAAAAAAACTCCAATCACAATATCAGCCCGCCGGGGAGAACGCGCGAATTGAATTGAAAGCAAGCGAAGATTTTCTGGCTGTTTTGGCGCAAGGAAAAACAGCCGTTTACGTAACTGGTCACTTTGCCAATTGGGAAGTGATGTCGGTGGTATGTAGTTATTTTCATATTCCATGCGCAATTTTGTTTCGGGCAACCAATAATGCATTGATTGATGAACTAATTATAAAAACCCGCAGCGTTCATATAAATCAATGGCAAATTCCTAAAGGTCCGGAAGGGTATCGCTCTTTTATAGATGCTCTCAAGCAAGGATATTCCATGGGGATTCTCACTGATCAAAAATTCAATGCGGGAATAAAAATACCTCTTATGGGTCATGATGCGATGACACCGACAACGCCGACGCGCATGGCGATCCATCACGATGTGCCAATCATTCCCATTTCCGTGCGGCGCTTGAAGGGCGCAAATTTTGTGATGACCGCCCATGATCGTATTGACATTCCAAGCGAGGGCGATCTGGCAACGCGAATAAAAGTAGGATCAATACGGATCAATGAATTTTTAAGCGACACAATTAACGAGGACCCATCTCAATGGCTATGGCTTCACCGTCGTTGGGGAAAATAAATTTTATTCAGCTGGTGATTGAGGAGGATGGGTTTTGTCAATTGTGCTTTTAACGATCTCGGGCATTGAGTTGCGATATTTGAGGAGTTTTTCATCCACACTTGGCCATTTGGTCCGGATATGGCGCACAAGCCGCTGAACCGCAGGGACATAAGGGGCCAGAAGCGCAAACCCAACCGTGAGCATGATCAGGCCAAGAGGAATGGGCAAGGGCAGAACAATCGCCCCGATAATGATGAGAATGACACCGCAAACTTGATGAATGATCGGTAGCATAGCTGTTTGAGGTTCCTCTTTTGAAAGTCTTATTCGGGTGTCTTTAAGCCAAGAGTGCTCAAATATGTGCCACGTTTTAGATGGTGATAGCCAATTGTCTATCCGCAAGGGTTCTAGCATGATGGACAAAACCCCACATGGCCAACATAAAGCTCACTGTGGCATAGGTAAAGGACAAGTCGTGAAAACACACTCAAATTTGATGGTAAACTGCGCGAATACCAATCAAGCCCCTGACAATGGAAGACATGATGGCCGATAAAAATCTCGACCCGGATGCGCCCCCTGCGTTGAAAAAATCCAGATCTTCAAAAAGAGCCTATCAATCGTTGCGCGATTTTATGGAAATGCTCGAAGCGTCGGGCCAATTGGTTCGGGTGACAAAGCCGGTTAGTGTCGTCTTGGAGATGACGGAAATCCAGACCCGTTTATTGGCTGAAGGCGGGCCAGCGGTCTTGTTTGAAAAACCGTTGCGCGAGGATGGGTCGATCTCGCCAATTCCGGTTCTGGTCAATCTGTTTGGGACGGTGCGCCGGGTCGCTCTTGGAGTAACGTTACAACCCCATGTTCCGGGCGAGACCGAGCTTACGCCCTCATTGGACGATGAAGACAAATCGGTGCTGCGCCATGTTGGCGAGACATTGGCCTTTTTGCGCCAGCCCGATCCCCCCGGCGGTCTGAAAGATGCGTTAAATATGTTGCCCTTGGCAAAGACCGTATTGGCGATGAAGCCATCGACGAAAAAAAACGCGCCTTGCCAACAAATTGTCAAAACCGGCGAGGATATCGATCTTGATGGCCTCCCCATTCAAACCTGTTGGCCCGGAGAGCCCGCCCCTTTAATCACCTGGCCATTGATTGTCAGCAAGGGGCCATCTGGTGATAAGCAAGATGGTTACAATCTTGGTATTTATCGCATGCAAAAGCTGGGGGCGAACAAGGCAATTATGCGCTGGCTTAAACATCGCGGCGGTGCGCAGCATCATGCGCGCTGGGGCCGGGAAAAGCGCGAGCCGCTACCCGTCGCGGCGGTGTTGGGGGCTGACCCCGGCACAATTCTCGCCGCTGTCACGCCTGTGCCCGATACATTATCTGAATATCAATTTGCCGGCTTGATGCGCGGTAAAAAGGTGGAGCTAGTCGAGTGTGTCACGCAACCTTTAAAGGTTCCAGCCGAGGCCGAGATTGTCCTCGAGGGCACGGTTTCACTCGATGATTATGCTGATGAAGGTCCGTATGGAGACCATACCGGTTATTATAATAGCGTGGAAAAATTTCCCGTCTTTACCCTAACGGCAATTACCATGCGGGAAAATCCAATTTATCTCTCAACATTTACAGGCCGCCCCCCCGATGAGCCAAGCGTACTTGGTGAGGCGCTCAATGAGGTTTTTATTCCGCTATTGCGCCAGCAATTTCCTGAAATCACTGATTTCTGGTTGCCGCCCGAAGGGTGCTCTTATCGCATTGCGGTGATCTCGATGAAGAAAGCCTATCCGGGGCATGCTAAACGGGTTATGCTGGGGGCTTGGTCCTATTTGCGCCAGTTTATGTATACCAAATGGGTGATTATTGTTGATGATGATATTAATGCAAGGGACTGGAAAGAGGTTATGTGGGCCATCAGTACCAAGACGGACCCGGCGCGCGATATAACTGTTTTGGAAAATACGCCCATTGATTATCTTGATTTTGCCTCCCCCCAATCGGGGTTAGGGTCAAAAATTGGTCTGGATGCAACCGACAAATGGGCGCCGGAGACAAACCGGGAATGGGGCGAAGAAATCAAAATGGATAGCGATGTAGTCGAGCGTGTGGATGCGCTCTGGGCGGAGCTGGGATTGCCGGGAAGCGGTAAGAAGATCTGGAAATAATTTTATTTTTAGGGTGCATTGATGACTGGCTTGGCGATCATTCATATCAGCTATGACCCAGAAGAAATTCTGGTTATGCGCTCCCATCTTGATGCCCATGATATTCCAAATTGGGTTTTTAATGAAAATCATATGAGCGTTAATCCGATGCTGCGTGTCGGGCTTGGGGGAATGCGCTTGCACGTAATAGACGCGTACCGCGAAGAAGCGGCTAGTCTTATCCATCAAGATCAAAGCCATGCGTTAGGGGATGCCCTATCCGAAATGTTGGAATGCCCTAATTGTGCAGGAACAAGTTTCCGATCCATGCGATTTAAATGGATCAGTTTTATCCTTTTATGGTCAAGCTTAACCACAGGGGCGCCAGCGATTCCCTTTGTTCCCGATAGTCGCTTTAAAAGATGTTTGCAGTGTTATCGAACCGTCAAATCCGGATATAAAAAACGCCATTGGCCGTTTCTTTTTACGTTTGCTGTTTTGGTTTTTCTTGTGCCCTTAGCAATGTTATTGATTGTCTGACTCTATCCTTGATCGAGCGCTTGTGTGACGGGCGCGCTTATTTCGTGATGGGAACAAGTTTTTTCATAGCCCAAATTCCAAAAATGGGCCCGGCAGCAAGAACAATAAATACCGCGCGCCAGCCAACCATATCAGCGAGAAATGGCGCTCCTTGTACGGAAATAATTGTTAAGGCAAACCCCAGAGCGGTTTGTAGGGTCAGGATAGTGCCGGTTTGCTCTGGCGGTGTGTAATCGGCAATCAATGCAGAAAATTGCGCTGAATCCGCAATCACAAAAGCTCCCCAGATAAGCGCAATAATAATCATAAGATAGGGTGCGCTCTCAAAAAACAGTGCTGCGAGAAGGGCCGCGCTCGCTGAGCCTGCCATCGCAATGATGGTGGTTTTTGCTTTGCCGATAATGTCTGCATAAAGGCCGGCAATCACGCATGAGATAGCGCCAATACCCACGGCGCAAAAAGCAATAAGCTTTGCAAGCGCGCGCGCATTCTCGATTGGCATGTGTAATCCAAATGAAATGATCAGGGCAACGCTGATCCATGCCCAGAAGGCATATAGCTCCCACATATGGCCGAGATATCCTAAAATACTCAAGCGGATATTGCGATCTTTCCATGCAAGGGAAAAGTTTCCCCACTGAAATTTTGCAGCCTGGGCATGATGGGGGCCAAGTTTTGCAAATAAAATGATGATACCGCCGATCATGCCAAGAACGCTGGTTCCGGCAACCGCATAACGCCATTGTGCCCCGCCCATGAAGGAAAGCAAATGCGGGGCGGCAGAACCAAGGGTCAGGGCACCGACTAATAATCCAACCAGAAATCCGCGATCTTTAGTGCCCCAGCCGACGCCGATTTTCATGCCCACTGGATAAACTCCGGCAAGGAGGGCGCCGGTCAGGATGCGCGCGCAAATTGCAATCACGCCGCCAATTGGCGCAACAAGCAAAGCGGCATTGGCCAAACTTGCGCCAAATGCACTCCACGCAAATACGTGCCTTGGATCATATCGATCTGCAAAAGAGCCGATCGCATAGCAAAGAGCGCCGATTGCAAAGCCGAGCTGTACGCCGCTCGAGAGTAGGGCTTGCCTCAAGGCAGATACCGGATGTTCTGCGATCATATCGGTCAGGACGGCTGAGGAGGAAAACCACAGGGACATGCCAAATATTTCGGCAATCACGAGCAAGGTAAGGGCGATGGTCTTTTGCGTCATTCACGAAGACATACCCTTTATTGACTGGTCTGACTATAGCAAACAAAATCATGATCGAAACCGGCGCACCTTTGCAGTGCTATACTATAATTTTATCCTCATATTAAAAAAATAAGGCGGATGAATTTCACCCGCCTTATTCAAATATGAGAATTCCGTCGAGGGGGTTATTGAGCGGAGCTTCTCAATGCATGGATCAGAGATTGGTTTTGTCGATCACTTAAGGAAGCATAGCGCTCGATTTGTTCACCAAAACTGGCACTGCGTTGTGTCACATCACTAACAAGCGTGACATCACCGGTTTCAAGATTGATCCGGTAGTCGCCAGCAATAACCACACCATCATCCATCACCGCCTTGATGTTAATAACAACATTATCAACATTTACAGGGCGATTAATAATAACGAGGTCTTGCTCGCCGCGTTGGTGATCAATGAACGCCATCGCTGCTTTATCTTGTGCTTGAATAACCCATTCTACATTTTCTACATCCAGTTCATCCGAGAGTGTTTCGGTCAACTGAACAAAGACGGAATGATCTCCGGGAAGGGCCTCGACAATTAATTCACCGACCGCGCCGCCGCTTGATATTTCGGACCGGGATACACCGCCCGTGAACTCCGTATCTCGCTCAAATACCGGTAGGGTTAGGGTGTCTTGCTTTTCGGACTCATTTAATGGGTTTTCGAATGATAAAGCCGAGCCTCGGTCGTCGAAGAAGTCTCTTGGTCCAACATTATCTCTTCCGGCACGGCCAATAGATAAATTATTTTCTATATCGGCTGCGCCTGTCATTTCAGGGGGGATAACATTCCAGACAAAGGTCTGTGTCGTCTCGCCGCCCATACCATCATTTGCAGTTACACTGACGATATAAGGTCCGCCATCACTCGCGCCATCGGCCAAGGTACCGATAATTGCGCCGGTAACCGGATCAATGGCAAGCCCGGGAGGAAGGCCTTGCGCGCTAAATGTCAACTGGTCTCCGTCTGCATCGCTAAAGAAAGATTCAACGGGCAGACTGATATCATCTCCCTCATTGTTCAGCTGATCATCGAGTTCAATAGTAACAGTTGGAGCGTCCTGAACAGGGTCAACGTCTAGGGTGACGGTTGCGGTATCTTCACCGCCTTGGCCATCACTTACCGTATAGGTAAAGGTGCTTAACCCGTTTGCATCGGGTGCAGGGGTGAAGGTCAATGATCCATCAGGATTGATTATGATGCTGCCACCATCTGGCAGGTTCACAATATCCCCCGGTGATACCGGTACGCCATTAATAGCGGAGATAGTCAGAGGGTCACCGTCAGGGTCGTTATCATTACTACGCGGATCAAATGTGATCGGTGTATCTTCCGGTGTGGTTATGGAATCTTCCATCGCAACAGGAACGGGGTTGTTCACTGTGATATTTAATGGCGCGGATGCGCTATCACCGAAGCTATCAGTTATCGTTATCACCGGATTGAAGGGTCCGTTCTGGCTTGCAGACGGATCTACAGTGCCTGATATAATGCCGGTAACCGGATCAATGGTAAGGCCGGGTGGTAATCCGGTTGCACTAAAGGTGACAGGATCATTGTCTGGATCATCGAAAATTTCGGCAACCGAGATCGATACGGGTTCATCATCGGTTAGAGTTACCGGATCAGGAACCTGTTCAACTATTGGTGCAAGATTATCAACGGTCCAGATAAATGTTGTCGTGACCGGCGCGCCGTCCGCATCAGTGGCGGTCAGCACTACGACAAATGGTCCGTCTGCTGATGCACCAGAGGGGAGTGTGCCTGTAACAATACCGGTAACCGGATCAATCGTAAGGCCGGGAGGTAATCCTGTTGCAGAGAAGGTGATGTCGTCACCTTCGGGGTCTGCAAAGAACGGTGCAAGGGGCAAGTTGACTAAATCGCCATCTGCATTATTCCGGTTTGGCAGTTCGATGATAACTTGCGGCGATGGATTAACGACATTAATCACAAAGACATCAGCAGATTCGTCAGTTCCATCGGTTGCGGTCACAACAATTGTATAGGGACCATCTTGCGATGCACTCTTATTGACGTCGCCAGTAATAATACCTGTCGTTGGATCAATTGTCAGTCCCTCAGGTAATCCTGTCGCCGTGAAGGTTAAAGGATCGCCATCGGGGTCTTGGAAGTTTTCTGAAATATCGATTGGGTCAATGGTTTCTCCATCGATAATTTCTTCATTTGATATTTGACTGACAAGGTTTGGATTTGGATTATTGACATTGATCAGGAAGGCATCTGTCGTTACACCTCCCTCGCCATCATCTGCGGTTACGATAACGACAAATGGTTCATCCATTGACGCATCGGCAGATAATGTTCCAGAAATCTCTCCGGTTATTGGGTCAATGGTGATGCCGGGCGGTAACCCTGTCGCGGAGAAGGTAATATCATCGCCATCAGGATCTTCAAAGAATGTACCTGCATCAATGGTTACTGGGTCACCATCATTGACAGACTGATTTGGAATCTGCTCACTCAAAACCGGGGCGAGATTCTCAACGGTCCAGACAAATGAGTCCAGTACCGATGCGCCGTCAGAATCTGTCGTTACAACTGTTACGATATAAGGACCGGTAACCGAGGCAGAATTATCAATAGTACCTGTTACGATACCTGTTGCCGGGTCTACCATTAATCCAGGGGGTAGTCCGGTCACGTCGTAAGTCAGATCATCCCCGTCAGGATCGCTGAAGTTATCAGCAAGATTGACAGGCGTAATGGTCTGGCCATCTGTGTTCATCAAATCCGGCAAAGGATCAACAATTGGTGCCGGGTTTTCGGGCGTAATCAATATTGTCTGCTGGGATGTTCCACCTTCGCCGTCATCTGCAATAATCGTTACAGAAACAGGGCCTGTGCTTGATGCATCAGCGGGAACGAGCCCGGACAATTCTCCAGTCACGGGATCAATTGCCAACCATGAAGGAAGATCAGGAGAAGAGAATGTCAGCACATCCCCATCAGGATCTGTAAATGCCTGCTGCGTTGGGATCACTACTGGTGTATTGTCGACAACCTGAACCGGCGCTAGCGGTATGGCCGTTGGCGCAGGATTTGCCACGGTGATTGTGCTCATAACTTGCGCAGT
This sequence comes from uncultured Caulobacterales bacterium, assembly GCA_964392325.1. Classification (GTDB taxonomy): domain Bacteria; phylum Pseudomonadota; class Alphaproteobacteria; order Caulobacterales; family Parvularculaceae; genus CALLPQ01. Next base: position 21,199 of record CAYMPJ010000030.1, read on the forward strand.
TTCACCATTGGGATCGGTTGCAATTACCGTAAACGGATAAATTCCGTCACTGTTTGGTCCATTTACCGAGGCGGATGGGTCTATCGTGCCTGTGATCTCGCCGGTAACCGGATCAATCATCAAGCCTAGCGGTAATCCTATCGCGCTAAAGGTCAAGGGATCGCCATCAATATCCGAGAACAGACCAGCGGTTGTGATTGGGGAAACCAGTTCACCGTCATTGAAGAGTTCTGCTGGTAAAGGTGCGTTTGCGACGGGTGCATCATTGGTGGCACCCACATCAACGCTCACCGTTGCGGTCGATGTTTCTCCGTCAGCGTCAATGATTTGATAGGTAAAGCTGTCAGGACCGTTCTGGTTTGCAACTGGTGTAAAGGTCAGCGAGCCATCGGGCTCCACGGTAACCGTTGCACCAGAGGGTAGGGTTACAGTATCGCCCGTCATTACCATGATGCCGGCAATCTCATTGATTGTAAGATCATCACCATCGGGGTCAATATCATTGAGTAATGGGTTGATCGATTGCGGCATGTCTTCTGTTACCGCTACCACGCCATCATCATTGGCCACTGGTGGATCGTTGACGTCATCAACAGTGATGACTTCATTGGCAGGGGCAGAGA
>CAYMPJ010000031.1:0-7770 GCA_964392325.1 uncultured Caulobacterales bacterium
TTCGAGTCCGTGTGGGCGCTATTTTTTCAATACAATCAACGGCTTGTGGGTTGTGAAATCTGAGGCGCAACATTTTCGGTGGGCTGTGCTACTACTGAGCTACCAAATGGGCGGCTTTCGTACCCTTTTGGCGTGCCTCCGACAAAGCCTCTGGTATCTCCCTTGGTGATAAGCGTTCAGAGCATTGTAGTTATACGCTTATGATACCATGACGTGCTTCCGTCGAGGACACTATTATGGTTACATGAAAACTGGTTGCACTACTGCTGGTTCTTCAGGAAGGTGCTATTATGAAATATAGAACAAATATGGCAACGTGATTTTTATACCGCTCACCTTCAAAATCGTATTTTCACATTTATTTTTTAGAAATTATTGAAATTGCTACTTCATTCATTGGGGCATCGTTAGTGGCTTTTTATAGCTCAGATTTGATTCTTGGAATTGCATTAATTTTTATAACAACCTGAAAATATTGCTTACAGAGCACCAAATTTTTTAAAGCCTTGCCTGATAAGCATATCCGTCACCCCGAGAAAAAATTTACTAATTCAAGGCAGCGATTTGTGTATCGATCGCATTGCGAAACTGTTCCGTCCGGTCTTTAAAACTGTGCATTCGTATCGTCGCTGATTGATGCCATGACTCTGTTAGCAATAATTGACGACGAAAATTAAGATCTTTACAGAGCTCTTTCATCGGTTTTTGGAAAATAAAGGGTGACTTCAATTTTTCCGGATCAGTAAAATCCATTCCTACAGCCGGCTCAAATATTACGTGCCGATCCCACATCAGGTTGTAATTAATCTGCAATTGTTGGCGTTCATCAGAGAGGGAAGCACTGTAGCGGCTTAGGGCATTCCGGAAATCATCGCTTAGCAAATCAAGGTAGCGGTCCTGTCGACCGATTTCCCGCAAAGTATTATCAACAAAAGACGGTGTTATATCCCCTACCAGGCGCGCAATTGCCTCGCTTAAAGTCTTCAGGCCCTGCTCGGATGTGTCGCAAGCTTGCAAAGCTGCAATGCCATTGCGACGCAAGTCAACATTTCGTTCAATCGCATCGAGACGTTTTGCCAATATTGTGGTATTAACATCAACTTCACTGCGCAATCTAGTTAGCGCGCTAATCGCTCCACTCTGATCAGCGCGCGCACTGTTCCAGTTATCAACCTGTAAGGCAATCAGAACACCACCAACAACCAACAATGTTTCAACCACTACGGTTAACCAATCGTGAGTTTTTAAACTCTCCGCAAGACGTCGCAAAATCATAAGGGTCTCCTCCTACATGTGAGGGGCGTTTAGCCAAGTTATCAGATGAAGCGAACGACCGACGTTTCGGTAAATTTTCTTCCCCTCAAATTGCCGCTACTATTTCTTTTATTGTGGTTTTTAGTATCAGCCAGGTGTTTTTCGACGAAATCCACGAGATGGTCAAGCAATTTACCATTATCCTTGCAATGATCAACATCACAGACGATATAGACTACCTCCTATTCGTCATGGTCTGAACCGCTATCAGCGTGTAACACTGCCATTGTTTTTGGTTGTACAAAAAGGACCGGCTTAAATTCTCGGCGAATGTAAGCAATTTGTTGTGACAGGCAATAAGTGATTAGATGGCAGAGCTTATTTCAGCTGACGCAACCACATATTTATTGCAATAGCTGTTCGCGAAAAATAACTAACCGAGAGTAGGCTCTCTATAATACCCTTTAATCAACCCCAAGAAGACCGTAGGACACTCCATTGCACTGGCTTAGCCGCAGCTTAGCCAATGATGCTTTTTCGCCAAGAACGAAAATCGCCTTTTTCAATAATGGGGTGGCTTCAGTACAATTATCATCATCTACCAAGTTGATACCGTTGCGCGCCCAGCCCTGAGCGGTACCGTCAAGGTCTGTTAGCACACGGGTACGGCCAGCAGTGGCTTCTGCATTTTCCGGATCAAGCAGTAAGGATTTGGAGTAGATCTGAAATACGTCGTACAAGCCATCGTCAGATGGAGACAAACCTTCTTCAAATTTACCTAGCTCAGCCATCCAGCGAGCCTGTTCAATGGTGTCGCCAGCATCTTCGGCCTGGTTGTATTGCTGCTGAATAAGGTCACGTACCTGCGAATTGCGCTTTTGGGTAGTTGGTGCAACGAGCAAAACTTGCAATTTTTCTTCAACTGTTGGTTCACGCTTTTCGACAATTACCGTCTCCTCCACGATGGGAGGCTCCTCGACAACTTGCTTTTCGGTCTCGGGGACCGCGACCTCTGCGACCGCAGTTTTTTCTATAACTGATTTTGGATCTACAATCCCGCCGGGTACTAAAATAGTGGATGCCATTGAGATACTGTTGGGAACATCAATATCATTCAATCGGGCGAGGATATAGAACCGATCGGGTGACCCGAGATATAGCTTTGCCACATCGCCCAGGCTTTCTCCCCGGCGTAATTTGTGAGTCCGCAGCGATCCGTCATAGGAAGATGCATAAGTACCGAAATACTGCTCCGGCTGCAAAAACAGTTGATCCCAGAAATCAAGTGCTTTTGCACGCTGTTTGTTGCTAATATTATCGTCGTTTAGAACCGCATTCAGCTCAGCGTGGGCCTGATCTTTGTTGTAACGACCTTCCGACAATAATTGCCTGGTCTGTGAAATGCGTTGTTTAGACGACAAATCCGGAGTTGGTTCTCGCAATAATGGACGCGAATCCCTATCCAGCGCTGTGGTTTCAACCACTTGCTCAGCAGTTGTGGCGCATGCCGACAATGTGAGAACACATATGCCGATGAACAGCTTCTTGAGAAAAACTCGATTATACATGGTGGCTACCCCCTAGACACATGATTTGTAGTAAAATCGCAACACTTTGGCGCGACTCTACAACAATTCAACAATTCAATTCTTTTTATACAGGTATCCAAATTTCTTTTGGTAACCAATTTTTAACTTTCAGGCAATTTAGAACAAAAATCCAATTTTGTCGAGCACGAAACAATGCCCACAGCGTAATTTTACAATAGTCAATTATACCGCTCTTTTTTAACCATACTTCCTCAACCCTCTCCTTGCCAGGTCGCCGCCACATAACCGGGGGCACCGCCCGCGAATTCGACGGCATCTACCGTCTTCTTGTAAAAATCAATCGGCCCCGCACCGCCAATGATTGCATAAGCATATCCGGCTGCACGCATGTCAATCAAGGCTGCACTCAAAAGCCTTAAACCAAGCCCTTCGCCGCGATGATCCGGTGCGACACCAATAGGCCCAAACAGGCCCTTTGCGGCACTATCGTAACAGGAAAAACCGACAAATTCGGGGATTTTCGACTGACCGGGGGAAGCACTTTTTTCCACGCATGCTACAAATCCGCAATTGTGCGAAAAATTCGCTGCGCGGGTAAACTCCGCCTGCCAACCAGCGCTGAAATGATGGTTAATGAAGGCGCCGACAACGGGCAGTTCGGCAGCCAGAACTTTACGGATTTGCACTCTTGGAGATTGCCCGGAATTGGCAATGTGATCCGGCATTTCCATTTGGTTGAGGGAGGGCAATCGATAGAGGGGAACGATAAGGTCCTGAGTCTGAGTCATTCTGCTTCCATTTCAAAAAAGTGCTTCAGCCTCAAAAATCTGGGCCTCCAGCCGTGCCAATTTTTATTTCGTCATTTTTGTCTCGACCGTTTTCAGGGCTTCAAAAACCCCGGAACAACCCGGATCACTGGCAATTGCAGTAATATACTCATCACGGGCTTGCTTATAGGCCCGCTTTTCATTGTAACGATCACCTGCTGCGCGATGTTTCTTACACGCGGTAGACATACGCTTTTCGATGTCACTAATATGTTGCTCGACCAATTCCGCGTCGGCACCTGTGCGCGCTGACGCGCGAAAATGTAATATCGCCTCAGGATAAAACCCCTGGCGTTCTAATTCTATAGCGCGATCGTAAAGTGGATTATCCTTATCAGAAAAGGGTAATTGGCGTAGATTAGCACATCCATTTATCAATAAAGCCAATGAGACGAGTAAGATTGCACCTGAATTTTTCATGGCAGTTCAATCCGTGATTTTATTTTGCGTTTAAAATCCGCCAGAGAATCTTCACCAAAAATCATTGTTCTGCGCAATTTTAGCCGATCCGCATACATTGGATTAGCCCCCCGGTTCACCGTCAAGCCAATTTTTAAATTCTGGTCTACGACTTTAGCAACATCATTATTCACAGCTCCGTATGGATATGCAAAAGCATAAGGCTGCCCACCCATGTTGCGTTTAAGAATCTTGTTGGGACTAGAAATTTCTCTTTCAAGAAATTCTGTTTTTTTCTCTTTATCCAGTGTCGCCAAAATTTTAGGCAGATTTGAATGGGTTCTAGAGTGAGATTGGACTTCGAATATACCACCGGCCTCCATCTCTTTCAGCTGATCCCACGTTAGTCCAGCGGGCGCACTTACAAAATCAGTGTACACAAAAACTGTTGCCGGTAGTCCGTATTCTACCAGAATGGGAAAGGCATAATCATAAGTAGACTTCCAGCCATCATCAAAAGTGATAACAACCGCATTAGGCGGTAATCGCTCTCCATTTTGGAAATGCCGTGTGAAGGTCTGTAAGCTAATAATTGGATACCCGTTTTCAACAAGAAATTCCATCTGATCGCGAAAATCATGGACACAGACTGTCGTGCCACGACAGTTTTTTTCGTCTTTTATGTGGTGATAAGAAAGGATGGTGATCCCCTCAATACCCTGCGGGGAAATCCCGCTGGGGCGCAAATCCCGCTTGGAGATTAAAACCATATCCCCTTCTTTTACGGAACCATTGAGCTCATCAATCTGCCAGGCGAGCGCTCTACTGCCAAGCCATCGATTTGCAAGATTGGCGGATTTTTCCCCCGTTTTTGCACGAACCAATACAAATTCATCGCCTAAAATGAGATCATTAGTTGAACATGCGGACGAAAACGCCAGCATGATCAGGCAAAAAATAAGATTACTACGCACCGTACCCCCCTAGGCTTTAATGAAATCTCTCAAAATTCGACGCTATTCCTCTTCATAACACAAATGCCCCTTAAATGGAGGTATAGTGTTTTCCCAATCAACTTCGTCCCTAAACCCATATCATTGATGGCACATTGCGATGCCAAAAACAATCATTCGTCCAATTTCAATAGTCATTTGGCGACACGTCATAATTATATTCTCAAAAATAAAAGGTATTATCGCTGAATTTGGCAAAAAACCAAACAAATAAATTTTTGCATCCCCATAACATAGGTATTTAATGAAAAATTTCAATTTTTAACACGCTAGGAGTTTATGAAAACTCACCATTGTTCAAAAATGAATACTTGAAGACATACGGTTTCGTCGACTTTAACGTGAAAAGGGGCGTATGAATCTTTTTGAGGTCGCAAGAGGCCATGCAGTAAAATATAAAAATACCGTTTGTAATTATCCTGAGTTATTATAGACGAAGTGGTAAGTAGCAAAGAAGACCTCGCTATACGGTTGAAGCATCGGTAGTTGTATGTGTTTTGGCCCCCTATAACTGACGAAATCCTCATAGCGCAGCAAGTTTATCCGTAAGTAAAAACGCCTACGGATTGAAGGTCGATCTGATGGACGCACCATACAGGCGGCGCATTGCATGGGGGAAAACTGTAAATCCCTTGCAAAACGTCCTCATCTATTTCGAGCCTCCCGTGTTACAAAAAAGGGTGTTCGAATTCTCACATTTGATCTGATACGAGGGTTAAAAGATAAAATCATCGACCACCAGATCACTCATGGCAACGCCGGTGAGAGTTATGGTATCAGCACCGACGGTAATCACAGCATTACCCATACCGTCATCGCTCAGATGATTGTCCAGTAAGTCCAGAAAGTCTGTAATGCCAGTAACGCTCGATAGATCGATGGCTTCAATCGCATTCCCTTGATCAAAGTCGGTGATCACATCATTGCCGAACCCGTCTTCAAAAACGAAGAAATCAGCATTAAAATTGCCCGATAAGGTATCATTCCCGCTTCCACCATTGAGAGTGTCAAATCCAGCATTGCCAGAAAGGTTGTCATTTCCTGCGCCGCCGAGCAAGATATCATTCCCGGTTCCGCCGAACAGTGTATCAGAATTGAAGTTCCCGTTCAGGGTGTCATTTCCATTGCCGCCAAATAATGTATCAAAACCGGCATTCCCAGAGAGGTTATCATCGCCCGCCTGACCTTCAAGGCGATCATTGCCGAGTTGTCCAAACAGAACATCATTGCCTGTACCACCAAAAAGAAAATCATTATCCTCTCCGCCGAACAAACGATCAGCACCCTGATCTCCAAACAGGAAGTCATTGCCTTCACCGCCTATCAAATTATCAGCCTGCGCGCCGCCATTGAGGGTATCGGACCCGGCTCCTCCCTCAAGAGTATCAAAGCCGGCATCGCCAAATAGTAAATCGGCATTAAAATCACCGCTGAGGAAGTCATCACCGGTTCCACCCTCAATAGTATCAAATCCTGCATTACCAAACAGGCGATCATCACCCGCGCCACCGGTTATGGAATCATTGCCTTCTTGTCCAAACGCACGGTCGTTGCCGTCATCGCCGTTCAGGATATCATTGCCAGTGCCGCCGAAAAGATTATCAGCCTGCGCGCCGCCATCAAGAGTATCACTACCATCGCCGCCATCGAGACTATCAAACCCGGTATTCCCGACAAGACTATCGTCTCCGCCAAGTCCAAGGACTGTATCATTGCCCGCGAGAGCATCAATTACATCACCGGCGGAACTGCCAAGCAAGTCATCATCACCCGGAGTTGTGCCAAAATTGTTCCCAAAGCTTGTAGAACCAAACACCACGTAGCTCTCACCAGCATCAATATTCCCATTGGCGTCAGTATCAAATGATCCAATGATGAGATCATCAATGCCGTCGCTATTAATGTCCCCGGCAGAAGAAACAGAAAAGCCGCTAGCATCACCTCCATCAATACCATTGATGGTAAAACCATTACTGCCATCAAGGGAGGAGAGATCAAAGTTTGCACTAAAGCTTGATCCGCTGACGCTGGTATCCCGGCCAAAAATCACGTAACTCTCACCAGCATTACTATTCCCATTGGGGTCACCGCTTGGTGCTCCGATGATGAGATCATCAATGCCATCACCATTAACATCCCCTGCAGAAGAAACAGAAGTAGCGCTTTGGTCAACCGCATCTATGCCGTTGATGATAAAACCATTGCTACCATCAAGAGAGGAAAGATTAAAGCTTGCGCTAAAGCTTGATCCGCTGGTGCTATCTTGGCCAAACACAACATAACTCTCACCAGCAATACTATTCCCATTGGGGGCAGCACCGATGGCCCCGATGATAAGATCATCAATACCGTCGCTATTAATGTCCCCGGCAGAAGAAACAGAAAAGCCGCTAGCATCACCTCCATCAATACCATTGATGGTAAAACCATTACTGCCATCAAGGGAGGAGAGATCAAAGTTTGCACTAAAGCTTGATCCGCTGACGCTGGTATCCTGACCAAAAATCACATAACTCTCACCAGCATTACTATTCCCAGTGGCAGAGGTGGAAGCCCCAATGATAATATCATCAATACCGTCGCCATTAACATCCCCGGCAGAAGAAACTGAAGTGCCGCTTCGATCAAAAGCGTCAATGCCGTTGATGATAAAACCATCGCCGCCATCAAGAGAGGAGAGATCAAAGTTTGCACTAAAGCTTGATCCGCTGACGCTGGTATCCTGAC
>CAYMPJ010000031.1:7870-21554 GCA_964392325.1 uncultured Caulobacterales bacterium
TCAAGGGAGGATAGGTTGATGGTGGTCACAGGTGAAGTAGACATAGCTAAATACCTTTCTTGAGACTGTTGCTTTTCAAACCTTCGTCAGGAGCCGAATTAAAGGCATAAAAAACCGATGTGTTTTCGTTTATGACAAATTATTCAAACGCGAAGATATTTTTAAAACCTACATCTGGTTTCCCCAGATTATTGGCGATACGCAACAAAAGAATTCCCGCTATCTTGAAGCGCATTCAAACGGGAACCTTAAAAATCGACGCCCCGTATGTAATTAATAAAGTAAATATCCTCTTCTCTTATGTATAGATAACATAAATCTCTATATATTCAAGTAATAAAACATCAATCACCCATGTTGTGGTTACATGGCGTAGCTGTAGAGGTTCAAAAACTTGTATTGTGCAGTGCAAATTTTTTAGAGTTTGTTTTTATTCATATTTTCTGCCTGTTCAGGTTTTTATTTGGAATTTTTTATTTGCACCCGGATGTTATCGTGGTTTTCTTCGACTGGCATCCATTTAATTCCGTCATACTCTATCAATAACGCCGGTTAGACAGCCGATTGCGCCCGCTGCTTTTACCAATTCATCCATCTCTACGGTGATGCATTCGATACCAAGCTCTTCGAAAAACCCTTGTGTGACAGGGCATCCTGCGGGCATCAAGATTTTACGCGGGCCCAGCGTGACAATATTAAATGCTTTGCGCTGTTCGACTTCGGCCAAATCCGGTAACCATGCGACCTTGTAGCCACGCTCTTGCAACGCTTTAACGCCGCGATGGACGAAACGTTTTGGCCAGGCAATGGCCAGATCATCTGCAACAATCCTCAACATGCCCATGAGATGCATCGCGCCAACGGACATATCAATCCGTATCAGGTCAACATTCATTTCAGCTAATATAGAGTCCAGCTGATCGGCCCCTTCATCATTGGTGCGAAAACCACAGCCGACAATGACTGTTTTGTCATCAAGCCACATGGCGTCAGCGCCTTCAAATGTGCCGTTACCGCGGATTGAGCGAATAATCGGTACACCGATTTTAGCAAGCCGGCGGGCAACCCAGCGTTCTTCGCCGGCTCTAACGGTAGAGGCGGGCCGCGCCAGAATTGCGCCTTCAGGTGTCATGAAGAATAGATCCGCGCAGAACATTTGATTGGGCGTTGCCGGATTTTCCGGTTGGACATAATGGATGTTTACGCCGGCCTTTTCATAGGCTTGCGCTAGAGCCTTATGCTGGCGCTGCGTGCGTTCAACATCCAGCGTGCCAATCATCTGCATGTCGTTGGGATCATCAGAAATCGTTAGCTCTTCTCCGGGCTCATGTAACAAGACCGATTTTAGCGGGGTATATTCAGAGCGGATTCCACAAGAGGCCCATATCGTACCGATTTCCTGCTGCGTCGTTTTCGTGCGCGGTGACCAACCATCTCCGCCATAGGCGGCGGCTTCAAAAGGTTCTATTGTTGGCATTATCATTCCCCATGGGCTGGCTATTTTGGTAAGGCTCTAAGCTGTTGCGTAGATGGCGGAACTTACTATAGTTACTCATATCCTGATCGCAACTTATTGTCGTCAAAGCAATTGTGGTCAAACCCCATGACCAATGATCGAGGATTAAGTGTCGGAAACCCTGCAAGAGTTGACAACAGGTTTTGCCCGGCTTGCATGGGGCCCCTGGTTACTTCTTCTTTTGCTGGGCGGCGGCGGGTTTTTCCTGATCTATTCCCGCTTTTTACCGTTCAGATATTTGCCTCATGCCGTGGATATATTGCGTGGGCGATTTGATGATCCCAATGCCAAAGGGCAAATAAGCCATTTCCAAGCCTTATCGACAGCCCTTTCGGGAACAATTGGAATGGGAAATATTAGCGGCGTTGCGCTGGCGATTGCGATAGGGGGGCCCGGTGCTATTTTCTGGATGTGGGTTACCGCTATTTTTGGCATAGCAACAAAGTTTTTTACCTGCACGCTCTCGGTACTTTATCGCCATACTGATAAAACGGGTGAGGTTCATGGTGGCCCCATGTATGTTATTAAACATGGCTTGCCCAAACGGTTTCATTTTCTCGCCTACTGGTTTGCGATTGCTGGCATGATTGGTTGTCTTCCCATGTTTGGAACCAATCAGGTTATTCAAATCACCCGCGATGCTTTATTTATCGATAATGGCTGGCTGGACGCAAATTCTGATCACCTTCTATTTAATCTCTCAGCAGGGCTAATCATCGCGTTTTTAACGGGTCTTATTGTCCTTGGCGGTATTCGCGGCATCGGCAATGTGGCTGCCAAAACAGTGCCTTCAATGACGGTTCTTTATATTGTCATTACCGTCTTTGCATTAATGACTAATATAACTGCGATTCCGGGGGTTTTTGCGCTGATTATTACAGATGCCTTTACCGGTGATGCGCTTCTGGGGGGAAGCCTTTTAAGCGTTATTCAATGGGGTATTCAGCGCGGCGCTTTTTCTAATGAAGCGGGAATAGGGACTGAATCACTTGCCCACGGGGTTGCCCGCACGGATGAACCCGTACGCGAAGGGCTCGTGGCTATGTGCGGCCCGATCATTGATACATTACTGGTTTGCACCGCAACTGCTTTGGTGATTATTCTTTCCGGCGCATGGCGCACGGGCGACACAAACGGGGTCACATTAACGGCAAATGCTTTTGCCAGTCTGCTTGGGCCCATAGGGCTTTTCGCGGTGTTTCTTTGCGCTGTGTCTTTCGGGATCACAACCATTTTCACATATTCATTTTATGGGGGGCAATGTGCGCATTTTCTTTTCGGTAGGAAAGGGGCGCAGCATTATCGTTGGGGGTTTGTTGGCCTGATCATCATATCATCAACTCTGACCCTGCAAACTGTTGTCGGATTAATTGACGGTATGTTTGCGCTCATGGCAATCCCGACAATGGTCAGCGCGATCTGGCTTGCGCCGAAAGTCATGACAGCGGCTAATGAGTATTTTTCAAACCTTGATGCGACATCAACCAACGATACGCGGCCATAAATCAGAATCTATTGGATCACCGCTCGCAAGGCCGGGCGGGAAGGGCGGCATTTCCTGCAATCCGTCTCTCGGGTGGAAACTGACATCATCACCGGTCCAGCGGCTTGTATGGGCGCGGCGGCGTATAGCGGCGGTTTTATTGCCGGGCGCCGCGTGAACGATCAATCCGTGATGGACTGTGCAATCGCCGGGCGATAATTCAAATTGCGCGATATCATAGTTATCGCGCTGGGCTTCAATATCAGGAACTTCGGGAATATTCTCCGTATATTGATTATTATCACCAAAGCTTGCCGGGCGGAATTTCTTTCCCCATTTATGGGAACCTTTAATATATTCCACCGCGCCGGTTTGTGCACTGACCTCATCAAGAGCGAGCCAAAGGGTGCAAATCTGGAAGCCGTCAATCGGCCAATAGGTCATATCATGATGCCACGGCGTTTTCGTGCTAGTTCCGGGTTCTTTAATCAGCCACTGATCGAAAAATATATTGATTTTTTTTGATCGCATTATCTGTTGGGCAATATGGGCTGCCGGTGAGTTAAAGACAAAATCCCGGCATGTATCATTTCGTTGCCAAATAAAGGTATCGTGAAAAAAACGACCTGCATCGCCCCGCTCGGCAGAAAGTTCGGCATGGAGATCACCCGGCTCTGCCATACTGACCTCCGCTGCCTCTGTCATTTTTTCAACCCAGTCGGGCGAAAACATCTGGCGTAAGCAGACAATCCCGTCTTCCTCAAAGGTTTTGATTTCCTCTTCGGTTATCGCGCGAGGGAGTTGTTCTGTTATCATCAAGATACCTTTTCAGGGACTAACTTCAGGGGTCAACGCAAACATCTATGCTCCGCTGGCGGTAAGCGCATTGAACCGGGCCACCACGTGGGTACCCGGATATTGAAAATCAAATAATGCGCCCGCGCAAGCCGATTACAATAAGCCCCTAAGAGTGAGCAGCTTTAAGAGCCACTTTCCAATATTGCAGCCTCTTGTTTAAGGCGCTCAATTCTGTGTTCATTGCTGGGGTGGGTCGAGAGAAACTCCGGCACAGAGCCACCGGCTTTTTTCTGATCTTCTATTTCACGCCAGAAAATTGGCGCCTGATTGGGATCATATCCTGCCGCCGCCATTAATCGAATACCTTCTATATCCGCTTCAAGTTCCTGACTGCGGCCAAATGGTAAAACAGTACCCGCACCAATAGCTGTACCCGCAACCGAGCCCGCGCTCTTTACCGCGCCGACATTGGTAACGGCACCGGGCAATTTCGCAACGCCGATTAAAACGCGCGGGGCGAAATTGGAATTGAGACGCTCTTGGGCATGATGCAATTGAACATGAGAAATTTCATGCCCCATAACGGTAGCCAGCTGGGCGTCATTATTCGCAATTTTGAGGATACCGGTAAAAACACCGATGGCCTTGTTCGGCAGTGCGAAGGCATTGACCACATCGTCATTTTCAAAAACGGCAACGCGCCATCCGCTCGGGTCTTCTCCCGCCGCAACGAGCAAGCGCTCTGAAATCGCATCTATACGTGTGCGGTATTCCTCATTTTCTGAAAGGGTGCCGCTATTTAAAAGCGCCGTCCATTGCTGTTCGGCCACATCATTAATTGTTTCCTCTTGCACACTTGAGGCGCACCCGCTCAAACCCAATATTCCCGCCGCAAGAACGGCGCACCATTTTTTCTTATTATTCATCTGCATACCCGCCTCTAAACTGTTTAGATATAGAAACACTACCCCTTATATGGCACAAAATAATCAAAAATGCATCCATCATTGCCTATATATGCTTGCCTTTATAGGCAATTTTTTGAATGCCTTAGGGCCGCATATGAGAAAATGCTCAGATTACGGCTGTCAGCCCGCCCAGAGGGGGGAGGGGGAGGGGAGATGTTATGACGGTGCGCGACGTATATTTTTTACGGCTATCATTCACCTGATGGCGATGGAAGTTTAAAGACCTTTTTATCCTGAATTTTAACACCTTGGTTTTCAGCTGTTTCTATCAACTGAAAAAAGCCTCTTCTGAGAGGAGAAATGTAAAAACTTACGTCTAGAGTAATGATTTTTGGCCCCATTACGCTCATTTTAATTTCACTAACCTGTTTCCAGCTTACACTGATTTTCTTATTTAAAGCCTTATATTCTAGGCAACTTGAATTGAAACGAATGCTTGGAAGGTAAGAAAAGAAAAAAGATGGTATGAAAGTTCCGCTTAATATCACCAAGAGCGCACCTAGTAATATCTGGGTTTTCGAAATGGTAGTATTTGGTACAAAGAAAAATATTATTGCATACAGTGTAAAGAGTAAAACTAATATGATGCTTAGAACGGATCCGGCGTGCTCATAAAGAGAATTTCGAGTTTCTATCCACCCTTTATCTGTTTTCTCAAGTGGAATTTTTCTTCTATGTAATGCCCTAAAAAGTAGTAACGTCGGAATAGACAAGAGTATTAAATAGGTTGATGATACTAATAGATTGCCAAGTCTCTCGTTTTGGCTAATGGTTCTTTCAATCCAGCTGATGGATTGAGCTGATTCAGCATTGGCATGAAAGGCCATAATCCCGAAAATCAAGATAAAGAAAATAAACAGTGTTTTTTTCATTCTTATTTTCAAACCATCAAAAAAGTAGTGTTGCCCTTGTTCTATCTTAATTGAAATTCCCATACTTACCAATCAAAGCTGTATCGGGAACGATGGGCTTTTCTAAAGCAGGGCAGGGCCAGCAGACTAGAATGATATTGCCCAAACAAACTGACATTTTATCTCTGGAAACTGCGTTTATCCTCGTATAAAAAGTAAATTCCAGAACGCTCCCTTGCATCGATTTTATCGATTGAATAAAACTAATTAATTAATTTTAGTAATTTATTCTCCTGGGCTATACTGGTGGTAGTAGTTTCACAAAATAACAATGTAAGGAAACAACATGAGCGATATCAGCAAGTGCCCCGTTATGCACGGCCGGCAAAAAGAAACGACTGCAACAGGCAGCACAGCAAATCAGCATTGGTGGCCCGAGCAATTGAATTTGAAAATTCTTAATCAAAACGCTCCGCAAATACGCCCGCTAGAGGAAGATTTTGATTATAGGAAAGCGTTTAAAAGCCTCGATTTGAAAGCGGTGAAAAAAGACCTGACAGCGCTCATGACTGATTCACAAGACTGGTGGCCAGCAGACTTTGGTCATTACGGCGGTCTGTTTGTGCGCATGACTTGGCATAGTGCGGGCACCTATCGCACCTATGATGGTCGCGGCGGGGCTTCTACTGGCTCGCAACGGTTTGCTCCCCTGAACAGCTGGCCCGATAATGGTAATCTTGATAAGGCGCGCCGCCTGCTTTGGCCAATTAAACAAAAATACGGCAATAAAATCTCCTGGGCCGATTTGTTGATCCTCGCGGGCAATGTCGCGATGGAATCAATGGGCTTTAAAACTTTTGGTTTTGGCGGCGGACGCGAAGATGTTTTTGAACCGGAAGAAGATATTTACTGGGGGCCTGAAACAGAATGGCTTGCCGATGAGCGTTATACTGGTGAGCGCGAACTGGCGACACCTCTCGGCGCCGTGCAAATGGGTCTTATCTATGTCAATCCGGAAGGCCCGAACGGAGAACCCGATCCTATTAAATCCGCTTTCGATATTCGTGATACTTTCGCCCGCATGGCTATGGATGATTATGAAACTGTCGCCCTCGTTGCTGGTGGCCACACCTTCGGTAAAGGACACGGCGCGGGCCCAGAGGAAAAGGTTGGCGCTGAACCTGAAGGCGCGCCCATGGCAAATATGGGTTTTGGCTGGATCAATAGCCACGGCACAGGCAAGGGCGACGATACAACCACTGCCGGTTTTGAAGGCGCGTGGACACCGACCCCTGATAAATGGAATATGGAATATTTCGAAGTCCTACTCGGTTATGAGTGGGAGAAAACCAAAAGCGCATCCGGTCATGTTCAATGGACGCCAAAAGCTGGACAAGGCGCGCCGGAATCTCCGCAAGCCCACGACCCGTCAAAGACGCAAGCCCTGATGATGACAACGGCTGATATGGCGTTGAAAATGTTTCCCGATTACGCGAAAATCTCTCAGCATTTTCTCGATAACCCCGATGAGTTTGCTGATGCTTATGCCCGCGCATGGTTCAAGCTAACCCACCGTGATATGGGACCACGCGCCCGATATCTTGGTGAGGAAGTGCCAAGCGAAGAGCTGATCTGGCAAGATCCAGTACCGGCGCAAGTAGGGCCTGTGATTAATGATGCGGATATTAAAGCGCTAAAAGCCAAAATTCTTGAGTCTGGTTTGTCCGTATCCCAACTGGTCAATACGGCTTGGGCGTCTGCTTCTACCTATCGCGACTCAGACAAGCGTGGCGGCGCAAATGGCGCACGTATTCGTCTTGCCCCTCAAAAAGACTGGGATATCAATAAATCTTCAGGCGTGGCGGATGTGATCGCCAAACTTGAAGCCATACAATCGGAGTTCAATGGGTCGGGTACAAAAGCCTCCCTTGCGGATCTTATTGTGCTTGGCGGTTCTGCGGCAATCGAAAAAGCTTCAGGCGTTGATGTTCCGTTTACCCCGGGGCGTACAGACGCATCGCCGGAGCAAACGGATGCAGACTCATTTGATGTGCTGGAGCCCAAGTTTGACGGTTTCAGAAATTATAAAAACACTGATGATCCACGCTCAACAGAAGCATTGCTCGTCGATAAGGCACAGCTGCTAACGCTAACGGCACCAGAAATGACAGTGCTTGTTGGCGGCTTGCGCGGACTTGGCGCAAATGCTGGCGGTTCCAGCGATGGTGTCTTCACCAAATCTGTTGGGACACTGAACAATGATTTCTTTGTCACTTTGCTTGATATGGGCATTGAGTGGAAATCAACGGATACTTCAGAAGAAAAATTCGAAGGCCGTGACCGCGCGAGCGGATCTGTGAAATTTACTGGCACGAGTGCTGATCTGGTTTTTGGTTCAAATTCGATTTTACGCAGCATCGCCGAAATCTATGCATCCAGTGATTCAAAAAATCGCTTTGTTGCCGATTTTGTCGCCGCTTGGGTGAAGGTCATGAACCTTGATCGTTTCGATGTTTCTTAAATAATGTCCAAACACTCTTCGGCATTTATAATTGTCGGATGTTTTTAAACGGCCATATCGAGTTTGATATGGCCGTTTTTCTTGCTCGCAATAAATATCAAAAAACATATAGTTGATGGCGCGTTGGGGGAGGGGGAAGCCTTTCACAAATTTACGCCCCTTGACATTGTTAGGAAAAATCCTAAATTATATAAATGAGTGATATTTACAAAGCATTGGCGCATCCGGTTCGCCGGGAAATACTCGCCATGTTGCGCGAGCGCGCCCACACAGCCGGTGAATTGGCTGATGCATTTGATATGACCAAGCCAAGCCTGTCAGGGCATTTTACGGTGTTAAAGGAAGCCGCTCTTGTTTCCACGGAGCGGCAAGGCACAACTGTGATCTACCGGATCAATCTTTCCGTTGCCCAGGATGCAATGACAGCACTGATGGACTTATTTCGCATCGGGCAAAGCGCTCCGTTAACCTATAAAAAACCTGATGCCCAAAAGAAATGAAGCAGATGTTTTTGAGAAAGCAGGACAAATGATAAAGCGCGGTATTTTGTTAAGTGTTCCTTTCTTGATTTTAATAGCATTATTATCTGTATACGGTTTTTTAACCATCGCTGAAGGGGTGCAAATTCCCATCCACTTTAATATTAAGGGAGAAGTTGACGCCACCGCCGATAAATCCACCTACCTTTTGGGCATGCCAGCCTTAGCATTTTTATTGACGATAGGGTTTTCTCTTCTCCCCCGTCTCGATCCTCGCAAACAAAATCTTCAAAAATCCAAGGGGCTTTACTATGCCGCATGGTTTGGCGCTTTATCCATAATAACCATCATCCATGGGATGCTTACTTTTACTGCCGTCACAAACGCCGCCCCTGATATGCGTTGGATCGTTTTGGTGACAGCATTTTTGATCATTATTGTTGGAAATTTCATGGCCAAAAGCCGGTCAAACTGGTTTCTTGGGCTACGCACCCCGTGGACGCTAACGAGCGAACATGCATGGATTGTTGCCAATCGCCTAACTGGTTGGTCCATGGTTCTAACCGGTTTGATGTCTATACTTTCCGGGTACTGGCAAAGTCCACAAACAGGCATCATGACACTCATTATTGGTATTATCGTCAGCGCCCTTGCAGGCGCGATCATATCCTTTTTTGCATGGCGCAATGATCCTGACAAAAAACAAGCTGTTTAAGGCGATTTATTTAATACACCGCATTCCCAATCGGGTTTATGGGGGCAAGCCGCGTACCCTTAACGCAACCCTGTAGGAGATTCTATTATGATGGAGAGAACCATAAGCTTTAGCAAAAGCAGATAATTATGCTGTTTTTCCTAACCATGGCGGCTGTCATCATTGCGCAATTTTTTATGATCTCACAAGCAGCACTGGCAGATAGGGAAGCTTTTGATCAAGCTATATCCGCTTTGGGATTATCAGAACTCGGCCCCGATCAACGCATTCACGCCATTATTGCCATCAATAGCCTAGCGCAGGCCATTATTGTTGGATTGATGGTGACCGCGGGAAGCTTTGCGGCGCCCCGTTTGGGATTACGCTCCCTGATTGCGCATAAAACTCCTGATACATATCAATTTATAAAAGCATTCCCCATCTATATGCTAATTGGTATCCTCATTGGTGCGCTTACCCTCTATCTGGATCAAATTTTTCTCAATGTTTTTCCTGAACTCGCGGCATTGCAGGCTGATAGCGCGGCAATAGCGGCGATTTCAAATCAAAATCTGATAGCCAGTTTTATAACCCGCTTTTTATGGGGGGGCATTTATGAAGAAGTGCTCATGCGATGGGGTATTATGGCACTCATAGCATGGATCATGTTCAAATTCACAAAAGCACGGTTACTCAGCATTGGTATCGGTATATTCGGTGCGGCCATCTTGTTTGGCATCGGGCATTTACCTGCATTGGCCGCGGCAAATATTGACGCCACCAGCGCGGTTATTTTTCGCACCATTTTGCTCAACGGCCTGTTCGGAGTTGCCGCCGGGATCGCTTTTACGCGCAACTCATTAGAAGCGGCAATGATACTCCACGCCAGCGGCCATATCGCCCTTCTAGGCTGGCCGCTTTTACAGGCAAATTAATAAATTAAAATAAGCGCCATATATGACGTTCGCGAATGCTGCTTTGGGAGTCATGCCACGTTTTTTCACCGGCTTAAAACGATCAGTGAAAATTTTTACGGGTTTAATATTCTTGCTTTCTCGTACAATTATGTAATGGCTCCCAGAAATGAAACCTATGTATTAGTTCGGCAGTGGCGAATGCTGGTCTATCCTTATGCGATTTGCCGAACCGCGCATTTGATAGGCGCTGATGTCTATCGTTCGGCTGGATGCGTTTGCGGCTTTGACAGAGTCTAGCATCGCATCGAGTTGGGGACGGCCGAGGATTTTTCCATTCAAGATGACAGTATCAATGGCTGTTGTATTTCTAATATCAGTAAGCGGGTTTGCGTTGAGTAAAACCAGATCAGCGCGGCGTCCGACTTCTATGATCCCAGCATTGTTGTTAATGCGATGGGCTGGCGCGGCTGTTGCCGCATTAATTGTTTGTGCAGGCGACATACCTGCGCGATTCAGGGATTGTAATTCATCATGTAATGAGAAACCGGGGACAGTTAGCCAAGCGTTCGCATCAGTTCCCGCCAGAATTGTGACGCCGCCATTTACCATTGCTCTTAATAATATCCGGTGGGCTTCTTCACGAGCGTCCCAAAACTCCCTTTGCCTTGCGATCTCATCAGGTTCGTTACCGGCATATGCCTCAAACTTATTGCGACCGGGAATCCATCCACCAGGAAATGACCCGTCAGCAGAAGCAGGAACACCTTCGACAATTCCGGGGTTTGCGTATTCCAGTTTTACAACAGCTAAGATGACTTCAATGCTAAAGACCTGATCGTAAAAGCTCTCGCTTAACCAGAGGGTGGATTGCACTGAAATATCATTGGCGACTATATCGGCGACGATTTCATCCTTACGTGAATTTACGAATTCCAGAAACGCGGCACTTCCTTCCCGAGATTCAAAATCACCAAACTCACCGAGCAATTTTTTCACAATTTCCTCAATATGGGCAATCTCTCGAAGCTTTGTTGTGCGCAGTTCACTCAACGGTAATGCTTCAGGCAAATGTGCCGCTGTCGGTACGTCAAGTTCTTCAGCGACCTCAAGGATTGCACTGAAGGCATCCATGGTGAGAAACTGATAGAGTTTGAATCCGTTATGACCATTTTTGATAAATGATCGCGCATCCCCTGCAGCCGTCGTCGCATCCTTTGCAATATGTATATTGAAGACTTTTTCAGCGAGCCAAACGGAGACGGGCCCGGGTATCCACGACGGTAAAGTCTCGGCCACTTCACCAAATCCATCTGCAGAATTCATGGACGGTGAGGAGACGTAAAAATGTGGGCCAATGCGGCCGTTTTCAATTTCGCTCTTTAACGCCAAATCCGCATTTGATCCACCCATGCTTCTGATTTGGGTGACACCGTTGGCGACGTAAAGCAATAGGTCGTTCGGGCTACGCTGCATGTGCACGTGGGAGTCAGTAAGGCCAGGAATCAAATATTTACCCCGTCCATCGATAGTTGATACCCCCTCCGGTATGCCAGCATCAGGGGTAATTGAAATGATCTTCCCATCATCCAGAAATACAGTTCTGTCGGGTAGCATTTTCGTGCCATCGGGTGATAATACATTTACATTGGTAATCTCGGTTGGCTGGGCATCGACCTGAAACTGCACGTGATCAGCAACCTTGGTTTGACCACCATAAACGCGATCAACGGTCCGGTCGATCAGGATGTATAAGGCAATGAAGGCGAGGAATATCAAGATGACGATGATGCTTCCAGCCTTCAAACTCCATTTTCCAATTGTATTCATGCGCATGTCTATCACCCTTGATCTTACTTTGCTCGGGGGCCGTTTAATCAGGTCCATGCAGGATAATCGCCCAAATTGATCGAGTCGGACGTCTAAATCGATGTTTTCAGTCTTTTTCTACGCTGATTAAGCCTTTTCGATATTGTGACGGTGTTTGACCCGTGAACTGCTTGAAGATCGCGTTAAAGGTGCTCTTGGAAGAAAACCCTGCTTCTAATGCAATATCCAGAACGGTTCGATCAGGCGCTTCGGCAAGGCGCTTGCGCACAAAATCGACGCGATATCCATTGACGAACTCATAGAAATTTTTACGGGAATGCCTGTTTAAGACTTCCGATAAATGGTGTTTGCTTAAGCCGGTTGCCTCCGAAAGACTGGTCAAAGTTAGTGCGCTATCGAGATATAATAGATCGCTCTCCATCTTGGTTTCAACGGTTTTGAACAGGTCTGCACGGATAGCAGGGTCAAGTTCGCCATCGTGAGCACGCGTGTCTCCTGCCTTTTTAAAAATTGCGATTTCCGTTTCTTCTTTGGAAAGACCGGGGATCGAAAAAAGTTGAGGCCTGCGCCACTGCATTATAGCGATAGTGTATATCAGGATAACCAGAAACAGATTTGCGACATCGTTGATAAGAATGGCAGCAAAAGTCGTAAAGCTGGATAGTGTCTTCAAAAACCAGACCAAAAGGCTAAATACATGCAGACTGAGAAGCCAGATAAATGCCGTTGGGTCGAAATTGGTCAGATTACTGTTCGCTTGTTTTCTGTAAGCCCAGATAATCCATGCAGCAAAGAACCCATAACCGCTTGCTATCGTGACAGGCAAATATTTACTGATGTGCAAGCGTAAATTGCTCGGTTCGCCCCCCATAATCCAATTCGCCATTTCCTGCGGATTAGCTAATGAGATGTCAGCTGTCAGTGCGTAGCAAAATAAAACCGGGAGCGCATGTAGCCAGTCGCGCCTCACCAATGGCGTTCCGAGCAATGCGCTTCGACAATAGAGATATCCAAGAGGAGCCGATGCGACGGGGAGGAAAAATACAATTCCGATCATCCATGCAATTGCGGGGGTCTCTCTATTCGTCAGCAAAAATGGCATCAAAAAGATAAGCGCGATTGTGAAACAGATTACGCCGAGAAGCCGGCTGGCAGTCGTCATCCGCGTATCGGCAACCAGAAGACCGAATAACAACATCCCCTGGAAACATCCGATAACTGAAATGTATTCTTGCACCGTTGACATGATTACATTCATCTACTGAATCGTTAGGAATGTGAAAACTTTTCGAGCTGCTTCTATGACCAGCAAGTAAGACTCCCGATTTCTTCGACTGCGTGGAATTTTCCTAGTTTAACTTGATAATCAGAGAAGTATTATGCCAATAAAAATTGGAAACCCATTTTTGCGATAGTTTTTTTGGGTATATTGTTATCCCTATGTGCGACGAACATAGAGATATTGGTCTCGCGCCACTGCAGCCCAACCCATGTGTTACACCTGTGTGTTACAAACTGGAAAAGAAAGCAGTGTGAATTCAAAAGCTTAATATTTTCAAAGCCCTTAGTGGGGTTTGGTGGGCCCGGAGGGACTTGAACCCCCGACCAATCCGTTATGAGCGGACGGCTC
>CAYMPJ010000032.1:0-20713 GCA_964392325.1 uncultured Caulobacterales bacterium
ATGAGTGCAGTAATATGGTTACATAAAAACTGGCTGCGCTATCGGGGGTTCGTCAGTTTTTTTTGGTTTTTTGAATTTACGCAAACGTTGTTGAATCATTTTTCGTTTATTTCGTATTCTTTTCAATGAGTTATGCCGCCTTGACATGGAAGAGGTCCGTAGTTCGATCCTACGTACGCCCACCATTTTCATATCCCGCGACAATTCGCTTCGCTCGTGTTTGCGCTCGAGATTTTTAGCATTATCACAAAAAGAGGCCTGCCGGTCTTGTTCCTCTTCTTTGGATAGCTAAGATGAATTATAGTTTGAGAATTAGCCTGAGACCATCTTGGAGCGCCTCCCGAAATGCCAAGATATGACAATCAAGATTCCGGTCTAACTGATGCTAAAAAAGGAGAAGCGGTCATCAAAAAAAAACCGCAGACACAGGGCCAACCCGCATTAGATAGATTTGTCACGCTGAAAAGTGAAGAATGCACGCTCATCATCGAGACTGTTTTCGGCCAGCGTCCGCGCATTATTTATTGGGGCGCAGTTCTTGAACATTCGGCTCCAGAAGAGCTTGCATTATTATCGATGCGTCAATGGGCATTTGGCGGGCCAGCTATTGATGTTTTGCCATCTTTATCAAATGAATTGGGAACGGGTATGTGCGGGCCGTCCGGATTTATTGCTCATCGGGATGGTAAAGACTGGGCCTCCATATTTAAACTGGAAGATGTTGAGTGGGGGCCACAAAATCAGGTCAGTATTATTTGCGCGGACGAAAATAATAGTTTGCGAATTCAATATGATATTGCTCTCGATCCGATAAGTCATGTGTTATCTGCAAAGTCAGTTGTTACAAATCTTGGAAAGCACGAAGTCTCCATTGACTGGTGCTCCGCGCTTTGTATCCCGCTTAATCATAAACTTACCCGACTTATGGCGTTCAGCGGGCGATGGGCAATGGAATTCCAAACCCAAAAAATTGATGCATTCCCCGGTAGTTATGTGCGTGAGAATAAAAGTGGGCGCACCAGCCACGATAATTTTCCCGGTTTGATTGCATTAGGTGATGGCACGAATGAAACAAAAGGGGTTGCTGCCGGATTTCATTTTGGATGGAGCGGTAATAACCGAGTGCGCGCTGATCAAAATGCTGATAATCAAACTTTTGTTCAGATGGGGGAATTATTTGCACCTGGTGAAATGAAAATTCCCCAAGGGTGCACTTATGAGACTCCTGTTCTCTACGCAGCTTGGTCAGAACAAGGATTAAATAGGTTAAGTCAACATTTTCATACCCATCTAACTTCACGTGTTATGGATTGCCGGATTAAACGAAAACCAAGGCCGGTACATTATAATACATGGGAAGCGGTATATTTTGATCATAGTGAAGCAAAACTGTTGGCTTTAGCAAAAAAGGCTGCGTGGATTGGGGCGGAGCGCTTTGTGTTAGACGATGGCTGGTTTGGAGCGAGGCGAAGCGATAGTGCCGGGCTTGGAGACTGGTGGGTAGCAAAAGAGGTATATCCCAATGGGCTAGCGCCGCTAACCAAACTTGTTGGTGAGCTTGGTATGGAGTTTGGACTCTGGTTTGAACCTGAAATGGTTAATCCTGATAGTGACTTATTTCGCTCTCATCCCGACTGGATTTTAGAAGTCGGCGGGGTTGAGCAAATTCCATCCAGAAATCAGTATGCGCTTGACCTAACAAAAGACGAAGTTTTTGATTATCTTTTTGAAAAATTAAGCGCCGTCATTGACGAGTATAATGTGGCTTATATCAAATGGGATATGAATCGAGATATTCATCATCCCGGCAGTAGTGGGCGAAGCGTTATTCATCGCCAAACGAAATCAGTCTATGCACTGATGAATAAGTTGCGGACTTACTTTCCGGATTTGGAAATTGAGAGCTGTTCATCGGGTGGTGGCAGAAGTGATTACGGCGTATTGGGCTTTGCCGATCGTATCTGGCCCTCTGACAGTAATGACCCGCTTGATCGACAAAAAATTCAGCGCGGCGCCAGCTACTTTTTCCCGTTGGCGGTATCTGGCGCTCATGTGGGGCCAAGAGAATGTCACATTACCCGCCGGACTTTTACTATGGAATTTCGCGCAGCGACTGCGTTTTTTGGTCATATGGGCATGGAGTTGGACTTGCTTGGGGAGGCGCCTGAAGATCTCGATATTTTAAAGGGTATGATTGCGCTTCACAAAAAACATCGCCAATTGCTTCACTCGGGCGATTTGGTGCGGATCGATGGTCCCGACTATTTAAATAGTATGGGGGTTATCGCCAAAGATAAATCCCAAGGCCTATTCTCTTGTGCCAAGATGGATAGTCACAAAACAACCTTGCCGGGGCGTTTTCAATTCATTGGTCTTGATCCCGGTAAACGCTACAGGCTCAAAATTATATGGCCGACAAAAAATATCTCGGTAACCTCGCCTTCTATTATTGAGACGGCTAATTTAATGTCCGATGGAACGGTTTTTTCCGGTGAAGCTTTAATCAAGCATGGTATTCAATTTCCGCTCCTATATCCTGAAAGTTGCATTATTTATCATCTCGCATCGGACTGATTGTTTTTCGCGCCAAAGGCTGCCCCGTCTTCATAGCCTACCCTATCGTCATAGCGTATAAGTAACCCCATGAATAAAGATCAAAAAAATACTTCCGTAACAATCGCTGGCATCGATGTTTACAAGCGCCATTTTAAAAAAAATGATGGCCGCGATCTATTTCTCTTTGGCTATGAACCCCATCAGGAAGCCCCGCTCGCCCACGATGATGAGAAAATCGAAAAGGGCGGCGAATTGCGTTGGCATCCGCTATTGGGGGAATGGAATATTTACGCAGCCCATCGACAAAATAGACCTTTTAAACCATCCACCGCGAGCGACCCTCTGGCGCCATCAAAGCCTGGAAAAGCACCAACGGAAATTCCATTTACAAATTTTGAATTGGCGGTCTTTGAAAACAAATTTGCAAGCCTTCACGATCAGGCGGGTTTACCGGCACAGATTGACCGGATAGCGTTAGAGCGCGCCAATGGACAATGCGAAGTAGTTGTCTATACGCCAGAAAATACGGGCAGTCTTGCTACGATTGGACAAAGCCAGCGTCGTTTATTGGTGGCTGCGTGGATTGAACGTTATCAAGCGCTTTTTAAAGCCGGGTGCAAATTTGTTCTTCCGTTTGAAAACCGCGGCGACGAGGTTGGCGTAACATTGCCCCATCCTCATGGGCAGATTTATGGTTTTTCTTATGTCCCAAAGGTTCAACAATTGGCTTCTCACGCTTTTGCTTCCGGCTATGATCTTGGTGCAGATATAAAGACATTTGAAGCAGACTATGGCGTTGCCGAGGCTGGTGGAATGGTTGCCTTTTGTCCGCCTTTTGCCCGGTTTCCTTTTGAAACCTGGCTCGCGCCCCGAATGCGAGAGCCCGGACCGTGGACATTTTGCGAAGATCAGCTTGATGGATTTGCTTATCTTTTGGGTGAAATATCACGCCGTTATGATGAATATTTTCAAAGAGCGACCGCTTATATGCTAGCCCTCCATGCTGCGCCAACAGACGCATATGATACATTTCATTTTACTGCGCAGTTTTATCCAATTTTGCGAGCGCCGGGACGTGTGAAATATCTTGCCTCTGTCGAGCAAAGTACTGGCGTGTTTACTGTCGATGTGATGCCCGAAAAAGCTGCCAAGATTTTAAAAGCGCTTTAGGTAAAATTCGACCTTAGGTAAACCGTGCAGGTCAGCTATCTCTTAAGGGCAATGATAAACATTGCAACCGCGATGATTATAAAGAGACCGCCAATCGCGCGCTCCATTGAGCGCTGTGTAACAAACCCTTGCAAGCGTGGTCCAATTTGCCCGCCAATAATGACCCCCGGAATTGTGTATATAACAAGATTCCAAGGGACCGCAGACAGGCCTCCCGCATTAATGAGTTGGGCAATTAAGGTGAATGAGGCTGCTGCAACCGTTACAATAACCACCGCCACAGAGGTGGCCGCGGCGACACCAATAGGGACACCGCGCTTGGTGAGTTGCGGAACCACGACTTCGCCAATCCCGACAGAGAGTAGGCCAGTGAAAAAAGCGCCAATACTTGTAATCAGCCCACTAACAAAATTCAAAGATGGCAAATCATATTCATGACGAACACCTTTATTGTCGATTTTTGTAACCTTTTGTGCCCCTGACCCGGTTTGTGTTTTGACTGCGCTGTGGTCGTGGTGAAAAAAGATCAGCACGAACGCCAATATCAAAACGAGTAAAGCGTATCCAAGCATTAAAAATGAATCGTCAATATAATGAGCAACCAGCGCTCCAAGGATGGCGACCGGAATTGAAACTTTTAAAAATTTTGCTGCTATGGAAAAATCGATAAGGTTTTTGCGATAATAGCCTACGAACCCGGACGAAAACCCAAATGTTTCTGTAAGGAGCGCGGTGCCTATCGCTGCAACGGTGCTCTCAAGTGGGTATTGGGGGCCTAATAGAGGAAAAATGATTACAAAAATTGGTGTGAATAAAGCGGCGCCGCCAATGCCGCTTAGCATCGCAGTGGTTGCGACCATGGTCGCGATTGGCAACATGAACCAATATTGGGTGAAATCCATTAAGAGCGTCTCTTGATATGTTAAAAATAAGGATCAGGAATTTACAATCAATCTGTGTTATTCATTGGTTGCGTAGGGTTTGGGATTTTTAATAACCGGACTAGAGTTTTTGTTATCATTAAAAGGGTTGAATATGGCGGGTATCAAATAAAGTCATCGGCCATAACCGCATCGACTCTCATACCATTTGATAGGGCGCGCTCTGGTTCTAGGCGCTCTTCCATTTCGCGAATTGTGGGCTCAAAGCGTACAAAGCGATCAAGAGATGCACGCTTGTATGCATAAATTGGCACATGGCGAACAATTTCGAGCCCTGGGGTTAGATCAGAGACATTGCGGGCAATATTTACCACCCTCCCCGCACGGCTATTTTCTAGGACATGAATCCGGAGATTTTCATTCCAGTCTATTTCGGCCTTGAGAAATTCAGCTGAATTGGCTTGGTGTTTGTTTAATGGTGCAACCAGAGTTGCAACGTCAACATCCATATTAGCGAGCGGATACATTAAAGCTCTGAGTAAGTCAGCGGAAAGCTCAGGGAGTTTTGCATGAACGTTGACGATGACATCGTGATTATACAAACGATCAAACTGGTTGACGCAAGCGGCTACGCGTTCTGCGCCAGATTCAGATTTATAATTGGGAAAAAGATATTCTTCAGGCTGCTGATTGACGTGGACTTGCCCACCAGCATTAATCGCTTTTTCAGCTATCGGGGCACTGTCTTCGTCGGCATCAATGATGACACATCCAAAGTCTGCTTGGGTAGCGCGTTGCCAATTTTCAAATAAGGTATCTGCGTCACCTTCATCATGGGCGGGTACGCCGATTACGATTAGTGGATTACGTTCCATTTATTTAACTTCCCTATGATGAAGAGCGTGAGGCCTTGTTCCATCACCACGGATGAATGTTGATCGTCTTGTTTTTAAGCAGCATCAAAAAGATTTAGATCATAAATCAATCTGGCTGAGCTTGAGGTGGATTGGCGTTTGTTTCGGCCTTTGAAAGACCAAGCCATCTGGGCACATCAGCTTTTAAGTGACCAATAATTACGCCCGGTAATTCGATAACAAGATCCCATAAAGCATCCCAGCCCCCTTTAAGGGTAACCGGGATCATGATCCATGGTGCGGCAGTGAGAATTTGCACGCGATCTTGCGTGTCGACCGATGGCCGGTTTTGCAGAACCGCATCTATCCTTTTGGCGAATGACCAATCACATCTATAGGCGATTTTACCTTCAGGATTGATCACATAAACCATATTGGGATATGAGCCATAGGCTTCGTGTAAGTCACCTTCTACGCTATCGAGCAAGACTTCTCTTGTTTCACCGAACTCGGTTTTCATTTCCTTGGCGCATGCTGTCTTTTCTTCAAGATTGGTATGCGGCCCGCGCCTTGACCCCGGGTGGGCCTCGCGAACATAGACAACCAGAAAATTAACATCAGGATATTTAACCGTGAGCCTGTCAATCGCCCTGATATTCTTGACATACATCGGGCAAGTTAGGCTTCCAGTTTCCAGAACAATCCACTTGTCATTATAATCACTCAGTCGGACCTCTTTTCCATCCAGCGTATGTAATGGAAAATCAATCATATCTTCCCCGGCTTTTGGGCCAGGAAATTTCTCGTAATCATAGTTTGATACTTTAAAGCGAGCGTAGTTGTAGTCCATATGGGCCCCATTTAAAATTCGATGTTGATTTTGAATATTAACTGATTAACAGTAGAGACGCAAACGTTTGCGCTATGTGATGAAAAACCATCTCTTCGATTGGCTTAAAACTACCCTATATAGTCCGAACAGAAGGGCGGGGTTGTGCCAAATTCGAGAGATCAAGTTTGAGCTTGAGGTTAATGATGGACTTTGAAACCAGTTGCGCACCGCTCAAAAGTGAAACCAACAAAAGAAAATAATAATAAAAAAAGCCAAGTAAATAACAGTAAGGGACAAATTAATGACGTATCCGGCGAGACTTCCTATCTTCAATCAACCTAGATCACCCAAACCGTTAAAGCCGAGCTTACTACTCGCAAGTGCTTTAGCCGCTACTATTGTGTTGACGGGTTGTGGACGCCAAACCTCAACCAGTGAGGCGGATGTTACCCCCGACACTTCTGTTGAAGCGAATGAAAATGCCACTGGGGAAGCCACTCGCGGGGCGCTAGGGTTTCAATCTGACCGGGCCCCAACAGGTGCGGGTGCAACATTTTTTAATAACCCAAGAGCAATAGGCGAAGAACCCGACGGCAATATTATCGTTGCCGACTTTAGCTCTGGTCATATTGTTCGCATTAATCGCGATACAGGCGACAGAATTTTGCTCTCTGACAATCATAACCCGGAACAGGGTCCGGTCTTTTCTCAGGCTGCGGGGGTGGCGATTTTGCCAGATGGGCGAATTTTTGTTTCGGATCTTGTTTTCAATAATGTTTATGAAATTGATCGCGTTTCAGGGCAGCGCACCGTGGTGAGTGACGAAAGCGATTTCCAGGTCCGCCAGCCCTTCGGGATTGCTGAAGGTATCGTCAATGGTAAACGCATGGTGGTTATTGGTGATACGGGCAGCTCAGAAGGCGGTGATGTGGTCGGTCCGGTATTGATGGACCCGGATACTGGCAAGGTTATTCCTATTCCCGTTCCGGCTGATAATACTGTCCAGTATAATGACCCTCGATCTGTCGATGTGGTCGCGAGCCCCGACGCGGAGAATGGCGAGAGCGATATTATTGTCGGCAACTTTGGTCAAGGAACTGTGGTTCGCGTCAATCCCACAACAGGCAAGCGCACAATCATTTCGCAAAGCCATGGCAAACAGATTATCGGGGATGGCCCTTCTTTTGTGAGTATTACCGATATTTCCATGTCTCGCGATAAAAAGAACATTATGGTTCTAGATCTCGCTCAGGAAGCTGTTTTTGCGGTCAATCTTGTTACGGGTAACCGGGTCGCCGTCTCGCGCAGCTATGGCGAACAAGCAGGTTCCGGTTTTGACATGCTGAATCCGCACGGCATTCAGGTTGTTGATGATGGTTATATGGTGACCGATTTTGGTGCGCCCGGGGTCATCTTTATTGATAATGAAGGCAAGCGGAAGGAATTTTCGGTGACACCCGTAAAGGGGTTTGGTCAAATTCGCGGGATTGAATATCTGTCCGACGGAAATTTTGCAGTTGCCGATTTTGGCGGCGAGGGACTCTACATTGTTGATGGCAAGACGGGTGAGCGAACCCTTCTATCGGGGCGTGGCCGCGGCACCGGGCCTAACCTGAATGGTCCTGTTTCTGTTGCAGAGCTTGATGAAAATACGCTGGCCTTATCCGAGTTCAGTAGCCAGTCGGTCCTTTATGTGGATCGTAAAACCGGCAACCGCGAATTCCTGACCAGTTCTACCGAAGGTGGGCGCGGTGATGGCCCTCCCCTTGGAACTCGCAGCCTTGAGCTAGATCCGAATAATCCGAGACGCCTTTTTGCGGGTGATTTTAATCTGGATGCGATTTTTGAGGTGGATCTAGATACGGGAAATCGCCGTATTTATTCCGGTGCGATCACGGATACGCCCCGCGGCGATGGCCCGCCATTGAATAATCCCTTTGGCATCGATGTTAGCCCGGAGGGTTTGGTCTATGTTGCTGATATTGGATTGCAAGCCGTTGTTGAGATAAACCATGATGGTGATCGCAGAATCATTTCGTCTAATGATGGGCGCGGTGAAGGCATTGAACTGGGTTCGCCTTGGGGCATTCGTTTGATTAAGGGTGAAATATATGTCGGCGATGGCGAGGGCATTATTCATGTGGATCTGGAAACGGGTAACCGTACACTTGTCTCACCGGGCGGGCCTATCTTTACCCTTCGCGATATTGGTGACGGTAAGGTGGCTATTGCACACATTGGCGGTGTAAATGGTGTAGAAATTGGTGACCTCAAGGGGAACCGGACTATTTTATCTAATGAAGATAATCCATAAAGCGCTCTGGGTTTTAGGCGGGATCGTTAAACCAAATGCGGCTTAACGATCTGGTCGACCCCTCCTGCGCCGCACAAGAAATTGAGGGTGTTATTGAGTGATCGCTTTTAATCGATCACTTTGCGGGCAAGCACTAAATTATCCAGCAGAAGATTAGACGACCAGATAAATTGGGCGTCTTGTCCCTCTGTATCAAACAGGCCCGAGAAATTTGCATAGGCTGGCCGGTTAAGCGATCCCCCGATTTCCTCATTTGTATAGGTGGTCGCATATGACCACGCACTATCATCAAAGCCCAGCGTTGCCCAATTTTCAGGCAACGGCCATCGCGCCGCATAGGCTTGTTCTGCATTTATTTTTTCGGGTGATGTGCATGTATCGGTACTTCTTTCACTCAGTGTAGAAACAACACATTTTTCATCCAGTAAGGGTGAGGCATAATAAATTTGTACACGCCAGCTCTCATCGGTAAGCTGGATGATAGTGTTGTCTTCGTCTTTCAATACAGCAACAAAGCCTCCATCGCCATTATGAAAGGGTACACCGCGCATCAATTCCGAGCCGAGATTTAAATTTTCTTCCCAGTCAACAAGTTTCGCCCCAAACAAAAAGGGTCGCTTCACCTGAAAACGCACAACAGAAGTGTTAAAGGGCCAATAAGGAACTGGATCAACGCCTATCAAAGTTCCGTTCACGAAAATTTCTGCATAATTGTCACCAAAGAAATAAGCCGTGATGATTTCGCCATCTTCATCAATTTTTTTTATCGGTACAGAATTGATGTCCAGCGCACTTTCGTCGGCCAAAGTAATGTTGTTGCATTCATTGAACAAGTCAGTTGCTTTGGGTCCCTCAACATAGTTGACTTGAGCTGGCGTTTGCCAGGTTTGTCCATTTGTATCAACAATCTTTCCGAGTGTTGTGACGCGCCATCCGGGTACGTTGCATTCGAGTAGGGGAGCTTCAGCGGCGGTTGCGCGCCCTCTGGAAATTGCCGGCGCAATTGAAGCTGAAGCGCTCGTTACTTCTTGCTGCACAGCAGCATTTTCTTCTTCGCGAATTTGTGCACAGCCTACCATTGCTGGCAATACAAACGGTATGATTAGGGGGAATAAACTTTTTGTTAATAAAGGTTGACGAATTAAGCGTGGCATTTGTGCCCCTTCAGTAAACTAAATTGTGATTGTAAATGTAAAAAATTGATTTTAGCACAAAATTGCGCTATTAAAAGCGCAATCGTTTGCGCCATGAGCGTAGCGGAAGAGTTTGCGTTTAGTGCGCAGGGAAATAAAACATAATCAAGGGTAGAACAGTATGATGTCAAGTAAATTCGATAGATTAGGGGCGTCCGCGATTGCAATTACAACGGCGGTGGGCTTCGGAGTTCCTGGGGTTTATGCACAGGAGTTAGATGGGGCCCGAGATCGGGGTACGCTTGATACCATCGTGGTTGAAGCGCGGCGCGTTGAAGAAAATGTTCAGGATACGCCAGTTTCTATTGGTGTTCTCGATAGTGACTTTTTGGCGAAACAACAAGTTGAATCGATAGAAGATGTCTTAACGCTAACGCCCGGCGCGACATTCTTGACCTTCTCCAAGGCGCAACCGGAAAAATCACTGCGCGGGTTTGTGGCACCATCGACTGGCAACGCTTCCGCGGAGCAATCAATTGTTACTGTCATAGACGGATTTTCGCTCACAAAAGATGCGTTTAAATTCCCACCAGTTTTTGATCTAGAGCGTGTAGAGGTCCTGCGTGGTCCTCAAGGAACAACATTTGGTCGAAACGCTTCGATTGGCCTTATTCATCTTGTAACGGCAAAACCGACATTTGAACCCGAAGCTGGTTTCAACGTAACGGCGGGCAGCCAGGAACGATTTGAAGTTGACGGCTATGTCAGTGGTCCAATCACAGATACCTTAGCGGTTCGCCTGGCAGCCAATTTTGATACGTTCGACGGTTTTACTGAATCCACTTCCACAGGCGAGGGTCTTGACGGAGAGAGTAATTTCGCCATTCGCGGATCCGCGATTTGGGAGCCTACTGATCGCTTCAAGGCTTATGTAAAAGTTGAATATAGTGAGGACAATGATGAGGGTGATGTTCGCCGCTCCGCAACGAACGACATTCCAACCACCAACGGCCCGACATTTATACCCTTCACTGATAGTGATGATGTGTTCGAGACTGAAATTTCAAATGACCGCGAGTTTTTCTTTGATCGCCAGATCTGGACATTGACAGGGGAACTATCTTGGCAATTAAACGATGATATCGCGGTTACGTCGATCACGGGCTATCAAACCGGTGAGGGCGAAGGTCTTGCCGACGTTCTCGGCACGCCAAACAATATTGTGTTTCAGAACGTGGTTAATGATGCGAATATTTTCAGTGAAGAAATTCGCATTGATAACCACGCGAGCGGCGATCGATTTAGATGGCTCCTCGGTGTTTATTACCTGCATGACGAAGAGTTTCGCTTCCAACAAAATCAATTCTTTCAGGACAATTTACTTACGGGTGCCCCAACGAATTTGGGACCCGGTCCACAAGTCCCAAGTTTGATTACGGACATTGCCACAAACACGACCGATAGCATCGCTGTTTTTGGAGAGGCCTTGTTTGACTTAACGGATCGGTTGGAACTTGCTGTTGGCGGCCGTTGGTCGCGAGATGATAAAGAAGCTGTCATCAGTGCGACCGGCTCTGGTTTCTTTCCTTTTCTTGGTGGGTTAGAGGGCTGTCCTCTCAATTTGCCTGGCCCCCCAATCACAGTTGCAACAGCTGATGATCCATGTGGGTTTACGGGTATAGAGGTCAGTGAAGACTTTTCTGATTTCACCGGGAAAGTCTCCCTTAATTACGAGATAACCGATGACCATTCGATTTATTTCTTATGGTCGCAAGGGTTTAAATCAGGGGGCTTTCAAAACGCTGCAAGAACAATCGAAGCTGCCCTCCTTCCGTTCGCCTCAGAAAGCGTCAATAATTTTGAAGTTGGTTGGAAAGGCGAAGTCAACGATCAACTTCGTTTCTCTCTCACCGGATTCCGCCAACGCGCGGAGAATATCCAAACAGTGACCCTGGTTGACACCGGCGGTGGTGGCTTTGCGTCAGTAACGTCTAATGTTGGGGCTGTGCGGTCATTCGGAGTTGAGGGTGACTTTACATACCTCCTTAGTCGCAACTTCCGATTGGGGGGCTCATTCTCGGCTATCGATGCTGTGCTTGAAGACACAGTTATACAAACGACCGCCACGACGTTTGTTGATCTAAGTGGTCAACGTCCCGAAGTTGCGCCGCGCTGGACCGGAACCTTCTACGCTGAATATGATGTAGAGTTTCAGAACGGCTCTATCCTGTCATTCCGGGGCGATTTTATCGGCCGCGATACTATTTTTGATGGAAACGAGGATCGGGAGACGACTTTACGGATTCGTCCAACCACGACCAATGTCGGCGCGCGCATCACCTATGATTTCGGTGACGATCTTCAATACCGGATTATGGCTTGGGGTAAAAACCTCAACGAAGACGCCGATATCAATAATATCGGTCCCAGTCAGCCAAATACGACTTCACCGCCTGTTGGCTTTTCTCTCGCGCGTCAATGGGGTGTAACTCTAAGCGCAAAATTCTAATATTCCTCCCTAAAAAACCCCGTATAGTTTTTATAGACTGTGCGGGGTTTTTTTATGCTAGAAACATAGTAACTTTAGAGAGCCGATCATTTATACAAAATACGGTTCAAAGCAATTTGGGAGACCCTAATGAGCAGTGCAATGAATAATTTTATGTTTTTAAATTTTCTATTGGCTGCGCTCTTTGTGGCCCAAAATGTATCGGCGCAAGAAAAAGAGGAACACTCCCCCGATGAAATGTGTTTAGTGGCAACCATCACCGGTGTTGGGGGTCCGCCGCCGCATGCGGGCAAAGCGCAATCGGGTGTTTTTTTTCAATATGGCGACATTGAAAGTGGGTGCGATAGCGTTCGCCTTCAGTTTGATGCGGGCCGGGGCACTCTGATGCGATTGTCACAAATCAAAACTAAAAAACGACCCGGGTTTGTTACGCCGCAAAGTCTGGATGCATTATTTATAACCCATGCCCATTCTGATCACACATCTTCTCTTCCTGATATAATCAGTACGCGCTGGATATTGTCAAAAAATGATGGACAATTTTCGTCTGCGCCGCCGCCAGCGGGCAATTATTCTCCGCTACCGGTTATATGTCCGGGTTCCAGTTGCGGCGTGGTAAGGCGCGCAACTCATATGTGGGATCGAGAGGAAATTCCCTCCCGAGCTAAGGGAGATTATCGAACCACACGGCCCAAAGCGGATATTCGCAAATTTAAAACCAGAAAGAGCGAATCTCAAATAGTTTGGGAGGGCGGGGATGTCGTTGTTTCGGCCATCGCTGTTCCGCACATAAAAGATTCGGTGGGGTATTTGGTATCAACCCCTGCCGGGCGGATATGTGTTAGTGGCGATACGGCATTATCGGAAAATCTTGTGAAATTATGCGACAAAGCTGATTTCCTTATTCAGGATTCGGTGCACCCTGTCATAAAATCTGTGTACGAAAATCCACCAGCTAATACTGATCCCAAATTCGTGGAAATTATCAAAAGCGTTTATCAAAAACACACTGACCCGGCAGATTTGAATATTTTTAATGGTGCCGTTGCAAATATTGTTATGACCCATCTAACCCCGGCGGTTGGTGCTGGCGGATTTCAGGGTATTCCGCTAATTCCTTATTTGAACAAAGACAATCCCGGGCGACGGAAGGGACCATTGAATTCTGAAGATTTTTGTCAGGTATTAGTAGCAAGTGGTTATACGGGTGGGCAATATTTGGCGGTGGATCTTATGAAGATTAAACTTGTGGGCGGAAAAGCGACAGTCTCATCACCTGAAAAATCTCCCGGGACAAATTGTGAAGATATTTTAAAACCGCAAAACTAAATCTGTAGTGCTATCATTTCTTTTTGCGGATATCAGCAACAGAATCTCTAATTACCAATTTAGGTTCAAGGGTTGCAGGCTCAGGATGGGTGTCTTCGTCCTGAATTAACTCGACAAGTGCATTGGCTGCCCGGCTGCCCATTTCATAGAGATCAAATCTTACACTCGATAATCGCGGTTGCATAAGGTTTACCAGCGGCATGTCATTATATCCGATGATAGAAATATCATCCGGACACGATAGACCCAGTTCTGCAATAGCCTGATAACAACCAAGAGCGATAGCATCATTACCGGCAAAAACGGCCGTAAAGGGTTCACCCTTTTTATATAATTTATGAAACCCTTTTACGCCGTCTCGAATACCAAAGGCATTACAAGTAACTGTCAATTTAGCATTAACCTGGATCTTGTTTTTCTTTAGCGCCGCCAAGTAGCCGTTTCTACGATTATTCCCTGTAGAGAGGAATCTTGGGCCGGCTAAATGGGCTATTTTAGTATGACCCATCTCGATCAGATGATTAACGGCGAGTTTTGCGCCATGGCAATCATCATTTGTAACTGAAACAACGCCATCTTTTTCTGTTGAGCGATTGATCAGGACGAGTGGCAGGCCTTGATGGAGCGCTTCTTCTACAATTCTATCGGCGCGATGTGCAGAGGCTAAAATCAACCCCTCAACCTGCTGCAATTGCATTTGATCAACGATTTCTTTTTCAGTTTCTACGCTTTCATTTGAGTCTGCCAATATTGTTGTGTAGCCGAACTCGCGTAACGTATGCCCGACACCCCGCATCATTGGCGGAAATACCGGGTTGGTCAAATCAGGAATCACAACACCAATCGTCTTTGATTTTTTTGTTCGCAATCCGTACCCGAACGGATTTGCCGTATATCCCATCTCCGTGGCAATTTTTTTGACACGTTCAGCAACACTATCGGAAACCATTTTCCGCTGCGCAGGATTCATAACTCTTGAAACAGTGGATATGTGAACGCCAGCGCGTTCGGCAACATCCTTTAAAGTAGCCGCTTTGCGATCTTTTTTTGGCACCGAAGGTGGTTTTTTCGAATTTGGCATTAGCGCTTAGACTATTGAATTCAGAAGCGCACGCCTTAGCATACTCTTAGATTGCGTCAACCTATACTCACTTATTTGAGGTGTACGAAATAATAGAAGCAAGACTCTAACCCATAAGCGGAGCTGTTTTAGCCAAATACTATGCCTCATGACGGTAGTGAAGAAGGTTTTTTGGAATTAGAGGTTAGATTTTCTCGGACACTTTTATGGCTACTTTGCAGCCTAGTTTTATTGCGCCTTCAAGCAGTGGGTGAAATAGTGCTTGTTTTGCACCTGCGTCCTCCGCAGTATGTTTGTGGGCCAGCTCATCTTCGCGAAATTTTGTAATTGTTTCGCATAAATCCGGCTCTACCCCGCGCAGTTCTTCAATTTGTTCTGCATAATGTTTTTCGATCACATCCTCGACCGCTGAAGTGCAGGCCATAGCTGCCTTTTCTCCCATCAGGGCTGTTGCTGCCCCAAGACCAAAGCCGGCAATATTCCATAAAGGGGCCATCATTGTTGGACGCACACCGCGTTTTGTGAGTAGCTCATCAAATGTATCAAGATGGTGTTGTTCGCCCTCCTCCATCTCTTTTAGTATTAGGGATGTATCGCGCTTGTGGGGCAATTTATCGAAAACAGCCCGTTGTCCGCGATAAATTTGTACGGCTCCATATTCTCCAGCGTGATCAACCCGTAACATTTCACGGATACGGGCAGTTTTAGGACCAGGCTTGGGGAGATGTTTTTTCACGTTTGGATCGTTCATACTTATCTCTTTCAAGGACATCCCATTTGTCATTATATCGAAGCTTGAGGTTTTCGATTGCGCAGAACATTCAGTGTCGTAATTATCATTAGGCAGGCTAAGCCAGCTGAAGCAAGGAGGTTATAGCCAGCCATAGATATTCCTAAATAAGACCACGCGGCGCGGTCGCAGGCAATGACGGGTTTGTCGGATGCGATGCTTTTTTGTAAATCCTCTATGGTCGTGATTGTCGTACCGCCAGAACAGCTGGCCGGACCGGGCCAGAGCCCAAACTCGATGCCAGTATGATAGAAGGCAAGCCCCGCACCAAAAAGATAGACCAGTGCAGCAGTGCCCACGGCTGCAGCTCCCAAAAGACGTGCTTTCATAACAACACTAATAATAAAGCCAATTACAGTAATGGCCAAGGCAGTCCAGTGGGCTTCGCGTTGGTCGAGACATAAGGCGCATGGCGTGTAGCCCAGAGCCTCAAAAATATGTGCGCCGCCCAGCAAGCCTCCGCTTACCAATCCGCCAGTCAAAAGGACCTTTTCAACGGTGCCAATTGAGGATGTAAATCGAATAGATTTCTTGGATTGAGCTGTCATAATGCCGTGTATCTTAGAGCATTGACCGGCCCCCCGCACTAGGCGGATCGTCACATCTTGGTGTCCGTATTATTATCCGATTATTTTATGCGGTTAATAAAACCGACATATCTGGACATAGCATCAATCATATTCTCGCGATGATGCCAATGTTGGTAGGCCTCTTCGATAAATGGATCGTCAAATGCATGCTCGGTATCGGGATAAACTGTTTGATCCAGATGCAAACCACTTTGTTTCAATTTACTGAATCGTTTTAAACAGTCCTTATGATTGACGATCGTATCCGCCCCCGCAATCAAAGTGAGTGCTTGAGGTTTTTGCTGCCATTCATCTAGCCGGGAGCGTGTTCCCAATCCACAATAGGGATAGAATAAAATAACGCCGTCAATATCAGGTTGGTTATGCTTTGAAAAATCTTCTGATGTTAAATTGACCGGGCCGTTTTTGACAAAATCCATAGTGAGATAATCCATCACGGTCCATGCGCCGTGTGACCAGCCGGTTAGGATAATCCGTTCTTTGTCAATTTCGGGGCGTACACGGATTAAATCGAGCGCGGCGGCGACATCGCCGGCGCGTTCCTGGCCGAGTAATTTTTTGCCAGTGCATATGGTTTCTGCGGCGGCTTGCCGGCTAAATCCGCGAGGGCGCATACTGTCAACGATAACGGCCATAAAGCCATTATCCGTAGCAGCTTTTGCCCATAAGTCCTGAAACTCCAGACGTGCGCCTGCGCAGCCATGAAACTGCACGATAACAGGGTATGGGCCAGGGCCGTGGGTTTGCGGATCAGGAGTGCGAAACACCATTGAGGGTTCCAGGAGTGTTTTGATCTGGGAAAGGGATGTTTTTGGGACTTTGCTACCTGTCCAGTTCAGTAGCACGCGCTCACCAAAAATCGCTGCGAAGATCCCGATCGCTAAAACAACAAAAAGTGTAAAGAGGATAGCTTTTTTCATAAATAGAAAATCACAATAAGCCTGCTTTTTGTGCAAGTGTTTTTAGCAGCTGCTCTGGCCTTGGTCCCATCTGGCTAATGACTTCACTAGCCGCAATAGAACCAAGAGCGCCGGCGATGGTTAGATCATATCCCTTCGCGATTGCAAACAGGAAGCCAGCGGCATAAGCATCCCCTGCCCCGGTTGTATCGACCAAATGTGTTGGCGGATGCGCATCGACCACAACGGTTTCTTGATCCCTTGCAATGATAAGAGAGCCCTTTGCGCTAAGGGTTACCACGGTCATTGGGCACATGGCGCGGGCACGGTTTTCGATCTCATCGATTTTATTGGTTTCGAAGAGGGTTTGGGCTTCGGCTTCATTGGCGAGTAAAATATCGACATGGTTCGGGATGAAGCTGGTGAGCACTTCATGTTGGCGATCAACACAGCCTGTATCGGACAGGGTCAATGCTGATTTTCGCCCAGCGCTGCGCGCAATAGCGCATGCTTTTACAAAAGCTTCGCGCGCTACAGGCTGCTCAAACATATACCCTTCAAAGAAAATAACTTTCGCCCGCTTTATCTGGTCCTCATCAATATCACTGATGCTGACATCGCCAGCTGCGCCCAGAAAAGTCATCATTGATCGTTCGGCATCCGGAGTGACATTGATAAGGCAACGCCCGGTTCCTGCGCCGCCTTCAGGCAACGGGGTGGTTTCAAATTCTACCCCGTGACTTTGAAGGTCTTTGCGAAATGTGCGCCCCAGATCGTCATCGGCGACTTTTCCGACAAAACCGCCAGAGCCCCCAAGTGAAGCGATACAAGCAATCGAATTGGCCGCCGACCCACCGGAGACTTCAACACACTCACCCATCGCACTCATTGCATTGTATATTTGTGTCGCTTGATCTTCTTCAATCAACACCATGCCACCTTTGGTAATAGAGTGGCTGACGAGAAAAGCGTCATCACATTTTGCGAGTACATCGACAATTGCATTGCCAATGCCGACAACATCGAGATCAGGTTTGGCCATAGAAGGTCCTTTTTATAGATGGCAATTAAAAATCTTGAAGTTTCTTAGAAACCCTATGAGGCGATAGCAAGCCGATAGTGAAAATTTTCAAAAATCCTCTTGAAGAGTATTCGGGCTGCTGCCTGATGGCCCTCGATCTTGATATTTATATTATTGTTGAATTCTTGTTCATTTTGCTTGTTTATGATTGACCTTTAATGACGGGCAGTGAGATCAATAATTGGTATGATGTTTGTCAGCGTTAGAGCATTTCAGAACAAAACCTTATTACCGGTTTTGCGTTTTAGGAAATGCATAGTGGGTAAAGGTGGATTTGATGCAGTTTAAGGGTCGAGCAAACAACCGGGCTAAAAATCGGGTTTTAGGTGGCGGCGTGGCTATCGCTATGAGTATGACGCTTATCGCATGTTCATCAGTGCCTCGGTTGCCTTTGCTCGGGGGTGGTCAGAAAACTGACACCGAAGAAACAAGCGAAGTTTCGGGTCCAGCCACCGTGTCTCAATCTGAAGACCAGATTACTATACCTCCTGCGGCCCCTGAAGCCGTCATCCCAAAATTTATTGCAAGTGATTTATTGGGCCTGTCATCGCCGCAGCTAGACGGCCTTTTGGGGGAGGCTGCGTTTACGAATAGACCTGGCGGTGAGGGGCAATTGCGCAGATATGATCAGCCAAATTGCAACCTACTTGTAATTATGCGGCGGGATGTATCGGGGCGGCTATTATCGAGCGATTTACGCCCATCGAAAAAGCGATCCTCACAGCCTGCCCCTGACTTGCAGACCTGCCTCAATGGGTTTTGATGCCCGAAAGGTTTTAAAACTGGCGCGTAACACCGACATTTGCGCGGTGGCGATTAAAGTTAAATCTGTCGGCATTGGATTCATTGCGCAAATATTGATAGCTGAATACCGGCGCGAAACCGAATAAGCGCCAATCGCGTTTGGTAATGAATGCAGAGCCCCCAAAGGTCCAGTCCTCTCTACGCACGCCGTCAAGAGAGTCAAAAACATCAAAACGACGATAATATATATCTGGTCCGATCTCGGCTGAAATGCCCCACGGTAGCTCGCGCCGATAGCCTGCACGCCACTGCAGAGATGTATTTTGCAATGTGCCTTCTTGGGTCTGCTCGCGCGTAATGGTCAGGTTTGAGCGCAATGAACTTTGCGAGGATAAGGCGTGGCGCAATGTGCCAGCGAAAAAGTAGATTTGGCCATTGCGTGAAATATCGAGATCGTAATTTACATCAGCGGCCCCGACTTCAATCAATGCACCCGTGCGTGCACTAATCCCCTTCTCGAAACTAATCTTGCCCCCGATATTACGGTTAAATCCGTTCCCGCCAAAAACCCTGCGTTTGGCAGTCGCCAATATACTCACCGCAAAATTCTCCGTTTCATAGCGTGGCCCGGCCTCACCAAAAATGATGAGATCATCAAAGCGAATATTTTCCTGATCGGTGAAGGTCGCCCCGCTACGTGCTTCCAGTCTCCATCGTTTTGAGATGCGCGGGAAAAACTCGGCAAACAAGGATGCGGTCACGCCGATACCCGAACGGGCCAGAGCATTGTCGTTCAATTCAAACTGCAAACCATTGAGTTGAATAAAAGGGTCTCTGGGTGCAGCGGCAACATTGGTGTCGGGCACGACAGAGGCGCGGGCGCTAATTCGCCAAATCTTACGCTTTTGGATAATATAAAGGAAAGCGCGAATTCTCTTTATTGCCACTTCAGGCAATTGCCCGGCTAGGGCCAGCCGGAAATGATAGGCCGCTGCGCGATCATGGCGTGCTTCAAATAAGGAGCGGGCGAGCTCCAGGCGCACCCGTACGAGTTCGGGGTGGTCATCTATAATCGTTCGATAATACTCAGCCGCACCGTCAAAATCTTCTTTGGCGAAAGCCAATTGGCCCCGCAAAAATAAAAACTCAATCCGGTCAATTTGATCATCCGGGACCGCTTCTAATCCATCAAGGATTAAACTGGCAGAGTCGTGTTTTCCTGTATCGATCATATTCTGGGCCATGATCAGTCCTTGAGCCGGACGAATGGTGACTTTTACAGGTGCGCCTTCACGCAATACCGGTTTTTCTGAAGGCTCGGTGTCGGCGATTGCCTCGATAGATTCAGCTTTTGAAGGGAGCGATATGCCGGCAATCATCAAGGTGAATATGATGAACGCATCGCGGCAATGTCTGGCCCAAATTGATGAGGGAGGAGAGAGCTGCATCTACGCGCGGTTACCATGATGAGATTAATCGAGAAGAGAGCCTGTGAGCTCCCATTTGGGTGTTCAAATTATAGTGGCCTTGTATGGTTAAATTTGCGTTAGAACTGGCGACAAACCATAAGAAATCAGAATATTTTGGGTAGGCGCTTGACAATTGTTCTTTGTTTGTTCTAAACCTGTAAAATAGAAATGACTATTACTTTTGGAACAGGTTTATGGTCGCGCAGGTCACCAGTTTTACTTTTCATGGGGTTGAAGCCCGGCAAGTCTATGCGCAAGTGCAACTTACCGGCGGGACAAATGGGTTCACCATTGTCGGCTTACCGGATAAAGCGGTCTCGGAGG
Source organism: uncultured Caulobacterales bacterium (assembly GCA_964392325.1). Taxonomy (GTDB): domain Bacteria; phylum Pseudomonadota; class Alphaproteobacteria; order Caulobacterales; family Parvularculaceae; genus CALLPQ01. The sequence continues at coordinate 20,557 of CAYMPJ010000032.1, forward strand.
CAAGAGAACGGGTTCGGGCAGCTCTTTGTGCGGTGGGGCTTGGTTTGCCCCCAAAGCGCATTACCGTAAATCTATCGCCAGCCGACCTTCCCAAAGAGGGAAGCCACTTTGATTTGCCGATTGCTTTGGCTCTTTTGATGGAAATCGGGGCCCTACC
>CAYMPJ010000033.1:0-1170 GCA_964392325.1 uncultured Caulobacterales bacterium
AGCTCTGCGCTCGCAGTGCTTGCTGTTACTGCAACTCCAGTTGTTGCCGTTGCGCAAGATGAGGGCGATGACGAAATCGTCGTAACAGGCATTCGCAGCTCTCTTGAAAGCGCGCTCGCCGAGAAACGCTCCGCCGAGAGCTTGATTGAAGTCATTAAGGCGGAAGATATTGGTAAATTGCCTGACCAAAACCTTGCCGAGGTTCTGGAAAATATCACCGGTATTCAGATCACCAGAACCGCTGGTGTTGGTACCAATGTTCAGATCCGTGGTACGGACGATAACCGTACAGAGATCAATGGCGTATCTACTCTGGGTTCTGGCGGTGGTCGTTCAGGTATCAACTTTCAGGACGTTAATTCATCAATCATCGCTGCAGTTGAAGTGATCAAGGTACCGGAAGCTAGCACCATTGAGGGGTCAGTTGGTGGTACAATCAATCTTAGAACCATTCGCCCGCTTGATTTGAGCGAAACTCTTATTTCCCTTCGTGTGCAAGGGGAGCAAAACAATCTAAGCGACGCCGGTATTCAACCTAGATTTGCCGGTTCTTTTGGTGATAATTGGGAAACCGGATTGGGTGAATTTGGTTTTGTGATTTCTGGTAGTTACACCCAACAAGAAGCCGTTTCTTTCCGCCCGCGGGTGGACCGGGATAATGTTGCTGAAATTCCCACCAATGATCCCCCTGAGTTCTTGGGTATTCAATTCCTTGTGCAAGAGCGTGAGAATTTTGATTTTGAAACCATTAATATTGCTTCAACTGTTGAGTGGGAGCCAACTGAAGAGCTGAACCTTTATTTTGATGCTCTTGTGAATCAGCAAGATCAAAGTCAGGATTCGTTCAGGCTACAGGCATCAGGTATTAGTTCCTTTATTGATGATGTAGTGCCAACTGCGTTCGAGACCGTTGATTTTGGTGTGGGTACTGACCTTGGTAACGGCCCCGGCGTATTCCCTGCGGCATTAACCGGCGTAATTGCACGTAATGGTGTTGATGACGATAACGGAAATCTGCGTTTCTCTAGTGATACAGGGTCTCGTGTTACAAATAGCACTGTGTTTTCCGCTGGTGGTACATGGCAGCGTGACAACTTGACGGCACATTTTGAGTATGCCCGTTCCCGCTCAAATTCTACATTCCCTAACTTGAGTACAACACTTAACTTT
>CAYMPJ010000033.1:1270-18930 GCA_964392325.1 uncultured Caulobacterales bacterium
AGCCAAATTTTTAATGACAATTCCACACCATTTGCTTTCGATCTAACCGATGGCGCTCTGGCGTTTGGGATTGCGACCAGTGATCCGGAAGCACCAACATCAGAGCAATTGCTTGACCCAAACAATGTGGTGCTGGATCAGGTGCAAGTTAGTGATAACGAAACCCGCAATACAGAAGATGCTGTGCGTTTTGATGTCGCTTATGATTTAGGGGATAGCAGTTTTGGCGGTTTCCTTTCTTCGGTTGAGGTTGGCTATCGCTACAATAACTCTTCCAGTTCTTTCTCGGAGATCGAAGATAATATTGGCGGATTTAGCGTTTTGGAAGATAGTCCAAACGGATCATTGTTCGCAGAACTGCTCGTTCCGGGGCCGGATAATTTTGATGCCGCTGACGGAAGAGAATTGTTTATTGCTGATTTCTTGCTAATCGATCCTGATCTTGCATTCTCCGATCGCGATGGCACTTTAGCTATTTTAGAAGGAGCGCTTGCGGAGCAAAGGTCGCTGGAGCCAGCAGCTAATGGAGAACTAACCTCTGAACCTGTATTGGATGAGGATGCTTTTTTCGATGTGACCGAAAATACGCATGCTGCCTATTTACAAGCTAATTTTGAGACTGGCCCTGTGCGCGGGAATGTCGGTATCAGATATGTAAATACATCTGTAAATTCAGTAGGTTTTGGCCCTGAGGATAGTACTGGGGCCAGATCATTGCAATCAACATTTGGTGGGTATGATTTCTTCCTGCCACGGTTTAATCTGGCTGCAAGTCTAACGGATAATTTTGTGCTTCGTTTGGGTTATGCTTCGGATATTTTGCGTCCGAACTTTAGTGCCCTCAATTCCGGATTTACTTTAAATCAAAGTGAGAATGCTTCTGTTAGCGTTGGTAACCCTAATCTGGTACCTGAGCAAGTTGACTCAATCGATATTTCTGCCGAGTGGTATTTTGCCCCTGCTGCGGTGTTTAGTGTTGGTTACTTCTTAAAAGACCGTACAAACCTGTTTGTTCAAACCTTTGAGGGCGCTGCGTTATTTGCATCAGATGACACCCCTTCCGGAAATGCGCGTGAGACTGATCCTACCTGTCCTGGCGGCGGTATCTTCAATCCGGAAGTTATTCCCAATGTTTTGGGTGACCCAAATATACCTGGTTTGTGCGTTGATTTGCAAACTCCCGGCAATGACCCTGCTGTGACGACCCAACAAGGTGTTGAGGTTGCTTTCCAGTATTCACTTGCTGATTGGGAGGACACTATTGGTTGGGCTTCCGGCTTTGGTGTTATCGCAAACTATACCTACCAGCAATTCTCAGGTGGTTCAGATATTGATACCACTTCAGGTCGTGGATTGGATGTGCTTGGTGATGTGAGTATTCCGGAAGGTCTGCTTGATTTCTCTAACAACGCATACAACATCACTGGCTTCTACGAGAAATATGGCCTCACAATCAGAGCCCGCTGGACTTGGCGTGAAGCATTCCGCACCAATGATTTTGGCGGCGGCGCTAATACCAGTGGTAGTAGTACCTTCAGTTTCCCGGTTGTAACCGAGAGCAGAGGGCAGCTTAATGCCAGTATCAGTTATGATATTACCGAGAATTTCAATATCGGTGCCGAGGTGGTTAATTTGACCAAATCGAATATCGTGCAACGCTGTGTCTCTGAAACCGGACCAATATGTTTCGTTGGATTTCCGGACCGCAGAATCACATTTGGCGGAAGCTACAGGTTCTAATCAAAACGGTACGCACTTAAGCGTGGCTTGTAATAAAAAAAGAACGCCTCACTTAATTGTGGGGCGTTTTTTGTTGTTACTGCAGCTATTCATTTTAATTGGTATGGACAATTGCTGCAAAATTGTGCTATTGGTATAGCCAAAATAATAAGATATGTAGGGACAAAAATGACTGACAAAAGGCTTTATCATACAGTTGCTAACCAGATACTGGAGTTGATTGACTCTGGTGCTTTTCCAGTAGGGACGCGTCTTCCGGGTGAACGGGACCTTGCGGAGAGATTTGGGGTAAGCCGTGTATCGATTCGAGAGGCGGAAATCGCTTTGCAGGCGCAGGGACGCATTGAAATCAAGGTTGGTTCTGGTGTGTATGTGCTCGATGGTAGCGGGGTGAAATCCAACTCCTTGCCCAAGGCCGGTCCATTTGAGTTGACCGAGGCCAGAGCCCTTTTCGAAGCAGAAGCTGCTGCCCTTGCTGCGCCGATCATTTCCCAAGAGGCGATAGAAGAGCTAGAGCATTACATAGATATCATGTCCGGCAGCAAGGTTAATGGTACAGCCGAAGGCTTGTCTCCTGATGATGCTGATGAAGCCTTCCACATGACCATTGCAAGGGCCACCAATAACCCGGTTATTATTTTTGTGATCGGTAGTATGTGGGATATGCGCAAGGAAGCTGCTCTTTTACAGCGTGTCTATCGCTCAGTGTGTGACAATGACCATACCCACCGTGAGGAAGAGCATCAGGCCATCGTTGCCGCCCTTAAGAACCGTGATGCGGCTGGGGCACGCAAGGCAATGCGAATACATTTCACCCGCATGATTGAAGCTTTGTTAGAGGCCTCCGAAAAAGAGGCCTATCAAGCCGTTCAGAAAAAGGCTGCAGAAAGCCGTTCCAGATTTTTGCTTGCAACTCAGTTGGATTAGGTTTTTACGCCAATTCAATTATACCAATGTGAATGAACTGGTTAAATATATTGGTTGACAAGCCTGACCAGATTTCAGATGTTTCTTTAAAATAAAAAATCAAGAATTAGGTGAGGTTGCTATTTATGGCTAGATCGCAAGGTATTGCTCGTTTTTCACTCCTATCCATTGCCCTAATGGTGGCAACAACACAAGCGGTAAACGCAGAGGAATATTTGGTCCGTGACAAGGAGGCCTACGCCGAGGCGCTAAAAAAATCAGTACCCGGAGATGTGATCAAACTCGCAAATGGCACTTGGACTGATTTCGAAATTCTATTCAAGGGAAATGGTGAAGAGGGCAACCCCATCCGTTTGACGGCGGAGACCAAGGGCGAGGTTTTTATTTCGGGCCAATCCAATCTGCGCATTGCTGGCAACTATCTGGAAGTATCGGGATTGGTATTTAAAAATGGCTACACGCCGACAAGCGAAGTGATATCTTTTCGGCAAAATTCTGAAAACCTGGCCAATAATTCACGCGTTACCCAAACCGTTATCGACAATTACAACCAGCCAGAACGCCAGGAAGTTGATTTCTGGATAATGATGTATGGGAAAAACAACCGCTTCGATCACAACCACATTGTTGGTAAGCGCAATAAAGGCGTGACCATGGCGGTAAGGCTCAACACAAAAGAGAGTCAGGAAAATCACCACCGTATTGACCACAACTATTTTGGCCCGAGACAGATTTTGGGATCTAATGGCGGTGAAACATTGCGTATTGGAACAAGTCATTTCTCTCGAACGGATTCATACACGGTTGTCGAGAATAATTATTTTGACAGATGCGATGGTGAGCTGGAGATTATTTCGAATAAATCCGGCAGAAATACTTTCCGCAGTAATACGTTTTATGAATCCCGCGGTACATTGACGATGCGTCACGGCAACAATAATCTTGTCGAAGGCAATGTATTCTTTGGTAATGGCGCTGATCACACGGGCGGTATCCGGGTAATCAATGCGGGTCAAACCATCAAGAATAATTATATGGAAGGTCTTAAAGGGACACGCTTTGGCGGCGCCCTCGTGATTATGAACGGCGTTCCAAATGGCCCCATTAATCGCTATGATCCGGTGGTAGACGCTCTGATCGTAAATAATACCCTCATTAACAGCGACAATGTACAGCTTGGCGCTGGTAGTGATGAAGAGCGAAGCGGTGTACCCTCTGACAGTCGATTTGAAGATAATCTCATCGTCAATGATGATGGCCGCGATGTATTTACTGTATATGATGATATGTCGGGCATCGCGTTTGAGAATAATATTCTTGGCTCTATGGACCCGCCCGATTTTGCTGGCGGTTTTTCCAGAAAAACTGTTGAGCTTGCGCGCGGCGAAAACGGGTTAATGTATCCAGGTGATGATATCAAAGCCGGTGCGCTTCGTGATCTCAAAGTGACCGATAAGGATTCAACCGGGGTCACATGGTATGCTAAGGCCGAGCCGACGATTGCATTTGGTTCTGGAAAGACAATTAAAGTTTCACCGGGTGAAAATGCATTATTTGATGCGGTGAATTCGGCAGAGGCTGGCGATACGCTTGTCTTGAAGCGCGGACAGTATGTTGTCAGTAAATTTTTGAAAATTGATAAGCCATTGACCGTTAAGAGTAAGGGAAGAGCAAATATTACTTTTGAGCGTTCTGCACTTTTTGAAATTCTCAACGGGGGTAGTTTGCAGCTCTCCGGTTTGCGGATTTCTGGTGAAAGCGCACCGGACAATGCGGGCAATTCTGTAATCCGTACCAGCCCTTATTCCATGTTGGAAAACTATCGTCTTGAAATTATCAATAGCAAGTTTTCTGATATCGACATCAATCATTCGTTCAATATTATATCAGCCGCGAAAGGTACCTTTGCTGATAATATTTTGATTAAAAATTCCGACTTTAAAGATGTAACGGGCGCGATCTTGAGATTGGACAAAGAAAGTGATGATTACGGCATTTATAATGCGGAATATCTAACGATCGAAAATTCGGATTTTGAAAATGTTCAGGGTGCGCTGGTTGATTTCTATCGGGGGGGCACAGACGAGAGTACATTTGGACCGCATTTCCTTCTTAAGGATGCAACGCTGAGTAATGTTGGCGGCGGTAAACGCAATAAATCGAAAGCATCGATACACTTGCATGGTGTTCAGGTGACACAGATTGCTGACAATTCATTTAAAGATAGTCAGCCCTTTTTGATTAATCATACAGTTGGTGAACCAAAAACCAGCGTTACAAAAAACAAATTTATCAATACACCTCTCCCGCAAAATTTTGAGTTAAATAGTGGTCTTGAACCAACGGCTGTCATTGAAAACAATCAGGTTGGAGAATGATGAAATATTCCTATTTACTCTCGGCCTGTGTTTTTGCTTTTGCGCTATCATCTTGTGGCGATACTTCAGATGAAAGCTTGCCTAAGCTATCTTCATCTGCTGCCCATGCTTCGCCAACCGCAATCCCGGGCGCAGATACAACCCTATCATTTGATAAAACGCTGCGCGATTTGGCTACTAAAATTGATGCGCAAATGGCATCGCCCATTATTGTACCAATCCCCAAGGATGCGGGCGGGGGGTATACTCATGAGCAGCACAAACTAAATGCTAAAACGATTTATGAAGCGGGTAAGCTTTTTGAATTTACAGGCGATGCTAAATATGCTTCTCACGTCGAGAAGCTTTTGCTCGCCTATGCGGATTTATATCCGAGCCTTGGCCTACATCCATTGCCTAAGGAGCAATCACCCGGGCGTTTGTTTTGGCAAAATCTCAATGAAAGCTGGTGGCTTGTTTATGCCAACCAAGGATATGGCAGTATTAAAGATACGCTAAATCAGGAAACTCGCGACAAAATTGAAGATGATCTTTTACGTCAGATAACGACTTTTCTATCTGAAGGGTCTCCCGAGACATTCAATAAAATCCATAATCATGGAACATGGGCAACTGCTGCTGTCGGGATGACCGGGTTTACAATTGGTGATGATGATCTCGTTGATAAAGCCTTACTCGGCTTGGATAAATCCGGAAATTATGGCTTTATCAAGCAACTCGATAAGTTGTTTTCTCCAGATGGGTATTACAATGAAGGGCCATATTATCAACGATACGCATTGATGCCATTCGTGTTGTTTGGTCAGGCCATTGAAAAAAATCAGCCAGAACGAAAGATTTTTGAGTATCGTGACGGTATTCTCAAAAAGGCAATTTTTTCGACAATCCAGCAAAATTATGCGGGTCTGTTTTTTCCGATCAATGATGCGATCAAGGATAAAGACATCGCAACGGCTGAGCTTCAATATGGCGTTGCCATTGCCTATGACTTAACCGGAGATCCAGGGCTTCTCTCGATTGCAAAAGCCCAAGGCCAGGTCGTCCCGACCCACGGCGGAAAAAAACTTGCCAGTGCCTTGGCGCATGGGAAAGCTAGGCCATTTGCCTACGCGCCGATGCGCCTTCGCGATGGTGCGGACGGATCGCAAGGGGCGCTCGATATTCTTCGTGCCTCAAGTGATCCTGATGATTTAACAATTGTCGTTAAAAATACATCTCAAGGTCTGGGGCACGGGCATTTTGATAAGCTCGGTCTTCTTGTCTATGATTCCGGTTATGAAATTTTGCGCGATTATGGCGCGGCAAGGTTTCTGAATGTCGAAGCCAAATTTGGCGGACATTATTTGCGTGAGAATAATTCTTTTGCCAAGCAGACAATCGCACACAATGCTTTGGTTGTTGATGAGACAAGTCATTTTGACGGTGTCACCGCTGTTGGCAATCAGCATGCGCCAAAACTTGGGGCTTATTATACATCAGATGATTTGCAAGTGACATCGGCTGGCATTGAAGAAGCCTATGATGATGTTTCCATGGATCGCACGGTTGCGCTCGTCAAAGATGCAGCCTTTGCGCATCCAATTGTGATTGATCTGGTGGAGTCTCATTCAGATAATGCCCACCAATATGATTTGCCTTTTTATTATAATGGCCAATTGGTGGAAACCAATTTCGAAATTGCAGCAGACCCTTCTGTGCGCAAACCGCTTGGATCGAGTAATGGCTACCAACATCTCTGGCTGGTCGGTGAAAGTGATCCGGTAGGGGCTAACACCCAAGTGACATGGCTTTTGGATAAAAGGTTCTATTCTGTAACCTCGTCTGTGCCAAAAAATACCAAAGTGGTACTTGCCGAAATTGGCGCGACTGATCCGGATGTTAATTTACGCCGCGAGCCAGCTTTTATCTATCGTGCTCAAAGTAATGACGGCGTTTCGTTTGCATCAGTTATAGAGCTACACGGGGAATATAATCCGACTGTAGAATATACTGTCGACAGTCATTCATCGGTCAAATCCGTCAAACATTTTGAAGCTGGCCCGGATGAATTTGTATTGATCGAGAATAAAGATGGCCAGCGTGTTGGCCTTGGAATTGCCGGCGATGCAGCGAGTGACGCGACCCATTCAGTCAATGTGGAAGGTGTCGACATGAGCTGGAGCGGACCGTATAAACTTTTTCATTCTGAAATCCATTTAAATAAAGGGTCTTAAAAGATGCAAAGTACGAATTTCTTATTTGGGGATAAAGAACCTTCCGAGGAAATGGATGGCGGTATCGTCAGACAGATTTTGGGCCACAATGATGACCTCATGCTGGTCAAGAACACCTTTAAAAAGGGGTCTGAGGGGTATCAGCATAAACATTATCATAGTCAGGTTGCTTACGTGGAAAGCGGCGTTTTTGATGTCACCATTGATGGCGTTACCAAGCGTCAAAGCGCGGGCGATTGTTTTTTCGTTCCCCCAAATGTAATGCATGGTGCGATCTGTATAGAAGATGGCGTTTTGCTTGATATGTTTTCACCTATTCGCGAAGATTTTTTTGAAAATTATAAGAAGGGTGAAACCTCATGAAGGGTAACTTAAGGTGGGTCGTCGTTGGCCTCGTAGCGCTTGCGACTGTTATTAATTATATCGACCGCCAGACACTTAATGTTTTGTGGCCAGAGCAAATTGCTCCTGATCTGTTTCCAGATATGGATGCCGATGGTCATAAAAGCATTCTGGGTATTATTTCTGTTGTCTTTATTTTCTCTTATGCGCTGGGTCAGGCGACATTCGGGAAAATTTTCGACTGGATCGGAACCCGGTTTGGTTTTGTGCTTTCTATCAGCGTATGGTCGCTCGCGACTGCCGCGCACGCTTTGGCTCAAGGCGTTTTAAGCTTTAGTATTTTTAGATCGCTTCTGGGGCTTGCCGAGGCGGGCAACTGGCCCGGAGCGGCAAAGGCCAACGCGGAATGGTTTCCAACTAAAGAGCGTGCCTTAGCGCAGGGAATTTTTAATTCCGGTGCTGCGGTTGGCGGCATTATTTCCATACCGCTTATTGCCTATCTGTCGATTTTCATGGATTGGAAAATAATTTTTATTCTGGTTGGTGTTGCGGGCCTCCTATGGCTTGTGCCGTGGGTGATTATCGTTAAAGCTCCGCCAAAATATCATTCATGGCTTTCAGACGAAGAGCGTGAGTATATTTTAAGTGGCCAAATTAATGAGGATTTGAATCAAGACGGCACCCCCGGCGATGCCTATAATCCCTCAACCGGTGAATTGCTGTCACGCAAACAAAGCTGGGGCGTTATTATCGCATCTGCGGCCATTGACCCGATTTGGTGGCTTTTCATTATCTGGATTCCGACCTACTTATTTGAGGTACACGGGTTTAACGTCAAAGATCTCGCGGTTTCTGGTTGGTTGCCTTATGTGGGAGCAATGTTTGGTGCCTGGTTTGGCGGTCTGCTTGCTCAAAACCGGCTCAAAGCAGGCTGGACTGTTGATAAAACACGCAAGTTCACGATCACCCTTGGTTGCCTCATTATGCTTCCGTCATTGCTAGCAATGTCTGTGGCCGTAACACCGGTGATGGCATTGACGCTGATGTTTATTATTCTGTTTGGTTTCCAAACTGCGATTGGTAATGTTCAGACCCTGCCGAGCGACCTTTATGGCGGGAAAACCGTTGGAACATTGTCGGGCTTTGCGGGGATGGCAGCGAAATTATCGGCTGCTGGTCTGACATATCTGGTGCCTTGGCTCACCAAAGGGGCCAATTATGCGCCTGTATTTGTGCTCGGTGCTGGTTTGGCGCTAACGGCCATCGCCAGTGTCTGGATATTATGTGGTAAAATTCAACCTCTTAAACCTCGAGTGTAGATAGAAATTTAAGGGCTCCAAATTTCGATAGTGATTTTAGAAAGTTGGAGCTCACCCCAGTTAACCCCGGAGGAGGCGTCTAGTTAGGTACCCGATTTATGACCAGTTTTGCTGAGCCGTAACCGTTTCTGCTAAGCCGCCCCAATAGAGGCGCACATGGTCATTGTTTTTGAATAGTACCCTTTTTCACAACAGCAATTATGAATCTGTACTGGAAGTTTTATCGGAAATGATTTAGAGATTTCGACAAATAATACTCAAAATTTATTAGGAATTAGAAAATGACAAAACCTACTATTGGTTTCATCGGCCTTGGCCTTATGGGCGGCAATATGGTCGAATGCCTGCAAAAGAATGGCTTTGAATTGACCGTAATGGATCTTAACAAGGATGCTGTTGCCAGATTCGTCGCAAATGGTGCAACCGAGGCGACTTCCGCCAAAGAGCTGGCCGAGGCCAGTGATATTGTTATGCTCGCCCTTACCACCTCCGCTGTGGTCGAGAAGCTGGTCTATGCCGAGGATGGTATTCTTGCCGGAATGAAGGAAGGGTCTGTACTGATTGACTTTGGAACTTCCATTCCTGCCTCTACCCGCAAGATCGGTGCTGATCTTGCTAAAAAGGGTGTGGGCATGATCGATGCGCCGCTTGGCCGTACGCCGGCCCATGCAAAAGACGGCTTGCTCAATATTATGGCCGCTGGCGATAAAGCTACTTTTGACAAGGTGAAGCCGGTTCTCGATGTGCAAGGCGAGAATGTCTTTTATCTGGGTGCGCTTGGCGCGGGTCACACAACCAAGCTGATCAATAACTTTATGGGCATGACATCTGTGTGCGCCATGTCTCAGGCTTTCGCAGTTGCTGATAAAGCCGGCGTTGATCGCCAGCAGCTCTATGACATTATGTCAACCGGTCCATCTAATTCTCCGTTCATGGGGTTTTGTAAAAATTATGCGGTTGATGGTGTGAGTGATTTGGGTTTTTCCATCGCCAACGCGAATAAGGATTTGGGCTATTTTGTTAAAATGGTTGAAGATCTGAATACAATGTCCCAGATTGCCGAAGGGACGTCATCTAATCTCCAGGCCGCGGTTGATGCGGGTATGGGTGATGGGAATGTACCCGAAATCATGGATTATTTTTTAAAACTTAAAAACTAATCGATAGATTCACTTGAGAAGCGTGATTACGCTTTGACAGTAAAGTTATGCGTAAGAGTGCACCAATTATTGATGCATTTTACGGATGGCGCATATATTTATATCAAAAGAACCGTTGCTTAAGGACGGATTGGCCGTTTATTGGACGGCCTTATTTTAGGAGCTAGAAGTGGCGAGTAAACTAATTGAAGCTTTGGAGCGAACACGCGTTGTGCCGTTGGTTCAATCAGATGATCCGGCTACTGCCTTAAAAATTTCCGAGGCTCTTCTTGAGGGCGGGCTTGATGTTTTAGAAGTCGTTTTGCGAACAGATGCAGCGCTCGATTGTTTGGAGGCAGTTGCGAAAGAATTCCCCAACGCCCATGTCGGCGCTGGCACAGTCCTTAGTGCGGATCAATCCAAAGAGGTTATCGCGCGCGGGGCGGGGTTTATCGTATCACCGGGCCTAGATGCGGCGTCTGTAAAAACAGCACAAGAGGCGGGACTTCCTATTTTACCGGGAATTGCAACGCCTACTGAGCTTCAAGAAGCATGGAATTTGGGCTTAAAAACAGTCAAGTTTTTCCCGGCGGGTCTTGCCGGTGGTCCAAAAATGTTAGGCGCTTTTGCTTCGGTTTTTCGTGATGTTCGCTTTATGCCCACAGGCGGCGTAAGCGCTAGTAACCTTTCGGACTTTCTGGATATCCCATCCGTCCTCGCTTGTGGCGGCAGCTGGCTAACGCCTAAGGAGGCCATTGCAGAGGGAAACTACAAAGTAATCACACAGCTTGCTAAAGAAGCTTTGGCAATAGCCCATCGGAGATCGAAATAATGGCTGAGTTTTTGAGTTTTGGTGAAATCATGTTGCGTTTGCGCACCAATGGTTATGAGCGTTTTTTTCAAAGCCCAAGTTTTGAAGCAACCTTTGGCGGTGGTGAAGCAAATGTTGCCGTATCCTTATCTAATTATGGTTTGGACGCAGGTTTTATTAGTGCTTTGCCAGACAATGATATCGGTCAGCATGCGATCAATTCATTGCGCGGTCTTGGCGTTGATGTTTCAACGGTAAAACGTCAGGGGGAGCGCGTCGGCATTTATTTTCTTGAAACCGGTGCAAATCAACGCCCTTCAAAAGTGATCTATGACCGAGCGCATTCATCAATCAGCCAGTGTAAGCCGGGTGATTTTGACTGGAAAAATATTTTCAAAGGCGCGAAATGGCTGCACATTACCGGGATAACACCGGCATTGTCGCAAGATTGTGCTGACTTGTCTCTTGAATGTGTCAAGGCTGCACAAGATGCAGGCGTAACTGTTTCTTGTGATTTCAATTTCCGTGGCAAACTATGGAAATATGGAAAGACCGCGCCCGAGGTTATGAAAGACCTTGTGAAATATGTCGATGTCGGTATTGCCAATGAAGAAGACTGCCAGAAGTCTCTCGATATCTCGGTTGATGTGGATGTCGAAAGCGGCGAGCTGGATACTGCTAAATATGAGGCCCTTTCGCAAAAAGTGCTCGATACCTATCCGGGCATGTCGACGATTGCAATTACCCTGCGCGAGAGCATTAACGCCAACAAAAATGGCTGGTCGGCCTGTATGCGTGACCGCGAAAACGGGTTTCTCGTTTCCAAACATTACGAACTTTCAGATATTGTTGATCGCGTTGGCGGCGGCGATAGTTTTGCTTCAGCTTTCATCTATGGCTTTAATGCCTATGAGGATCGCCAGCAAAGTCTTGAATTTGCGGTGGCAGGTAGCGCGCTTAAGCACTCCATTCTTGGTGATTACAACCGCGTTTCGGCCAAAGAAGTTGAGGCTCTAATGGGCGGTGATGGGTCAGGACGCGTTCAGCGATAGGTTTCGCGCCCGAAGCCCGCGCTTACCTCTTTATGGTCTTTCTCCAAACTCGCCTCCTGCATGAATAAGGTGTACACTCCTAAACCTTATCATCGCTTATACTGGGGTGTAGTTGCGGCGATTTTCTTTGATTATGGAGGGTGTGATGCAGGAATCTTGGAGATGGTTTGGACCGGATGACCCTGTCAGTATTAATGATATACGCCAGACCGGCGCCACGGATATTGTCAGTGCGCTTCACTCGATAGGCGCTGGCGAGATTTGGCCGATTGAGGCAATCCGCCATCATCAATCTCTTATTGAAGAATGCGATTCTGATCTCACACCACTAAAATGGAGTGTGGTTGAAAGCATACCGGTTCATGAAGACATCAAGCTGGCCAAATCCGGTTGCGAAAAATATATCGCAAACTGGATCGCTTCGATGGAAAATCTTGCTCAATGCGGGATTAAAACTATATGCTACAATTTTATGCCGGTTATTGATTGGACGCGTACTGATCTTAATTACAAATTGCCAAGCGGTTCCTATGCGCTGCGTTTTGATCAGAAAAAATTTGCTGCTTTCGATCTTTTTATTCTTCAGCGCGAAAATGTTCACAGCGATTATACGCCTGATGAAGTCGCTGAGGCTAAAAACATCTATGACAAGATGTCTAAAGAGGAGCGGCACGCGCTAACCGATAATATCATTGCCGGATTGCCCGGAAAAATGACCGAAAGCTATGGGCTTGACGATTTCCGGTCTATGCTCGCGCACTATAAGGACGTGGATAGCAATAGGTTGCGTCAAAATCTGGTCGCCTTTTTGTCGGAAGTTTTGCCGCGCGCTGAAGCCTTGGGGGTCAAGCTTGCCATTCATCCCGATGACCCTCCACGTGATATGCTGGGTTTGCCGCGTATTATTTGCACGGCAGATGATCTGGAAATTTTGTTTGACGCATTGCCCAGCCCATCAAACGGCATAACCCTTTGCGTGGGAACATATAGTAGCCGTCCCGATAATGATCTGCCAAAGATGGCACGTCAATTTGGTCCTCGCATTCATTTCTCCCATCTGCGCGGTGTAAGTCTTGATCCCGACGAACAGCGTTCCTTTTATGAAGCTAGTCATCTTGATAGTGATATCGATATGATTGCAGTGATAAGGGAATTGTTAAACGAAGAGACAAGGCGTGCTAGCGACGGTGATGAGGGGCAAAATATTTTCATTCGCCCTGATCACGGGTTTCAAATGCTTGATGATATCGGAAAGTCCGTAAATCCTGGATACTCGGCTATTGGACGTTTAAAAGGATTGGCTGAAATACGCGGTGTTATCCGTGCGCTTTCCGCATAACGAGGACACCGATATATGACGGGTACAACACAAGCAGATAAGCACGCCGCAAATGCTGCGCCGGGCAAGTTTGCAAAAATACTTGCATTATTTCTCCCGGGAATATTTTTGCTCGGCTTTAATATTGGTACGGGCAGTATCACAGCCATGGCCAAGGCGGGTGCCGAATATGGCATGGCTTTATTGTGGACTATTGTTGTCTCTTGTTTGTGCACATTCTTTATGATCAATCTTTACGGGCGCTACACCCTCGTCACTGGTGAGACAGCGCTAGAGGCTTTTAAGAAACATATTCATCCTGCGATCGGGATTTATTTTATTGTGGCTTTAACCCTTGGCGTATCAGGGAGCGTTATGGGGGTAATGGGAATTGTTGCCGATATCTGTTATGAGTGGTCTAAGACCATGGTGGCGGGCGGTATTAAACCGATTTATTTTGCTGCAAGTTTTTCTGCTCTGGTATTTTTCATCTTCTGGAATGGAAAAACACAATTTTTTGAACGCAGCTTGGCTGTAATAGTGGCGATTATGTCCGCTAGCTTTTTATTCAACTTCTTTTTGTTGATGCCCCCGCCCATCGATATCATGAAAGGTTTAATTCCATCGCTCCCAAAGGTAGAGACTGGCTCAGATAACAGTTCTTTACTCGTTATTGCCTCAATGGTGGGAACGACTGTTTTTTCAGGGTTATTCATTATGCGAACCACGCTTGTTAAAGAGGCGGGCTGGACCCTTAAAGATGAAAAAGCCCAGAGAAATGATGCGCTTGTTTCGGTTGGATTAATGTTTGTTATCAGCACAGCGGTTATGGCATCGGCTGCTGGCACTCTATATGCAGAAGGGTTGGGCTTATCGCGGGCTTCGCAAATGATTGAATTGCTGGAACCTCTTGCGGGGTCTTTAGCGGTATCAATTTTTGCGATTGGCATTATTGCAGCTGGCGTCTCCTCACAATTCCCGAATGTGTTGATGTTGCCATGGTTGATTTGCGATTATTCGGGTAGCGAGCGGAATATGACGCTCCCTAAATTTCGGATAATGGTGTTTCTTGTTTCCTTACTCGGTCTGACGGTTCCAATATTCGAAGCCCGGCCCGTCTTGGTCATGATTTTATCTCAGGCTTTTAATTCCGTAATATTGCCCATGACGGTCGCAAGTATTTTCTACCTCACTAATCGCAAGGATTTGATGGGCACGCATAAAAATTCCATGATTTCTAATCTTATTCTTGTCGCGATTTTCCTGTTTTCCCTCTTTACCTCCTTCATTGGTATAAAAGGGGTTTTGCAAATATTATCCGCCTGACCTATGGGACCGATAAAAATTAACTGGCAAACCGGTTTATAGTGTTAAGTCTGTCGTGAGAAAAAACCCATGTCCACTAATCAAATTCCGAATTTCGAGAGCCCTGAATTTCTAGAAGCCCATATTCAGTCTACGCTCGACTTTTATGAACCCCGTGTATTTTCCCCGGAGGGAGGGTTTTACGGATATTTTCTCGATAATGGTGAAAGCTTTGATCCTCATAGCCGCCATTTGGTCGGTTCAACAAGATATGTTTTAAATTATGCAACTGCATATAGGCGTTATGGTAAAGCGAACCATCTGGATTGGGCCAAGTGGGGACTAGACTATTTATATAGTGTTCACAGACAGGAAAATGGTCACTATGCCTGGCTACTAGAAAATAATAGCGTCACTGATAATCGTGCCATGGCTTATGGACATGCCTTTGTACTTTTAGCCGCCGCCAGTTGTGTACAGATTGGAATTGATAGCGCGTCCTCAATGATGTCTGAAACATTTAATTTCATGGAAGAGTATTTTTGGGATGAAGAGGGCGGCGCGTATGCTGATGAACGCAATGCCTCGCTCGATACGCTCTCACCCTATCGCGGCCAAAATGCAAATATGCATATGTGCGAGGCTCTGCTTGCTGCTTGGCAGGCAGGCGGGGATGTTCAATTTTTAGATCGCGCTGAACGATTGGCAACCCGTTTCACCTTTGACCTTGCCGCCCAATCGGGCGGGCAAGTCTGGGAGCATTATGACAGCAATTGGCAAGTGGATATGGACTATAATATCGACTTTCCAAATGATCGCTTCAAGCCTTGGGGATTTCAACCCGGCCACCAGACGGAATGGTCTAAATTACTGCTGATCCTCAATGAGGAACGCCCGAATAAGAAGTGGCTACCCAAGGCGCAATCGCTTTATGACCAAGCGATGAAAACCGGATGGGATGAAGAATTTGGCGGGATTGTCTATGGCGTAGCGCCCGATGGCAGCTATTGCGCGAGTGAAAAATATTTCTGGGTTCAAGCTGAAAGTTTTGCCGCGGCATGGCGTTTATACATGGCGACAAAGGATGCAAAATATCTGGATGATTATCGACGGATCTGGCGTTGGAGTTGGGAGCATATGATCGATCATAAGCATGGCGCATGGTTTCGTGTTCGAAACCGCGATGGCTCTGCAATCGATAATAAAAAATCGCCCGCAGGAAAAACCGACTACCATACTATGGGCGCCTGCTGGGATGTATTATCCACACTTGAAAAATAACCGGACCCCCAAAGATGCTCCGTTTGTCAAAAGAGAATTTGCCCGAGAATATAGATCGTTTTACGTATGATCGAGACCGTGTGACGGCGGGCATTGTCCATTTTGGTGTTGGAAATTTTCACCGCGCCCATCAGGCAGTTTATTGCGATGATCTTTTGGGGAAGGGGGCAACCCAATGGGGCATCACGGGTGTTTCATTACGCTCATCGGCAATGCAAGAGGCTTTGAAGCCACAAGATTATTTATACACACTTGCTACCCTTGGTGAGGAAACACACTATCGTATCATTGGCTCGCTTAAAGACCTGTTGGTAGCGCCGCAGGATCCGCAATCGGTGATTAACGTCATCGCAGAACCAACAACACAAATAGTGAGTTCAACAATCACGGAGAAGGGCTATTGCCTGACTTCAGGCAAGGTCGATTTTACACATCCTGATTTGAATGCGGAGTTATCCTCACTGGAGCAACCCAGAACCATTTACGGGTATCTAGCGCGCGCGCTAATAGCGCGCAGTCAAAATAAAAACCAACCGTCAAAGCTCACTATAATGTGCTGCGATAATATTTCTGCTGGCGGTGAAATTCTCGAAGAGGGAGTGCATCATCTTTTGCAACGCCACAACGAACAAGCGTTAAGATGGGTGAGGATAAATGTGACCTTTATATCCTCGATGGTTGATCGCGTATGTCCATCTACGAGTGATGAATTACGCGAGAGCGTATCGGATAAAACCAAATGTCTTGATGCGTGGCCTGTATCAGCGGAGCCCTTTCGCCAATGGGTGATCGAGGATAATTTCGCCGGTATGAAGCCGGATTTTGAATTGGTCGGCGCTACTTTTGTTGATGATATTGCGCCATTTGAGCAAATGAAATTGCAATACTTGAACGCAGCGCATTCCATTATTTCAGCGCTTGGATATTTATATGGCGATGAGTTTGTTCATGAAACTTTGCAACGAACAGAAGTGTTCGACTTTGTGCAACAGGCTTTGCAAAAAAACATAGCGCCAAACGCGGCTGTGCCGGCGGGGTGCGATAGTGAAGAATATACTGAAGATGTGATCAACAGATTCCAGAATCAAAATCTACCTTATGCAAATTTACAGGTGGGTACAGACAGCTCTCAAAAAATACAGCAACGCTGGTACCCGACAATTGACGAGGCCATGAGAAAAACTTCTGATAATTCCTGTATGGAATTTTGTCTGGCTGCGTGGGTTGTTTTTATTCAACGTGCGCTCACCAATGATGATTTGAAAGACCCCAATAAGGATAAGTTGATTGCTGTCTCAACGGATGATGCCGCCTTACTGGTGAAATCATATTTATCAATTGCAAATGCCGAAAAATTTACATTCTTTTCAAAATCGGATTTTCTGATCGCCGTCACACACTATGTTGAAAATATATATGCGAATGGCATTGAAAAGACATTGATTGATTTTTTATCTGAATCGTAAAATGGGCCCGATACATCTATTGCCCATGCCTATTTTGAGGTTTTTTCGATGAAGACTGGGCAGTTGATCTGGCAAGTTTAAGGGGGGGCTGGCTTGTGATTATGGGCGGGTAATATGGGCGCGCTCTACCCGAGGGGCCCTTGCAAGGCACAATGGGACGGATGTGAAGCTTGTAGGCGTGCCAACCAGCCCCGATAGCTAAAATTCAGGGTGAGATAGTGGAAAATCGTGGATTTTTTAGATGACGGGTCCTGCAAGATGGCCTATTAGGAGCAGTGAAAGCGGACGTGGCGGAATCGGTAGACGCAACAGACTTAAAATCTGTCGAGGGTAACCTCGTGGGGGTTCAAGTCCCCCCGTCCGCACCAT
>CAYMPJ010000034.1:0-18786 GCA_964392325.1 uncultured Caulobacterales bacterium
CACTAAAGTACCCACTCTATGTAAAAGAAGTTACACTTTTAAAAGAGATGAAAATCCGGAACGCAAATATATATGTTTCTCCAGGAGATGCAAATAGCTCCTGTAACATTATCAACTTGATCTTCATTTAGTTCTACTAATATGTTTTCCATAATTATTTCCTTACTAATATATTTAAGCTTGCATCAATCATAATGCCAATTCAATTGGGGTTATAATTTCTTATGCCAAAGGTAGAAGAAAAGTACTGCTACTAAAAAATATCGAATAATTATTGTAAAATGTAATTGGAATTCTTCACCATTAAAAATAAATATACCAAGATCATAACCTACATTAGAGGCAAAAAAGAAATGGGCAAAAGTTAATAGTGAAATTTTATTTGAAAATTTGAGCATACTTTACCTCAGCAAAATAACGATCCGCACATGTGTGTTTATTATAAATAAAATTAAACGGGTATGTGAGCAAACCCACATACCCGCAAGCAAGTCTAGACTAGAAAATGTCGCGACCGATGGCGTAACCAAGAACCGCGCCTACTGCAAATATTGGCCAAAGACCACCAGTAACATCATCAATTAATTCGTCATTCAATACTGTAAATTCACTGTTGTTCATTGTATTTTCCTTTTTTGTAATATAATAAAAATATTAACTAAAATTAAAACCGCTTTACTAGATAAGCGATCCCAATACCCACAGCAACGCCAGCACCCCAAGCACATGGCGGGCATCCACCAGATACGTCGTCAATATCATTCATTGTTAATTCTTGAAATACATCAGTAGTCATATTATTTTCCTTTTTAAATATTTGGCCACGAAATATAATTCGTCCAAGCTGGGCCGAAAAATGGACGAAAACGGGAATATTTATCGAAAACATGTTCGAAAAATAACTTTAAGTTGCTTAAAATTCTGAGCACGCAAAGTCACTCTATACCCAGCGCCTCAATTCGAATTTAAAACAAAAAATAATCAATTAAAAAATCAACTAAAGTACGGTGAGGAAATATACATCCACCGGAAACTTGTTCAATATCATTTGATGTCAACTCTTGAATTGTATCATTCTTCATAATGATGTTCCTTAATAATTAGATTGATAATTTTACGATTCAAAAATGGTTTATTTCTGAATACATTACTATTTCAAAATTAAAAGTATTTAGCGCCGACATAAACACCAAAGCCGAATGCCAAAACAATGCATGGAGGGCAACCACCTGAAACACTATCAATTTCAGTTACGTTTAACTCTTTAATAAAATCATTTGTCATAATATGTTCCTTTAAATAAGATTAGCCAATTGATAAAACACCCTTCCCTATGGCCATCAAAAAGGGGGTATTCTGATTAGTTTTCTTTAATATTTTGACGAAAAAATATTCGCCATTTAAAATAGAGCAATGAATTGATAGAGCTATATAATAACTAGAGCTAATATCATTTTAGAAGGCATTACATCGCCAAAGCCATAGAGCAAATTCCGAATTAAACAAAAATATAAGCAGAATAATTTGAAATAAACTTATGGATTATTAGAAATATTTAGATCGGATATAATATCCTAAACCAATAAAAGGTGGAAATATTAGGCCGCCAGAAACGTTTTCAATATCAATTGCATCTAATTCTTTGATAAAATTATTTGTCATTTTTAAATTTCCCAAAACCATTCACTCAATCTGTAATCTAGCCACATAATGACTATCTTGCAGTGAGCATATTAAAATGCTCAGATTCCTGCATTTACAAATGCGAAATACAGTATCAGTTAGATCACGTTAATATCTCACTGAAGAATTACTTAGCCTCAATGCAACACTAAACTAAGGGTCTTCCTCGGCTTAGCAAAATTTGAAGAATTGTAGCAAACGCCAATCCACCACTAACATTATCCATTTCAACAGAATTCAATTCTCTAAACTCATTCATAATATTTTCCTTTATGTTCCATTATTTTAGTATATTGCCTAAATTTATCAATAAAGTGATCCGTTATCGGATTAATGAAAATTCAAAAAACCCTCTGAAAACACCACTAATGGTAAAGCCCCCACTGGAATACCCCCAGCAATGCTATCAACTTGATTTGTATTTAATTCAATTAGAGTATTTTTCATTATACATTCCTTTTTATTACATAATTAATCGTCGCATCAAAACTGATGTAATCTCAATTTTTGCCCGAACACACAAACTCAACTTTTGTAAAATTTGCATATCAAAGTTTTGGTGATTGCCGCAAGAAACAGCAGCCAGAACTTTAAGCATTAATTTGATTCAGAAATTTAAAATTGAATTTTCTTTGTTTAAAATCCAATTTTTCCATCACCATTAAGATCAACACCAGGAGGATTAAAATGTTCGATTACAACTTCAACAACCTTTATAATAAAGTCGTGAACAAAAGCACCTGCTACAGCATCAATCTCGTCATTTTTTAGCTCTGTCATTTTATCGTCCTTTATAATTTTAACCTAATTTTTTTGCAGTCCATTATATTAAAATAAAAATTTAGACCCTGGATTTAATGGGTCAGGCCAACAATTCCCCACCTGACATCCACCCGAAACAATGTTTATATCTTCAACATTTAATTCAATCATCATCTTCTCCATGTTTAAATATTACAACCGCACATAACTCAAACTACAATATATTAGTCACCCCTCAGCCGGGGTCTTGCATTTTGCAGCAAGACCCCAGTTGAGAACTCTACCCTATTGCTCGGATTATACACCAAGGGTCAGCATGGTATCCCGCACACAACAGAGAGGACAAAATTCTATAATTTCTCGTCAATAAAACTGTTTTCAAAACAAAATATTCAAATCAATACTAAAAATAATTCTATACTATTTACTCTTCAGCAAGAGACGGCCCCACATTTCCAATATATGTTTCCAGATAAGGAACTAGCGTTTCATCTTCTTCAACAAATACCGCTAGAAGACCATCCTCAATCAATATTTCTCTATCTGCCATTTTTATCTCTCGCTAATTTTTAGGAAATTGCGCCGAGCTTGTAGAACTTTTTATATTGCTCGGCGCACTATCCAAATAACTATGTAAAATATTAAATCCGTCAGAAACTATGCACTTTGATATACGAGCCTTGCAAATTCCTTTCACAAGACCATTTTCCAAATTATGAAGATTTGTCGAAACAACAAGTTTAAAGCTAAACAAGCCGTCAATATTATCTTGATCGTGAGCCTTAATACCCATCTTTAATCTCCATCCATCGAATTTTAAAAATTTATGGTTTAAAATTTTCGTCATCGTATGAATTGTTTTTAGCAAATCGCGTGATCACAAAATATTGTATTTATACCTAGTAAAAATACCTTGCTGTGAGAGAGCGTGAAATAATGAGTGGATACACATCATTATCCCCGACAAATTGCCTTGCCCGTTTTACTCATCGATCCCACTAGAGTGTTTTCCCTGATGCACGGTGAATTTCCCTGTTTTGAAAAATCAATTCCCTGTTCGGGTTTTTAGGGAATTTAGCAGTAATCATCTGAATTCACGTCGAACATTTGAATGGTTCGGGCATAGTTTGATCTAGTTATGCAAATTTCCCTGTAAATTCCCGTATACCAGGGAATTACGGGCGTGAGACTGGTTCTCCGAGGACTGTCTCGCCCACCATTTTTCTTAAAATCGAACTAATGGGTTCATTTAGGTCGTTCGAACTACGTTCGAGGGCGCCCACCATTCATTCCCCTGAAACTATAGACTTTCTTAGCAGGGGAAATTCCTTTTAAAGTTCAAAAGCATGTGGCGCAGTTGGCTCTATCCTTGGCCAATCATGGTCTCCAAGTAGCAAATTTCTGCCCATTCACGGAGAAGTCTCTGTTCGCGATTTTAGCCTAACAAGCAGGGTTTGCGTATGTTGATTTGCGAGGTATTGTTTGCGCTGGCCAATTTTGACGTGTTCGGTGATGCGGCGCAGAAGCATCCAGCCCTCTGTATTTTTCTTTCACAATAGAGGAGTTCGTATGGCCAGTGTTCAACATCGCAGAAGAAGGGTTTCCCACTCCTCTGACGAAATGCAAAATGCTAACCGCGCTACAAATCTTATTTATTGAAGATTTTATCGCGCTCTAATGCAACAAGTACCAGCGCCGTGACAATCAGCGTATCGATTGATGCAATGCCCGTTATTTGTATGGCTGTGGATTGTGAAATAAAGCCGAACGCAGAGCCTGCGCCCCAAGAGGCTAATGCGGGTATGCTATACTGGGATATTTTTTCATCTTTGATTTCTCCATAAGAAAAACGGCGGATAAAAAAAGCGTCAATCAGGTAAACGGCGCCAATCGGAGGGATGATCACCCCCAGTGCCACCAGAAACCCGACAAGATAGCTTTGCGCTTCCACAAATGCGATGGAGGTTCCTATCACTCCGATCGCTAACAGGATTTGCTTTAACGTGAACTTTGTGGCCATTGTCGCAATGGAAAGACCCGATGAATAAAGGCACAGCACATTGCTCGCCCAAGCCCCGAGAGCGAACAGGAAGAAGGCAGGGATTGCCAGACCCAGCGTTGCCATCACTGCGAGCAAGTCAGGGTTGGCCGCGGTCAGGCTTGGCAGAGCTGACAAAAACATGATCAATGGAAAGACGACTCCAAGGGCAATGAAGGCTGCCCAAATGGCGCCTGCGCGACTCTTCGCAAACCGGCTATAGTCAGGCTGGATAATCACCCCGGCGATATATGATCCGACGACGGCAGAGACCGCCGTTTGAAATGTAAAATCGTTTGTTAATCCCAAAGGTGCGCCCGTAGAAGCACTCACGCTGCGATAGCCCGCATATAATAAAAAGGCGAGCATAACCGGCACGAGGTAGAGCGCGAGTTTATCAATGCCTTTAAAACCATTGATCGTAATCGCAATCATCAACCCGCTCGCAACAAGCACCAATATCCATGTCGGTATCCCAATGCCAAACGCATCGAGTAACATTTGGTGCGCCGCCTGCCCCAGAGAATTACTAATCACACCATACCAGCCGATAAGTGAAATCGCGACGGCTGCATTCGCAATCTTTGAACCTGATCTACCAAAAGCATAGTCAGTGAGCAGATATGTAGAAAGCCGCGAGCGCGCGCCTACATAACTCGTCATCGCGCCCATAACACCGAGAATAAGACAGCCCAATGCAAAAGCGAGCGCCGCTTTTGTATAGCCCAGCGACCCCCCAATTTGCGCCGACACGATAAAGATCGCAAAGCCGATCGTGCCGCCAATGATAATCAATGCAAGACTGAACCCGCTTGAAGAGACATCATCAGGAACGGCCCCGCTGGTATATTCTTCCAAATTGGTGCCATCCTGATTTAGCGAGTCAGACATATAAATTTCTTTCAGTTCAGCTAGGCGTTAGGGGTGAAGAATGATCTTGCCACATTGAGAACCATTACTCATATAGGCGTAGGCATCTTCATAGTCTTGCAATGAAAAAACGCGGTCGATGATTGGTTTCATCTTACCAGATTCAAGGGCATTGGAAATATAATCAATGCCCTCTTTGCGTAAAGCAGGATCACTTACATAATTATACATAGAATAAGCGTGCACGGAGGTACGTGTACGAATAACATCAAGAATAGGCACATTAAGATCCGTGTCGCCGCCGAGCATACCATAAACAGCAATCTTGGCGTCCCTTGCCATCCCTTGGGTGTATGATTTCAAGAATGAGCCCGCCACCGGATCAAATGCGAATTTGACCCCCTTTCCATCGGTCATTTTTTGGAGCTGTTCGTGGAAAGGAGCTTCATCCTTTGTATTGATGACATGGTCGGCACCAACATTTTTAAGAAATTCATTCTTGCTAGCGGACCGGGTCGTGGCAACCACGTTAACACCGAGAGATTTTGCGATCTGAATTGCCCCTATACCAGCACTACTCGCACCAGCGATAATGAGCGCGGTATCCCCCTTTTTCAATTCACCTAACGTATGTAAAGAAAAATACGCCGTGAGATATTGCATCCAGACCGAGCACCCTTCTTGCTCTGTCAGTCCTTCTGGCCAAGGGCCGCAATATTCTGCGGGAACAATCGCATATTCACCGTGAACCCCGTGGCGTTCAGGGGCAGTAGAAAAGAAAGGAACCGTAGAAACGCGGTCACCCACTTTTATATCGCTAACCCCCTCGCCCACGGCTTCAACCACGCCGCTAGCTTCAGAGCCGATCCGCGAAGGTAGCTTAAGCTCAGTATAGTGCATGGAATTGATATAAAGAATATCGGCCTGGTTCAACGCACTTGCCGCGACTTTTATACGGACTTCACCTTTTTCAGGGTCAGCGACTGAGACATCAGCCAACTCCAACCCATTGTCCAACCCTTCTCCTACAACATGTAACACTTTCGGCATGAAACGCTCTCCTCATTAACGGATAGTATTTTTATGGATATGCCCGTCTTTCATAATGAATGGCATATGCGCACCTTGGTCTTGAAGAACCTTAAGGTCATCAAAGGGATTATCATCCAGAAGTAAAATATCCGCCTTTGCGCCCGGCGTAAGCTCACCAAGACGACCTGTTTGGTTTAAAATTTCCGCATTAATGCGCGTTGCCGAATGAAGAACCTCGCGCGGTGTCTCCGCTTCAGCGCGAATAAGAAACTCTCTGGACTGATGATCAAAGGAATCGCCGAGCAAATCCGTCCCCAAGCCAAGCTTAACGCCAGCACGGCGGCAAATTTCAATACTGGAAAGACCGGCTTCTTTTACGATGCGAAGTTTTTCAAGCATCGCCTCGCTCCATCCGCTCTTGCGCCCCTCTTCTTCCAGAACTGTATAGGTCACCAGAGTGGGCACCATATAGGCCCCTTTACTGGCTGCAAGCTTTGCGGCCTCCTCATCGATCAAGTTACCATGCTCAATCGTGCGGACCCCCTCTTCCAAAGCAATCTTGATCGCACTGGCCTGATAGGCATGGGCCATCACATAGGTATGACGGCGGGTAGCCTCCTCAACAATAACCCGGATTTCTTCGCGCGAATATTGATCGCACTCTAATGGATCATGAGGCGAAGAAACGCCGCCAGAAACAAAGATTTTAATCTGGTCGGCCCCTTTACGAAGCTGTTCGCGAACAGCTTTTCGGCAACCATCAACCCCGTCAGCAACCATCCCCGTATAGGCAAGTGCATTGGTACACTGGCATGCATCTGTTTCATCGGTCAAAGAGCGGAAATCACCATGGCCACCGGTTTGCGACAGGGCGCGCCCCGCAATAAACATGCGTGGTCCTGCGATCTCCCCTTCTTCAACTGCGGCTTTAATACCAAAATCGCCGCCGCCTGCATCACGGATGGTGGTGAAGCCGCGCATAAGCATGCGCTTCATAATATTGACAGCGCGAGCGGTCATTAACGTTGGCGGCACGTCTTTCAGACGCGCAATATTGGTATCAGCAAGAAATGGATGGGCGTGACAATCAATCAGGCCCGGATGGGCAATCCGCCGAGCAGCATCAATAACCGTTGCTGCATCGGTTTGAATATTACCTGCTGGCTCTATCTCTTTAATGTCCCCATCAGCGATTAAAATATCCGAAGGATCACTGGGATCGTCACGTTTACTATCCAGAATGCGCGCATTTTTAACGAGGGTTAGCGACATGCGCGCTCCTATTGTTATTCGGATACGCCATAAACTTCTTTTGCGCGAGCAACCGTAACATACCCATTCTTGATATCTTCGATCACTTTCTCACGGGGTCTTTTTGAAGGATTACCATACCCCCCGCCCGTCGCGCTAAAAACCTTTACAACATCATCAACGCCTAATGGAATAGCCGTGCAGGCCGAGTAATGTGTTTTCTCGCCATTTGCAAGATGCACCTCCACATAGTTGGTGGAGCCAGTAAGCCCGCCATCTAGTCCCCATGGCCCTTCATGAGAACGTGTATAGGCCATGGTCAGCCACCACTCATCGGCTAAAATTCGATAGTCGAGGCAAATCCCCTTGCCACCAATAAATTCACCCTCACCGCCCGGTGCGTCATTGAGGCAGAGGCGATCTACTCTTAAACCATTGCGCTGTTCGGTAATTTCAACGGGAACGTTAAAAGTATCACCATGGAAACCCGTATACAGAGCATTTAGTCCGTCCGCATCTTGCGCTGCTCCCCAACCGCCAAGTTGTGGCTCTACAATTCCGTGATTATGTCCAGTTTCCGGGTGCGGCCCGCCCATAAATGTCCCGCAAATAGAAGAGTAATGTCCCGCGGGCAAACGGTCAGGCATTGCCGGGGCAAGCGCTTTCCAGAATAGATCCAATCCCAACATGGCCACTTCATAATAGACCCCCATGGCCGTCGGATATTCCGCATCAAACATAGAGCCCTTATCTGTCAGTAACTCTATTGGCTTAAATGAACCCGAATTGCCGAAAGTATCGGGGCTTGTCACCGCTTTAAACACCATCTGGCAATCAACCAAAGTTGAGTCCCGTGATGAATTTAATGACGATGTTTTACTCTGTTCCGGATTTCCGCGCAGATCAACAAGAAATTTATCATCTGTAATGGTAATGACAACCTTGATCACACGGCCATCTTCAAGGGTTTCTTCCGCGCGGAACTCACCCTTTGGCAAGTCCTTCATTGAGGCCCGCGAAATTTTCTCGCCCAGCGCAATATAGTCATCCATTGCAAACACAACGGCCGGTTCCCCATACTTCTCAATGAGGGTTAAAAACCTCTTCTGGCCTGCCCGCATAGAAGAAATACCGGCCCAGAAATCACCCTTTGTTGTTTCAGGTACACGCGAATTGATCAGGATAATATCAAGCACAGCCTGATTAAGCTGGCCCTTATCCATAACCTTAATGCCGGGAAGCTGAAGCCCTTCTTGATAGATTTCCGTCGCATCAGGGCTGATGCCCCCCGGAAACGCACCGCCAAGATCAACCCAGTGTGCTTTATTGGCAAGCCAACCCACCAGAGTCCCATCGGCAAAGACGGGCATGATCAAGACCACATCATTAACGTGACTAACACCGCCCTTGTGAGGAATATTCAGCATAAAGATGTCACCGTCATAAATCTCTTTGGTAACATCGAATTTAGACATGATGGCTTTTACACCCGGTTCAAGCATGCCAATAAAACCGGGGATACCAGAACCGGAACTTGCCAAATCGCCATCGGCGTTAAATAACGCAACGCCAAAATCCAGAACTTCATAAATGATTGAACTCATGGCTGTTCGGCGCATGGTCGCAAACATTTCATCTGTTATGGCAGACAATGAACTTTGAATGATTTCAATCGTGATCGGATCGTGCTGGCCGGTAATTGATTCTGCAGTAGACGACATGGTTTTTCCCTATATCTCGATATGCAAGTTGCCGAAGTCATCAACGCTGGCTTTTTGCCCGGGAAAGATAACGGTCGTAGAACCAGCTTCTTCAACAATTGCAGGGCCGTCAAAACTAGCACCTCGCCCCAGCTTAGCACGGTCATAAATAGCGGTATCAACAATGCCAGCTTCATCAAAGTCAACCCGGCGGCTTCCTTTCAGGGCTGTATCTATATTTCCGCTTTCTTCTATAACGGCTAATTGCGGGCGATCAACAGATGCATATGCCACCACTGTGAAATTGACCACCTCAATCGCATTATCAAGCCTATAAGAATATTCTTTCTCATAAGCATCCCGAAAGTCAGCGAGGACATTTTCTAATGTCGCCGCATTCAAATTTGGATTGCTCACAGGAATACGTACAGAATGTTCCTGTCCTTCATATCGCATGGCAAGAGAGCGCTCAATGCGAATCCGACTTTCCGCAATACCCTCGGCTACATACGCCTCGCGGGCCTCTTGTTCCATTTCCTGAAAGGTATTAGAGATCATGGGCGCCGCTGCTGCGTTCATAACAGCTGGTTGGGTTCGAATATAATCACGCCGCAAATCTGACATGAGCATTCCCCACGCCGAGAAAACGGCTGAATGCGCCGGCACAATAACCTTGGGAATACTGAGCTCGGCGGCCAATGCCGTAGCATGCATCGCCCCGCCACCACCAAAAGCCACCATCGTAAAGTCACGAGGATCATATCCGCGATTAATGGAAACAAGTTTGAGGGCATTGGTCATATTATTATTCGCAATACGAACCACACCGCACGCCGTGTCTCGTGCCGAAAGACCTAACTTCGCACCAAGCTTTGTGAAAGACGCCTCAACCGCGCTCATATCCGCCTTAATTTCACCGCCGATAAAATAATCAGGATTAATACGTTGAAGCATTAGATTGGCATCGGTAGTTGTCGGCTCCGTGCCCCCTTTACCATACGCCACTGGCCCTGGCAGCGCGCCAGCACTTTGCGGGCCCACATGCATTTTATTATGGTCGTCAACCCAACCGATGGAGCCGCCGCCATTACCGATTTCAACAATGTCAACGACCGGTGTCATAATCGGATAGCCGGCAGATTTAGCACTTTTCTCAATCATATATTGGCTGGTGATTGCCACTTGGCCATTATCAATCAGAGAACATTTTGCGGTTGTCCCGCCAATATCAAAAGCAATAATGTTCTTTATACCAATTGCCTCACCAAGCGCTGCCGCCCCGAGGACGCCGCTAGCCGGACCGGACTCGACAATAGAGATAGGCGTTCGCTTGGTTGCCGTAACAGTATCAATGCCCCCATTAGACTGCATAACATAGAACGAACCGCCAAATTTTTCAGACGCCAACCGGTCTTCCATTTTGCCGAGATATTTTTCTGTCGTTGGCTGCACATAGGCACAAACCGCTGCTGTGTTCGTGCGTTCATATTCACGCCATTCGCGAGAAATTTGATGGGAAGAAACAACGGTAATCTCTGGCCAAAGACGCTTCAACTCATTAGCGACAGTAATTTCATGGTCGGGATTTGCATATGAGTGCAACAAACATATGGCAACCGCCTCAACTTTTTCTTTCTTAAAAGCATCAACGATCGGTGCCAGTTCCGAAAGTTCGAGCGGGCTGAGCACCTCACCTTTATAGCTCATACGCTCTGTCACTTCATGGCGCAGGTGACGCGGCACAAAAGGTTCAGGTTTTTGATAACGCAAATTAAAAAAGTCAGGACGATTACCACGGGCAATTTCTAAAATATCACGAAAGCCGCGTGTTGTAATGAGGCCGGTTTTAACGCCTTTACGCTCCGTTAGGGCATTAATGACGACGGTCGTGCCGTGGGCAAAGAACTCTACATCTTTTAAAGAAATATTGGCCTTTTCAAAAGCATCCGACACACCCTTCTCAAAGTTGGGCGGTGTTGTATGAGCCTTCTCCGTTTCAACAGATGTCACTCGTCCTGTTATTGGGTCTACATCGAAATAGACCAAATCTGTAAAGGTTCCACCAACATCGGAAGCTGCCCTTATGCGCGCCATGTGTAAATTCTTTCCAGTCTCTTGAAGTCAACAGAACCAATAGTAAAAGCGAATTCCGAATATACCTAATTAGTATTACCTTCGGATCGGAATTCAGGTGGATAAAATACCACCCCGCTAATTGGACGCCCTACAACTTGGATAAACAAGTCATAGGGCGTCACCAGAGGGACTAGAAGTTGTAACGAACATCAACCCGCCATATGCGAGGCGCTGCTGCGTGAGCAAAACCACCCGTCACGAATTCTGAATTGTAGACCTCATCAAAGAGGTTATTTACAGAAACAATCGCAGACCATTTTCCATCATTGGTTTCAATACCACCGCGTATATTCACAAGATCTACAGGATCGCGACCTGTGAAATTTCCTGGGTCCCAAAACTGTTCTCCACGACGCTCATAATCCACGCGGCCAAGGATCCCAAACAATGACGTAACTGGCGCACGATATTGAATGCCGGCATTAACCGTTGATCCGGGTACATATGGTGCTTCGTTACCTATGAAATCTGGATTTGCAAAATCTTGAATTTCACTATCGGTGATGGAAAACCCAACATAAGCATCCAACCCATCTGCTAGGGTTGCACTAGCTTCAAATTCGGCACCAAGAATACGAATATCATCAATGCCTTGCAAAACTTGCGCGCCAACAGGACCAATGAACACGAAGAACGGCGCGTTTTCAACATTCGTTCGGTAGATGGCTCCAGATGTCCGCACAGGCCCAAAGCTTGATTTAAATCCAGCCTCGATTGTACCGGTATTTTCTTGATCATAAAGATCACTGATTCCCGGAATACCAAAGTCAGCAGCAGCAGCGCCAGCGCCACTTTGGTTAAACTGACCACTACGGAAGCCTCTTCCCCAAGATGCGTACACAGAAAAATCATCGGTTATGAGATAACGTCCCGTGACCTTTGGCTGAAAACGCGAGAAAGTTTCCTCAAAAACCAATCCGGCATTGTCTTGAAAAGGTATACCGAAACCAGGTGCAGGAACAACAAACTCCCCATCAGCGTCAAACAATCCTTGTTCATCGCTAACAGTTTGCCGACGACGATCCTCATCATAACGCCCACCAAACGTTAACTCTAAACGGTCCGTGACGTCATAATTAAAGTTGAAATAAAGCGCCCAAGCTAAATTATCATTATCATCCGCCAAGAAAGATGTGGTTGGGTTAGCGGCATTTGCCAACAAAGGAGATTCAAACACAGGAATTATACCCTGCTCAAAATCCAACCCTACAGTTGATGAAATAAAGCGATCCGTTGACAAAATATAACCGCCAAGCACCCAACGAAACGCCTGATCAGAAGGAGAAACAAGCCTTAGGTCGGAGCTAATCGCATCAATATTGATGTGTTGGGTTTGAGTACCATCTCCCAACGGGAAACCAATTGCGTCCGCAGCGGTATTGAGAGAAGTTTGCGCGGTGTAAGGAAACTGATCCCCACCAGTAAACTGGAAAATCGAATCATATGCTGTAGCAGACTGCAGCTCTGCCCAGCCAAAATCGTAATTCCACCGCAAAGAAGCTTGAAAAACTTCCCGGTCGTCAAACCCGGGATTATTCGCCACAAATGTTCGTTGCACCTGATTAGCGTCGGCAATGCTAAAATCAGCGCCAGTAACTAATCCAGTCTGTGGATCGACTAGTGCCCCTTGGAAAGTAAACAAAAGCGCATCATTTTGGTTTTCAGTATAGCTAACACGTACATCAGCCCCAAAACGCTCAGAGAAATCAAACGCAAGGTGCCCCCGAATATTAAATTCTTCGGAAAATCCGACCTCGTCTCCCAAGGTTGTATTTTCAAAAATTCCATCGAAATCATTATATCGCGCGGAGACACGAAACCCAACACCATCTGTTAAAGGACCAGAAATGGATCCCTCTACACCATACTCACTACCACGGCCAGCTGTTCCCTGGATGTACCCTTCAAATTCATCAGAAGGATCTTTAGTGTTGATTATAATTGCGCCCTGCGTCGCGTTACGTCCATACAAGGATCCTTGCGGACCACGCAGCACCTCAATACTTTCAAGATCGTATAGAGCCTGATCGAATGAGCGAGAGTTGACTTGCAAAATACCATCAATG
Source organism: uncultured Caulobacterales bacterium (assembly GCA_964392325.1). Taxonomy (GTDB): domain Bacteria; phylum Pseudomonadota; class Alphaproteobacteria; order Caulobacterales; family Parvularculaceae; genus CALLPQ01. The sequence continues at coordinate 13,539 of CAYMPJ010000034.1, forward strand.
AGCACAGCAACCGGTGGCTCGCCATTACGCGTCTGAGAGACACCACGGATCGTGATAAAGTTAGTACCAGAGTCTTGCGAATTTGCGATCGTAACCCCTGGAGTCAGCTGAATAAAATCATCAACCCGGTCGATACGAGCGTCTTCAATGAGCTGCGCATCAAATACAGTTTCCGAGATCGGAACTTCCGTTAGCGACTCTTCGCGGCCACGACCAGTAACAATGATCTCATCGATACCCTCATCTACCCCAGCCGCTTGCGCAAATGCTGATTGTGTATAAAGACCGGAAAGCGCTGTTGTGCCCACCAAGGTTAAAATTAGTAATTTACGTGTAGATTTCATGGGACCCTCCCAGTTGAATTTCTAAAAATCAGTTTGAATGCTAAAATGAATTGGGATATTCACGCAAGGGTGAAAAAGTGTGATGGGCTCAGTATTATGGGTAAGAAAAAAGCGCCACACTACCCGATTGGGTAGTGACAAAAGCCAGAGAGATCACCCATTAACAATCGAGGCAGCCCTAATCCTGACCTCATTTTTCATGAATTCTTCTGGCTCTTGACGCGCAAAAATCGCGTCGATTGTTTCGAAACCACTCACCACTGCCCCAAAAGCTGCAAATCCCAATCCATCGGGATGCCTCTTTCCACCAAAATCGAGAGCAGGCTCATCGCGCATGCAAACAAAAAAGCTGCCATAGGTCTCCCCCGGGGCAAAACGCGCCGTGGAAAGCGTCCATTTTTTATGAACCAGCCCCGTTTGACTGGTGGGTTCATGATCAATTGGCGCAATTGGCTGAGGGTCCGAATCCTTAAGCCCGCCTTGAATCACTTCAATAGGATGTTCTGAACGCATAGACGCATTTTTTCGCGAAACAATTCGAAAAAAACTTGCGCCATTAAATGCTCCACTTGAAATCAAATCCCGGAAATACCCGGCCGTTATCGGCGCAGCATCAAGCGCCAAGCTTATTTCAAAATCGCCACATTCCGTCTCAAATTTTGCACGCATAGATCCCATCCCAAAATATTGGAAATTCAAAAAATAGTTTAGTCAAGCAGTCCTTGCTTTCGCGCCTCAATAACCGCTTTCGTTCGCTTGTTAACAGATAGCTTCGAATAAAGACTTTTCAAATGAAATTTGATTGTATTTTCCGTCAGCTCAAGCTCTCTGGCAATTTCTTTATTAGTCTGCCCCATAGACAGTTTATGCAATATTTCAGACTCGCGCTCACTAAGAAGAGAAGAGGCAAGGCTCGGGCTCTGACTCTTTGCCGTTTCTAAGACATTCTCGACAAAACGCAACGTCATCAATTCCTGCTCATTGTGACGTAAAGACTGGCGCGATTTTCGCATCAATCCCAGTAACGTTTTGCTGGATAAAAATGGCCCCATTAGATTGATCTTTGAGGCTCGTTGAACCGTGCGAAGCAGATAATTTTCATCAACATCCGCGTTAGAGTTGGCGAGAATTGCAATATCAATCTTTATTCGCTTCAAATTTGCTTTGATTTCATCAAGGTACTGAATAATAGATGAACTTTGCGCCACTGATTCCCCCGGTAGAGACGCAATATATCTTTCAACATTGGCTTGCCACTCGCGCGGCGAGTCATGAATTTTCAACATTTCAGACCCACCATTGACAGCAAAGTCCCCCGCCCCCTCTAATGGCGACAAGACAGCCTCAATAAAACGCTGTAAGCGCACCAGATTTTTTTCGCCAGCCGTCAGCCAGGTTTTTTTCAAAACACGAATAGCATTATTGAGATCATTACATTGTATAGAATAGCTCAAAAAACCTTCTAACGCTGTGATATAAATTTCAGTCCAACCATCATTTTCAAAAATATGCTCTAAAGCGCCCTCAAAGTCTTTCAATCGCTCCTGGCTAACTTCACCTTGCCATGCATGGAGCGAATATAATAACACTAAAGATAGGTTTTTGAGCCCGCTATCAGAACCAAAATTTTCCTCCGCCATGGAAAAAGCACGTTCTATATTGGCAGTTGCCATATCAAAATCCGCGCGGTGTATTGCAATATGTGCAGCATGAATATAGCAATAATTCAGCCCCAAAACCGAACTACTTTGACGCATATTCGCAAACGCTTCTCTAAGGGCCGCGCTAGATTTATCGAATTCTCCATGAGAAAGAGAAATAAGAAGCTCTTCACATCTCAGAGTTCCAACTTCCAGAGGATCAAACTTGCCTCCCGCTAAAAAACTCTCTCGCGTTGCCTGATAATCATCACCCCACTCCCCAACATCTTCGTAGAGATTAATCATAGACTCAACAACAAGCCTCTCAACCATGATCTCTTCATCATAATCAATTTTGAGAAGTGCAATTGCGGCATCAAGCTGCGCGCGCGCCTGCTGGAACTCACCATCTTTACAATGAAGATACGCCGTTGCGATTAAAAGCGAGGCCGATTTGTTGATTTCGGCAACAGGGAGATACCGCAGCGCGCTCCGCAAATCCCCTATTCCGTCAGTCAGAATAATTCGCCAACCGCCGCCCTGCAAAATTATATCGCGACATAAATCATAATCATGGGCGCTAGCCGCATATTTCACCGCACGCACAGTGTCACCGCGTTCCGCATACCATCGGCTCGCCGTACTCAAAATACGGTTCGCTTTTGTAAGGTCGCGGCGAATTTGCAACTCTTTTAAATATTCAGCAAATAAGTGATGAAGCCGGTACCAGTTCCTTTCAACATCAAGCGGTACAATCAGGGCCGAAAAAGAAGAGAGCTGATCAATATGGCGCCACCCATTTTCTTCCTCCATCACCGCATTGACCAATTCCGCATTAAAACGGGATAAAAATGCGCAACTAAGGAGAAATTCCTGAACTTCATGGTCAAGCGACGAGAGGACTTGCTCGGTAAGATATGAAGCTATTAATCCCCCCTTCGCGCCGCTAACAACCGGTTCTTGAGGGCTGTTTCGTTGTTGAAGCTTGGCGAGTTGCACCGCTACTGGCCACCCTTCCGTCTTTTCGAATAATTCTAAGGCAAATTCTGCGGTCGCTACTTCCCCCAAAGCGTCCAAGGTTTCATCTTTAGTCAGACGCAATTGCGTAGCATCAATTTCAATAGCATCTCCAGCAGCAATCAGCGAGAATATATTTATTTTTGGCGGCGTGCGGGTATCTATAAAGACTGTAAAATTCTCATGGCTGTCTTTTAAAAGCTTATAAATAATTGCATTGACGGCCTCACTTTCAGCATGGTGATAATCTTCCAGGATCAATACAATCTTTTGCGCCGTATTATTCAATTGCCGAGTGAGTTTGCTTAATACCGCATCGGTTGCAGAGTCTGAATATCCATTTCGAGCCCCTGTCACTAAATCATCCAGCTCAATGCCGTTCTCAGACAGAGCAAAAGTAACATAGGCCAGGAACCGCTTTGGATCTGCCTCTTCACTTTCCAGAGTTAACCAGCAATAGCGAGACCCCTCTTTATCAGCTTCAGCCACCCATTGTGCAAGTAAAGACGACTTACCGTACCCCGCTGGAGCCGTAACCAAAACAAGTTTTCGATCTTGCCCATTCATTAAACTATCTAACAAACGAGTACGCCGCACGAGATCAAAACTCGGACGGTACGGCGTTAGCTTGGAATCAACAAACCATGATATATCAGTGAATGAAGAAAAATCAGAAACCATTCATCCAAGCTAACACCAGAAAGCACCTTGAAAAAGAAATTTCTTTATACCTTATCCCCCTATAACTGTTTCGTGGTTGCCGCTTTATTCTGCGAGACTGGATGCGGTTCACTAAGTCAAGGATTAGGGGCTCCAAAATGTTTTCTTAAGGGTAGCACCCAATCTTACCGGCTAAAGGGATACACTTGAAGTGCTCCCCGTTGTTGGCCAACCCGGCTGGAGGATTTTCCGAGTTTCAATTTCATGGCGGATGATGTTCCGCCTTGAGGTTTAGTAGCGATATCGGGGTTTTATATCAAATAGAGTTGAGTGGACGTACTTCTTTGTAATCTCTAGCCAGTCTTCCAGTTTTGAGCGCGCGCCCTAAAGGCTTAAGAACCAATGAGCGTTAAGGCATACTGCCCTAGACTTAACATTAAAGGAATCGATAAACGCGTTTGTTGCTACTCAACTCACTCCGTTGGTTTTCCCGATCTTGAAAAGTCAATAATGACACCTTTTGATAATCAATATCGCAGTTGTTCAAAACTCTTTGTGCTCATTTTATATCGGTGAACGTCAGGCTAAATTTTTCGAGATATTTTTTCACACGGTCAGTGTCGTTTGCGGATTTTTTTTGTTGCCTTGAGACTGAAAAAAGTTTCCGGCCTGCCTCACTCATGGACGAAGATTGTCGGCAAATACGAATGACCTCAGCCAATTGCACGAGATCGAAACGGTCGAGCGCTGATGTATCAGTCATAACCTCAGCGACCAATCGTATATCATCATCTTGGGCTGTTCCTTGCCACTGGGATTTCAGGGTTTCAATTTCTTCATTGACGACCGACTTGGTGATACGCCCGCGTTCGCAAAGTGTGACAAGCCGGGTTGCTGAGGCAACCAGATCGCGGAAATTTCCGCTCCAGAGCGCGGAAGGGTCAGTAGCAAATTTCCGCGATCTGGTTGCCTCAGCAGCAAAAGACAGTTTCTCACCCTTACGCGACATGGCTTGGGTGATCTCATGACTTAAATTTTCTTCGATATCTTCCCTGCGCTCATTGAGGGCGGGAAGGCGGAATGTCCACAAGTTTAAACGCGCATAAAGATCAGCGCGAAAGGTGCCTTCAGCAACAAGCTTAGATAAATCGGCGCTGGTGCCTGCGATCAGCTGAAACCGGCTTGTCGATGCCCGGTCCGCGCCAAGAGGATAAAAGCGCCCGTTTTCGACAGCTTCCAACAGCATGGCCTGATCATCAAGGCCAAGGGCTTCAATCTCATCGAGGAATAAAACCCCTTTATCGGCAGCCCGCAGTAATCCCTTTCGTTCTGTGGTTGATCCGTTCCAACCTCTTTTCTGGCCAAAAAGCATTGGGATTGCATGGTCGCCGCGCACCGTTGCGGAGTTGAGATCAATAAAGTCGCCCTCAATACGGTGGCGACTTTTTTTCAGCTCAAATAGCTTTCTTGCAATCCGGGATTTTCCTGCGCCAGTTGGGCCCAGCAAAAGCACGGGAGCATCAGAGCGAATAGCTACTGTAAAGCCCCCTTGTTATGTACCAAAGTCTGATAGAGTTTCTGGTACAT
>CAYMPJ010000035.1:0-3868 GCA_964392325.1 uncultured Caulobacterales bacterium
AGCCTCATTGCCGGAGATCGTGCTGTTGGCCAGCGTCACATCAGCCCCGGAACCAATCCTAACCCCGCCGCCATTATCGTCAGAGCCAAAGCCATCCGCAACACCACCCGTAATAGTGAGTTGATTGAGGGTAACATCGCTCCCCGTACCGCTAATACTGAATATTCTTTTATTGTCGGAGTTGTTCGTATTAGTCAAAGCATCAGTGATGTTTGTACCCGCTAAAAGCACATCGTCCCCATTAGAATCTCCGGTGATCACCACCTCTCCACCTGCGCTTGATCCGTCAATGGTCACATCAGAGGTGAGCGATAATTCACCCCCGGTGAGACGGATTAATGTGTCACCGGCAAACGCCTCGCCAAGGCAATCGCCTCGCGAAGGGATGTTTCTCCATCATTTTCATCAAAGAAATCAAGATTTGTGCTTACAATGAAGTTACCCATGATTAACCTCTTCCCAGAAAAAATTCTCTTCGTGTTTGGTCTTGGTATTCCTAATTGAGCCGCTGGAATATAAAATTCACCAGCAACCAGATCATTAATAGTTACTCAATCACTACACAGACTAATAAATTATACTTTATCCCCGCGAACCCCGGCATCAATCTCCCCGGGCAGGGTACCTGCGAACCCTATACTTGGCGCTCATAATAGACCAATTATTCAGAAAAATCCATGATGACGCGCAAGGCTTTTCATCACTATTTGAACTCTCACTGTAATTATTTGCTGAAAATTCAACCTTTTAGGACCATTGCTTGAGTAAAGGCAAAGAAAATAGGTGATATTCGGGCTAAATCACTAGGTTTTGGCCGGTTTTAGGCAAGCACAGTCTTTGGGCAAGCACATATTTTGATTGGCTCATCACAAAAGCCGAATAGGCGATTTTATGGCTTTATATTGCAGTAGAGCTCAACCAGCATAGAAAAACCCCAAGACAAAATTGCGAGAGAGATTTGCATTTGTGCGAATCCACCCTAGAACGTGATTGGCAACAAGCAATTTAATCTGTACTATGATTAAACATATAAAGAATGAAAAGAAGCCGATGAGAATTTTGGCTAATGATGTCTGCCAAAAAGCCCTCAATGAGGTTTGGCTCACCAAAAGAAATCAGGTCAAAAATCATCCCCAAACAACCCGGTTAATGCAGTAATCCCTCTATATCGGGCCTTTGCAGACGAGCGCTAATCGCTGAAATTTAGTTGCAAAATGGTACACAATTTATGGGCTGGACATGAGGGCCCCAATCTGGAACAAGATTGTATGGCGCTGACTACAACCAAGTCGCCACCTGAGAGTATGCAACTGGAAAAAGGACAGTGGCCAATGAAAAAAGAGATTACGGGGCTGATTTTTTCTACCCTTTTATTCCCGAATATTGCGTCTGCTCAAATAGATGTAGAATTTAATGAAAATAAGCGTCACCATATTTCAACGGTTATAGCGGGGAGCTATATCGACGAGGCCGATGAGACCGTCTTCACACTTGGAATTGATTACGAGTACAGAGTCAGCGAGTTCCTTGGACTTGGCGCGGTCGTTGAATATGCGTTTGGTGAATTAGACGCAACCACCGTTTTAGCTGTCGCTGACCTGCATTTATGGCGGGGATTGGCTCTACAAGTGGGCCCCGGCATCGAGTTTGTCGATGATGAAACCTTCGCTATTGGTCGTATAGGGGCGCTGTACGAGCATGAGCTACCCAATGAATTTACAATCTCGCCCCAGCTCCACTATGATATTTCAGGCGGCGAAGACACGATCGTGTTTGGAATAGCGATAGGACGCGCATTTTGATAGAGAGGACATGAGAGAATAGATTAAAGCCTCAAGAACCAAAATGAGACTACTAATTCACTTTTTGGAAATGTAACTGCGAAGAATAACAACTCGGCAAGACATTTAATGCTTGCAATCATAACCGCAGGAAAAGTTCCAGCATGCCGAAATTGAAGTCACGTCCACCTGCATCATCGAATACATTGCCCGATATACCGCGCACATAAAACGCGCGCACTTGCACATTACCCGAAAATTGATGCGTCCCTCCACCAAAAGGCCACCAGTAAAGCTGTGCCTGTGCAAATTGACCGACATAACGGCTCTCAGATTGGAGCGTGCTTGTTATCGGGATATAAATGGGACGATAAAGCGTGTCTCCACTCGATTGGCGCCACAAAATGTTTGACCCAAGATATAGCTTCACATTTCTTTGTAGCTTCAAATCCACATAAGGATAAACGCTATAAGCATTAGTCGGTGAAAGCGCTGTTGCCTCGGAAAAATAGATTAAATTTGGAAAAAGCGCATTGAATGTTTGCAAATTGTCATCATCCGGGTCTTTGTCACCGCTGGCCGCATTCAGGCTAAGGCCGATTTTATTTAATAAAGGAACGCCCGGCACGGACTGGGAAAAATCGGATGCCACGGCCCAAGCGCTTATATTACCGTCACCAAAAGAACCAAACTGATAAAGCCCTTCGACATTATAGGAAAACCCGGTAGGAGTGCCGCCAAAAAACCGGGCGCCGAGACTATGGCGTGTTTCATCAGCCACACCCTGATTATAGAGTGCATCTTTTTCCGAACGGCCAAGATAATACCAGTCGGCTTTCATGCCTTTTATAATCGGAACCGGTGTTGTTACATAAACGCCCCAAAAATTTTCGTCTTCATCACGTGGATCGTCAAAGAAACCCGGTTGGTTGATTAATGGTTTTGCATAGAAAGCTTGAACGCGCACTTTATCTGTTGGCATCAACACGACCTTTACAGCATCAAAACTCTGCCGCAAATTTGTTGATAATCTGGGTGCTGAAATTCGGAAAGGGTAACCACCAAGGGGTAATTCCTGACGGCCAACACGCACCAAGCCCCGCAAACCTCCAGGCTTGCCAAATTTAATATCGGCAAATAATTGCTGAATATCTGGATCTGTCCGGTCAAAAGGGCGCGGACCAGGCAAACGCCCATCCTCAAAAGCACTGGCAAATTGAGCAAAAACACGCACGCGTTTGTTTACATGAAGATCAGCATGAAGAAATATTCTGTGGTTGCGTGAATCAAAACCGTCTATAGGCACAAGATCGAAAATAGGCTCATCAACACCCTCCCAGCGAAAACGGTATTCGCCTCCAAAAGAGACATAGCTTGTCTCGCCCAATGGCACATATTTAAGCTTTTCAAGACCGACACGTTCCCGGTCTAACTTGCCCAGATATGAATAATCCTCGAGCCAGCGAAAAACCGAAATCTTTTTGCCAAATTCGTCCAGCTGGCCGATAAGTATTTCAGTTTGTGTTGAGCTAGGTCTATCGGGGTCCGATTGCACCGATATGGTTTCATCAGAGTCAGCCTGCGCCCAAGCAGCCATTGGAAGCCACGCCAAGCACACAACGAGTGAACATGCGCCCAAGACAGGGGCGCCCCATCTCTTTAATTTTATAAGTGTTTGCAACATTAGAAATGCCCCCCCCAAGCCATGATCATCCCCCATTGATCACAAAAAAATAACAAGCAATCACGAAACCGTCAACTCAATTCGCGAAAAGAGGGAAAAGGGGTAAGGAAAAATGACGGCATTTTCCTGTTCAAGATACGGGAAATAACAGGGGAATAAGGGGATAAGAGCGCCGCTAAGCATCAGCGCACAGACAGAATTAAGTCGACAAAAAAATATCGGGAGATCCAGTTAAATCACCCGATATTATAATGCATTCCATAACGGTTGGCGAGGTGGCTCAAACCGGTTTTCAATTAACCCTTATGGGGTTGTTATGACAGGAGGAGTTGTTTCAACAGGAGCTGGCGCTTCATGCGGGTAACGCTGAAAAAGGCGCGAGACCACGTTATTAACCCGTGTC
>CAYMPJ010000035.1:3968-13254 GCA_964392325.1 uncultured Caulobacterales bacterium
CGCTTCATGCGGGTAACGCTGAAAAAGGCGCGAGACCACGTTATTAACCCGTGTCTCGATTTTTGCAACTTCCTGCTCACCTTCCCCAGCGGCATGACCTTCCCAAACCACGGAGTTTGATTCCCGATCAATGAGATCAATCAGCATATTTCCTTGGCGAAAATCCTCGGTAACGATCGTTGAATGGGGAATTGTTGTATAACCATAATATTCGCCATAGCCATAACCATAACTATATCCGCCGTTATATCCCCTTCCATAGCCCCTATTATAACCCCGACCATAACCTCTATTATAACCTCGGCCATAGCCGCGTCCGTAACCTCTGCCATAACCATCGTTATAATAACCATCTCCATATCGTGTGCGCTGGACTTCGTAGACGGTTTTGGTTTTCTGGATTGTCTCGTCTTTTAAAGAGAACTGGATCGCCACCAATAAATCGGCATCGTCTTTACTATCAATTTCAAGATAATTGCGAGCGTCAAGCTCCTTACGAACTGCAGCTTCCACGATTACGCGAGATACGGGTTTAGGCGGAGCAACTTCATTTTCTCCAGGTGGAACCTCAAGAACATAATATGTCTGGTAGGATGAAAAATCGGTATCGGGGGCAGAAACACTATTGATAGACACCGGTTTCTGGCCGACAGCGGATGTTTCACACGCCGACAAAATAAGAGCAATAGCGACGATTGCCAGACTTTTAAGGGACATGCTCTCTAAATTTGAAAATATCATCATTAGGTATCCTTTATGATCAATCAAAAACCACGAGGTACATTTTTATTTTATTGGCCAACGAACCAATAGGAAGCGACTTAATTATGAAACCCGCCCTTCACCAACCCTAAGCCACAAATCATGATGTTACAACTCTCTTTTTGGCGGCTCCCCCACGGTTTACCTTTATCCTAGCAAGAATAGTCGAGCTGGTTATATCAGCATAATGAGGAGTATTTACTTAATCCCTTATACGCGCGCCCCCTTTAAAAGGGTGCAAAGTCAGGAAATGGGATAATAATCTCGTTAGCTTGCAAAGCTTCACCGCGCATGAAGGCATTGATGGTTTTTGTCACTTCCGGCGAGGACATAAATAGATTATGGCCAGCATTTGTAACTGTTACGATCTGCACATTGGAAAGTCCGGCAACGGCCTCCCTCTGGCTTTCCGGATAGGTCCGGCCATCCAGTGTTCCGCTCAACAAGAGCGTTGGGACAGAGCTATTTGGCCCATTGCGGAAACTTGAATCAAGGGTGATATCTGGCAACACATCATATAGATGCGGCATGGGGAAGTTTAACCAATCCCCAAGAATGGCTGATTGTGCTTGCTGGTTTACTTGCGCAAGCCTTGTCGACTCAATGCCCGAAGCAATATCCATCGCCAGCGCCATGGGGTCCCAACTAATTGGCTCAGTTGGATCATAGACCGCCTGCAAAACACCAATCACAGGATCATAAAAATCTGCATCAATCGCAGCATAGAGGCCGAGAATTTGCGCGGCTCTACTCGGATCAGAAATGGAGCCGGCGGCAAACTGCTTGAGAAGAGAGGCCTGCAACAAAACTTGCGCCGTACCACCATCAGCCTGCGGAACAGTTAGCATGACAGGGTTCTCTTCCAGCTTTGTATACACCCGCGTGAAGAGCGCTTTTATATCGGGAAATATAGCCCCGGCTTTCGACTGGGTATTTATCGCCTCTTGAAGCCGGACAAAATAAGCGTCAGTCCGGGTCGGTAACTTTACCGTTTGAGCAAGCCCTTCGGCACTGGCGAGCACAAGCCGATCAATCCGGTCTTCCATCTGTTTGAGCGCAGCAAGGGCAAGATGGCTGCCATAGGAAATCCCCCAGAGGGAAATTTTATCAGCTTTCAGATGCGCCCGCAGCGCATCAAGGTCTTTTGCGCTTTCTTCAGTCGTGTAGCCTGCAAGATCGATCCCTTCTAATTCCCAAAAGGATTGACACTCGGCAATCGTCTCTCGGTGAAGCGCCACATAAGCATCATCGGTCAACGCCTGATCAGCAGGTATAACCGTTTTGGAAATGCAGCGTGGCAGATCATTGGAGGCCCCGGTACCGCGTTGATCAAATGCAATCACATCGCCAAAGGCGCGCATCGCCATGAAAAGCGGAAACCGCTGCCTTTTTGCCGTACCAATACCAGAGCCTCCCGGCCCCCCGGCGAGATAGACGATGGGAGCGCCGGGCCTCTCACCGGTTGCGGGAAAGCGCACATAGTGAAGGGTAATCATGCGGCTCGCTGGGTCTGCGCGGTTTTCAGGTACTATGAAGCTTCCCCGATAAGCCTCAACTGAGTCACCAGAATTTGCCTCGAAACGAAATACCTCTTCTTCTATAGGAAGCGTAGATTTTGATGCGCAACTTATTGTCACGAGCAATAGACTGGCTAGCAAAACAGATCGATATTTCATGGCTAAAATTCCTTCACCTATTGGAGTTGTCCTTTCGAAGGTGAAAGATTTTACACGTGAAATCATGGAGTAATCGACAAGTGGCCCCACCTGTTCTGTGAGCGGGCGTGCACAATCACCCCCTTTCGGTGTACGGTCGTTAAATGACCATTCACCGATTGATCTTGACCTCCCTATTCATCATTATCTCCGCGCTTCCGATTCTTGCGCAGGATATTCAAACCCTCAAAACGGGATCCGTACGCATTTGTCCGGTTAACCTTAAGGATATGAGCCCACCTGAGTTTGACGGGCCTGATTGTAAAAGACAGGACTTCTGGCAAGTCGACCCACAAGGAAAGATGCTTTGGTTACGTGCCGAGATCACACTCTCTGACGAATTCAAACAGAAAATACCCCTTGGCCTTCTTATATCGGGCAAGATTGCCAGCAAAGTATATTTGAACGGCGTTTTGCTGGGACAAAATGGCGAGCCGGGCGAGACACGTATAAAAGAGACGCCCGGTTTAATGGATGCAATGCTCTATATCCCGCAACGTTTGCTTGTCGCTGGTGACAATGAAATTGCGATACTCATGTCTAGCCATCACGGGATTCTAAATTTGGAATATCCTCTGCACACCATCGGCATAACCCCTTATACAAACCCGACACATGTTATTTTACATCGCTATTGGCCATCGCTCTTAACATTTGGCGCTTTTGTTCTTGGCGCTTTCTATTTTGGCGTCGCTGCATTTCGCAATATGGACCGGGTGGGCTCATCCCTCCTCGCATTTGTCTGTGTGTTTGCTGGCGCGCAACTCCTTACAGAAACAGCACGGGGGTTTTATGCCTACCCCTACCCGTTTCATGATCTGAGATTGATCCTGATTGTAGCGTTTTCCTTCGCGTTCGGCCTTTGCTTGGCCACCCACGTGATTGAGAAATTTTACAAAAATCGATGGCAGCAAGTTCTGCTGGCCCTCACCCTCGTCACAAGCGTGACGATTCTTCTTATTCCGGGCTTTGACGGAAAAGCCATTTACGCCATGCTTCTTCCAACACTCGGTGCATTTATCGTGACACTGATCAAATGGCGAAGGCCAGCCGCAACGGGTTATGCAATCGTTCTCACACTGTTTAGCGGAATCACTTTTCTAACCGCATCGCAATTTCTCGACATTTTCTTTTTCTACACGCTCCTCGTGCTCCTCGTCTTTTTGATGGTCCAACAGGCACGGACCTTATCAAAAGAACAGGCCCGGCGACAAAGCGAAGAAGCCCGTGCGCAGCGCCTTCAAGCCGCATTGGACGAAACGCGCGAGACGAAAACTCCTCCCCAGTTAGCCATCAAACATGTCGGTAAGGTTGAGATGGTGAACCCAGAGCAGATCACCCATTGCAATGCTTCTGGCGATTATGTTGAACTTGTCTTTCGCGATGGCCAAACGATCTTGCATAGCGGCTCGATGAATGAACTTGAGGCCCAATTGCCCACCAGTTTTCTACGGGTCCATCGCTCGCACCTGGTAAATCTAAACCATATCAAGTCGCTGAAACGAAAAGCATCGGGCATCGGACAACTTCAACTGACGACGGACGAGACCATACCCGTCAGCCGGCGGATCATGCCAAAGGTTCGAACAGCCCTTGCCTGAGAATAGGGGTTAGGGCTCTAATTTGGTTAGAGGGCCATATCTTAAGAACAAGCCAAAAGGAGAGACTTCAAACCCGACACTCGGCGAAACAATTACAAACCAATTAGTTGGCAGCAAAAAACGGCGGTGATGTTAGGATAAATTTCTAACTAAAATTTTTCGGAGTGTGGAAGAGGAGCAGTGGATTTCAGTTTTGTAGGAGTTTAAAGCCACAAACAAAGGAACTGATGTACCCGTAAAATGATCGGAAATTCCAAGCTTCGAATACAGAAAGGAAAGATTGCTGAAATTTATAAGCATGTTGATTTTACGAAATTTTTCTCATGTCTTGGTATTATGCCAGAAAATGCTTTAGAACCTTGACATTGCGGCAACAGTGTTAACGCTGAATCCTCTTAGCAAACTTTAGCAAGTGTCTTTTAGTGGGCGATTTAAAGATCTCTGGAATCGCGCAAGAATTTCATAGTGGGCATACTATATTTGACGTCAGGCTTAACTTTCGATGGGAAGATTTGATTGCGCAATTTTAGCACTATCGCGACTAATTTTTTATGTTAAAACTTAACAATAATTGTCGGTTAGGAGAACCAGATGCGGCCCTTTATACTCGTAGTTAGTGTTATGATTGCGCTTTTCGCTGGAATTGCAATTTTCGCTCAATCAAGTGAGGTGGATGACACTAAACCATTCTCAAGTCCCACATTTGAGGCCTTCAAGCTTCGCAATATTGGCCCCGCCTTTATGTCCGGACGTATTGCCGATATTGTTATTGTGCCTGACGATCCGGCGACATGGTATGTGGCAGTCGGCTCAGGCGGTGTCTGGAAAACCGAAAATGCCGGAACGACATGGACGTCCCTTTTTGATGGCCAGGGGTCTTATTCTACAGGCGCTTTGGGCTTTGACCCCGATCATCCCGATACAATCTGGGTGGGCACGGGCGAGAATCACGGCGGGCGTCACAATGGGTTTGGAGACGGCATTTATAAATCTACCGATGGCGGTACAAAATGGGAAAAGAAAGGCCTCGAAGCCTCTGAGCATATTTCAAAGATTATTATTCACCCCGATGATCCAGACACATTATGGGTCGCCTCGCAAGGTCCGCTTTGGTCGGCGGGCGGCCAGCGCGGCGTTTTTAAGACGACAGATGGCGGCGAGAGCTGGACAAATGTTCTCAAAAGCGGCGACTATACAGGTGCCACTGACCTTATTATCGACCCCCGTAATCCTGACCGTCTCTATGCCGCGATGTGGCAACATCACCGGACAGTCGCAGCTTATGTTGGCGGCGGACCGGAAAGCGGGCTTTGGAAATCTGAAGATGGCGGAGAGAATTGGATAGAATTAAAAACAGGCCTTCCCGAGGGCAATATGGGCAAAATCGGCCTCGCTATATCGCCCATGAGTCCGGATGTTCTTTACGCTGCTATTGAAACGGACCTGCGCAAAGGCGGCGTCTGGAAATCAACAAATCGAGGCGAAAGCTGGGAAAAAATGTCCGACGCAGTTAGCGGCGGTACAGGCCCACATTACTATCAAGAGCTTTATGCCAGCCCACATTATTTCGACCGTATTTATCTGGCGTCGAATACATCACAAATTTCAAATGATGGTGGCAAGACGTGGAGTAACTTGAATAATGAGTACAAGCATGTGGATGACCATGCGATTGCTTTCCGGCCAGACGATCCAGACTATATAATGTTTGGCTCTGACGGCGGATTATATGAAAGTTATGATCATACGAAAACATGGCGGTTCATAGATAATCTTCCGCTGACTCAGTTTTATAAAGTTGCGGTTGATGATGCCGAACCATTTTACAATGTCTTTGGCGGTACGCAGGATAATAATACACAAGGCGGTCCTTCAAGAACGGATAACCGTCATGGAATTCGCAATTCAGATTGGTTTATTGCTCTGGGTGGTGATGGTCACCAACCCGCCATTGAGCCGGGCAATCCCGACATTATCTATGCGCAATGGCAACAAGGAAATCTGACACGTGTGGATCGCACCACGGGCGAAGTGATCCATATTAAACCGCAATCCGGGCAAGGCGATCCCATAGAACGCTGGAATTGGGACTCCCCCATCTTGGTCAGTCAGCATAATCCCACACGGCTTTATTTTGCCTCTCAACGCGTCTGGAAATCTGATGATCGCGGCGATAGCTGGACACCGATTTCAGGCGATTTGACACGCGATCAGAACCGTATGCAATTGCCCGTCCAAGGACGGCAATGGAGCTGGGAAGCCGGTTGGGACATTTATGCCATGTCGCAATATAACACCATTACTTCACTTGGCGAATCCCCTCTCAATGAAAATATCATTTATGCGGGTACAGATGATGGCTTGATTCAGATTACTGAAGATGGCGGCGAAAACTGGCGGCGTTTGGAAGTTGGACGCCTACCGGGCGTACCTGAGACCGCTTTCGTCAATGATATCCGGGCGGATTTATTTGACGAAAACACCGTTTATATCGCGCTCGATAATCACAAATTTGGAGATTATAAGCCTTACTTACTCAAAAGCACCAATCGCGGGAGAAGCTGGCGGAGTATTGCAAGCAATTTGGAAGACCATCACCTTGTTTGGCGTGTTGTTCAAGATCATGAAAACGCAAATTTACTATTTGCCGCCACAGAATTCGGCCTGTTCTTTACAGTTGATGGCGGGCAAAAATGGGTGGAGCTCACAGGTGATGCGCCCACCATCTCATTTCGCGACGTTACGATACAACGCCGTGAAAACGATCTTGTCGCCGCAAGTTTCGGCAGAGGCTTCTTTGTTGTCGATGATATTTCACCGCTTCGCACTGTGACGGAAGACAGTTTGAAACAAGATGCCATGTTATTTGCGGGACGTAAGGCGCTTTGGTATATTGAAAAGCACCCACTGGCTTTTTCTAAAGGCGGCTCACAAGGTCATTCCTATTTCCGCGCGCCTAATCCGCCATTTGGAGCCAACTTCACATACTATCTGGCCGAGGATATTCAGACTCTGAAAGACAGCCGCGTTAAGGCCGAGGAGCCCTTAATCGAAGCGGGAAAAGATACACCATTCCCGAGCTTTGAAAGCCTGACGAGTGAGCTTCAGGAAACAGAGCCTACAATTTTCTTAACCGTTCGCAATGCGGATGGAAATGTTGTGCGACGAATAAAGGGGCCCGCCAAAAAAGGATTTCATCGGGTCAATTGGAATTTAAGATATCCACAAACAGATATGGTTCGGCCAAAAGCCGAAGATGACGACGAGGAACCTTCTGGCTTCCTCGTCGCGCCCGGTGAGTATACTGTGTCCTTGTCAAAACGTGTTCGCGGAGAAACAATCCAGCTTGTTGAGGCTCAACCCTTTACGGTTGAAAGACTCCGTGACGGCGCTCTTCCGCCCCAAGCAGATGCCATTGAATTTTGGGATGAGGTGTCCACATTTGACAGAAGAGTTACAGCCGCTGGAGTTCTCTTAACGGAATTAGATGAGAAGATTAATCTACTTCAAGTTGCAACACAAAGGATTACAGGGGGAGACCCCGAAGCGCTGGATAATAGCTGGCAAGCCATTCGTAAAGAAGCCAATGACCTTGATGAACTAATGAATGGAAATTCCGCCCGCATGGCCATTTATGAACGGACAGTACCCACAGTACGAAGTCGTCTCGGAAGTGTGTTTACGGGATTAAGTAACTCCACTTATGGCCCTACGCAGACACACCGAGAGCAATTTGGTTATGCGCAAACAGAGTTTGAAGACATTCGCACACGGCTGATAATTCTGGCAGAGACAACCATTCCGGCTTTTGAGGCAGCTATTATTGAAGCAGGTGGTCCATGGGTCGCAGGCGGGAAAATACCGTAAGCCGATTTGACAAGGCAATTGATAGGGCCGCAGTGTTGCAATTATGAAAATAAACCTCAAACGTTTCCTGCGGCAAGTTCATTATTGGCTATCACTCGCCATCATTATTCCTGCCGGCATCATCTTTTTTGCCGGAACACTTTTGATGGTCAAAAAAGACTTCGATTGGATTCAACCGCCCACATCTAAGGGGCTCTTAACCGATCAGTTACCGGCTATCACTTTTGAAGAGATGATGACGGTGAGCCGCCTTCAAGAGACAGTACAGATCAACACATGGTCGGATATTGACCGTATTGACCTGCGCCCGGGTAAGGGCATTGCTAAAATCAGGGCTAAGTCAGGATGGGAAGTGCAGGTCGATACACAAACAGGCGATGTTCTGAATGTTGCCTATCGCCGTTCTGACCTGATTGAATCAATCCATGACGGCTCATTTTTTTCATCGGGCGTAAAGCGATTTATTTTTCTACCCACGGCTTTACTACTCGTCACGATGTGGGGAACAGGAATTTATCTGTTCTTACTCCCTCGATTTCGCAAACGCTGAAACTAACATCTTTTTCTCAATTTTGGATTCGCGTTAGAAAAGGCATTTTACGCTTCACGCATAATTTGAATGGAAAATTTCAACTGAAATTCTGGTGTCCTGAACATAAATAGTCGAATAAACGGAGTGGAACTTTGTTTGGGGAAACCATCAGGGCATTACCCAACTTATAGAAGGGCCGGAATGAGGCTCGCGGGATACTTTTTTAAAAACAAGCTTTCCATCAACCAGTTCTCTTTCCGGCTTTGGGAGTAGCCCATAGGCAAGGTGTTTGAATATTCCCGCACCAAGCCAGAATGCCAGTTTGACAAAGTAAACCCCATTGACGGATTGGAAGAGGCCCTCCCATCGCAAAAGAATGCCTTAAGTGATGTAGCTGTTGTAAAAACACTCGGCCGATTATTTCCAAGGGATAGTATTGCCACAGTCCATGGTAGGCGAACAACATTCCGCGTTTGGTGCGAAGAACAAACAAGCTTCCCCTACGCGGCTAAAGAGCGTGCCCTTTCTCATAAGGTAAGTAATCAGGTTGAGGCCGCCTACAACCGGACCGACCTGCTAGAAATCCGCCGGGACCTTATGAAGGCGTGGGGGCACTTTGCGGTGGGTTCTGATAATCAAAATATAATCCAGCTTAAAACCGCTAGAATATAAAATCACCCGCCTCAAGATCGCCCATATCAATACCCGTCAGGGTCAGGGTATTTATCCCTGCAGTGATGACTGCATTACCGTTAACGTCTTCACCCAGATGGTTGGCAATTAGGTCAGCAAAATCATCAATCTGAATA
>CAYMPJ010000036.1:0-10884 GCA_964392325.1 uncultured Caulobacterales bacterium
ACAGTGCTACTGATGCTGCGACCAATGCAGCGACAGATGCTGCGACAGATGCTGCGACAGATGCTGCTACTGATGCAGCTTCCAGCGCAACGTCTGGTATTGTTGATAGTGCTAAAGAGGTGGCTTCTGATGCCGCTTCCGGTGTTGTTGACCGTGCAAAAGATGCAGCTTCTGATGCTGCTTCCGGTGTTGTTGATCGTGCTACAGGGGCCGCAACCGACGCAGCAACTGATGCCGCTACAAGCGCAGCAACTGACGCCGCGTCTGGTGCTGCAACCGATGCCGCAACAAGTGCAGCGACTGACGCTGCAACAGGCGCAGCAAAAGATGCAGCTGCGGGTGCAGCGACAGATGCAGCTTCTACTGCCGGTCAGAGTGCTCTTGATAAAGCAAAAGCTGCTGCTGAAGCAGCAGCTAAAGAAGCGGGAAACCGTTAAGCTTTAACTTACTTTCTGAACTTTACTCCCCTATCTAGGGGGGTAAAGTTGGTTAATCCAAAGGCTGCCCCTATCTCGGGGGCAGCTTTTTTTATTATTGAATGTTGAATTTTTAACTTTCTGATAGGGGTGGGACGCTATGATAAGGGTCCATTATTAAGAGTAAAACAGGATTTTTATCATGCAGCCACTTATTGATCCAAACCATCTCGCTCTTTATGTAGGCGATGACCTAGGTCTGCGAAACGAAATTCTGGCTATTTTCGAGGACCAGCTCGAATATTGGCTTGAGCGACTTGATCCTGCGATGGAAGATAAAGATTGGCATCTTGCTTCTCATACCCTCAAAGGTGCATCGTGCGGCGTTGGTGCCTGGGAAATTGGCAAGCTCAGCGAAAAGTCTGAATCATTGGTTGGCGACATCGAAAATAAAAGTGGGCAACGCAAAGAAATGGTCATTACGTTACATGGTTTGATCCATAGCGTTCTTAAAGAAATTTCGGTCATGTGTGACGAGCAAGCTGTAGCCTGACCATAAAAAAGAATGCTATTTTCACCATCCTGCGGATGGTATAAAAGCTTCAAATGTCTAAACGATCAAATAAACACAATTCGGGTTCGAGCGCCTTTCAAGGTAATTTAAAAGGACGGGGTCCTTCACAACGCCAATTACGCGCGGGAGAACTCATCCGCCATGCATTGGTTGATATTCTGATACGAGAAAACCTTCATGACCCCCGCCTGAAGGATGTCTCGGTCACAATCAGTGAAGTGCGAACATCTCCAGATCTGCGTCAAGCCAGCATATATTGTATGCCACTTATTCAAGGTAAGCAGAGCACAGCTCATGGCACTTCCCAACGAGAAGTCGAAATTATCGAAGCCTTAAATGAGAATGCACCGCAACTTCGCGGACTGCTCGGGCAAAAGATTGAAATGAAATTCACACCCGCGCTTATCTTTCGCAAAGATGAAAGTTTTGATGAGGCAAATCGTATAGATGCGCTTTTATCTAGTCCCGATGTGGCGAGAGATCTTGCCGCTAAGGATGATTGATAAACTGCGCTTGACGCCCGTCGCTTATCAGTTCATGAAACCGTTTGAGGATGTCTTCGTTCGAACCGATGGTGTCCTGTCAATTATTTTAAAATGATATAATCGATACGGATCGCATATGGGTGGACGCCGCAAAAAGGGCCGGAAAGTTTCTGGCTGGATTGTTCTTGATAAAGACTACGATATGGGTTCGACGGAAGCAGTGTCAAAAGTACGCTGGTTGTTTCAAGCTCAAAAGGCTGGTCATGCCGGTACTCTTGATCCGCTCGCAACAGGCATTCTTCCTATTGCATTGGGGGAGGCGACCAAGGCGGTTCCTTATGTCATGGAAGCACAAAAAACATATCAGTTTACAGCACAATGGGGTGTTTCAACAACGACCGATGATAAGGAAGGTGAAATTATTGCCACCAGCGATAAGCTTCCCTCGCAGGCTGAAATTGAAGCTATTTTGGACGACTTTATCGGGGAGATTGAACAGATACCGCCTCAATTTTCTGCCGTTAAAATTAATGGCCAACGCGCATATGATCTCGCTCGTAATGGTGAACAAGTGGAAATCGAACCCCGAACTATTACGGTCCATGATTTAAAAATCATTGATTTCCCCTCTGCTGATCAATGTGTATTTGAAGCACAAACGGGTAAGGGCACATATGTACGCGCATTGGTTCGCGATATCGCAAAAAAGCTCGGAACCCAGGGGCATATTATCAGCTTACGTCGCAGTTCTGTCGGGCCATTCCACGAGGAGAATGCAATAAAAATCAGCGATCTTGAAAAATATGATGCGCCCGATGAAAGCGAATTTTGCGATCGCGATGAATGTCTGGAAGGTATTGAGCTGGCTCTGCGTGATATGGCGTCAACATCGATTGATGGCCCGCAAGCGCATAAGTTGCGCCATGGTCAAGCCGCTATTGCCACGCCCGCTCAGGCAAAAGGACTACGCGGGGAACAAAGCGGGGTTATAGATGGGGTTTTAGCAACGTTACATGGTGAAGCCGTTGCTATTTGCCAATTGGATGGCTTGAAGCTTCTGCCGATCAGAGTCTTTAATTTATAAACTGTTTTAGGAAGTGGCCTTAGAATAACGAGGCTCTCATTCTAGCGGTTTATTTCTTCTTCAAACTGCGCCCTGCACCAATTGAATGATCGCCAAATCTTGTCCGAATTGAATCGACAGCCTCCTCGCGAGCGATAAGGCGCTTGCGATCACCTCCAAAAAAATCTTCCTGCGGCACTAATTTATCGGCTGGCGTTAAGTCTGAATAACCAATACCAATAAGGCGGAATTTTCTTCCATCCATTTCGCGTTCGAGCATTTTGCGCCCTTCATCGAATGCTGTTCGTGCCATATTACCGGGAAGTTCTAATGTGATACGCCGTGAGATTGTTTTAAACTGATTGGTTTTGAGTTTAAGAGTAATGACACGTCCGAAAAATTGTTTGGATTTCATCCGTAAAGAGATTTTTTCACACAAATCCCATAAAATATCTTCAAGCCGTTCATATGTGTCGATATCTTCGTTGAATGTAGTTTCTGCGGAAATGCTTTTGGTTTCACTGTTCGGGCGTACCGGCCTATAGTCCAGACCTTGTGCCAGCCGTGAAAGGCGCAGTCCTGTTTCGCCATATCGCTCCATTAAAATTTTTGGATCCATTTTTTGCATTTGGGCTATGGTTTTAAGACCATCCCCAGCTAATCGATCTGCAGTTTTTTTGCCTATTCCCCAGATGAGACGGATATCGTGTTTGGCCAGGAAACTTTTCGTTTCTTCCTTGCCTATCACGAAAAATCCTGATGGTTTGTCCATATCGGATGCTATCTTGGCTAGAAATTTATTATGGCTCAGTCCAATTGAAACGGTTACGCCAACTTCCAAGTGTATTTGCCGGGCTAATTTCGCCATCGTTATTGCCGGCGCAGCTCCATGGACGCGCTCGGTTCCGCTAAGGTCCATAAACGCTTCATCAATTGATAATGGCTCAACGAGGGGGGTGACACCCTTCATCATCTCCCGGATTATATTACCAGCCTCGCTATATTTTTGAAAATTAGGCGCGATTACGACGGCCTGAGGGCAGACTTTCAAAGCCTTGAACATCGGCATGGCCGAATGCACCCCATATGTGCGCGCAATATAGCAGCAGGTTGAGACAACCCCGCGTCTGCCACCCCCCACTATTACTGGTTTGTGCTCGAGGCTTGGATCATCTCGTTTCTCGATCGCCGCAAAGAACGAATCACAGTCGAGATGGGCGATATTCAGGGAAAAAAGCTCTTTATGGGCTATGATTCGCCGGGATTTACAGTTTTGGCATGGTAAATCCGCATTTTCTGGTATTTTATTACAATCTCTGCAAAATGAATTTATGCTATTTTTTTCAATCATTTAACGCTAATTTTGAGGTTAAAATACGTGGTAAATACGGTTCAAGCTTTTGAAGTTAAATAATCGATAATACCTTCGCGTCATAATTACCAGAATAGCCCGCGAATCAATATCAAGGGCGCTTTGGTAATTGGATTTTATAGCCATGTCTGCAATGGAGAAAATCGATCTGTCTGCAATGACAAAAACTGTCCTAGTCGTAGAGGATAATGAGCTGAACATGAAATTGTTTCATGATCTGCTTGATGCTCATGGCTATGGCGTTTTGCAAGCCATAAATGCCGATGAGGCGATGGCGCTTGCACGCGAGCATGTTCCCGACCTGATTTTGATGGATATACAACTACCTGAAGTTTCTGGTTTGGAAGTGATTAAGTGGATCAAGGAAGACCGAGCATTGAGCGATATACCAATTATTGCGGTGACGGCTTTCGCCATGAAGGGGGATGAAGAACGCATTCGGGCAGGGGGGTGCGAAGATTATGTCGCAAAACCTATCTCCGTTGTTTCGTTTGTTGACAAAGTAAAAAGATATCTCGGTTAGTATAATCGAATATAGTAGCATCTTAACCAAATGGGGATTTTATGACGGCACGCGTACTGGTCGTCGACGATCTGGAACCAAATGTAAAATTGCTCGAAGCAAAATTGCGAGCTGAATATTTTGACGTGATCGGCGTGTTCTCCGGACAGGAGGCTATCGAAACAGCAAAAGCTGAACAGCCAGATATCATACTCTTGGATGTAATGATGCCAGGCATGGATGGGTACGAAACCTGTCGTGCACTGAAGTCAACCACTGAAACCATGCATATTCCTGTGGTTATGGTTACCGCTCTTGATCAACAGTCAGAACGTGTTGAAGGTTTAGAGGCGGGTGCTGATGATTTTTTAACCAAGCCCGTTGACGATGTCGCTCTTTTTGCCCGTGTGCGCTCTTTAGCTCGCCTGAAGATGATGACTGATGAGTTGCGTATGCGCCATTCAACGGGCAAAGGGCTCGGCGTCATCGAAAATATTGATTATGCCGATGATAGTGAAATGTCTCGGCGCGTACTGATCATGGATGATCGTGCAGATCAAATAGACCGATTAAAATCCATACTTGGTGAGGCGTGCGAAGTATCTGCGGAAACTGATCCCGAGATCGCGCTCTCCCGGGCGAGGTCTTCGGATTTTGACCTGATCATTATCAATCTTTCAATTGAATCAACCGATCCCTTGCGTCTTTGTTCAACATTGCGTTCATTCGAGGAAACGCGTCTGACACCAATCTTGACCATTGTAAGGGAAGGGGATACGCGAAAATTGGTGCGTGCCCTAGATATTGGCGTGAATGATTATGTGACGCGGCCAGTAGCGAGTGAGGAATTGATGGCCCGGGTCACAACCCAATTACGGCGCACGCATAACCTTGAAAAATTGCGTAATTCTTTTCAAGCCAGCCTCGAAATGGCGGTTACGGATCAACTGACCGGTCTTTATAATCGCCGATATCTGGCAAGTCATTTATCGGCAATGTTTGACCGTGCTTACTGGACGGGGCGCTCCTTATCTGTGTTGGTTCTCGATATAGACCATTTCAAACACATCAATGATACTTATGGCCATGATGTTGGTGATAAGGTTATCCAAGGATTTGCAGACCGTATCAGTGGTGCTATTCGAGGTATTGATCTTGCGTGCCGCTATGGGGGGGAGGAATTTCTGGTTGCAATGCCTGATACGGATATTAATTTTGCCCGCATTGTTGCTGAACGTCTTCGTCAGGATATTGCCGGGGAGAAATTTATCCTCAATAATGGCCGTGATGTTGTTGATGTGACTGTCAGTATTGGGATTGCTTCAACGGATAGTGGTACAGATGTTGATACAGCGCAAAAACTAATCAAACGTGCTGACGAAGCGCTCTATGAGGCCAAGGAGTCAGGTCGCAATAAGGTTATTCTATCAGCGGCTTAAATTTAGCAGAATGATAGTGCCGGCGAGGCACAACAGGGTGCAAGTTATCCGAGTTTTCCCGCAATGCTGATTTTCACTTCAGTAAAATAATTCTAAAAATACTGTTTCATCAATTGCATGGCTTCAAGGCGGGCGCCAAAGTCAGCGTCAACATTATTGGCTATGGATGTAATGGTTTCGCGAAACTCTGCATCCTCACTCCAATCGTTTTCTAAGGTATTCTCTCGTGCCTGTCGTTCAACAATAGTCGAGAATGCCCGCAAGCTGAATTGTTGCGATTGAGCAGATGAGCTGTCCAACAATCGAAAAACATCATCGCGCACATCTTGTTCTGACTGAACAAGCTTGGCCTTTGCCAATAAAGCGCTTCCCTTCACGCCAGCAGGGCTGGCACCATTGATCACAGAGGTGAGTGAAGAAATGATAGATTGGGTCGTTGTGGCGTCGCTATCAGCGCGTGAGGCCACATTGATAGCAGTTGTTAAAACATTAGGATCTGTATCTCGTGTAAGGACTTGCCCGAGTTCATAAGCCGCATTCGCGTCATTATTTATTGAAGGTGCCAATAATTGAATTCCAACAACTCGATGCTCTTGATTTGAGGTTGCTAAAAGTTGCGTCGCAATCTTAGCCTTTTGTGAATTATCTAATGCAGAAAGAATTGCATAGGCCGCTGCTTGCGTCCCATTGTCGTTTTCTTCATTATGCTGAAGACTTTGGGCAAGGTTTGCTAATTCAAGCGGTGATGAAGCCAATAATTTCGCTATAGAATGGGCGTTATCTCGAATGGCGGCGGCTTCGCCGCTTGTAAGTGCGGTGCCTGTTTTAAGTTTTCGCCGCAATGTGTTGCGACAAGTGGCGTCACAGGGCCGTTTGGCTATAGATTGATTGGTCCTCGAACGTATACTTTTGCCAGAGTTTCTATTAATTCCAGCAATCGTTTGATCATTTTTAGTCTGGTTTGTATCGCAATAATCGTTGCTAGTGAGTTGTCTTTTGCCTTCTATATTTTGATGACCAATAGGGATGGTTTTATCAGAATCGGGTTTACTGTTGATAGAAATTAGGGTGGACGCGAGCAGCATTAGTGCAGCACCGCAAACGAACGAGGCCATTACTTCCCGTTTCAACATCTAATCCTCCACTATGGTTTCCACAATTGTGGTTTATCTCATTGCATCTCAGAATGCGCTAATATAGAGCGCCCTGTTGATGTCCTGCAAAATTTATTTGCAAGTAGTTTTGATCATTATAATCGAGTATATTTTAGAGTGTAGTCCCCCAAAAGAGCAAGGGGAGCTACAAGAGCTCCCCTTTTTCTTGATAGTGATTTCCTGGGCTTAATTAGGGTCGTGGGAATTATTGATACGGTAAAAAGTAATAATATCGCCATCATCACCCACGCCAGTATTGTTTTGGGTATATGCTCCGAGCTTAAAATACATCCATTCGTCAGCGCGATCATAATTACTGTTGAAATCATTCATATCAAATGCTTCATCGCCAATGACGGGCCCATCAAAGTCACCTCGTCGTACAATAACGCGGATCTCTGCTCCTTCATTAATGATCTCGTATGAGAACAATTCATCCAAGGCGATACCATCAGCGGGGTTACTGCAATTTTCGTCACCACCGACAATAGCGATATCAGTCTCGCTACCCTCACGTCGTTCATGGGACAGGTAAATACACCCTCGGGTATCATTAGGCAGTTTTCTGTAATAAACGCGAACGGGTTCATCGTCATCTGCATGTATTTGACCGATAATTGTTCGACCTGGGTGGAGGCCATTACCAGTGGTCGTCACCTTGTTCACACGAAGCGTTGCTGTGAGGACGCCATTGCGACCGCCATAGTTTCCGCCTTCTGGTTGATATCCAAGCGCCCAATTGTTCGGGTTAACACCAGTGGTTGATATGCTTGTTGCGCCTGCGCGAAGCATCTCACGAAGTTCTGAACGGGGAAAGCCTGAATTACAACTTCTATTCGTTGTGGCTCCGTCTACGCGCGTTACAAATCGCATTCCACCATCGGTGTGTGTGAAGAAATATTTCGCCGACTCTGGTGAAATATCATCATACTCATTTTCGTTGGTGCGTTCAGCCCTACAGGGATCATCAGGGCGCGGCGCGGGTGTATCAATGGCCCAATCTGACAGGTCAAAATTATCCTGAGGGGGAAGGTTCGGGTTTAGTCCAAAATCAATACCATCTCCATTTCCGCTATTATTGTTGCCAGAGTTGCTATTATCGATGGTGAAGTTTCTCGTAACGGAATAGGTGGATCTATCGTCGAAAATGATATCCGCTCTGATGGCATAAGCCCCGTCTTCTAAATTAGTTGTTCTGAAACGGCGTGCACTTACTCTTGCTCCGCCCCGGAGATCAAAAGGTGCGAAATTTTGTTGTCTTACGAAACGATCATTAATGTAGAAACGAACTTGCTTTACGTCATCATCATGATCTTGATCCAGTAAAACATAAATATCATTAGATACTTGTGCACCTTCGATAGCTCGTGGACTGGTTCGGTTTGAGGCCGTAGAAAATACGATATCGGCTTCTGGTAAGATTGGCCCTGAATCGCCGCCGGTACCGATTATTTTTACTTCCGTTATGTTTGTGAATCCTGCATCGAGCCCACGTATACGAACTTGCCGGGCGTCAATATCATTGACATTATAATCTTCGAAATCGTTCGTATTGCCACTACTTGAACCCGAGAAAATAGTTGTCCATGGACCTGAGGTGCCGGATCGTCCCGCAATTTCAAATTGGTATACATTCGATCTTCCACGACCCCATGCAATTTGAACATTATCAACCCGTTTGTCTGACCCTAGATCTAATCTAACTTCTTGGGGATTGCCGTTACCGATCCAGTTTGATCTAAAAGACAAGTCACCATCAATGACATTCGAAGGGTCAAAATTCCCAACCGTTCCGCTTGCCCGAGCGGACCTTATTTCGAATGTTTGAGCCTGAGCGTTAATGCACAACAAAGCTGTTGCGAGCAGCGCACCAACAAATGCAAAAGGTTTAATCATTTCGTTTCGACTCCACATATTTGTAATCACGTCTTTCGTTCTATTCTAAGGCAAACTCGTTGTGCAATTAAAAGCAAACCCGCATCGTTGATTTGATGCAAAGATTATTTTTATTTACTGCTTTGTACCGCTATGTTTTTATTATTGCCCGTTTTTTAGTATTACTTGTCGATACTTGGGCACTAACCCAAATATCAGCAATTGTCATAAAAATTATACCAATTCAGAGAAGTTGTCATGCTTAAATTCTGATTGGTAGGGTGGTTTTGGTAACATTTTTGTGTAGTTCAATTGCTCGATATTGGTATGGTACTTTGAATTGTCTTTCACTGAAATTGGGTTTGTTGATAGATGCTTTGCGGCGCAACATGGTGCGAATAGGTCTTTAGGGCCGAAGACAATGTTCAAGTGTTAGAACCGGAGGCAAGAACAGGGAGGAGGGGCACTGTAAGATCATAAGCCCTGTTGTGGCACATGCAAACCTCGCATAAGGGCCACGTTGTGGGGCAAGTTTTATGGGAGTAATAGAATTTTGCCTCTATGTGTTCCCGCTTCCATCATCTCATGGGCTTTGGCGGCCTCTTCTAGCGGAAAGGTTTTGTAGGTAGAGCTTGTCATTTTACCAGACGCAAAAAGGGGCCAGATTTTCTCTTCTACATTGCGTATCAATTTTGCTTTTTCTTTGGGGGTTCGAGAGCGCAGTGTTGAGCCAGATATCTTCAACCTGTTTAGCATAATGGGCAGGATCGATATTTCAGCTTGGATCCCTCTTAAAAATGCAATTGAAATATGCCGCCCACCAAGTTTAAGGCAGGCAATGTTTTTTGCTACAAACTCGCCCCCTGCCATATCGAGGACAACGTCTACGCCGCCTGATTTTATGATTTCTGATTGCCAATCATCATCATTATACTGATAAGCTGCATCAACACCATAAGCTAGCAGGTCGTTCACTTTTTGCTTGGACCCAGCGGTTGTAATAACCGAAGCACCCCATGCTTTAGCCATCGAAATTGCGCTCATTCCAATCCCGCTTGTGCCGCCATGAACGAGTAGCGTTTCATGTGGTTGTAACTGGCCATCATCAAATACATTTGCCCAGACGGTGATGATTGTTTCGGGAAGGCCGGCAGCATCAATCAGATCAATTCCCTCCGGAATTGTCATGCAGAGCCCCGCATCAGCCACAGCATATTGGGCATAGCCGCCCCCTGGCAATAAAGCACAAACCTGATCGCCGATGTTTTTGTTAGTGACGTTGGCTCCGGTTTTTATGATCCTTCCAGAGACTTCCAGGCCGGGGAGGTCGCTTGCACCTTCTGGCGGCGGATATAATCCTTTGCGTTGCAATATATCTGGTCGATTGACCCCGGCGGCGGAAACTTCAATTAAAACCTCTGTGGGCCCGGGTTCAGGGCATGGCCGTGTGGTAGGCGTTAATTGTTCCGGCCCCCCGGGTGTGGCAATTTCTATGGCGCGCATGGTTTTGGGCATTGCAGGAATCCTCTATTATAATAGTCGAATTTATGGTGTTGGCCGAGTTTATAGGGTTGTACTCTTGTCAATCACCTAAGCAAAGGAGTGTATGCATGGAAGAGGAAATTACATCTGGAAAAGAAGATTTGATGCTTGCTCATCTGATCAAGCAAGATCTTTATGATTTATCCGTTGAGGATTTAAGTGAGCGCATCACTAATATGGAAGCCGAGATAGCCAGATGTCGCCAGCTTATTGATAAGCGCGGATCTAGCCGTCAAGCAGCGGAGAGCCTGTTCAAATCTCGAGGTTTAAAAGCGCTACGCCAAATTAAGTAAGTATGAAGTCGTTGGCAATTAGCGATTCTGCAGTAACACCGAGTAGGGTAATGGAATTATCTCCAACTGTAATGACGGCATTACCTTCTTCATTATTGCTCAGATGATTTAGTACAAGATCGTCAAAATTTTCGATTTCAGCAATGTCTGAGAGGTCGATTCTTTCAAA
>CAYMPJ010000036.1:10984-11498 GCA_964392325.1 uncultured Caulobacterales bacterium
CTTCTCCGCCGTCTAGAGTATCAAAACCTGAGCCTCCTTGTATTAAGTCGTTACCATCTCCGCCTATTAGATTGTCCGAGCCAGCATTACCAATGAGGGTATCGTTGCCCCCTTCACCAAGAAGAGTGTCATTGCCACCACTTCCGATTAGCGAGTCACCTCCCTGATTATCATTAATAGGGGCATCTTCGATAATGAAATCGTCGGCAATCAATGATTCCGCGCTCACACCCAGTAGGGTAATGGAATTATCGCCAACAGTAATCACGGCATTACCGTCTTCATTATTGCTCAGATGATTTAGTGCAAGATCGTCAAAATTTTCGATTTCAGCAATGTCTGAGAGGTCGATTCTTTCAAAGGCATTGGGTTGATCAAAGTCAGTGATCGTATCGTTTCCAAATTCTCCATTAAAAACAAAAATATCCCAGTTGAAATTACCCGTTAGCACATCATTACCTTCTCCGCCGTCTAGAGTATCAAAACCTGAGCCTCCTTGTATTAAGTCGTTACC
>CAYMPJ010000037.1:0-9767 GCA_964392325.1 uncultured Caulobacterales bacterium
AAAATAAAAATGGCGACTCCGGTAGGATTCGAACCTACGACCGTCGGCTTAGAAGTCTAGATATGTGGGAATCAAAAAAAAGCAACAAAAATATTATCTATGTTTTTCAGTTATTTAGTGATTTTAGAAAATCACAGAAATCATAGATGTTCACAGATGTTCTCATTTTACGTGTGAATAGCGTGTGAAGCCCATCAATCTTTCAGTCAAAACGATATGATGCATTTTGCAATTGCATACATTGCAAAATGCATAGGTTACACCATGCATTTAAGAAAATGTTAAATCTAAACAAGTAAAGTCATGTGAGTAAGCGCATATTTTTGCTGCATATTTCGCAATTTGCAAGTCTTCGGTATCAAATGGCACGCAAAATGAACCATCCCACAACTATAGAGTTGAGGGAACTTATGACGAATACAAATAACAAAGAAGCATCAGTAGATCGCGCTTTGCACGCCAAACTTTATCGCTCAGGGGTAAAGGAGGCTCGAAGTGAACTCGATCATCTCGTCGGGCTTGCAGCCGTGTGTACTTCAGCTCCATGCGCGGTCATCACACTTTTCGATGGAGAGCAATTAGATATCACGGCTTATTATGGCGAAACCCGACCAGACATCGATCACCTCAAAGCAATTTGTCATCGGATTATTGATACTAGAAAAGGGCTTGTCAGTAACAAAACCAATCAAGATTATGAAATTTTCTCGTCACAAAATTCAAGTCACCAATTTTACCTGATCGCCGGCGTCCCAATTTACGCAGCAAATCATTGCATCGTTGGTGCTGTTCTAATCTTTGATCATGCCGTCCGGCCCGAACGTCGTTCAACGACAATGGAAACATTGGCCTCAATTGCAGCCCTTGCGAGCGATACGATGAGCAAAAAAAGTCTCGCACAAAAAGGTGAAACTGCGTTTGCAATTTTACAAAAAGCACAGAAGCTAAGCCGAATTGCACATTTTATCTTTGACCCTCAGACCCTGAAAACCATCAATATCTCTAAATCTTTAGGGGATTTCTATGATGGAAACAGTGCAACGGAACGAAACCTTGAATTTTCTAAATTCGTACAACGCCTTCATCCAGATGACTCAGAGGCAACCAAGCAGAAAATTCAACAACATTTAGCTAGTAATAAACCGCTGGATATAAAATTTCGTGTTTCTTCATCAAAAGGCACTCATAGGAATATTTGGCTCAATGCCGAACCAATCGGGAAAAACAATAATAACAACGACCTTTGGATTGGTATTATGCAAGATATCACCGATCAGGTTCGCAAAGAAAAAGAATTGGAAGAAAACATTGCATTCCGTAAAGCTGCGACAGACACTGCACTAGATTGCGTTATCACTATAGATGCAAACTCTATAATCAAAGCATTTAATCCTGCTGCGGAAGAAACATTTGGATTCTCAAAGGAAGATGTAATCGATACCCCACTGGCGGACGTAATTATTCCTGAAGAACTTCGCAATGCTCACAAAACCGGTATGAAACGCTATCTTGAAACCGGTGAGCATAATGTTTTAGGAAAACGCATTGAAGTAGAGGCTGTAACGAAATCTGGAAAAAGATTACCCATTGAACTGGCAATTACACCATTTGAAGTAAATGGTGAAAAATTTTTTACTGCCTATTTACGCGACATTTCAGAGCGTAAAGCAGCGGAGACAGAAATTCAAAAATCGACTGTGAGCCTGAACCACGCGAAAGAAGAAGCCGAGGCTGCAAATGCCGCAAAATCTGACTTTCTGGCAACGATCAGTCATGAAATCAGAACCCCTCTAAATGGAATTATAGGCGGCCTCAGCTTGATAAAAGAAGATTTGGAGCGCACCGATCATCGCAGTCATGCGGAAGTCGCTTACAACTCAGCCGAAGCTTTGTTAGTATTGATTAATGATATTCTTGACTTATCGAAAGCCGAAGCTGGGAAACTCGAAATAGAAAACTCAGACTTCAATATTAAAGAATGCGTAGAAACCGCAGCAGAACTGTTCCGCA
This sequence comes from uncultured Caulobacterales bacterium, assembly GCA_964392325.1. GTDB lineage: Bacteria > Pseudomonadota > Alphaproteobacteria > Caulobacterales > Parvularculaceae > CALLPQ01. Next base: position 2,011 of record CAYMPJ010000037.1, read on the forward strand.
TCAATGCAGAGGAAAAAAATCTTCAATACTCTACAGAAATACCAAACACAATTGATCCCTGGCGTGTAGGCGATTCTGGCCGTATCCGACAAGTTCTGCTCAACCTGATTTCTAATGCCGTCAAATTTACTGACGACGGAAAGATCTGTATAGGCTTAAAAAGCCTTGACAATAACCAAATTGCGATCAGCGTTAAAGATACAGGAATTGGAATTCCGACTAATCATCAAGACAAATTATTCAATAATTTCCAGCAGGTTGATGCATCATACAAACGCCGTTTCTCTGGAAGTGGCCTCGGGCTAGCAATTTCGAAACAATTAACGGAACTTATGGACGGGCGCATCCATTTTCAAAGTACGCCCAAACAAGGTAGCACGTTCACCATTACGCTTCCGCTTGAAATTGGAGTTCCGCCAGATCATAGCGAAATATCAGAAATAGAACCTGAATCGTTATCCGGCAGCGTACTTATTGTGGAAGACAGTGCGACAAATGCTCTGGTGGCGCGAGCACTATTGCGTCTCAAAGGGGCAACCGTTGATCATGTCGCTGATGGCTTAGAAGCGGTCGCGGCTTGCCGGGTACGGCCATATGATTTGATTTTGATGGATCTTGCCATGCCACAGATGGATGGTTTTGAAGCAACAAGAAAAATTCGTTCCTCAGACACAAAAAACAAAGAAACGCCGATTTTAGCCCTTACTGCAAATGTTTCGGAAAAAGATCGTGAAAAATGCTTGCAAACAGGCATGGATGACATTGTCGAAAAACCGATTAACCGAAAGAAATTTTTAAATGCGGTGGCGCAAGCACTTGGCAATGCAGAAGTCATCCAACAAAACAATCAACCAGAATATGAGTCAATCACAATTTTTGACCCTTCACGTTTCGAAATCGACTGGCGAGATCTCCCGCTTTCTGCCCAGTTAGATATTGTTGCAATTTTTATTGAAGAGACAAAAGGACGTCAAAAAGATATTGCACAAGCCATGCTATCGCAAAATTGGAAAGTTGCACAAAATGAGGCCCACGCTTTAAAAAGTTCCGCTGGGAATATCGGGGCAGAACGACTGCACTTACTCGCAAAACGTATCGAAAGCTTAATAAAAGACGAACAATTTAATGAAGCACAAACACTCACACTGAAAATCCCTGGTGTGTGTCATGATACTATCTACCAAATCGAAAAACATAAGTTACGACTGGAAGAAAGAGCAACGTCCCATGGCTAATCAAAATGCAACTATCCTAATTGTTGAAGACAGCCCATCTCTCGCACGAACTTATGCCGCTCACCTCAATCAGTGTGGTTATGAAACAATGTTAGCTGACACGGGTGCGAAAGCGCGTTCTATGATAAGTGATGCAGATTGCGTTTTACTCGACCTTGGCCTTCCGGATGAAGACGGAATCGATATACTGAATGACTGGAAACAAATAGATCAGCCAGTTATTGTGATTACTGCAAATGGCTCGATTAATACTGCTGTAGATGCCATGCAATGCGGTGCGATAGATTTCCTGGTCAAACCTTTTCAAAGTGAACGCCTCTTAACAACTGTTGCCAATGCTCTTGAAAAATCACGCCTAACCCGAATCGTCAAGACTTATGAAAAATCTGTTGATCGTCGCGCATTTGGTGGATTCATTGGTGACTCCCTGGAAATGCAAGCCGTTTACCGCACCCTTGAAAGCGCCGCAAAAAGTAAGGCCAGTGTTTTTATCATGGGTGAAAGCGGGGTTGGAAAAGAGCTTGCTGCGCGCGCCGTACATGATTACAGCCCCCGGGCTGATCGTCCGTTTGTGGCGATAAACTGCGGTGCAATCCCAAATAATTTGCTTGAAAGTGAACTGTTCGGCCATGTCAAAGGCGCATTTACCGGTGCCACATCAGATCGCAATGGCGCGGCTTCGCAAGCCAATGGTGGAACCTTATTCCTCGATGAAATTACAGAGATGGATATCGCCCTACAACCAAAGCTTTTGCGATTTTTGCAGCTCGGCTGCTTTCAAAAAGTTGGCAGCGATAAGGTTATTGAAACCGATATCCGTGTTGTCGCTGCGTCAAACAGAAATCCAATTGATAGCATCAAAGAAGGCGTACTGCGTGAGGATTTATACTACCGACTCAATGTATTGCCCATCGAGTTGCCACCGTTGAGAGATCGCAGAAGTGATATTGAAAAAATTGCGGAGTCATTTATTGGTCAATATTCGAAAGAAGAAGGAAAGTCCTTTACCGGATTTACAAAACCCGCAATCACAGCGCTAACCCAATATCATTGGCCTGGCAATGTACGCGAGTTACAAAATGTCATTCGTCAGATTGTTGTTCTTAACGAAGGGACAATTGTTGATCCATCAATGGTGCTATCGCTCCTGTTAGACAAAAAAACAAACAGCGCAAAAATACTTCAAGAAAATGAACAGTCGAACGTCCCGTCCGATTCGAAAAAACAAAATACCGATATTGCGTTCCACCCAAAACCTTTATGGCGATTGGAACTTGATGCGATTGATCAAACTATTGCTTATTGCAACGGAAATATTCAAAAAGCATCGCGTCTACTCGATATTAGCCCCTCCACAATATATCGAAAACGCGAGCGAGCCCGCAATAAAAATACTGATGCGGCCTGAATAAATTGTCGAAACAAAAAATAGTACTCTTTAATTTCTCATAAAATATATGATTGATCCCTCTGTACTGCGGAAATAACGCAGCCTATTCTCTTCATTCAAAAAATTGCGCAACGAATTGTAGCAAATTTTTCTACTCGCCTACTTTTGCATGCATGCGATTTTTAGGCTAATTCGCGTTCGGAATTTTTCATTACAATTATTTAGAAAATTGTAGCGTCGCATCGTGCCATTCGGCCATTGCAAATTGCATCACTTGCAACAGTGCAAAATGCGACTCTACGAATTAATAACCATATAAAATATTGATATAGCTAAGTTTTACTACAACGCTCGTTTGGCGCAAAGCTTGAGATGTTCTCCTTATAAACAATCGCATCATTTTGCTTACAGGAGAATACACGATGTCTAAAAAAATAATTGTTCTTGGTGGAGATGGTTTTTGTGGGTGGCCAACCGCTCTTCATTTATCTGCGCAGGGTCACGACGTAACGATTGTCGATAACCTATCTCGACGTCTAATCGATATTCAACTTGGCGCATCCAGCCTGACCCCCATCAAACCTCTTGAACACCGCCTGGAAACCTGGGCGCGCGTTTCCGGAAATTCCGTAAAATTTGAAAAAATGGATGTTTCCAAAGATTATCAAAAACTAAAATCTCTTTTAATGCTGGTTCATCCAGATACGGTTATTCATTTTGCAGAGCAGCGTGCTGCCCCCTACTCTATGAAGAGTTCAGGAGAAAAAATTTACACCGTAGATAACAATATCAATGCGACCCATAATCTTCTGGTTGCGATTTCTGAATTGCAACTTGATACACACATTGTCCATCTCGGGACAATGGGCGTGTATGGATATGATGATGCTGGCTTGGAAATTCCAGAAGGTTATCTGCCAGTCAAAATTCAATCAGACAACGGAGATCTGATTGATCGAGAAGTTTTGTATCCCACTGACCCTGGTAGTGTCTATCATATGACAAAATCCATGGATCAGATCATGTTCCAGTTTTTTGCTAAAAATGATCGCATACGTGTTACCGACCTACACCAAGGTATTGTATGGGGCACGCAAACTGAAGAAACGCGACTTTCTGAATCACTTATCAATCGCTTCGATTATGATGGCGACTATGGTACTGTCTTAAATCGTTTTCTAATGCAAGCAGCTGTTGGACACCCTCTTACCGTACACGGAACAGGAGGACAAACCAGAGCATTCATCCACATTCAGGATACAGTTCGTTGTATTGCCATGGCTGTAGCCAATCCACCTGCAAGCGGTGATAAAGTTAAAATACTAAATCAAATCACTGAATGTCATCGCGTGCGGGACCTGGCAAAGATTGTTGCCGGTGTTACCGGTGCTGATATAGCGATGGTGGATAATCCGCGCAATGAAGCAGCCGAGAACGATCTACGCGTTTCTAATGAGACATTTCTTGATCTAGGGCTTGAACCCACAACACTTGCGCAAGGCCTTTTGTCGGAAACCGCTGATATCGCGGAAAAATACGCACATCGTCATGACCCTACCATGATCCCTTGCGTTTCAGTTTGGACATCAGACCAACGCCCCGGTGAAGTTCACGCTCTAAAGGCGACAGCTTAAATTTAGAAGAGGCTTAGCTCACCATGCGTTTGATGATTGTCAGTATCATTGCCTTTAGTCTTGCAGCGATTGCAATGCTTGTTGCAGATGGACGGTTTACTCGTGCCCTAGGTATCGCCTCCCTTTGGGGAGGCGACGCCAAACAAGTCCACTTTTCAACCAAACACTGGAGACCAAAACAAAGCAGCAGATTTATCTCTATCCCTGTTCAGCAGGGGCGCACAAAAACGATGGTCGGCTTCCCATCATACACAACACTCAAATTTCCTCTGCCAAAATATGCAAATGTAACTGCGGGTCGCCTGATTTTGGAATTTTCATTGCAAATCCCGGAAAGCGGTGGCGGATCATTTCGTATACTTATAAATAATGATAAACGCGCAGAGCTATTGTTTGATCCAGATGAGGAGAAATACCGGGTCGTCATCGAGTTGAATCAATCTGATATCGAAGAGGAGTTTTTAACTGTATCTCTTTCCGCCGATGGTTACGGTGCCGGAGGGGAATGTCCTGACGACAGAACGCGAATTTCGATCATTGAAATAGAACGCAGCTCACGCCTGGAGCTCAATCTTGAAAGTCCAATTTATCATCCTGCAGATGCAATGCTTCTAGCCGGCAATCCGGTACGCATACTGGCACCGGAAAATGAAACTCAGCATGCGCGAGAGCAATTGTTAATTCTCCTTCAAAAATTGAAAATGCACGGAATATCTTTCCAGTTAATCAACAGAAAGGACAGTAAGGAGCAAACTGCAATACGAATAGATCCAACAGCAAGTGAGCCCAGATTTGACCCACGCAAATTCGAAATTGTTATTTCTGGTCATAAAGATTTTGATCTTTTTTTTAAAAATGGCTTTCAAGAAACTCATAACGTCATAATTTCGCGCAATACCCAGAAACAGGTCGATCTCAAATCTTTAGGCTTCAGCACCGCCGCACGACAATTTAAACACAACATTAAATGGCGCACCGATTACTCACTTAAAAATATGCCCGGCGGAGAAGCGCCACGAAAACTTTATCTCGATATTTATACATCGGTAGCCAGTGATATTTCCCACGGTTTGATCACAGTAACACAAAATGATGAGCTCATCTATTCGCAGCCAGTCACAGCAAGCAAAACCAACAAGGGCGAGCAGCTTTCCATCCCCCTAAATCGCTCTGGCTTGACAAATTCTTTAGAAATACATCTTTACACTAATGAGTCAAGAATTGGTGTTTGCAATCCTGGCCGCGAAGGGTTTGCACAAATAGCAAAAACAAGTCATCTCACCGATTTTAGACTTATTCCGACAAACTCGATTGAATCATTGCCAGCAAAGTTATTGGATGCTGAGTCACTACAATTTCATGTGCCTTTTGAATTAAAACAGCCCAGCTACGCCAAAGCACTAAAATTGCTCGCCCCAATTACTCCACCGAATGTAAATTTTATAACGAGCAAAAAAAAACCCGCCGGTACAATTGCAACAATTATTCCTCCAGAGTTTCTCAAGCAAGAAATTCAAAAATATCTACCTCGAATTTTGGGGGTTAACAACTCCGGGAAACCCAGCAAAATCCAGGACAATATCTGGATTTCATCTGTCCAAGTCAATTCGCAAGAAAAGTACAGCAACTCAAGATTCACACCGTTAACACAGCTCCTCGCAGATCGCATGATCACGGAACAGCGAAGCGAACCAATCATTATTTTGCAATTTCCTGAAATGAAAAAGGAGCAAGCGAATGGTTGATTTGGCAGATCAAGAAACGCGATCACAGAATGAATTTTTGTGCGTCGATAGCGCTCCAAAAAAATATGCATCGCTTATACCTATATGGCGCGCACCGGCTGTGTGTATTTCATTTATTCTAATTGGTTATCTTAGCATATTTATTATCAATGAAATCCCGGTTTTAAATGCTGCATTTCCTGATGATGATATCATTTTTTCAAAATATACAGGAACCCACTCCATCCCAATGCGGCTATTTGTATTCAGTTTCTGTATTGCATTTTGCTGTTTTTGTAATGGTACTTATAGACATAAAATTGGGTTACTTCTTGATATTGTCGGCACATATGCGGCCTATTGTGCAGTGTTTGATATTATTAATTTAATTTTGAATGCCACTCTCGGCCTTATCTATCCGTTGAGTTTTGTAGAAATTGCAAGCGGCCTCCTTGGCTTTTGGGTTTTTTCCTTAAAACTGCTGCAGCACGGACGGATGCCACCAAAAATTGAGGTCCCCTATAAACCACAACGCACTTTCCAGACTCTGTTTCGTTTGATTGTCGGGGTTATTATTGCTGGATCTGTATCTTTATGGGTGGGAGGGCTTGATTTGTCGCTTATCCAGGACTTGCGTAATTTTGCACTGTTAGGCGGCATTGGTCCCGGGGTATTTCTTTTCCTGCCGGTATTGTTTTTACTCTGGTTTGTCCTTGCTACTTATGACCGATTGCAAATGGAAACTGGAGATTTCTCTCCTCCACTTACATTCGTCGTACCCGCGCACAATGAGGAATATATTATTGCGGATACCATCTTTGCGATGGATACCGCCGCCAAAAATTATCACGGCGAAGTTATCATCCTTATTATGAATAATAATTCAGATGACAAAACAAAAGAAATTTCAGAAGCAGCGCTTGATAAATGCCAACATGCATCTGGAAAAGTCATTGATGTTTTAAAACCGGGAAAATCTAATGCCCTCAATACAGGACTCGCCGCCACTGAAACAGAATTTATGGTCCGCGTGGATGCGGACACATTAATTGCGCCAGATTCCATCCAGCGTGCCATGCGATATTTTTATGATGCAAAAGTCGGTGTTGTCGGTGGATTACCCATCCCGCCCGGAGGGGCCATGTTTGATCGAGCCCGTTTTCTCGAGGTAATTGTAAAACACGGCTATTATTCTGTCGCACTCGGGGCGATCAATGGCGTTGTTGGCGTACCCGGGATGTTAGCACTATATCGCACTGAATTACCCAGACATCTTGGTGGTTTCGTAGAAGGTATGAATGGTGAAGACACAGACATGTCATTACGCATTGGCGAGATGGGATACGAAGTCGTGGTTGACCCTAAAGTCACCTATATTTCGGAAGTTCCCGCAACCTATAAACATATGCGCGAACAACGCATGCGCTGGTTTCGTTCCATCTATCATATCTCCAGCCGAAATGGTGATTATCTCGACCGCTCGTGGTTGACAATCCGTGGCAAGATCATCCTTCCTTATATGCTCGTAAATTCTGCCCGGCGCGCGATGCTTACGCCATTGGTTATGTTTGGGATGATTGAGTATCTAACCCATTTTGATTCAGCGAACACATTGCAATGGCAAGCGATACTTGCGGTGTTGATCGGCGCCCCAGCTATTGTCGCTATTTTTGCAACACTTATAAACGGATACCCCCGGGGAATCCTTGCCCTTCCAGATTATCTCATGTTCCGTGCAATTCGCGCCTATTTAACTCTGGAATCACTTTTAAGC
>CAYMPJ010000038.1:0-9576 GCA_964392325.1 uncultured Caulobacterales bacterium
CAGCGCAGTGATCGGCGAGTCACTTGCCGGGCTTTTTATCGTTGAGATGTTTTTGGAAACACCAAATGCCTTTGACGATTATATATCGATCAGTCCAAGCCTTTGGTGGGATGACCGTCGATTGTCAAAACAGGCGCCGGCACTTCTTGACCAGCACGAAGCATCAGACCGCCGCCTCTATCTGACAATGGCAGATGAAGGGGGCACCATGCGGTTGGGGCTTGAGGAGTTGATCAGCGCCCTTGGCGACCATAGCGACCTTGTCGATGTTAAATTCGTCGACCGCGCCAACTCCGATAACCATGCCTCAATCTATCATCATGCCGCGCGCGATGCCCTTGGCTGGATGTTTGGCATTCCCGCGCAAGACTATGGCGAAACCCCTTGGTATCTAACCGAAGACGGTGCGCCTTCCGCGGATGAATGAAACACCGTCAACCGTATGGAGTAGCCATCAACCACTGAAAGATAAAACGACAGTCTCAAGTAAAGTCTTATTTATCTTTATACGGTTTTATCTTTATTCCATTAATAGTAAATGATTGTTTTTTTCCAAACGGGTCGATTCTAACTGCATCATCATCTTCACCAATTGGCAATAACAATTGGACCTTATGCGAACCCGCTTTTAGGCGCTTTTCAATCGATCGACCCGGCACCCATTTACGGCCTGGACCTGGCCATGACTTGCCGGCCAAGAATATTTCAAAAGTGGAGCCGGTCTCAATAGCCACATCCACCTCTAAACAAATCGACCCTTTATGATCAATACCCGATATGTCTGCGACTATAATCGGGTCTGTGTTGGTCGGAACAAACACATTCCCAAGCTCGTTTTCATTTATGTTTACCATTTGTAATTTATCGCGGTATGTACTCAGCCAATCATCGTCATCATTTATAAAACAATCAGATACTATAGCTGCATTACGTTTTAATATTTCTTTTCCCAAGGGACTATTCCAGCCAAGGGTTGGCCTTTGAATTAAATTAAAAATATTTCGCTCAACGATATTTACGAGAACCTTATCATAGGCTGCAAGGTCAGAGCTCAGCTTGCCAACTTCAGTAGAAAAATGATTTGTTTTTAATTTTGGAAAAAATTTATTCAGCATGGGTCTTACACTCGCAAAAAAAGAATCATGGATCACAAGTATCTTTCCACTCTCCTTGCTCATTCTTTGCGAAACCTTATTTACGACAATTTCGGCAGGAACAGAGTTAAAATCATTGCGGCTTATCAAGAGCATTGTATTGCCCATATCAGATTTTGAGTCGGTTTTTTTCGGTTTTTGCTTTTGCGCGCGCAGATAAGAAAGAAGATCATCATTTAAATAATATGACGAAAGCGCCGCAAGCGCATATAGTCCGCCCGCACTTGTCCAGTGTGTATCATTCTCTCTAAATACGTGAATTCCATCAGCGCGCGCCTTTTCGAGAGCATCGTGAAATAGAATGACATTTTTCGCCCGATAGTTCGCAATCGTATCGCGAACAAGTAACAAGCTCTCGTGATAGCAATCAGAAAAATTTACGCCTAAAGCACCGGATTTATCTGGATAAATCGAGTATTTATTTGGAGAAACCGAAAATAATACGTCAATATCTGAAACTTCAGCAACTGAAGCGATTACGTCCAAGCGTTCCAAACTACGCTTAAGGTAGCGGCGATTTTCACATCGATAAGGTTCAAACTGGGCCTTAAAAAACAGCCAGTCCCCTTCTCCCGAAAAAACCCTATTTGTATTCACAGCTCCCAATGCATAAGTGAGTTCTCCCTTCGCACTTACAGCAGCTTTTTTCATCGGGCTGGCTTGGAAAATATGATCGGCAGCCTGCTTTCTGGCTTTATGCTTTGCAAAAAATGACTGCACGGATGGCAGGCTCGATTTTGCAAAATTGCCATAGGAACCCGCACCCCCGAACAGTCCAATTGACACGACAGGCAATGTCAAAAAAACGAAGAATAAAACAACAAATGAGAGCTGAAATTTTCTCATAGCTATTCTCCTAGAACTGGAAGTACAAAAAGGGACTGTAGTTCGAGTTTAAAACCAAAACTCCCAGGACCAACATTAAAAGGATTCCATAGGCCATCTTTACGCCTTCAATTTCGCCGCCTTGAGCTTTTAGCATCCAGTTTTCAACAATAAACTTCCGCGGAAGAATAAATACAATAGACCCCAAAGCCAACAGGGCCCAGCTGATCCAAGTCATACTAGACAAAATTTGAGAGTGTAATGTTATGTCGAACCCTTCGAAAAGAAACATATGGCTGATAAAGTTTTTAAACTGCGAGACTGAATCTGCCCGAAATAAAACCCAAGAGACCATAACAATCGGAATGACATAAAAAACTCTGAGGGGAATAGATTCTGTCTGCTTATTTTTGAGGATCAGCCGCTCCGAAATCAACAGAGTTCCATGCATAATTCCCCATAAGATGAACGTCCAATTCGCGCCATGCCAAACCCCGGTAATCAGAAAAACCAATGCCAAGTTTCTATAAGTATTAAATACGCCGCCCCTATTTCCCCCAAGAGGAATATACAAATAGTCCCTAAACCAACTAGATAAAGAAATATGCCACCGTCTCCAAAACTCGGTAATCGTCGAAGACGAGTATGGCCTACGGAAATTTTCCTTAAATCTGATACCCAAAATGAGACCAATTCCGATAGCCATGTCGGAATACCCAGAAAAATCAAAATAGATTTGAAGCGTATAGGCAAGCGTACCGATCCACGCAGATGCGAATGTGAGTTCTTGTGCAGGAACGGAAAAAGCCTGATCAGCAATCAAACCGCAAGTGTCGGCCACGATCACCTTTTTGCCAAGACCATGTAAAAATCTCAAGCTTCCGTTATAGACACTTGTTACAGATCTTGCCGGCTCAAGAAAGTCCTTAAATACATCTGAATATCGAATAATCGGTCCCGCAATTAATTGCGGGAAGAAACACAAATATGAAAAATAGAGAAGAGGATTTTTGTTGGGTACAACTTCTTTCCGGTACACATCAATACAATAAGATGCTGATTGGAATGCATAGAAGGATATCCCAATAGGGAGGGCAATGCCCATGATAGAGTCAGAAAACTCTATCTTTGAGACAGCTTCAATATTTTGGGCGAAAAATCCTAAATATTTGAAGACGAATAGAATAGAAAAATTGACTAGAAGCGCAAAAATTAAAACCGGTTTTCGCTGTAGGTAAAATGAGATGAGCCAGTTAAATATTGCATAAAACAAAAGAACAAATGTTATCTCCTGGGCTGTCCAAAAGTAGAACCAGATACTAAAAATGAACAATAGCGCCAGAAAGACATTGCGCTTGGCGAGCAATAATAAAGCCAAGACGATAGGAAGAAACAAAAAGAGAAATGCCGGGTCGCTAAAGACCATGATGCGGTGCCTTCCCAATACAAAATATCGGATACATCACCGAATTTTTGACACGGGACTTTAACAACAATTCAAAAAAATTTGCAACGATTTATTCGTGGCCTTGAATGGCGGAAATCACCCCCCAGGCCTACCGCACCAGCCCCTATTTACATGGCTTGCGCCCCCATCCCTGCCATTACTGTGAGTGTCTGACGGCTGACATCTGAGTATATGCCGCCTGTTTTTATAAGCGCATTTTCATCGCATATCCATATGACTTCAAGCTGCCCAAAAATGGATGTGATCCGTCCGGCGTAGCAGTTTCATTTTCCAAAAAAATAACCCCGTCCAGCTAATCAAAGCCGCGGGGCATTAAGACAGGAATCGGAAGAACGGAATAAAACGGTTTCCATTCTTCCGACATTTATACTAACAAGTCAGGCCTATCTTGGGAGGAAAATTAGGCCTGTCTTCCAGTATCCTTTTAATCGGTACTTTAAAACTTCAGGCTAACGCCACCGATGATCCGGCGATCAGTAATGCCGTTAAAGCATAAGATCGCGTCATTATTTACGCAGAATTGATCTGCATCGTTTTGAAGGAGGTTAATCACTTCAACGCCGATATTAACATGTTGATTAATATCGTAATTGATATTCGCATTTAACTGTCCACGAGATGCATTGACCCTTGGCACACCAAACTGAATTGGATCAGTCGAAAGGAAGCTTGACCGCCAAGTGTAGCGTGCACGAGCACTCAGACCATATTTCTCATAAAACGCAGTGATATTATAAGAATTTCTGGACAGATTTAACAATTGAATCTGGTCTTGAGCATTTGGAATACCCAACGCCTCGAAAACACGGCGTGATCCACCAACATCGGCAAAATTTGTTTCAAAATCTTGCGCACTACCACCCGTCGTTTGATAGGTGTAGTTAGCAGTTAGACCAAAACCGGATGCCCAACCGAGCTGATCTTCCCAACCAGAAAAATCATACTGGAACGCAAACTCAATACCCGTTTGCGTTGTCGTACCCGCACCGTTTGTCGTAACCGTCACAGGTGTACAAATACCAGTCCCTTCAATCGGGCTGTTAATGTTACGATTAGCAACAGGGTTGAAAATACCACCATCTTCACAAGGATCAGTAACATCAATGTTTAGTCTACCCTCATTATCTAGGTTTTCCGGTGGAAATTCCGTTGACGGAGAAAATAGATTGGTTCGGCTTTTATGGAAAAAGCCAACACTGATAAGACTTGACGGCGCGAAATAATATTCGAGCGAGACGTCATATGACCAAACAACTTCTGGAACCAGATTTGGATTACCAACGGGCACCGGATCGTTTGGACCATTACCAAAAGCGATCGAGGTTGAAAGAGCACCAAAATCAGGACGGTTGATATCGCGAGCAATACCAGCGCGAATAAGGACGTCTTCATGTGGCTCTACAGTCAAGTTAAAGCGTGGAAGGAAGAAATCATAACTACTTGATTCAACTGCCGCGACAACTGTGTCGACACCGTCAACAACAGAGTTTGTGGCCCCTGTAGAGGTTAAGCTGGTTTCCACCCACCGAAGACCGGCATTACCGCGAACCGGAAACTGACCAACAAGCGTATCGAAGTTCGCCTGCACATAAAGAGCATGTGTCTGTTCTTCAATTGCAAACGATGCCGTGGCAACCGCAGTTGGCACACCAAGCAAAGCAATATCTTCACCCAACACACTTTCATTACCGTCATTTGTGAGGTTATTGGCAGTAATCGCAGCATTTAATGCATCGCGAACCAAATCAGGATCAGAGAAAGAAAGCTCCGGATCAATCACAAGGAAATCGGGAATAAATAATTCACGCCCATCACCCGCATCAAAATTATCCGGACCAGGAACAACAATATCCGCGAACAAGTCTGCATTCGGTCGATTAAACGCAGAAGTCGCAGATGTGAAGTTCGTATTATTAAACGAAACATTACTGATAGAGGTATTTTCATTATAACGGTAACCCGCATCGATTGATGCAAAAACAGGAACAAAGTCCGACACATCGTAAGAAATATCTATACGAGCTGCCTTTTCTTCATTTTCACCTGTTGATGCACCCTGATTAACTTGGCGAATTTGATAATTGGCTGGGTCAAGCAACTCTTCGCTGGTTGGCGTTGTTGTCTGCCCTGGAGCAATACCAAATTGCAAAGTACCGTCGGTTAGGTCGAATATTAATGGTGTACCATTATCGAGACTCTCACCAATCGCCGGCTGAATATCATTCGGGTTAATGAAGTCGATTGTCGTCGAGAAATTAGGTGCTTCGGTATCAGCTGATGAAATGGAACCTTGAGCAGAGATCTTCAAACGCTCGCCTTCCCAATCACCGCCAATGCTGTAAACATCACTCACCGTCAAACGGGCACCAGTGTTACTAACCCCTCTTAAGTTTGGATTTAGAGACCCCGTTGTGTTTGTCCCGGGCAGTAAAATACCTGATGTAACGGCTGGAACCACACCCAGATCGATATCACCATTTGGACCGACAATAGTTCCAAAATCGACCTCCTCAAAGGAGGTGTTTGTTGTGTTATTCACAACGGGTGCCAGGGAAACACCAGAGAGCTGAACTTGTGAACCCTCTTGTCTCACCGTCTGGTCATTATAAATGCCATCAAAGTAGAAACTTAGATTATCGGTTGGAGCCCACTGTAGGGTACCTGCCAGGTTAAGTGTTTCAAACTCGAAATTATCCCGGCGCTGGTCGAAAAACTGAATACGTAGAAACTGAAAATCTTCCGCACTACCAAGGACACTGGTTGTACCGTCATTTACATCAAAAAAAGTATCACCTGGGCTCACAACCGCATCACGGTCAACCCGGGGACGAATGGCTGTTACATTTTGTTCGGCATAACTGCCACTAAAAACGATACCAAACTGGCCTAAACTAGTCTCCCAATTGTCACCAATGGTACCTGAAAAACGAGGAACAACCGCATCCGACAGGTCGTTATGTTCTCCTTGCAGTCTTACAGCAATCAAGCGCTCATTTAGCTCAAGAGGCCGTATTGTACGGAGGTTGATTGTCCCCCCCACTGTACCCTCAACCGCTTTAGCGTCGGGAACTTTTGTGACTTGCAAAGAAGCAATCAAGGATGCCGGCAAATCCTGGAAGTCAATACCGCTACGACCACCAGGGGTTGTGCCTTGACCGCCCCCCAAGCCGCCAGAACCTACAGTTGAAACACCATTTATTTCAATACGATTATCATCTGTGCCTCGAATTTGCACAGCGCTACCAACACCCGCAGTACGCGTAATCTGGATTCCTGTGATATTTTCCAATACTTCAGCAAGGTTTTGATCGGGTAACTTACCAATATCTTCTGATTGAATAACCTCAGTTAAATTAACGGATTGCCGTTTTTCTACGAGGGCATTCTCAAGTGATTGACGAATACCTGTCACGACAATTTCGTCATTATCGCTGGAAGTTTGGTCTTGGGCCAATATCGGTGTGGCCACTAAAGCCAGCATTGCTGCGGAAGCCCCTCTCAGCAGTTGGTTTCTTTTACCCTTAAAATTCATTGGATGTTCCTCATTATGGGTTTCATTAGGTTTTATGGGAGAAATCATGATGACCTCTCGATTTACTAGGTTCCCTGAAAACCCTGAATCCCGAAGAATGCGATCCAATGCTTCTTGAAGTGTGTAATTTCCTTTCAATGAATTAACGCGCAAATAGCGCACCTGATCATAATCAAAAAGTAGGGTAGAATTAGTCTGGCTCGCTAAACTATTTAACACAGTAACTGCATCGCCCGCGGGTATATCAATCGCAAATTTCTTCCCTGAAGCCTCTGCCCCAACGAAAGAAAAAGCCATACCCAAGCATATGAGTACCAATCCTAAAGTTTTTTTGAGTTTCAACTCACTTCCCTATTTTTTATTTTTATCAGGCTCTCCAGGTGAATTACATCACTTTGGTTACCTGGTAAGTGAGAGGGATAACCGGCCGTTTACCTCAGTTACTTTCCCGTAAAGAATTCACAAAAAGTTTACTATCTTCACGAACTGTTGTTTTCTCACAACAATTACTCCGCCTTTGAGAGGTAAACAACATTTTCTTTTGATCTATCAACCTTAATTCCAAAATTCAATTCAAGAGATTGAAGAAAAAGATCCGGCTCATCTGTCGGGAATGATCCCCCAACTCTGATATTTTTTAGATCAGGATCGCTGATTACAATGTGTAAATCGTTATAGCGCGTATATTCAGCAATAGCCTGCTGGAGACCCTCACCGGAGAAATGCAGGCGGCCAACACTCCATGATAGTTCCGCATCAATCGTCTCATTACTAACATTGGCAATAGAGGCTTTGGAATTTTCCACCCGCGCTGTATGACCGGCTTTAATAACACCAAGGCTCGCAACTTTTGTTGTACTGGAAGATTTCTTGATTGAAGATTTTGCCGGTTCTGTAGGCTTAAGCGTCGATAGCTCGACGGACCCTTCCGATACAATAACCTCCATAATGACATCCGTTAAGTGCACAGAAAACTCCGTACCAACAGCCCTTACAATACCGTCATTGGCAAACACCAAAAATGGTCGCCGTTCGTCATGGGCAACAGAAAACAAAGCCTCACCCTTGAGGAGGCGTATATTTCTTTGCCCTTTTGTAAAATCAACCTCGATATAGCTGTCTGTATTCAAGGTAATGACAGAGCCATCTTCGAGTGAGTGTGTTTGGTGTTCGCCTTTGGCCGTCTTAAAGACTAAAGGGACGCTCACTCGAGCCTCATGAGTGCTGGCGAGGTCTTTAATGCTCAGGAGAATGGGGGCCATGATTATCGCAAACAACGCAGCCACCCCGACAAAAGCAGGCGACAAGATTTTCCGCTTCCAGGATTGACGGACCGTATTTTTCCGTAACTGCTTTGATACCCGATCGGCCTCGCGAATGGGCTCATCCATAACAGTTAAAATGTTCAGATCACTCCAAAGCGCTGCCAGCTCTTCAATTTCTTTTTTATGTAGCGGGCTACGATTTACCCATTCTCTAAATGTGGCTAGATCACGCTCAGAGACATCGTCGCCATTAAGCTGCGCAACCCAAGCCAAAGCCTCCGCTTCAATCAGAGAGGTGTCAGTAGATATAGAATTTATCTTAGAATAATTATCCATTTTTATTTTACCCCTCCCTTCATTCCAGATTTAACGTTACTCATATTTACGACGATATTTTGTTCTTCTTGGGATTTCACTGACTGCCGGCATTTCTTCAAGCCCGTCATTATATGTTTCTCGACCGTACTCACTGATATCCCTAATTGCTGTGATATTTCTTTATATTTAAACCCATAAACCTTATGCATTATAAACACGCGTTGACATTGCGGTGGCATCTCGGCAATCGCAGCCTTAACGCGCGTAAATTTCTCCGATAATATCGCGTTCCCTTCGACGTCCTCTCCCGACTGCAATATAGATTTATCAGTGTAATCCTCTATGTAGCTGGTTAATTGAGCCGATTTCTTTGTCAAAATCTCAAAAGCAAGATTTCTGGCGACACGGTAAATATAAGCCTTGGGATGCTCGATACCGCCCTTTTGCTCGGCCAGAAAAGCCCGAACAAAGGTCTCCTGGGCAATATCATCAATATCTTGTGGCCGCCGAACAAGGCGCGATATAAAGACTTTCAATGGTCCCTGCTGCTCAACAAAGGCCTTTGATATATTGGAAATTGACGATTTTTCCGTTTTATCATTGGCTCTTTTGCCTTGTTCTGGTTTTCTCTTCTTATCTAGTTCCGCCATCACCACTATATCCAACTTCCAACACCCCAAATGGTTGCAACAATTGCAACCATTTAAAAACAATAGGGTTTCAGAACTTAAGAGTGATTAAGCGCAAAAAACCTCCATAGAAAATTGTATCAAATTCTGCCTCTCAGTGCGAATCCGGCTGACAAATGAGTTACGGGGCAAGCATATAGCCACACGGGGCATAGATATATCACTACACCGCCAGGATTTGTCTCCCTCCCACAGCGAAATTCCGTAAAAATTCTTTAGAATCAACCGGTTGAGCACATCCCTCCCGGCAACCCGACGTGTGGACGCTTCTCAGCGCGTGTAGAAAATAGCAGTCAAACTACAATCCAGCTTAAAACCGCTAGAA
>CAYMPJ010000039.1:0-9494 GCA_964392325.1 uncultured Caulobacterales bacterium
ATTTTCATCTCTTTTAAAAGTGTAACTTCTTTTACATAGAGTGGGTACTTTAGTGCTTGCTTCTAATTGAGGTGTTAGCCAAATAAAATTGTCCAGTTTTATGATTCTGCCGATGAAATTAAGTCACAAAGTATAATTTTCATCGGCAGAACCGTATTTATCTAGCGCTATGCATAGCGATAAGCTGACTGACCCTAGTGAATAGGTTTTTGAATAGGCTTTTCAATTAAAGAAATTAAACCGACGTTAGTCGGTATTTTTGCATATAATTTCGATATTAGGGTAATTCTACTCTATCTGACTATTCGTCCCATAACTTATGTTTACGTCATACCAACTCTTCATGAGGACGTGACATGCAATTTTTATCTCCAAAGTTACCCATCATAAAACAGGCTGAAGCTACCGAGTGTGGTTTGGCGTCAATCGCCATGGTGGCGGCGTTTCACGGACACAAGGTCGATTTAAACGGCTTGCGCCAGCGCTTTTCCGTGTCCCTTAAGGGGGCCACCCTTCGTGATCTAATGAATATGGCAGATGACCTGGATTTAGGCACACGCGCCTTACGCCTAGAGGTTACCCGGCTCAAAGACCTTAAACTACCAGCGATTTTGCATTGGGACCTCAACCACTTTGTGGTTATGAGTGAGGTGAAGGGTGATAAAATCACAATACATGATCCAGGAAAAGGCCTGGTCGTTTTATCTACTGAGGAGTTCTCTAAACATTTTACTGGCGTCGCCCTTGAGGTTACGCCCAATGGTAGATTTCGCGCCATTGAGGCAAAGTTAAAAGCAAAACTCTCTGATTTGTGGAGTCGTATGACGGGTCTGAAAAGATCTTTTATACAAATCATAATTTTGTCGGTTGTCATGCAATTATTTGCTTTGGCGTCGCCCTTCTATATGCAAATGGTGATTGATGAAGCAGTTTTAAGTTTTGACAAACAGTTTCTCTTGGTTTTGGCACTCGGCTTTGGATTTTTGTATATAATTAATGCTGTCACGGAGTTGCTTCGAAACTGGGTGATATTATTGCTTGGTCAATCCATGACATTTCAAATGGCTGGAAATGTACTTCATCATCTCTTGCGTCTGCCTGCAGAATTTTTTGAAAAACGGCATGTTGGTGACGTTATTTCCCGCATGCAATCAGTCCAGCCAATTCAAACGGCGTTGACGCAAAGTGTTGTAGCGGCATTGATTGATAGTATCATGGCCATTGCAACGGCAATATTGATCATATTGTATGATTGGCGCCTTGCTATGATCGCGTTTGTTGCGACAGCACTTTATATTGTCACTGCAATGGTGACTTTTGGTCCCCGACGCCGGCGTGAAGAAGAGCTCATTAGTACAATGGCAAAAGAGCAAACGCATACTATAGAAACGATTCGCGCCGCTAGGGCCGTTAAATTATTCGGCCGGGAAGCTGAACGCGAAGCTGCATGGAGAAATCACTACTCAGACGTTATTAATTCCGGAATTTCAACTGGAAAATTTGACATTGGAATTGGTTTTTCTAATACACTTCTGTTCGGCTTGCAGGTTGTTTTGATCGTTTATTTCGGTGCAAAATTTATCCTAAGTGGCGATATGACGGTCGGAATGTTGTTTGCGTTTATGGCATACCGTCAAAATTTTGCCGACCGAGCAATCGGATTGGTGGAAAAGGGAATAGAGTTCCGTATGCTGAATCTGCATTTGGAGCGTCTTTCAGATATTGTGCAGTCTGATGCTGAGGAAGGTCTTGAAGCCCCAATAAATTATGAACGTGAAGTTCGCGGAAAAATCGAAGCAGAAAAATTAAATTTCAAATATAGCCCAAATGAACCAAATGTTTTTGAAGATGTTGATTTATCCATTAACCCAGGAGAGTTTATTGCAATCACGGGAACATCAGGTGGTGGTAAAACGACATTATTCAAAATTTTGCTAGGATTGCTCCCTGCTTCTAATGGTGAGGTGCGAATTGATGACTTGCCGATAAAGTCCTTTGGCCTTAGATCCTGGAGAGCAAAAACCGGCGTGGTGATGCAGGATGATCAATTACTCTCTGGAACAATCGCGGACAATATTTCATTTTTTGATCCAGAAGTTGACATGCAAAGGGTTGCGGGGTGCGCAGTCGCGGCTCAAGTTCATGAAGATATAATACGTATGCCAATGAACTATTTGAGCTTGGTCGGTGACATGGGGGCGGCTCTATCAGGCGGTCAACGGCAGCGTTTGTTAATTGCTCGTGCACTATATCGAAATCCTTCAGTGCTGTTTCTTGATGAAGGCACGGCAAATTTAGATGAAAAATCAGAAAAGCAAATTGGAGAAATTCTCAGCCAAATGCCGATAACGCGCATTGTGATTGCTCATCGCCCTGAACTGATCAGGCGCGCCGACCGTGTGTTGCATATGGAAGATGGAAAACTCACAGAAATTACAGCAGATGTGAAAATGCGAGAAGAAAAACGTCAGGAAGCCGCGGAGTCACAACCAGCATTCGCCTCCAAGTCACTGGCAGAGAAAAACGATAATATTGCATATGCATCGGTGGTTGCAGCAGCAGGCGAGCCAGTAAATGCTCATTTACTGCCCACTCCTTCGATCAACGCAACTGCCAATTTAATTGGCGCTAACGCACAAATGGCGGAGTAATAATCATGGATTTATTTAGAAAAGAAGCAATTGAGCATCAACGTCATCGATTGTTTGGTGAAGTAACGCTTGCGACACCCATGTCAGCTTGGACAATAACAGGATTGATAGGCGTTCTTGTTGCAGGAATTATGGTTGCTCTTATTTATGGTTCCTACGCGCGAAAAGAAACTGTTTCAGGCTGGCTTACACCTGATAAAGGGCTTGTTCGTATTTCTACAAACCAAATAGGTGTTGTCGAGCGGATACATGTGGATCAAGGTCATCATGTAAAGGCAGGGGATGCGATCATTACGCTATCATATGATGTTGGCCACGTGCGTGGTGGTGGAACCATTGCTGCTTTATTAAAAGAGATAAATCGAGAAGAGGAAGAATTGAAGACACTTCTTGCTTTAACTGCTGATCGATATGATACAGATGGAAAGGCGATGATCAGTCAACGAACAGCATTACGATCTGAGTTGTTACAACTTAAAAAACAACGCGATCTTCAAGATCAACGTCTTGCCGACACTGCAAAACGATTGAAGATTTTCGAAAATCTATTTGAAAAAGAAGCTTCCTCTTACGTGGAAACCCAAACGCAAAGAGAAGCTCATTATACTCAGATTCAGGCGCGGGATGAAATTATACAGCGTATGTTGACTATGGAGCGTGAAATTGGTGCGATAGGGGGGCGACTATCATCGGGTAAAATTGAGAAACAAACTCAACTTTCAGAATTACGGTCAAGGCTATCTTCTATTCGTACAAGACGCACAGAACTGGAAAGCCAGGGGAGGGTTGTTTTAAGGACACCTGTATCAGGACGTGTCGCGGCACTACCCGTTAATATAGGGCAATCAGTTAGCTCAAATAGTGTGCAGGCGATGGTTTTACCCGAGGGAGGCCGGCTTGAAGCAGAACTTTTTGTGCCGACACGTGCAGTAGGGTTCATCAAAAATGGTCAGGAGGCGAGATTACAGTTTGATGCTTTTCCGTCTCAAAAATTTGGTCTGACGGAGGGTTCGATCGTAAATATTTCAAAAACAATATTTAACCCTTCGGATCTTCCGGTAGATATTGGAATTAGAGAGCCATTTTACCGAGTTTCAGTGACGCTGAATCAGGAAGAAATTCATGCGTATGGTGATGTATTTCCATTGCAGGCGGGCATGACGCTGCAAGCAAATATTATTCAGGAAAAAAGACGCCTTTGGGAGGTTTTGCTTGATCCGCTGTTATCAGCTGGTCGTGTTTAATATTGCCCTAATTCTTGAAAAATTTCGATGAGGAAGGCTCGATGATGACTGCTAAAACACATATCGACACATTAGATGATTACAAGAAAAAAACTGGATTTTTACTATCAGTGCTATTTCTATCGGGATGTACCTCGTTTGGAAAATTTAACACAACGCCTAGGCTTCCTGATATTCCAGAACAGTGGCAATCTGGAAATGCAGTGTCAAACCTGCCGACAGTAGACTGGGTTGCTTCCTTTGAAGATGCCTCCTTAAAGGCTCTAATTGAGGAAGCGTTAGCGCATAATAATGATTTCCTGGCTGCGGCTGCAAATATTGAAGCTGCTCGACTTCAAACTAAAGTTTCCCGAGCTGCCTTGTTGCCAACGTTTAATGTCAATGCAAATGGTAGTCGCAATGCCATTGTTACCAGTCCCACCATTTTTGCTCAATCGGGTACGGGGGGAGGAGAGGCAATACGAGCAAATGATCTAGAGGATCAATTTGCTGTTGATGCAGATAATGATGGTAATCTTGATGGTCTTGACTTGGATGGGGATGGGATTGCTGAGTCTCCTCTACCTAATAGGCGTACATATATCAATGATTACAATTTGGGAGCTCAATTTAGTTGGGAGTTGGATTTATGGGGACGGTTGCGAGATGAAACTAACGCTGTGAGAAAAGAAGCTTATGCAACTGTAGCAGATCTTAGCGGTGTCCGATTATCAATTGCTTCTGCGGTTGCGCAAAACTGGTATGTCCTAATTGAATCAAGACTGCAACGTGAGCTTGCAGAACGTGATGTTGCGGCTAGAGAGAAAAATTTTAGCGTTACACAAACGCGTACAAAAGATGGGGCATCATCAAAACTTGATTTGAGGTTAGCAAAGTCCGCTCTCGGATCAAGTCGAGCAAACCTTGCTGACCGGCAACAAGCAGAAGGGGAGGCGGCGCGTCGTTTAGAGGTTTTGTTAGGGCGCTACCCTTCTGCGCAATTATCCGCTGCGGCACAATTACCCGCGCTGGAGAAACTGGTTGGTGCGGGTATTCCAGCGGATCTAATCGCGCGTCGTCCCGATTTAATTGCTGCCGAACTGAGATTGCATGCTTCGGGCTTACGTGCGCAAGCAGCTCGTAAGCAATTATTACCAAGCATTACGCTAACTGGGCAGCTCAATACTAATGGGCCTCAATTGTCTGACTTGATAGACCCTGAGCGATTGGCAGGCGCCTTTGCTGGTGGTCTTGCGCAACCTATTTTCCAAGGTGGTCGCCTGAAAGCTAACGCGAAAAGCCAACGGGCATTGGCGGAGGCTAGTCTGTTATCCTTTGCTCAAACCGCATTGCGGGCCTATGAGGAAGTGGAAAACGCTCTGGCTGCTGAGACCCTTTTGGCAATTCGGGAACAAGCTTTCAGACTTGCTTTTGAAGAAGCACGCGCTGCAGAAGAGTTGACAGAAAAAAGATATATTGGCGGCGCGGCTACGATCTTTAATAGGCTTGATGCTCAAACTAGAAGGATTTCTGCCGAGAGTGCTTATATATTGGCGCAACAACAGCGCGTGGTAAATCGAATTGGGGTCCATGTTGCAATCGGTGGTGACTTCTTGACGGCCCTCCCTACGTTTCCCCATAGTAAGACTGTGAACTTTGAGGAAGAAAAGTCTATTTCCAATTCGGAAAAGCGAGATGTTATATCGTTAGGGGCTCAGGAGAAAGATCAAGTAACCACTGAAAATACCAACTCGAAGGTGAGGGGCAGTTGACCCAGCGTTTTTCTGGAAAATACTAAAAATAGTTTTTTGGCAATGCCAAGTGTCAAGGAGGGAATAGTCGTGAAGGTACATTTAATTGATGATGATGTTTCGTATTGTTTTTCGTTATCTGCGCTATTGGAAGAAGATGGGTTCGACGCTAAAACATATCATTCTGGCAATGAGTTTGCCCCAAAGTCAGTTAATACGGAAAAAGACTGTGTTTTATTGGATTTGAATATACCGGGCACTGACACGATGGATCTACTTCAAAATATAGTTCATAGCGAAACACCAGTGCCTGTTATAATGATGTCTGGTGTTGGTGATATTCCTGTCGCAGTCAAAGCATTACAGCTCGGAGCACGTGACTTTGTCGTTAAGCCGATGGAACTGGTGGAAATTTCTAAACGAATTCGGGATGCAATCGCTGAGCCTAAACGCGGTCAGACGATACCACCTCGCGAATTAGAAGACTTTAGAATGAGGCTTAACCAATTAACTGTCCAAGAGAACCGTGTTATCAAACTGATGACGACAGGTCTACTCAATAAAGAAATCGCTTTTGAGTTGAATTTGAGTGTTAGAACGGTCGAAAATTATCGAGCTAACGCAATGGCTAAGCTCATGCTGCCCAACACCGCAGCCTTATTCAAATATTATTTTCAAAATTAATAAGTTATAAAAAAAATCTAACATTAATTGGCCTTAGTCGATAGCGCTAAATTCAATACCGGCACGTTGATTTTTACAACTTATAGCTGTATCATGGCGTCAGACTAATTGGAAATTATATAGCAATTTGCTTAAACACTATTAGTATCTTTTGAGGGTATTATTGCTCTAACAGATGAACGGGATTTGCAATAAGATATCAGTCACTAATCAGCCAATTCGCTTTTTAGGGTATTGAATTTATTGCAAACTCACTGGTGGTGTCCTATCATTTGTATTGTTGACGATGATGAAAATAATTTGAAGAGCCTGAAGCTTCTCATTGAGGTTCTGGGAAGCTCAACCATGGAGTTCAGTTCTGCAGCCCGCTATTTGAATGCTCTAAAAAATTTCTCTGGACCTAGACTACCCTTTAAAATCCTTATGTCAGACTATTTACTTGGGGATGGCTCTGGTATCGAGCTTATTGAAAAAACTGTTGCATTTGATAAAGCAGTGAAATGTGTTTTAATGTCAGCAACGCTCAATGAGCATGTACGCCAGATTGGAATTGCAAAAGGGGCTACGCATGTTATTGAAAAACCGACTACCATTGAAACATTAAATCAGCTTCTAGACTGAATGCGGGACTGGTCAATCCGATATAAATTGAATTTTGCTTCAATTTTCATAGCTATATTTTCGTTTTTGTTTAGCTGAACATATATTTTTCTGAGCTTAATTTATGTAAATTATAGAACAAACCTCTTGGGAGATTCTAAACTGTATTGGACCGTAATTGAGAAATATAACTAAAAATTAGTATGAATTAGTACGATAATGCTTTCCATAGTTTTTTTTTTGTGAAATAATTATTGAGTAATAAGGTTTTAGGCTCGGGGCAATTTGAATGCAGCTAAGATCATCATCGTCTAATGATAAAGAGGAAATCAATCGTTTGAAGATAGCGCTTGAGGCGAGCTATGCTCGCCTTATTATTGAGAAACGCAAATCTCGGAGCTTAGTTGACTTTGTTCGTCAGAGCCGATCAAACCTTAGTGTAACGCGGGATGATCATTTTTTATCGACTAATGGCGCAGAAGTTTCAGAACATTCTTCTCTTGACCGGATTAATTTGAGTGACCAGTTCGTCTCAGAGGGTAATTCAGGGATAAATTCTTCAGAGCCTTTCGGAATTCTAGGGACAGGAAATTTAGCGACAGAAGATATCGACCCTATCCCTTTTCGTGGGCATAGGGAAAATCGATCTCGTGAAGAGTATGACCTATGTAATATC
The DNA here is from genome assembly GCA_964392325.1 of uncultured Caulobacterales bacterium. GTDB lineage: Bacteria > Pseudomonadota > Alphaproteobacteria > Caulobacterales > Parvularculaceae > CALLPQ01. The sequence goes on from CAYMPJ010000039.1 coordinate 7,586, forward strand.
GCTGCCCTAAAAGGGGCCCAGTATACTGCGGATCTAATTGCCCACGAAGCAAAGCAACCAGTTGCCGCCGCAACAAATTTTCTCAATGTACTGAAAATAAAGCTAGGAAAATCGTCAACGGATTTTGCACATGATGATTTGCTGGATTATATCGGATCTGAATTACAAAGAACGATTAGTGTACTCGATAAATCAAGAAAACTTTGGCAATCAGATGAGAACTATGAAGTTGTAAACATGATGGCGCTTATAAACGATCTTCGGTGTGTCCTTGATCGTGAAGTTATGATGGCGAATGGTAAACTTGATATTTTTTGTGATGCTAGCGATGGATTCGTGGCCGCCGACTCAACTCAGTTAAAGCATGTAATTCACAACTTAATTCGTAACTCGATTGAGGCATTTAACAAAGACTCAAATGAAATTTTGATTTCAATCTCAAATAATGGTCATGATGTGGTGTTAAGCATAGAAGATAATGGCGTGGGACCTGAGGGAGACGTTGAGCATTTGTTTCAACCTTTTAAAACCACAAAAACACGTGGTAATGGTCTGGGGCTTTTTTTGAGTCGCTCAATCATACAGGCTCACAATGGACAAATTAAGCTTGGCCAGGGAGAGGAGTGTGGCGCGGTTGTTACGATCACTCTACCATGCGCTAAATTTGAAAACACAGATAACGGAACGCACGTTTCAGGCGTTGGATCTAACTCTCTTAATTAAATAGTAATGTTTTTTATTATCTAGTGTTAGGAATACCTTTTAACAATGTCTAATTTTGATCTTACACAACTTATTTATGTCAGTTCTCGGTCTGAAATATGGGGCAATAATGATTTGCTTTCTGTTAAGAAAACATCAGAGCAAAATAACTCGAAAAACAATATTACCGGCATTCTTTTGAGCAAAGAAGAAACTTTTCTTCAGTTACTCGAAGGCCCCAAAGAGAATATACATTCGGTTTATGCTAGCATAATTTCAGACAAGCGTCATAAGAATATCGTTAAACTTATGGATGAGCCCGTTGGTAATAGAATTTTTGACGGTTGGTCAATGGCAGTCCGTGAAGTGTATAATGATCATCCTTTAGCGGATACTTTTATGAGTTTTCAACATTCCATATTTTCTAAAAATATTTGTACAGAAGGGGCAGAGGTTGCGCTCGAAATTGTAAATGGATTTCGTTTGGATAAAGCATTCATGGAAGTCGACTTGGTTAGAAGTTAGCAACTGTGTTTAGGCACTACGGATTTTAATATTTTTGGGCTGATCGTCTCTCCCATGCTTAATCATTGCGTTGAGTTGGACAAGTAGTTATTTCGTCACGGCGATGTTTACCACTTTGAATAGTTTTTTTGCGGTGATGAGTTTTCCGTAATATTCGCACAATTGAGGTGATGAACCCCCTATAGCGCAGCCAGTTTTTAAGTAACCATTTTCTCCATCGATGGAAGGCTGATATGGCGGGAGTTCCCCCATTGCGGGAGCTAGATCGGCCGGGCACATTACTAGGGGTGCTCTGGTGGTCTGTATCGTAATGATGAGTGCGGTTGGGTTGTGCTGTAGTGTTTGCGCCGATAACCTTCTGGAGGCCAAAACCATCATCGAATAAAGACAAAATCTACGTCTTTAAAAACTGCTATTTTATCAGGAATGAATGGTGGCGCGTCCACTACAACACAATACGCCCGCACTCGTCTCTTGGCTACAAACCGCCAGCTCCTAAAGCAGTCTTGCCAAAAGAGCTTATTCCGATCTACCATAAAGTGGTGACAGCATGAGCTGTCACTTAATCCGTTGAGACTAACATTCCAAACGGATCACTTTCACGCAGCAGTCCATGACCATATCTGCTACTGTCTTGCCCCCCTATAACTGATCCACGAAATTTGTAATTCTCTACGAAAAG
>CAYMPJ010000040.1:0-9122 GCA_964392325.1 uncultured Caulobacterales bacterium
ACTCTTACTCTTACCTCGCTCGCTCCCATCAAAGTTTTGATCTTCTCTTTTCTTGGCGTTCGATCTCTTTTTTTGAAAGGGCTTATTATCTTTAGTCTCATTGTGCTCGAGATATAATTTTGTATCGAACTCCGGCACGCCTTTCAGGCGATCTGCACGTACATTACGCTCCAGCGAACGCCTTGGCCCGAGCTTTGAGAAAAACTGGTCCGCTATATCACCATTAAGCTCTACAAAAGTCTGTTCGTCCTGTAGTTTGATCGCCCCGATTTCTTGTTTTGTAATTCCCCCGCCATTACAGATAAGCGGGATCAACCAACGCGGCTCTGCGCGATGTTTTCTTCCAACGGACAAAGAAACCCAGACTGGGTTTGAAAAAGAAGTACGATCCCCATCGGGCTTACGCGGTAAACTATCACGTTTTTTGCGCAACTGGCGCTCTTTGCGACCAGGCCTGTTTTTCGGAACAAAGCCCGCCTCTTCTCCATCGGCAAAATCACCGCCATCCAAAACTTCTGGCGCAGTCCGTTGTGCCCGGACCTGACGTAAATATCCGGTAGCAATTTGTTCAGGTGTGAAATCTGCCAGAATTTTATCCACGAGAACTTGCTCATCCTCGCGCACCGCGTCGGTCAGGATTGGATCACTGAGCATTCTCTCTTCGTCTTTTCGTAAAACTTCATCGGCAGAAGGCGGGCTTGCCCATTCGGCAGTGATTTTTCCGCCTCTTAGAACGCGTTCTGCTTTTCCGCGTGATTTATTATCCACAATCAAAACACTAACGCCTTTACGCCCTGCCCGCCCGGTACGGCCACTGCGATGCAGAAGTGTTTCTTTATTTGTTGGTAAATCCGCATGGATGACCAGATCCAGATTTGGTAAATCAATCCCCCGCGCCGCCACATCTGTTGCCACACAAACCCGCGCCCTACCATCACGCATCGCCTGCAATGCATGTGTACGTGCATTCTGGTTAAGTTCACCAGAGAGTGCCACAACCGAAAATCCACGATTATTGAGGCGCGACACCAGTTGATTGACATTGGCTCTGGTATTGCAAAAAACCAGCGTATTTCTCGCATCGTAAAATCTCAATATATTGACGATCGCATGATCACGTTCTCGCGGCGCTATCGTCAAAGCGCGGTAGTCGATATCCCCATGCTGCTTTTGCTCCTGAACCGTATTAACCCGCACACTCTCTCGCTGATATTTTTTTGCCAATTGCGCAATGGGCCGCGATACAGTGGCAGAAAACATTAAGGTCCGGCGTTCATCGGGTGTCGTTTGCAAAATAAATTCCAGATCATCACGAAACCCCAGATCCAGCATTTCATCTGCTTCATCAAGGATAACGGCCCCCAAAACCGCAGGATCGAAAGATTGACGGCGAATATGGTCACACAGGCGTCCCGGCGTACCCACCACGATATGGGCCCCGCGATCTAGGGCGCGCTTTTCTGTTCTAAAGTCCATTCCCCCGACACAAGTAGCAATCTTCGCCCCGCTAGCGCCATATAACCACGAAAGCTCGCGCGCCACTTGAAGCGCAAGTTCCCGGGTCGGGGCAACGACGAGTGCCAATGGCCCGCCATTCGCGGCAAATCTTGTCACATCATCAAGAATATAAGGAGCAATCGCGATTCCAAATGCAACCGTTTTGCCCGAGCCTGTTTGTGCTGAGACCAACAAATCTCGACCGGTAAGAGCGGGATCTATCACCGCTTCTTGAACCGGGGTCAGCGTCTCAAATCCGCGCTTGGTCAGAGCCTCCCCTAAGGCGGGTGTAATCTCGGGAAAATTTGTCATTATGGTCTTTCAAAGTACTTTGTACTTAGTAGGCAAATCAATCACGAGGCGCTTTATAACCCCAGACATTGGCGTTTCTCGCTAACGGTGAAAATTCTGCCATAGCTATTTAGGTGAGCGCACTCCATAGCGTGATTACTATCAGATAACGTCGTATGAGTGCGTAAAAGACACCCCTTATAGACGGGGCTCATCTATGTACAGCTAAAAGTCAGTTTTTCATGGATAATACTGATCGGTTTCAATCGCGAACACCTGATCGAAGTTCTCGAACTAGGCACTAAAACCCAAATGAAACCATTGGGAAACAGCTTTGAAAACTCGAGAAATGTATGAAAGCCTCAAATAATCTTACAAAGCTAAAGGTGATTTAAATTCATTTAGGATAGTAGAAACTGCTAATATTGATGCACCTCTATCTAGTACGGTCTTTTTTTACAAAGTGTCACTTTTTTGCCTCACATTAACCAGATAGACAAAAATCATTAACCCGCTGTTATATATGATTTTTATTTCTAGTTTCGCAGCATTAACAACATTTATAGTCATAACAAAACTGTTAACCATGTATTGATTAACGGCGCGACTGCGGAGCAAATAAGAATATGGAGTAACAGCTTTGTTACCTATTTCACATTATTTCCATTGGAGGGTTTTTAATGAAAACGGCATCAAGATTTTTTAAAGCGGGATCATCTGTAATCGCCTTAGCGGCGAGTATTACGATCTCCGGGGGTATTTCCTCTGCAATCGCCCAAACGGGCGTCGATGCAGATGAGGTTGAAGACGTTGTGATCTCGATTGGTTCACGCCGCGCGGACAGATCTGCAGCGACAACCATCGCGCCGGTTGACGTCATCGGCGCTTCAGAGCTCAATAATCAAGGCGATGTTGATCTGGTTAATTTGCTGAGAACCTCGGTCCCATCATACAATGCCAATGAACAACCGATTTCGGATGCGGCGACTCTGGTTCGCCCGGCAAACCTGCGTGGATTAGCACCTGACTCAACATTGGTCCTTGTTAACGGGAAACGTCGTCACCGTGCAGCGGTTATTGCCTTCCTCGGCGGCGGTATTTCTGATGGTGCCCAAGGGCCTGATATTGGTGTTATTCCGGCAATCGCCCTGAAACAAGTTGAGGTCTTGCGCGACGGTGCTGCATCTCAATATGGTTCTGACGCGATCGCTGGTGTGATTAACTTTGCACTTCGAGACAATACTGAAGGATTTATCGTCGAGGGCCAGTATGGCTCAACCTATGAAGGTGACGGTGACCAGTACCGTATCGCAGCCAATTTGGGATTGCCGGTACCCCTCGCACAAGGTGGCTTTTTAAACCTTAGCGCAGAATTTAGTGAGGTAGATGATACAAACCGCTCTGTTCAACGCGATGATGGTTTGGCTTTGATCGCCGCAGGCAACACTGCTGTAACCGATATTTCGGTCAATACCGTGACTACAGACGTCATTCAAATTTGGGGTCAGCCTGAAGTAGACGATGATTTCGTGTTTTTTGGAAACTCAGCCATTCAACTCACTGATGAAATGGAAATCTATGCTTTTGGTAACTATGCCGAGCGCCGAGTTGAAGGTGGATTTTTCTTCCGTAACCCAACAAACCGCGCTGGTGTTTTCCAAGGACCTCAAGTCAACCCTGCAACAGGTAACCTTGTAAATTCGGTAGAGACAACTACTGAAGGGATTGTTTTAAGCCAACTCGTTGACAGTGTGACAGGTCTGCCTGTTGTCGGCGGGACAGTGAATTCGGTCTCTGTTGGTGATCTTGACGGTCTCGGCACAGGTGGTAGCTGTCCTGCAGGTATTCCGCTAACAGGAACTGATGGACTTATTCCAGACAGTGATATCTTGGCCCAGATTACTGGAGATGCAAATTGTTTCTCTTTTGTTGAAATCTTCCCAGGTGGTTTCGTTCCACGTTTTGGTGGTGACCTTCAAGATTCCTCCATTGTAGCTGGTGTTCGCGGTGAACTCCCGATTGGCGCTGGTTTGACTTATGATTTCAGCTTTACCCATGGCCGAAACGTTGCTGATTTCTTTATCAACAACACAATCAATGCCAGCTTAGGTCCGGACACACCCTTAAATTTCGATCCGGGTACATACATTCAGGCTGATCAAAACTTCAATGTTGATTTCTCCTATCCTCTTGCCAATGACTTCTTTGCGTCAGATATAAACTTGGCCTTCGGATTTGAGCATCGTCGTGAGTCGTTCACAATCCTTGCTGGTGACGAAGCTTCATTTCAACTCGGGCCGCTCGCAACTCAAGGGTTTGCATCAAGCTCAAACGGATTTGGTGGATTTAATGCATCAAACGCTGGTACGAATTCTCAGCGTAACTATGCGCTCTACTTTGATACAGAGGCCGATATTACCGATGCTTTGACAGTTCAAGCAGCGGTCCGTTATGAGGATTTCTATGACTCATTTGGGGACACACTAAATTATAAAGTGGGTGCACTTTATAACTTCAATGATGTCGTGACCCTCAGAGGTACGTGGTCAACTGGCTTCCACGCCCCAACAGCCGGGCAAGCGAACGTTTCAAACGTTACGACCGCCTTCGCGGGAGCAATTCTGGTCGATCAGGGGACGCTACCACTTAATAGTGCCGCTGGGCAATTGGTCGCTGGTTTCCTCGAGTCACAAACGGGTTTCACACCCACATTGGGCCCGGAAGATTCCCAAAACCTGAGTGTTGGTCTCGGCTTCTCGCTAGCTAATATTAACTTCACAGTTGATTATTTCAGAATTGAGGTTGAAGACCGTATCGCGATTTCCGACCAACAAGATTTTGGCGAGGCTTTAGCCTTTATTGGTGCCCAAAACGGCGTTGCGGTAGATTCAAATGCTATTATATTTGATCAGCTCACAACCTTGGATAATGCCGGCGTGATCAATATCGCTGACTTTGCCGGTTCTGAGGACCTGACGAGTTTTGGCTTTTTCACCAACTCGTTTGACACCAGAACTCAAGGGATCGATGTTGTCGCAAGTTCTGACTATGAGTTTTACGCTGGTAGCAGTACGAACGTAGCGTTGGTTTTCAACTGGACGGACACCGTGGTCACTGACGATGGTGAGGGTTCATCAGCAGCTCCAATTTCATTTGGGCGTGCTAGACAGCTAGAAGATAATATTCCCGCTGTTCGCGGAAATATTTCCTTCAACCACCGTCACGGTCCGTTCCGTGCTCTTGCACGGGTCAACTACTTCGGTAGCTTCTTCGAGTGTCACTTGGACTCTGTTAACGATGATGAAGCTCTTGGTGGTTGTGACCTCCCCATCGAAGCCGGTTCGCAAATAACCGTTGACCTCGAGGCTGGATGGCAGCTCACTGATAATTTCGAGATCTCTGTCGGTGCGAGAAATGCTTTCGATTCAGACCCTGATGAAAATCCATTTGCCGGTATTGTTGGTGCACAGTTCCCAACCACTGCACCAAATGGCTTTAACGGTGGTTCCTACTACTTCCGGGTACGCGCTGAATTCTAATCAGCACTGCCACATTTAAATAAAAAAAGAACGCCCCCGGGAAATCGGGGGCGTTTTTATATGAGCAATCAGAAATTTTCAATAATCTTAGCGAAAAACCCTCAAAGGATTTTAACGGCTACAGACAAGCATAATGACGGTAGCGCCAACGCACAGATTGATTGTCTATGGTCTCATCTTCAAAAACAGCCCGTAATCCATAAGCATCGCAATGTGCCTGAGCTTCGCTATCAAGGCGCTGCGGGTCAAAATTATAAGGGTCGTATGGTATTGAGATTGACAAATCAGAGCGCGGATCAATATCCGGCGTTGTCTGACATCCTCCCAAAACGATCAGCACACTTAGACTAAGTGCTATTTTCTGAAAACGCATATCGCTTCCCCTAATAAATGACGGTGAACCTATCAAAGCAACCACATCATATGACTCTACTAATTACCAAGCATAGACAAGAACGCCAAAATTGCAAAAAAGTACCGCTTTTCCAAATAAAATGGCCCGCAGCCAGAAGCAGCGGGCCATGATATAAAACGTTAATACTATTTAGGCGGCATCAACCGAGCCAAGAACCTTGACATTTGTTGCCTCATTCCCGTTTATGGCGATTTTTCGGGGGCGTTTCGCCTCTGGAATTTCGCGCTTCAAGTCAACATTTAGAAGACCATTGGTTAGGGATGCACCCACAACCTTCACATGTTCAGCAATCTGAAAGCGCCGTTCGAATGAGCGCGCCGCTATCCCTTGATGTAGATATTGCGGGGTATTGTCGGTTTCTTCTTTTTTCGCGATGACTTTGAGCTCATTCTCATGAACCTCTATATCAATTTCATCCTGCGCAAAACCTGCGACCGCGAGCGTGATACGGTAATCATCTTCATCAATTCGCTCAATATTATAGGGAGGATATCCGCCGCTCTCGACTTTGTTACTGACCGTCTCAAGGAGGTCAAACACGCGGTCAAAACCGACCGTCGAGCGATATAGCGGGCTTAAATCATAATTAGGCATAGTCTGTTCCTTCTTTCTAAAGCAAGGGTTTCATTAAGCAATCCGTCTTGATTTCTGCCTGTTTTCGGCCAGAAACTTGATAAACAGATCGCGGCAGAGCCATGTGGCCTCTGCTATTTTTAATGTAGGAAATCATATTTGCCCTTCAAGATGGTCTAGACGCATTTTTTAAACATGCTAGATAAATCTTGAAAATTTAAACGATCGTGCCCTCACCCGAACGCCCTCTATCTTCTTTTGTTTCAAACCGGGACAGGGTACTAATGAATAAGTACAAAAATGAAACTAGGTCTCACCAACACGAGTTAGGAATATAAAATGCAACCAAGAAATTCTTATACCCCGTTCGCAGCGATTGCCGCGATTATGGCTTTAACAGCATGCGGGCAATCCACAACACCTCAACATAGTGATAAAGGCCAAGCACCAGAGGCGGCTCCTGTTCAGGAAGCAAGTGCAGCCAGTTCAAAGCATTCGTCTATGGATTCCATTCTTTCCGGCGCGCACCGCACAGATGCCGAAAAAGCACGCGATGTTTATAGAAACCCGAAAGATACGCTCGCTTTTTTTGAGGTCAACAAAGATATGACTGTTGCCGAGTTATTTCCCGGTGGCGGATGGTACACCAAGGTTATAGCTCCCTATTTAGCTTCTGGTTCAGGTACTTTTATCGCTGTTAACTCCGATCCCGGCGACAATGAAGGCCGACAAGAGCGTTTGAAAAAATTTGAAGATAAATTTTCCGATGAAACTGTTTACGGTTCTGTGAAGAGCGGTTTAATCAGTAAAGAAAGTGGTTTTGCGCAAAGCGGTACTGTGGATGTCGTTTTAACCTTCCGCAACATCCATAATTTGATGAAAGCAGATGTTTTGGATACATATCTGAGTCATTCCTTTGGCGCATTAAAACCTGGCGGCATTTTAGGTGTGGTAGAACATCGCGCTGGCACCGATACCCCTCAAGACCCGGAAGCGACAAATGGGTATGTTCGTGAAGACTTCATGATCGCGGCTGCACAAAAAGCCGGTTTTGAGTTCGTTAGCAGCTCCGAAGTAAACGCAAATCCAAAAGATACTCGTGACCATCCATTTGGTGTTTGGACATTACCGCCCGTCAAACGAAGTTCAGCGACATACGGAGAAAAAGACCCGAGCTTTGATAGCGCGCCTTATGTTGCCATTGGCGAGAGCGACAGGATGACGATCAAGTTCCGCAAGCCTATTGGCGCTGAAGGCTCTCTACTCGAGTAAACCTCTCAATGTCATCAACACCTTCACAAGAATTTACAGCGCTGGCCGAAAAGGCTCAGCGCTGTTTTATATCTCCCTTTAATGGGACTATATTTATTTATTGTGTTGAGGATGATCGTGCCGGGGCAAATATTGCAAATCGTGCCACCCCTGCCCTGACAATTGATGGCTACCAATCTCCCCCTGCGATCAGCATAACAAATAAGAATGCGGAAAAAACGGGGCATGCAAATGTGCATATTGCACAATGCAAATGGTACGCTGCTGAATCGACTTTTCATCGCATTTTTGATGGAGGTAGGCATTTATCTCAAGCTTATATGTCCGGGCGTTTAACCATATCCGGCGATATGGCTGTAATGGCGCGCCTTCATCTGGAAGATGTGAGACGATTAAAATCAAGTGCGTAATCATATAAAGGTATAAAATGACTATTACGCAACAAAGCTTCATTACCATACCGGACAATCCAGTACCGGAAGGGGCAAAATGCTATATGCTGGAGACTCCAGATGAGTGTAAATTACGTGTTGCAACATTTCCCGCACGACCAGACGTTAAAGAACGCGGCAGCTTTATGGTTTGCACCGGACGTTCAGAATTTATTGAAAAGTACTTTGAAATTGCAGAAGGCTTATCTGTACGCGGATTTAATTGTGTTGTAATGGATTGGCGCGGACAAGGCCTATCTTCCCGCCTACTTCCTATCGCAGAAAAAGGCCACATTACAACATTTGAGACATTCACCGCTGATTTACACTTCGTAATGGATGAGGTTATGCTCAAAACATTCCCAAAAGGACCAAAATTCATTTTAACCCATTCTATGGGAAGCGTTCCAGCGCTTGATTTAATGGGCAACGGTTACAATGAATTTGAGGCCGCAGTTTTATGCGCACCAATGACAAGACTATTTAAAAGTACCATGAAAAGGATCTTCGCGCGCATTGTGGCAAGAAGCGCCGTTTTCCTGAATATGTCCCGGCAATCCATTGCGGGGACAAAAGAATCTTCAATGGATTTTGAAGATAATATCCTGACTTCAGACCGTGCGCGCCATGATAAATTTCGCGCTTTGCAGGCTGCTGCTCCTAATGCAACAATTGGAGCTCCTACTTATGGTTGGCTGAAAGCAGCAACCGATGCAATGGACAATGTTCACAATATGCGACTAATGAGTAATCTGAACACGCCAATATTGATCATTTCAGCGGGTAAAGATAAATTAATCGATATAAGAGATCATCAATGGTTTGCAAAAACTTATAAGACAATTGAGTGTGTCACCATCAAGGATTCCCTGCATGAAATCATGATGGAAAGAAATCAGTACAGGGATCAGTTCTGGGCTAATTTTGATAATTTCATAGATAGGTTTGCGACAAAATCATCATAACCACTCCTTCTGGAATGCTCCTCAAACAGTAGAACAATTATGACCCACAAAAACTGCAAACCAAATTTTGCTACTGTTTACACAAGACGCAATAAACGTATAAACCTAGATTATCGACAATTTTAGGAAATATTCCTAC
>CAYMPJ010000041.1:0-7928 GCA_964392325.1 uncultured Caulobacterales bacterium
AGGCTAATACGCAAATCGAAGTGTGACACCGTAAGTGCGCGGTGCTGCTGGAAAGGCAATACGCGACACCGCATCACCAGTTCCACGCAATGGCGTATTCGCGGTAATCCCACGGGTTTGAACATCCGTTGCATTCTGGACCCAGCCTTCGAGTGTCCAACGCCCGTTTTCCGATCCAATCCCCGCACGGAAATCAAGCTTAGCATTTTGCTCTTGAATATCACCGAATAGCGGTGTGCCTGTAGCAATATTTGTGGGCTGCGTTGAGGTACGGGCATCGGTTTCAAATCGAACATTACTTTGAACAAACCAACGCATATTTGCCTGCTCCAACACACGTTCATATGCAATCGCACCATTGGCTACAAATTCTGGCGCATTGGTAAACTGCGCGCCACAAAGGTTGGAAACATTTGGGCTCGGAGGCACCAACCCTTCGTCACAATTATCGGAATACCGCGCATCCGAATATGTGAGTGACGTTGAGAATGATAATTCATCAGTCAATTGCGCACTGACTTCCAGTTCGCCGCCGACTGCACGGGCATTCGGCACATTGAAGGTAACAAACTGAATGCCTGTAAATTCAAGCACCTGAAAGTCAGATAAATCAGTATAAAACAAAGCAGCATTGGCGCGTACCCTGCCACCAAACAATACGGATTTTAGGCCAAGTTCAAATGCATCAACCTCTTCTGACTCAAAGGTCGGGTCAGAACCTAATACAGCCGCTGTCGGATCGAGATTGAAACCACCTGACTTAAATCCGTGTGCATACGACCCATAAACACTCGTATTATCCGTTACTTCAAATCTAAGATTAGCCGTATAGGTTAATTCTTCATCTTCAAACACATCATCAAAGGTCTGCGGTGTTGGAATGGCCGCAAAAGCCGGATTGACGAGTTGCAGATCAGCGGGCGTTGCTGATGGAAAACATGTCAGTGCAATTGCTGTGGGCTGAAGTGGCGCCAACATAGGGCTTGCAAAAGCTGGATTTGTTAAAACATTAAAGCACGCGCTTTGTGGCAGCGGCGTGCTGTCAGGTTGTGTAAAAACACCATCCTTTTCTTCATTGACGTAACGCAAACCCAGCGTCAAATCGATGCGATCTGTGACACTAAAGATATTATGGGTAAAGAATGAAAAGGATCTTGCCTCCTGGGTGAACTGATTGGTGGCAAAATTACCTTCAGCATTCACGCCCTGTGCCAGCGCCAATAACGGATTTGGCCCTAAAGCGGTTACGCCACCTGCTAGCAGTAACGTACTGCCATTTTGCTGAAAATCTGGTCCGAATGCCAGTGTAAAACTATCAAAAATATCCTCATTCGAATAAAATCCGCCCACCATCCAATCAAGACGGTCATTCCAGGCGGTTCCTTGCAATCGAACTTCCTGTGTGTGCGTTGTAATGTCAGTGACACGCGGGTCATTCTGACTGAAGACTTCAAGACCGGTAAAGTCTACATCAACAAGTGAATCGGCTGTATATTCCCGGTAAGCTGGAATATATGTCAATGTTGCAAATCCCAGATCCCAATCAAGCTCGGCTGATATCCCCCATTGATTGAAACTATTGACAAACTCACTGGAATTGGTGGTGAGGCTTTCAAAAGCATCGGGGCCCGAAGCTGTCACGCCTCCATTAGCGGGAAGACCCGCCGCAGCAAAAAGACCTAGCCCCACAAACGGTGTTTCGCTAAAAATAACCGCATCGCAGCAATTTTCCTCCGCCTGCTGGACATCGCCAATAATCCGTAGACTTACCGTGTCTGTTGGTTCCCACAAGGCTTGCCCACGAAATAACCAACGATCACGATTATGGCTCTCAGTTCCTTGTGTCGAATTCACAAACCCATCCCGATTGCGCGTCGCCCCGGTAAGACGGATAGCCAACTGATCCTCGATGATCGGAAAATTGACCGCTCCCTGAAAATTCACAAGGTCAAAATTTCCATAGGTAATATTCGCAAGCGCTTCAACCTCTTGCAAATTTGGCCTGCGTGATTGAATTGATAGTGCCCCCGCCGATGTATTGCGTCCCAACAATGTTCCCTGCGGCCCGCGTAAAACCTCAACCTGCTCAACATCAGGGAGATCACCAAGAGCGATACCTGGCCTCGACAGAAAAATACCGTCAAGGAAAACCCCAACGGAACTTTCCAAGCCTATATTATTGCCCGTCGTTCCGATACCGCGAATTCGCAATGTCGTACCCTGAGATTCAGAATTTGAAGATTGAATTTTAAAACTTGGAGAGAGCGCCTCAAGACGTGTGATATCCCGAACACCGGCACGTTCCAATTGTTCAGAATTCAATACTGTCACAGCGATTGGCACATCTTCCAATGACTGCACGCGCTTGGTACCGGTCACAATAATGGTATCATCAGTGATGTCGTCTTGCGCCAGCGCAGGCGACGACGCCAAAGAAAAGGCCATTAACCCAAAAAAAGGTGAAAATTTGAGCCTCTCCGCAATCTGTTTTCTGTTCATATGTCCCTCCCGGTCAAGTGTATGGGATGCCTGTTAATTTTGGCGCTTTTTGTTATTTGGTGGTGCTATTTATTGGCACTCTTTGTGTCATTTCATGCTACACACTTTATTGACATAATCAATGTCATTTGTTTCCTGACACCAGAAAATTAACAGTTGCAACATCACTCTTTCAGCATACGTTGCTGAAAAACAACAAAGGTTATGCTCGTTTCAAGGCTCAGAAAATTGTATCAATCGGTTGATTTCCATTAATACACCTCACGCCAGAGCCAAAATCGCAACATGGCGGGCGAAGATCGAATATCTCAATATTAATTGCTGGCGAAGCGCCTTGAACAAACAGCCAAATTTTGCTCTTTAAGGGGTATGAAAAGGGTTTTATTCACCAGTGTTTTGATTATCACAGCAAGTTGTTCACGGGGAGAGCATCTTGAAAACGAAATCAATAATAGCGAGGATCGCTGTTCAATTTCGCGCTATTCACAAGGCGACTATGTAGATATTCCAATCGGCTCCTACATCAAAGGGGAGTCCGCTTTATACCCAGAAGAAACCCCGACACTACAAATACAAGTCGAAGGGTTTTCACTCCTCGCGCACGAGGTCACAAACAATCAGTTTGCAGCGTTTGTAAAATCCACTGGCTATATTACTGACGCAGAACGCAGCGCGCAAAAAGGTAGCCCCGGTGCCGGCTCCGCCGTCTTCACAATGCCAAACAAAGGCAACAATAGTGTAGGCAGATGGGAATTGGTTTCAGGTGCAAGCTGGAAAACACCGCTAGGCGCTGGCAGCACAATTGAAGGCAAAGGCAAATATCCTGTTGTTCACATTTCTCATGGTGACGCTATGGCCTATGCTTCCTGGGCAGGCGGACGACTGCCCACTGAAATTGAGTGGGAATATGCGGCGACTTTGGGATTAGCAAACCCCAACAATCCCAAATCGAACGCTTATGATGCATCGGGAACCCCACACGCCAATACGTGGCAAGGGATTTTTCCAGTTATCGACCAAGCCACGGACGGCTTTTCGGGATCATCACCCATCGGTTGCTTCGGCCCAGACAATATTGGCCTTCACGATATGATTGGTAATGTCTGGGAATGGACCGATACGCCCTATGGTTCACAAACTCATACGATTAAAGGTGGGTCTTATCTTTGCTCTGATAATTTCTGTGTGCGATATCGGCCCGCCGCGCGGCAACCGCAGGAAACAAATTTTTCATCAAATCATATAGGGTTTCGCATCATCAAAACCGATACACCATAACTCAGTGCAGCTTTTGAAACGGGATAGTTTTAATTGGGCCACCATGCATACTCATCGCCCGCCTTATAGTCATCTGCAAGCGTTTTATCAATTAAGACAGGATTTTCAAGCGTATACGGGTAAAGTGGCATGCGAGCGTCCTCGTAATGAGCATTAATTAGACTTGTTAACGCTGCCAATTTGTCAGGCCGCGCGTCTGACAAATTATTCTGCTCCGTTGGATCGCTTGCCAGATCGAATAACCATGCCTTATTCTGCTTGCCATCAATTTGCAGCTTCCAGTTTCCCGCCCGCACGACACGTATGTAACCGCTTTGCCAGTAAAGTGCATCGTTTTCGCGGGACAGATTGCCAGTGCCCGTTGCAATCGGCAATAGATTTTTCCCATCAATTTCAACGCCATTCGGCAAAGCAGCGCCGCCTGCGGCGGCAAGCGTTGGCATCACATCAATATGCGCAACCGGCACATCAATAACCGTCCCCGGCGTGATTTTTTCCGGCCATTTCATAAATAAAGGCGCGCGTATACCGCCTTCAAAAAGCGTCAGTTTCCATCCGCGATATGGCGCGTTTACATCAGGCAGCCCGATATAACCTGCACCGCCATTGTCCGAGGAGAAGACGATAATCGTGTTCTCAGAAAGCCCCTCCGCCTCAAGTTTTTCAACGATCCGTCCGACAGAGCGATCAAGCGCGCGCACCATGGCAGCATAAACCCGTAAACGATGCGGTTTTAAGTCGCCAACCGCTTCAAAATCTTCTCTCGTCGCCTGTAATGGTGTGTGCGCGCCCCAATGGGCGAGATAAAGGAAGAACGGCCTGTTTTTATTTGCGTCAATTACTTTTACTGCCTCATCGGTCCAAAAATCAGTCAGATAGCCGCCTGGTTCAAATATTTCACCGCTATTAAACGAAGCAGCGAATTGCATACGCGCCCAAAGGAATTGATCGATGGGGTCAAAATCGAGCTTTGCATTGATCACATTCGGATCGTCCGGTGGCAGGTACAGACCGCTACGCATTAACAGACTTTCGTCAAATCCTTGCGCGTTGGGTGACATTTCTACATTACGCCCCAAATGCCACTTACCAATATGAACATTGTGATAGCCCCGTTCTTTCAAGACCTCGGCAATGGTTACTTCCTCACCAGGCAATCCTTGATCGTCATAGGGAAGAGCATCTTCAGCAAGCGCACGATTGAATTGCGTTGGCGGCTCTCCATTTACTTTCAATTCATTTGAAATCATGGACACCATGCGCCCCATCCCCTCAGGCGTTGGTGTAAACTCAAATCCCGTGCGCGTCGGATATCGGCCCGTCATCAACATTGCCCGCGATGGCGCGCAGGTCGCATTGCCCGCATAGGCTTGTCGAAACAAAACGCCGTCCTTCGCCAACTTGTCGATGTTTGGCGTCGGCACGCCGGGGATACCTCCGCCAAAGACAGAAATATCATTGATGCCCAGATCGTCTGCAAGAATGAAAACAATATTTGGTGGGCGTTTTTCATCCGTCGCCGCAGAAAACTCTGGGCCTTGCGCCCAGTCGATTGATTTATTGGGCACAACCTCCTCAAGCCCGTGGCTGGTGACAATGTGGAGTAGGATCTTTGTCTTGTTTTTGTATGCGACGATGCCGCCCAAAACCACAAGCACGCAAGCGGAAATTATAATGTTACGGACCATACTTCCCCAGAATGAAGCTCTAAATTGCTACCGTGCCCAAGACGCAGCGGCATTTCCATATATTATAGCATAATTAATGCCAATATATACACGGATGAGGTTCAACTCAATACCCTGAAGAGTTTTTCAACAATTGCAATAGGAATAAGTGATTCCCCTAGTGCACGCCTGGAAAATTGTGCCATTCAAATCTGGAACTTCCATTTTAACGTCGTCAATCGTCGATCACAAAACCATGAAGCCAACCCTTTCTAATCACTACAATTCATTGAAACCTAAGCCCCAACCAAGGGCAGATGTAGCAATTGCCTCAGTCTCAGCGTTCGCATCACCTGTCATTATCTCGGTAATGCGCGCACCATTGATTGCACTTCATGAGTGCAATTGGCGCGATATTAGCGATCATGAAATTCAATCAGGCCACATGAAGTCCAAGAATAGATCTTATAAATATGCGGACGGTTTTGATGGGGAACGACCTTAATTGTTACTATCTGTTACGCGCCAAACACGCGTCAGAAAATTCACATATGAACCGCATACAGAATTTTAATATTAGTTAAAATTTAGCTAAAAAATGATCAAACCAGGCCGATCAACAATAGGGGCACATCTGATCACTTTTTATTGCATCGAAAGAGTCTCTACTCATATCCATAATCTTTTTCCTCTAGCTTTCCATCGTTACGCTCGCTCATACCACGTCCCTTTACCCACCCCATGCTGTGTTAGGTGATTAGCAGATACTAATGCCTGGATATGCTTCTTAACGGTATTTCGGTTGGCATTTGTTAAACCTACAATCTGACCCATCGTGAGACGACCATGTTCTTTAGCCAGCTCAAGAATTTTCACTGATAACTCGGGTAAAACTCCAATAACAAGCCGTTCACGCTCTATTTTCTTTTCTAATTGTTGTTTTTGTTGCGTCAATGCCTTTAGGAAATACACAATCCATGCGCACCATTCTGGTGAGTCACTGCGGATTGTGCCTTGTGTTTTGCGCAGCGCTAGATAATAAGATTCTTTCGTTTTCTCTATCACGCTTTCAAGTGAACTATAAGGCACATAGCTATACCCACTATGCAATAATAACAGCGTCGTCAGAACACGCGATAACCGTCCATTACCATCTTGGAAGGGATGAATTTCTAAAAACACAACAATGAAAATAGCAATTACGAGCAATGGGTGATGTGCTCGTTCATTCAAAGACTGGTTTGTCCACTCTACCAATTCCTTCATAAGACGCGGTGTTTCAAATGGAGTAGCCGTTTCAAACACAACACCGATTTCATTGCCACTTTCATTAAAAGCACTCACATGATTGGTGTTGGTTTTATACTTCCCGCGATGCCAGTCATCTTTTGTACTGTATTGAAGCAAATCACCATGAAGCTGTTTTACATGGTTTTCTGTCAGTGTAATGGAAACCGCATGGGCAAATACTGTTTCCATAACTTCTGCATAACCAGCAACTTCTTGTTCATCGCGCGTTTCAAATTTTTGTATTTCAAGATTTGATAGAAGAGTTGCAACCTCCTTATCTGAAAGCTTACTCCCTTCAATACGGGTGGATGAACCAATACTTTCAATGGTCGCCACACGGCGCAACGCTGAAAGACGTTCGGGTGCGAGCGTTCCCAACGCCTTCCACGCCCCCTTAAATTCATCCAACTCTGCAATGAGCGAAAGGATTTCTGGGGTTATTGCGAGCGATGTTGCATGTATCGGCATATCCATAAATATACCCATAAACATCCATATAACAAGTTAAAATTACTAAATACCTGTAAATACACTCATAAATACCCAAATATAGTCAATTTGTGCCAGTAGATAATACAGCTCTGATGCCTGTCTCGAAGAACCAGCCCACAGCCGTATGACTTGGCAGTAACCGGATTTTAGTTTGGAGACGGACAAACATTTAGCACAAAGATGTAAAGCTCTAAAAACCAATTACGAAGATACTGTCGAAGAATTTGAAACCCAGCTTATTGCCGGTGATTCAATAGATGCGGCATTGTTCATTGCTCCTGGCATTCATCGAGTGATGTTCTTCCACTATAACTTGTCCACGATCTTTTTGAGATTATTATATTCTTTTCTTAGCTATTTTAACTACTTGTAACGATGAATAACACTCTTTCATGGCACTCCATTTTGCACACCAATTACGCGCCAGTGACGTTAGCACGTGGTTTGTAATGCTCATAAGTACATGAATTTATTATATAAAAAACACATTTCAGAAATTTGCCAACGTTGGCAAGCCGTCAAATGTCATTGATTTTCAAGAATTTAGACGAAACCACCGTAGTCTGAAGTAACGCAAACACATTCATGAAAGTGCAAAGCCGGCAGTTCATGCGCCATTCGCGCGCCAACCATGAAATCCAGCTTAGCTATGTGTAAAGCCCCCACGTTATGTACCAAAATCTGATATAGTTTCTGGTACTG
>CAYMPJ010000042.1:0-7578 GCA_964392325.1 uncultured Caulobacterales bacterium
TCTTTTTCCAAATCTTTCAGGCGCTTGGCCTGTTCAGTACGCATCCCGCCGTGATTGAATTCAATCACTCTTTGCGCCATCGATAATACGTAATCTTGTTTACACCCAAACGGCGGATCACTTCATCAACTTTCACGCCCTCAGCCAGAAACACCTCGTTAAACAGCTTCGCTGTTCAACCTCGTAACTTCGATATAATTTCTTCTGGTTTAAATCTCTTTCCTGACATCCATAATCTCCTTTGATTTAGCCATTTTACTACTTTTAGGTGGCTGCATTCAGAGGGGTCGGGTCACTGTATCGCTGCTCTGACGGCGTAAGTTGTCGTGGCGCACCGGTGTAGAACTTGTCCCGTAAAACTTCTCGAAGTGATAGGGAACCAACTAAACTGATTCCATCACTCCGCGGGACTTAACATCTAGCTGGAAACACGTTTTTGCAAGAATATTGAAATCAATCCTGATAGTCTGGCTTTGCTCCAACAAGATTATTACACAAACAGCATGTCCATCATTGGATTCTCTTGCGAGACGTTCAATTGGAAATCTAACATCTCTGTTTCGAAACCACCTAGGGCAAACTCATCTTCAAACAAGGTTGCCAAAGTGGCATCGATAATTGGAACTTCCAGGCTTGCAGCCTGAAGGTCGATTGAAGCGGTATTATCGAGTGGATCAGTAATTGAGAAATTCGCCGCCAGTAGTGATAAATCCAAACCAACATTCGCATCGAGATTTGTCGTGCTTTCCAGGAACGCCCCCATCTCAATCTGATCGGTTGTCATCCCATTAAATGTAAATTCTGTAGTAAAGTCCAGAATACCATTTTCATTAACATCGAATCCTTCTGGAACTGTGAATGTGACTTCTTCGCCCGGTGTAAAGTCGATGCGCTCTCCAGTCTCCAGAACAATCTGTGCACCAATTGTATTGAGTGTCAAAAGAAAATCCTGAGCAATTGTCAATGCACCGTTTAAATCAATATCCAGCAAATCTAATTCGAAACCGGCTTCAAATCCGAGCGGTAAGTCAACTTCACCGCTAAATGATAATGGCGGAAGTTGTGGGATCACAGCAGACGCAATTGCATCCAGATCAATATTCACATCCAGGAAAGTACCGGGGTTTCTTTCTTCTTCATTTATAGAAACCGAGAAACCAGGGCCACCAAGGCTGATCGTACTATCTGGATCTGACGATGTAGAGCTTGCCGTAAACAATTCGCCTGGGTTTGTAGATTCCATCAACATGCCTGCCTCGGTTGAAAAATCAGGAACCTGCAGGAATACAGAACCAACATCCATTGGGAGATCAACCTCGATTTGAATATCATTATTCCCGAAACTGAAAATCTCCAAGTCAGTCATGAAACGCAAGCCATCATCGGTAATGAATTGATCAACGCCATCTATCGCTCCAGAAAGAAGACTAGCAGCATCGATCAGATCAAATTGCGCAATACCCAGCACGTCAATAAACGCATTGATTGTCAGATCAGCGACCAAGTTCAAAGCAAAGTTGATGCCGGGGCTCATCGTTGTGAATGGATTAACGCCTGTATCGAGCGAGAAAAGAGACTGCAGGGTAACTTCTTCCCCTTCGTTGACTTGCGCAGGGGTAATAAAGGTGATCGCCCCAGCCAAGTCCGTATCAATATCACCTGTTGTTAACGTCAAGGTTGGTTGAAGTCCCAAAGTTCCAGAAACACTCCCGCCAAAATTGATATTTGGTAAGGCATCAAGGCCTAAAAGGGCTAAACCCTCCGCTGCTACGCTTGCCACGGTTTGGACGACATCTCCTGCTGTTTCGATAACGTCAATACCTGTTACATCCTCAATCGCATCGTTTACAGTGTTCGCTGTATCGACAACACCATCAACCAAGGCAGAACCAGCATTAACGATGGCATCGCCAATAGGTCCGATAAATAAGTTTTCAGTCTGTGAAAGACCCGCAATGTCGTTAAAGCTGGACGGCAGAATGGTATCACCAACTACGGTATTAAATGTAGACGCAAAATTGAATGCAGTTTGTAGTCCCGGCGGTACCAAAGAAAAAAGAACAGCAGGTTGAATATTCAAATTGAAATCCTGGACGCCGAGGAATGGCAGAGAAGGCTCAAAAACCTGCGCCGGCATACTTGTGAAAATACTTTGATTGTCACTTGATGACATAAAATTGCCGACTTGAAGGCTGGGGATATCGGTAAAACCGTTCACCGTAATCGCCGTTGTTGTCGTTTGTGTTTCCCCGGCTAATGTTACTTCTGTTACAATCTCTACTGTCTCTGATTCATTATCGTCCAGGAACGTAAAGGCATTTCTAAAATTATCATTTGCAGTCGTCGAACTATTCAAATCAAAAGTAAGAGACCCATCAGTTCCCTGAATTAAGGTTCCCCGACTTGGGCCACTAATGACCGAAACCATCGCATCAGGAGCCGCCGCAGCATCAAAAATGGTAATTGGCTGAGAGAACTCATTAACAGCAAGTGCATTATCGTTGAAGACAGATGCACCGTCAGTGACAATTATTCTGATTTCAGCACTATCAAAGCCGTTGGGAGAGCCATCGCTTACGTTGAAGAACATTATTGTGTCCGTACGTGCTCTTGTTCCGTCTGCCAATGATTGTAAAACAGTGATGGTTCCATCATCATTGACAATAGTACCAGGATTCGCATCCGGATTAAAAAGTTCCTGCTGATCAGAAAATATCAGACTATCGCCATCAACATCGTCAACATCAATGGTGATTGTTGCATCCCCATCAGAAACATCGGCTACAAAGACGATGTCTCCCAATTGAGGAGCATCATTTTGGCCATTGATGACAAAGGTTGTCGCTGTCTGTGGCCCATCTACACCAAACTCAGTATTGATTGTAAAGCTATCAGTTTCCCCAGCTGCGATGGAATTTAAGACATTTGCTGGTAAGAAGAATAAGTCACCTGTTTCATCATCGAAGGCCAGGGGTATGAATCTGTTTCCTTCAGTAATGACACCAAAGGATTGGCCCGTTGGGATAGCGCCACCTTTTGGCGAATTACTTGTATCGATAATATTATCGCCATTTATGATACTGATGCTACCGAGCACTTCTTCAAGCCGCGTGTCATTTGCAAACAGGTTTCCACCCAGTCCACCGGCCAAAATTTCGTCTTCGTTGAGCGTAAACGTTTCCCCTTGAACGATCGGATCAGTAAATTCACCAATTACAACGGTCCTCACTGGAACAATGACACTATCGTTGAAATCAGTAATTCGCAGATCGAACTCGAAGACATCATCCTGACCCTCAAACAAATCAACAAACTGATCACCTAACTCAAACGTAATCGTTCCATTATTCACATCAAAGAAGGTATTGTTAACGACTGTGTTGGGGTCAACCGGTCTTCCGAGCTGAGATGTAAACGCATCAATATTAACGACTTCAATTCCTAATCCCAATTGACTAATTTCAACATCACTGGCAAAGACATCAGCTGCATTTAAGACAATTGGGTCACTAAACGTTTCAACGACCCTGAAAATTAGTAGATCCCCTGCTTCAGTTGAAGAAATAGACTCATCAAGCAGAATAATGGTGTTTTGCCCATCATTGCTGATTTCATTTTCCGACACAATTTCACCTTCGATGTTCGCAGTTGTGGGTGCATCGTTTTTACCTTTGACAGTAATCGTCGCTGTCGCTGTATCAGATGTGCCATTGTCATGGCTCAATGTATAGTCAAACGTAATTGTGTCTGACAGGCCTTCTCCCAGATCATCAAAAGCAGTGCCTGGATTAAAAATAACGCCACTCGCTGTTACCGTGAACGATCCCGTTCTACCGCCCTCACTGACGATGTCTACAGTCTGATCAAGGCCTACGCCATTCACTTCAACAGTCAACTGACCGTCATCAATGACGATGTCATTCTCTATGAGGAAAAGGTTGAAAGATCCATTTTCTTCTACCTCAAATTCATCGTCAACAGCATCCACAGGATCATCAACACCCGTGATGGTAAACTCAACCGTTGTCGGAACACTTGTATCATTGAAAACCTCACTATCATCGCTTGCGGTAACGGTTACGCCGATAGTAAAAGACTCACCATCAGTTAGAAATTCGAATACATCACCTGGATCAAATGTTGTTGTTCCATCTGGATTTTGAATAATGATATTCTGCAAAAACCCTTCTGGAATGCTTATTGTCTGCTCGTCTGTTGTGTCTGCATCCTCAACTTCAAAAGTAAATAGCGTTGTTTCACCTTCGCTGACCGAAAAACTTTGTGCAGATGCGACGACCGGCTGATCATTTAAGCCTTGTATTATAAGTGTCGCTGTGGCCGTAGATGTGCCGCCATTCCCATCAGAGATGGTATAGGTAAATTCTAGCGTGTCTGACTCCCCGATAGCCAGATCTTCAAAGTTTTCGAGCGGATCAAACGTAACCAAACCGTCCACACCAACAGCTAACGCGGCGGTGCGCCCCCCGGTACTCACAACATTGAATATTTCCATCAAACCAAAATTGCTATCGCCGATGCTCACACCTGTAACGCTCAGCACAGCGCCCGCATCGAAGTCTGTGTCATTCATCAACAACAATGAAGTGCCAAACTGAAGACCCTCCTCTAAAAACTGAAATGTATCATCAACAGCGATAGGTTCGTCATTTTCACCAACAACTTCGATTGTCACCGTTTGCACAGCAGAAGTGACAGTTCCATCATTAAAGGCTACGTTAAATGCGAAACTGTCAGTTTCTCCTGCATTCAAATTTTGCAATCCGTCGTCAACGGTAATCGTAACAGTACCATCTGGGTTTTGAGAAAATACACTGAATACGTCTGAAAAATCGCCAAATCGGGAGGACGGCGTCACAACACCAAAAAAGAAAACCGATAGATCGCTATCCCCATCGGCATCAAAAATTCCCAGACTATCCGGTGAGATTGTGAGGACAGGATCATTTTCAGAAAATTGCAGTGTTGTAATATTGATTTGTGGCACATCATTTATTGGGTTCACAAGTACGGTAACAGTTGCCGTCGATGTTAACTCACCATCTGTAACGGTATATGTGAAACTATCTATACCATTGAAGTTCGCATTCGGTGTATAAATCAGGTTACCAGCGGGACCTGTTGATACAGTTCCATTCGCACCATTCGTAAACTCTTCAATCGTCAACGCATCACTATCAACATCACTATCATTGCTGAGCACATCAATGGCGATGGCATTATCTTCATTTGTTGTAACCAAATTTGGAGTAGCAATAGGCGCATCATTTACACCGGTAACTGTAACATTTACCGTAGCCGTCGATGTTACACCATCAGCATCTGAAATTGTATAGGTGAAGCTATCTGTGGCTACTTCGTCTTCACCCAATGAGTCGAATTGACCGGCGGGACTATAAATAATCTCACCTTCAATAATGGAAACTGATCCCAAAGAATTGCTTCCATCGACACTGATCAAGGTGGACTCGTTTAATGCTCTTGCCTGATTTGGCGCATCGTTTGCAAATAAATTTGAAGGATCAATCGTTAAATTTGTATTTGCTGTAGCATTCACGTCATCTGAAACTGCGCGCGGATTATTTCGAACAATGAAATCTTGTGCTTCCAGCTCGATGGCACCTACCCCCTGCAAAGTCAGTGAATTCGAACCGTCGGTAATGACAGCATTACCATTTTGATCTTCGCTAAGGTTTGCCAATACGTCCGCGAAGCTATTAAGGCCAGTTACACCGGTCAAATCTATGCGTTCGAACAGGTTTGCCTGATCAAAATCGGCAATAATATCCTGGCCAAAATTATCGGAGAATGAAAATGTATCAGCGTTGAACCCGCCGAAAAGGATGTCATTTCCTGTTCCACCATCTAGCGTATCGAAACCGGCATTACCAAATAAGCGATCGTTTCCAGCGTTACCATTTAAGCTATCATTACCAACCTGTCCGAAAAGCGCATCAACCCCAGCACCCCCGGATAACTGATCATTCCCAATGCCGCCAAATAGTCTATCATTCCCCTGATCGCCATTTAGTGTATCATCACCAGCATCGCCAAATAAGTTATCGGCTTGACCGCCACCAGATAGAGAATCATCACCATCACCGCCCTCAAGAGAGTCAAAGCCCGCATCACCATCTAGAGAATCGTCGCCTGTGCCGCCAAACAAGGAGTCATTTCCTTCGCCTCCAGACAGAATATCTATATTGAATTGACCTTCAATGAAATCATTACCGTTCCCACCGGATATTGTATCGAAACCGGCATTTCCAAAAAGTCTGTCATCACCGTCTCCACCACTGATAATATCATCACCGGCTTCACCAAAAACTCGATCGTTTCCAAGATTGCCTTCGAGTTGATCATTCCCTAAGCCACCAAAAATATTGTCAGCTTGTGCACCACCATCTACAGTATCATCACCAACGCCTGCAAAAATATTATCAAAACCTGCCCCGCCACTAATAACGTCATCGCCTGCTCCACTAGAGAGCAGATCATTACCTGCAAACCCCAGAATGATATTTTCTTCATCATTCCCAGCAAGAGTGTCGTTTTCAACAGTCCCTGAAAATGCAAATCCATCCGAAACAATATTCGATCTTCTAAAGACCGGACTAAAATTAGTACGCGCATCAGTGTCAATAGGATTTATATCGAAATCAGAATCTTGAAATGAAGCTACATTTAATGGTGAAACTATAGTCATGGAATTACCCCTCGCTAAATACTTTAGCGAAGGTAAAATTTCTTATTGAACAAAAAATTAACTGACCCAAATTTTTTCATCACAGAATTGTGAGAGTTATAAACTTATTATTAAAATCAATTATAATTAGTATACAAAATATTATATTAACTTGACCTTCTAGCTGATGCTTGGAGAAACCTTGCCCGGAAGCGATGCGACTATAATATCATCAACCAAGTACCAGCCAGCTCTTGTACCGATGGCGGAAAATAGGATCCTTTGGTGAAGTTCTTCACCCGCGCATTGACGGCTTTGAACCTTGAGCCGTCGATCGTGGCCACAGCTCGCACAAAAAATCCAAGCTCTCGGCACAAATCGACGAACTGCGCGCAAACCGCTTGGATTGCAGGTCCATTGTCTTTGCGAAAGTCGGCAATCGTTTTGAAATCGGGCGCGAGGCGTCCCGTCAGCCACATCAGTTCAACATTGCGGCCCGCTTCACGCTCAAGACGCCGGCTCGATTGAATGCTGTTGAGATAGCCGTAGAGATATATTTTCAACAGCACTGATGGATGATAAGCTGGGCGGTCTGTCGCTTGTCGTTGCGCGCGATCAAAACCCAATTCGGCTAGATCAAGCTCGTCAATAATTGCGTCTATCACTCGGACGGGATTTTCTTTGTCGATGTAGTCTTCAAGGCTGTCCGGGAATAACGCCTTCTGACAACGATCTTCCCCTTCAACAAATCGGCGCATCATAACCTCCCAATGAGACGTCAAAACACTAATCTGATTTGCCTGTTTTCACACAGCCTCAGTGACGTGCTTCCCGTAAATTGATCCATTTAAAGCTGGAATTTTCCAATTATGATG
>CAYMPJ010000043.1:0-7181 GCA_964392325.1 uncultured Caulobacterales bacterium
GTCTCGTTTACACCGAGGATGCCGGGAGTTCGAGTCTCTCATCGCCCACCATTCATTCCTGAAAAAATAGCAGTTTTTAAAGGCACGGATTTTGTCTTTAACATTCAATGGCTTTGCTAAGGTGAGCCTGATCGTATGACCCAAATCGGTCTCCAAAAGGCGCACTTTGCCGTTTTTCCCGATAAGTCTCTGTTTGCGAATTTCGACGGCAATTTGGTGACAAGGGTGCATCGGTAAAAAATTTAATTGAGCTCTATTGAGCTCTGGCGATTTTTGATTTCTCCATCGCGCCCCGTCCGAAGATCGACATGCATCAGTAGATAAATCCATCAACAAAGTATGATTGTAGTTTTACAGACGTACCCAGAACCATCATTTTATTTGTATCAGTTCAGGCATTACGGTGATGTTAAGGATAAGGATACAGACTTCACCCTACTGGTGATAGAGGCGCCACCCCGAAGAGACGACGTTGCGCATCCCAACAGGTTGGTAGTTCCGAGAGATTTTTGAGTTTCTCATTGTTGATCTCAATCGGGACTTTACCATCAAGAAACGCCTCAACAATATCCGGTGCCAAAAAAGCATATCGCAAAAACCTGTGGCTTGTGGATGGATCAATATCGTTGTGCTTTAGTGTTTCTATCCAGGATTGAGCTGGTTGATCAAACCGGATTGTTTTGAGGCGATGTGCTAGGATTATGTTGTTGATGATCACCTTATCGGGGGAAGACGCGATTGCTTGTTCTCCCATAAGTAAGCGAAGCTCGTGTCCGCGCTTTTTTAATGTGCAGGATGATTGGATGACCACTTTATTTTTCAGCGCCGTGTCGAATGCAGGATCATTGAACAATCTTCGTGGATTGAGAGTGATGCGGATGTGAATATCGTTGAGGTCAATCCGGTTTATTGATTTTAATAAGGCTGTCAGTTCACAATGATGATTGCCTTTCTTCAGACTCGAACTCAATGCGTGTACATCTTTTTTGATGTGTTGAAGAGCGGTTGTATTTGTTCCTGAGATCGCAATGTCATTCATAACCGTATCTGATGTGGTGATCCAAGATGACAGGGTTTCAATGACAGCCGTTTCAACGTCGCTTGCCTTCAACCGAATATGGGCATGAGTTTGGTCATCGGTCTTGCTCGACACATAATATCGATAACGCTTGCCTGATTTGATTGTATGATCCGGTGTCAGACGTTCTTCTTTCCAGTATAAAAGGCCTGTGAGCGGACTGGCTTGGTGCTTGGATTTTCCTTGGCGTTGAGCGCGTTCTTTTAATTTTCCCTGAATACGCTCCCACTGGTCCCGAGGTATCAATGCATCGTGCTGTGCCTGATATAAATTGCCACCTGTTTTAAGAAGTCCGGCATAGACGGGATTTTTGAGCATATGGTAGATCGGTCCACGGGTTAAGAGGTTTCCGCCTGTTCCGTTCTTACGTTTCTTGCTGCGCCAATTGTTTTGGGCGGCTTGTTGCACGATGGTACGCACACATCCTTCATCTTCATAAAGTTTATAGATTTTTCGAACAATTTCGGCTTCCCGCTCGTTGACCACAAGGTTCTTGTCGATATTGTCATAGCCCAATGGCGGCTTACCACCAGTCCAGATGCCCTTCTTCCGAGAAGCAGCGATTTTGTCGCGAACCCGTTCGGCGCCGACTTCACGCTCGAACTGTGCAAAGGATAGGAGGACATTCAGCGTCAACCTCCCCATGGAGTTGGATGTATTGAAGGCTTGTGTGACCGAGACAAACGATACCTCATGCTTGTCAAACTTTTCCACCAGCTTAGCAAAATCTGCAAGCGATCGTGTAAGCCGATCCACCTTGTAGACGATCACGATATCAACCCTGCCCTGATCAATATCGCTCATCAACAATTGAAGCGCTGGGCGGTCCATATGACCTCCGGATATACCGCCATCATCATACCGGGTTTTAATAGCCCGCCAGCCTTCCGACTTCTGGGAGAGAATGTAATTCTCACAAGCTTCTCGTTGGGCATCAAGTGAGTTGAAGGACTGATCTAATCCTTCCTCAGTCGATTTACGGGTATAGATGGCGCAGCGTTTAATCATGATACAATGTTTTGTTCGGCACGGGTTGAGCGCAAGCCAAAAAACCGCGGCCCGTTCCACTTTGCACCCGTGATCGCATAAGCGAGTGATGACAGGGATGTATAGTGCTTACCTTCCATGTAGACACCATCGTCTGCGACATAGACTTCATATGTTTTTCCGTGCCACTCACGCACCAGCCGGCCGCCCGGTTTCATGGCTCGTTTTGGATTGTCAATTGCTACCGACAAGTCATCTGCCTTTGCCAGTCGTTCCAGCGTGCGATGAACACGAGCGGCCAATGCTTTGTGATCCTGACGCTGGATCTCATAAGCGACGGCGAGTTTCAACAATGTAAGTGAGATACGCTTTGGGGGTGGATCGCCCGTAAGATCATGATATTGCTTCTTTAAGGCTGTATGAGATTTTTCTTCCAGAGCTGCCATTTCAATATGGCGTTTCTCATGCTTTGCTATGCTCATGATGATCGCCGAACAAAGTACACTCGCCCCCCTGTATCACTCTTCTTGCTGTCCAGGCTAAGTGCGAGCTTCCCTTTAACCGTTCCCGATAAAAAGCCGCGAACCGAATGGGCTTGCCAGCCGGTAGCCTCTATAATGTCGTCAATGGTCGCGCCGCTTTTACGTCGCAGCAATCCTAGGATTGTTTCCTGCTTAGATTGGGGTTTCGTCTTTTTAATCGTTTTGCGTGCCATATGGGCCTCCTTAACTATCGCAACGGGATCGTTGCACTGCGACAAGCCCGGCAACTTAAATGGCTGGGCGGGGAGGCAAGCGCGAGGGTCGCGCCATTGGTAACAGTAATGCTCGAAAAGAGATTAAAGTCCAGTCATTTCTTCTTGATACGGAATAAAAAACCAATTAAGCTCGCCGAGCGCGCCTTCTAATACGACCCGTAGCGGGATCACGATTAAGCGCCGCAGACTTCCGACGTGAACCGGACCACTCCAAAAATTGGCTTAAAGCATCAACCTGATCATCGTATTTTCCATTTGGAAAAGCAGAGAGTTCTCGCTTGAAGTCACTCATAAAAGGAGCTTCTTCCGGTAACCGATAGTTACCGCTTTCAAGTTTTGCCAACTGCGCTTCAAAACGCGTTTCCTTGTCAACTTTTGGGGTAAAACTCTCAAGCCGTCCCAACTTTTCGTTTCTAAACTCTCGGATCAATAACTTTCCCGATCCAGCGTTTTCCATAATCACTTTTCCTGCATTGAACTTGTTCCGCAAAGCAATGATCCGAGACTTTAGGTCCCCATAATCAAGCCGGGCTCGGTAAATATCAATGAGATCCCATATTCCTTCGCGAAAGCCCCAGGTTAGGCAGACGCTATAATCACTTGTAACATCCGCAGTCAGGCCTGTGTCCCAGCTCTGAACGATAAGCTGGTAGCGTTTATAATCCGCATCACCAGAATAGGTCTTGATTTTATCCCACTTTACCCGCGCACCATCCAGTGGTGTCGGGTTTTGCAGATACTGTGCTGAAAAAGCATAATTTCCTATCTCTCGCCTGATCTCATCAAGAACAGTTTTAGGCTCATTTTCTTCAAAAAGAAGTTCCCCGACCTTACGCTCGTACTTGCGACCGCCATAGAGCTCAATGACTTGGCTCTCCTGAGCGATTGACGGCAAATTCAAATGATCAAAGCCGCCCTTTTCTAACAGATAACCAGCAATATCGTCTTCGCAAAGGCGTTGTTGTATTGCCATGATGCGGCCAGTCTTCTTGTCATTTAGGCGGGAGTAGAGTGTTTGTTGGTAAAAGTCTTTGACGCGTTGTCTTTCTATATCGGACGAAGCCGCCTGAGCTTTCATAATATCGTCAATAATAAGGATGTCAGCGCCAAACCCGGTGACACTCCCCGCGAGTGAGACGGCTTTACGGTGGCCACCTTCGCTATTTTCAAAATCAGTTTCGGTATTCTTACGACCCTTTCGACGCATATGTGGGAACAGATCGAGATACCAATCCGCCTCAACAATCATACGAAAGTCACGGGAGTGTTTGGCAGCAAGGTCATCAGCATAACTCGCAACGAGGATTTTCATAGAAGGCTCACGCCCCATCAACCATGCTGGAAGCGCAACCGACGCACACACAGATTTCAAATGACGCGGAGGAACAGTCACCAGAAGGCGGCGCGAATCATGGCGCGCCACTCGTTCCAACTGCCAGCAGATGGCCTCCACATGCCAGTTCTTCTTGTATTCAACGCCCGCGAGCAACGTATGGAAACACTTTTGAGTAAAGGCGTATAGGTTTGTGCGTAATATCGCATCTAGCAAGCGCTGCCGGTCAGTCATTTTTAGTCTCCATCATTTGATTGCTCGTTTGACATAGTAAATTGAAACGCTGAGAGGATAGCTTCATCCTCGGTGTTCAATTCAGCGGGGGACTTTGCCGCAGCAATAGCGTTACCAAAATCCGCATTTTGTTCTTCGCTCAGATATTCGCGGATAAATTCCATCAGTTGCTTTGTCGCCCGGGGGTCTCCTGTTGAAGCTTTATTGACCACTTGTTTGATAATCGCTTCGAGCTTGGTGATTTTTCGTGTTTTGCCGTCTTCACGCACAGGAACCTTTTCATTGATCACCTCCTTCAAAATCGTCTTGAGATTCTTACTGCCTTTGGGTCGCCCCTTCGGGTTGCCGCTCTGGCCTTTTTTAAATCGGTTCTCCTGAGGGGGCTTTTTGTATCCAACATCATAGTCGCCGGAGCGCTTTTTATCTCTTTGGCTGTCTGCTTGACCGTTTGGAGCGCTCATAGTTTGTCGAGGGCGCTCTCGAACTCGGTTAGCGGGACTGTGCTGTGATGTCTCTGATTTGCGCGCAGATTTCTTTTTTTGTTTGTTCGGTTTTACAGGGCGAATAGGCATTACAATTCTCCTTCAATTGAAGCGCAGTCTTGTGCATCAAGGGTGCTGGCACCTGGCGGTCTGGGACGAGTCTGCGGAGTAGCTCCATCAGTTTCAAGTTCATGCACGGCGGCTTTTCGTGCGGCTTCAATTTCAGAGAAAGTCTTGCCTGTATCGGCATGGATCGCCTCAATGCCATAGAGCGTCTCAAAACGTTTTATCGACACATCTACATAAGCGGGATCAAGCTCTATGGTGCATGCTCGGCGGCCTGTTTTTTCGGCGGCGATCATAGTCGTCCCAGAGCCGCTGAACGGATCAAGCACGATATCGCCACGATCTGTGACATCGAGGATAGCGTCAGATACCAATGCAACTGGTTTCACGGTCGGGTGGAGAGCTAGCTCTTCCAGGCGGCCTTTGCGCATGGAATTAACCCCGGCATAATCCCAGACATTGGTGCGATAGCGACCATAACGTCCAAGCTCAACATTGTTTTTATGTTTGCACGATCCCTTCTTGAAGATGCAAACCAACTCATGTTTTGATCGATAAAGCGATCCCATACCGCCATTGTCTTTATTCCAGACACACAGATTGAGTAGACAAAGATCCACTTTGCGGCCAGCAGCAAGAAGTGGTTCCAAATGCCGCCAATCCATACAGACATCTAGGATAGCACCATCCTTTGCGCAGCGCGTTAGGTTTTGCATGATACGAAGAAGAAACGCTTCAAACTCTTCATCTGACATCTCACCGGACGCCATAACAAATTCGCGATGCTTGATCTTGCCTTTACCACATACATGCCCATCTACTGGCACATTATAAGGTGGATCCGTAAACACCATATCGGCCTGTTCACCTCCAAGCACACGCATATAGCAATCGGGATCAAGCGCATCGCCGCATAACAACCGATGGTTTCCCAAAAGCCACAAGTCACCAGACTTTGACACTGTTTCAGTCACAAGGTCGGGGAGAACATTTTCTTCTTCCGCTTCAGCCTCTTGCGCAGCGTCGCCGATTAGAAGGTCGATCTCTGCTGTCTCAAAACCGATAACACCGATCTCAAAATCAAGATCGACACTTGTCAGGTGCTGCAATTCAATTGCGAGGGTTTCATTGTCCCAGCCGGCAAGTTCTGCAAGCCGATTATCGGCAATCACATAAGCGCGTTTTTGATCTTCACTTAAATGATCAATACGGATCGATGGAACAGTCGGTCGACCAAGCTTCTTGAGTGCTTCAACTCTGCCATCGCCGCAGATTATTCGGTTTTGGTCATCGATCAAGATCGGGGTCAGAAAACCAAACGCCTCAATCGAGTGCGCGATCTTGGTGATCTGTTTATCGTTATGGGTTCGGGCGCTGGTTCCGAATGGTTTGAGAGCATCAATAGAGATGATCTCGATTGTTAAAGTTGCAAACAGTGGGTCCGCATTTTTAAGTTCAGATATCGCAGTATTGTTAGCCATTTTGGCCTCCATAAATTCGGACGCGCATAGCGACCGGTTGAACGAAAGGCCAAAACTCAAAGGAAAATAAATAGCGCACGCCAGCATCATCCTCCAAGCCAAAATGGCCCGGTTGGATTATCCAAAAACTTTAAAAGTGTTGGATAACAATGCTGCTCACCAGGTGCCGAAAATTAGGGGCTGTAGGGCGTGCTGCTTCAGTGCAAAATGAATTGCACTATTAGTACATATAAAATAAATGAAATTTTTTGCAATGGCGAACCCTAAAAAAATATTCAACTATGAAGTGTACTTTCAATGAGCGCTGACTGGTCACCTTACCACATTGATCTGTAACCAATGAACAGTATGATAACAAAACACTCTTTGATCGACGTTTGGCCTGTTGCGTACACATACCGGCAAATGCAATTAAGGTTCACGCAACTTCGATATTATTTCTGCCGGTTTATATCTCTTTCCCGACATCTATAATCTCATTTGACACGACTGCGCTTTAAGTGATCGGATCAAAATAACTCAGTTTTTCGGAAACACGTCACATTTACGGCTATCGTTATCAAAAATAGTGAAATCCTGTTCACTACTGGTAAAATGCTTGGTCAAACTAATATTAATTAATAGATTACTATATGTGTACGGATTATTAAACATTGCGCGAATCTGCAAGCAACATTAATGACTTCTTTCTAAGCGGTGCTGTCTTGCCTGGACTGCTGCGTGAAAGTGATCCGTTTGGAATGTTAGTCTCAACGGATTAAGT
>CAYMPJ010000044.1:0-2960 GCA_964392325.1 uncultured Caulobacterales bacterium
CTTTCCAGCAGCACCGCGCACTTACGGTGTCACACTTCGATTTGCGTATTAGCCTTAAGAAAGGGTCGTTCCATTTTTTTCCCTGAAAATGAATAACCCATACTGGCCGCCGGAACCTCCGGCGGCCCTTTTCCTTGAGCGATTATGCAGATCGCACTGTTTTGAAGCATCAATAATGATTGAGAATGAATTCTGATAATGACGCCAACGCAAATTAGAATGTCTGACTATCCTGGAACTCGCCCGCCACGGGAGGTCTGGAAAACCACGCATGATCCGTTGCGAGGACTGGAAGACGGGGATATCGCAGTGCGACTTGAGTGGATCTCGGTCGATCCCGGTATGCGTGGCTGGATAACCAATAAACGCAGTTATATGCCGCCCGTCAAACCGGGCGGTGTCATGCGCGCTTTTGGCGTGGGTGAAGTGATCGAAACATGCTCAGAGAGGTTTTCCGTAGGCGATTATATAACCGGCTTTACAGGGGTTAGAACCCACGGCGTATTTCGTGGCCGTGACGTTCGCAAAATTGATACATCGATTGCGCCCGCGCACTCATACCTGAGTGGTCTTGGTATGACTGGCTACACCGCCTATTTTGGGATGACGGATATTGGTAAACCAAGAGAGGGTGAGACTGTCGTCGTTTCGGCTGCATCTGGCGCGGTTGGCAGTGTTGCCGCGCAGATTGCTAAGTCAAAAGGTGCGCGCGTCATCGGTATT
The DNA here is from genome assembly GCA_964392325.1 of uncultured Caulobacterales bacterium. Lineage (GTDB taxonomy): Bacteria > Pseudomonadota > Alphaproteobacteria > Caulobacterales > Parvularculaceae > CALLPQ01. The sequence continues at coordinate 724 of CAYMPJ010000044.1, forward strand.
GCTGGTGGTCCTGAAAAATGTAGATACCTAACAGAGGGCCTCGGCCTTGATATAGCAATAGACTACAAACAAGGTGATATTGCGTCTGCACTAAAAGATGCTGCGCCCAATGGTGTTGATCTGTATTTTGATAATGTCGGTGGCCCTGTTCTCGAAACTGTTCTTGGGCAGATGAATTATCAAGGTCGTATCGTTATTTGCGGTGGCATTTCGCAATATGGCGATTTTGGCAATGCGCCCGGGCCGGCAAATTACATGACTATCGTTACCCATAGCTTGACGGTGCAAGGCTTTACCATGCGTGATTATATGGACCGTATTCCGGAGGCGTTTATGTATTTATTGCAAGGACACTCTGATGGATCGCTGAAATTTCGCGAACATATAGTCGAAGGCATCGAAAATTTTCCCGATGCCTTCGATATGATTTTTGAGGGCCGAAACAACGGTAAGCTGTTACTGAAGGTGCACTAATATGACATTGCCCGGATTGATTTTCTGGATTTGGATGTTTGCCATACTGGTCTGCGTTATGTTCGGTGCCTGGTATTTCAATTGGCGTGGTGCGCTATCCCCGTCGGATATTGAGCGGTATATGGCGCAAGTCGATTCCAACCCCAACATTTCAGTTGGGCAACGAGCGACCGTTCATGCATTCCTTTCTGATGATGATGGTAGGGAATTTGTGATGCTCAACGTCATCAAGTTTTATGAAAACAAACAGCCTCATCCGATTACAGGCGAGCCTACAGCACCACTAAAATTACTCGGCGAGTATCAAAAGCATTTTCTTGGCAATTTGTTTAAAAATGCCGGGCACCCTTTATATGTGGCATGGAAAAACGGTGGCTACATTGATACTTTTGGACAGACGGAGACGCCAGAATATTCTCTTGCGTCGATGGTGCGTTATCGCTCGCGCCGGGATTTCGCCGACGCGATCGTCAATACTGGATTTACAGGAGCTCATGCATATAAGGCGGCGGCCATTGAGCATACCTTTAACTTCCCGACACAGATGAAACGAATTGGCGTTTGGGGACCGGGGCGCATCATACCGTTACTGCTGGTGCTGCTCGCGGCGTTCGCGCATATCGCCATCATTAGTTTTCGCGGGTGAGCAAATGATGAGCTGGAGAAGAGCAGTATGAAAATTTTACGCACGCCTGATGAACGGTTTGAAAATTTGCAAGGATATAATTTCACGCCCCATTACACGATGATAAAGGACGATGATGGGACAGAGATTCGTGTTCATCACGTGGATGAAGGCGAGCAGGATGCTGATCCGATATTGCTGATGCATGGCAGTCCGACCTGGTCTTATCTTCATCGCCATATGATTTTGCCGCTTGCAGAAAGTGAACGGCGTATCATATCGGTTGATCTTATTGGTTTAGGCCGGTCCGATAAACCTGCCTCGCGTGATGATTATTCCCTGGCGCGTCATTATGAATGGATGGAGAAATGGCTCCTCGCCAATGATTTAAAAAACATTACGCTTTTCTGTCAGGATTGGGGCGGGACGATAGGACTTTATCTTGTCTCGAAACATCCAGACCGGTTCGCCCGGGTTGTTGTCGCCAATTCCGGCATGCCAATAGGCGAAGGCGGCAATGATTTTTTCGATATGTGGTTGAAGATGATGGCGGAGACGAAAGAGTTTCCATGGGATATGGTTTTCAAACCATCTTTTCGGCCGGTAATATCCGAAGAAATTTTTGCGGGCTATCTAGCCCCTTTTCCCTCGCCTGAATACCAAGCGGGAATATTGAAGTTTCCATCGCTTATTGCTGTTAAAGCGGATAATCCGGGTGTTCCCTTGAACAAGGTTACATGGGAACGATTGAAAACTTTCGATAAACCGTTTCTGACCCTCTTTGGCGGTGAAGATGTGGTTTCTGGCAAGGGTGCAGGTGCCAAAAAATTGATCAATCATATTCCGGGCGCTGCGGGGCAAAGCCATGAGGTGCACCCTGATGGTGGTCATTTTATCCAGGAAGACCAGCCAGAATTTCTGGTTGAACGAATTAAGGCATTTTTGACTGTTAACTAATAAACAAAATGAATTTGTATGCTGATGAAAAAAACACTATTGATATTGGCGCTTTTGGTCGCTTTTTTATTCACTGCTTTTCAGATGAACAAACGGCAAATCGCTGAACGTGCGTTTGACAAAGCGCTTGGCGATCGGGTGGTTGCGCGAATTAATCCCGAGCGACAAGACGGTATCCATG
>CAYMPJ010000044.1:3060-7143 GCA_964392325.1 uncultured Caulobacterales bacterium
CTTGGCGATCGGGTGGTTGCGCGAATTAATCCCGAGCGACAAGACGGTATCCATGTGTTTGTCTGCGGTGCCGGGGCGCCAATGCCAACCTTAAACGCTGGTCCGTGTACCGCGGTAATTGCTGGAAATCGCGCGTTTATTTTCGATACGGGTTCGGGGAGCCCGCGCAAGCTTGGCCTAACGTCGTTTCCGATGGATTCGGTCGACGGTATTTTTCTGACCCACCTGCATTCAGATCATATCGATAGTCTCGGGGAGATGCTGTTACTTGCTTGGATAACCGGAACGCGTGATGAGCCACTGCCAGTTTATGGCCCTGCAGGAACATCAGAAGTGGTCAATGCTTTTAATGCTGTTTACCGCATTGATAGTGGTTTTCGGGTAGAGCATCACGGCACAGAAGTTGCCAACCCGTCTGGACATGGCGGTGCACCCACAGAACTTCAACCCGGCGTCGTTTATAATGAGGGCGGTGTCAAGATCACCGCAGTGACTGTTCCCCATGAACCGGTAGAACCCGCTTTTGGATATCGTATCGATTACAAAGATCGCAGCGTTACCATTAGCGGGGATACGTCATACAGCGAAGATTTTGCTAATTTTTCAAAAGGGACTGATTTAATCGTTCATGAGGGATTGCAGCCAAAAATGATTTTAAAAATGCGTGATGTCATGAAAGAACATGACTTGAATGCGCAAGCTAAAATCATGGATGATATTTTAAGTTACCACACTTCACCAGAAGATGCCGCACGCGTGGCGCAACTTGCCGGAGCTGATGAACTCCTCATTACCCATATTATTCCACCTTTGCCTGTGAAATTGTTATATCCTCTGTTTCTTGGTGATGCGGAGAAAAATTTCGATGGCCAGATTCATCTGGCAGAAGACGGTATGACATTTTCTTTACCGTCAGGAAGCGACGCCATCATCAAGAACAGGGAATTTTAGAACATTATGACAACTATCACTGAGCTTTGGGTTGATCGCGGTGATTATCGTGCGACAAAAATTATTGAAAGCCATGCATCGCCATTGAACGAGAATGAAGTCCTGGTCCGGATCGACAAGTTTGGTCTGACTGCTAACAATGTTTCCTATGCAGTTTCGGGCGATATGATTGGCTATTGGAAATATTATCCGGCAGATGATCCCTTCGGCAAAGTCCCGGTATGGGGTATGGCCGATGTGGTTGCATCAAATAGCGCAGACATTCAGGTTGGGGAGCGACTTTGGGGTTTTTTTCCAATGGCGAGCCACGCGAAGCTCACCGTTGGCAAAGTGCGTGATGATAATTTTATGGATGCAACCCCTCATAGGTTAGAACTGCCAGCGCTTTATAACCAATATCGCCGCACCAAGGGCGAGCCTGAATTTTTACAAACGCTTGAAGACGAGCGCTGCCTGTTGTTTCCATTATTCATGACTTCCTTTGTTCTCTATGACTACCTGATCGACAATGATTTTTTCGGCGCTAAACAGATATTGATTGGTTCTGTTTCATCAAAAACCGGTTTTGGGCTGGCTAAGTTTCTTCACGATGACAAAAACATCCAGCAGAAAATTGTTGGCATTACATCCGCTGGTAATGTTGGTTTTATAGAACGCCTTGACTGTTGTGATCAGATTGTCGCATATGGTGATGAAGGTGAGATCGATTCATCACAGCCAGCTGCCTATGTGGATATGTCGGGAAATGGTCCGCTAACTGAGAAACTACATCTACACTTTGATGAGAGCATGGTTGAAAGCTGCATGGTTGGGGCCACACACTGGGAAGAAGAGCGTCGCACAGACAAGTCACTTCCTGGTGCCAGGCCGACATTCTTTTTTGCTCCGGCGCAAATCGCTAAGCGCGATAAAGAATGGGGAGCAGGTGCATTATTCGCGAAAGCAGCCATAGCAAGTGCAAAGGTAGCCGATAGCATTAAAGATGAAATCAATGTTGAAAGGATGAGTGGAGCGGAAGCTGCTGCGGCGATCTGGAAAGACATGCTCGATAACAAAGTCGCCCCCAGTCGTGGCATCATGGTCGGGTTGAATTAGGACATAACGCGGTGTAACTTATGACAATGACCAAGCCAAAACTTAAAGTTGTCTCCAGCGAAGAACCCAATGCCGATGGCCGCGTCCGACGCAGCGAGCGCAGCCGTCAGAAAATTATTTCCGCCGTCATTGCAATGGTAGAAGATGGCAATATGGATCCCAGCGCTCAGGAAGTCGCCGATGCAGCGAATGTTGGGCTTCGATCTGTATTCCGTCATTTTGACGATATGGATTCGCTTTATAGCGATGTGATTACCCAGATTGAACAGGAAATCATGCCGATCGTCTTTGCGCCCTATGAAACTAAGGGTTGGAAAGCGCAACTCAATGAGCGTATTGACCGGCGAGTGAATATTTATGAGCGGGTGCGAAACCTACTGATATTTGGACGCATTAGACGGTACAAATCAGCGGTGATGGCCCACGATGTCAATCGTGTCTCCAAAATGCAGCGTAGTCAGTTGAGGGAAGTTTTGCCGAAAGAAATTGGTTCTGACAAAACCTTATTTGAAGCGCTGGATGTTATGACGTCATTTGATGCTTTCCGGCGATTACGAGAAGATAATGGTCTTTCCGCAAAGCGCGCTAAAGAAGTGATGAAATCTACGGTTTGGCGTTTGATTGGTGAACAGCCGTAAATTATATCGCGTTTTTCACAAAAAGCTTTCGTCAATGCGAGCTCGGTTTCTCGAGTCGTGTGTTGAGGATCATTGAATTTCTTGTTATTTAATGACATAATAAATGCCATAATATTTGAAGTTTTTTGATGAGGCTGCAATGGGAATGTGGAAGGGTGCATGTTGGATTCAAATAATTCTATTTTTGTTCCATATGAATCTAACGATATCAGCGCAGGAAATTGATGAACCCCATGCTCAAAACCCTAATATCGTTATTTTCCTGATTGATGATGCAGCCTTGATGGACCTCGGTGTTTATGGCGGTGAGGCTCGCACACAAAATATAGATTCGCTGGCGGCACGTGGCGTCATGTTTACACAGTTTCGAGCCTCACCCATGTGCGCGCCGTCGCGTGCAATGCTGCTGACGGGCCTTGATAATCATCAGGCCGGCGTTGCGACAATCTCCAAAGTGCTGCCCGATGAACAAAGAGGCCAGCCTGGATACAGTCTGTCATTTGAACCGGGCGTTAATACGATTGCACGCCATTTGCGTCCGGCGGGATATCGAAGTTATGTAACTGGAAAGTGGGATCTTGGCAGTACCAAAGGTGCGCTGCCAGATAATCACGGATTTGATCGATCATTTGTTATGGATGGGTCCGGTGCGGATAATTGGGAAGATAAATCCTACCTGCCTTATTATCCAGAAGCGCCCTGGTTTGAAGATGGTCAAGCTGCTGACCTGCCCGATGATTTTTATTCATCAAAATTTATAGTTGATAAAATGATCGACTATATTGACGCCGACAGTTCGGCGGCACCTGAGAATAACCCAATTTTTGCCTATCTGTCTTTTCAAGCCATTCATATTCCGGTTCAAGCGCCCGCTGAGTTCATTGCTCATTATGATGGTGTTTACGATGATGGGTGGCATGAATTGAGAAAGCGCCGCTTTGAACGCGCAAAGGAGATTGGCTTGGTTGCGCCGGACGCGCCTTTGTTACCAATACCGGACTATTTGCGCCGTTGGGAGAATTTGAGCACAACTGATCAGGCGTTGTATGCAGCGCGTATGCAGGTAAATGCGGGCATGCTGGAAGCAATGGATTTTCATATTGGTCGATTTGTGAGTTATCTAAAGGAACGCGGAGACTTTGAAAATACCATATTCGTCGTGACCTCTGACAATGGCCCGGAGCCTTCAAGCGCAGATGATCCCCGGACGAAATTGCTCCTCAAACTGAACGGTTATGATACAGGAATCGAGGGAATTGGCGGCAAGGGCAGCTGGGGGTTTATTGGCCCCGAATGGGCAAATGCGGCGGCGTCGCCCAGCGCAATGTTCAAGTTTTATGGGGCCGAAGGCGCTGTGCGCACACCTTTTATAATGACAGGTCCCGGGCTTGCGTCCGGC
>CAYMPJ010000045.1:0-7086 GCA_964392325.1 uncultured Caulobacterales bacterium
ACCGCCACCTTCAGCGCTCTTTGCGTCTGAAAATGCGAATGTTCAGGCATTTGGTGATACGTTCATCTCGGCGTTTAATGGCAATGAGTTGAGTGGTTCGACGTTCTCGGCGTTCGCTGCATTGGAAGACGAGGCTTCGTTTGAAGGTGCTATTGGCGATGTGTTGCCAGACGTTACTAACGCTGCTGCGGAACAAGTTTTTGAAGCTGCCAATCAAACGAATAATTTGATTGACCAACGCATCAATGCGATTTCCGGCGGAGCACTTTGTCAGGTGCGCACGGATGTCTCTGACGTTAATGTGAGAAGAGACGAAGAAAATGATGGTTGTTATGGAGTTAACGAGGGTTTCTGGATCCAGAGTTCACTAAGAACTGCAGACCAGGACAATGTTAATACTGCTGGCCCATCAAACGGCTATGACGCCGACACATTTACAGTTGCCTTTGGTGTTGACCAAGCGGTTGCTGACAATACCCTTATAGGTATTGCGGGTTCTTACTCGAATATTGATATTGAGTTAGATCGCGGTGCCTCTGATGATGTTGATTTGGAAGTATACCAAGTCGCTCTGTATGCCTCACACAGACAAGAAAATCTGTGGGTGAACGGATTAGTCGGGTATTCATATGCAACGGTTGATGCAAGACGCAACAGTTTCCTTGGCCCTGTAACCAGCGCTTATGAGGTTGATGGTCTTAACGCTGAACTCACGGCTGGATACGATATTGATCTAGGTAGAAATGCCTATTTCACACCCATCGCGGGTCTTAACTATGGTACCTACAATACCTCTTCGTTTACTGAGAATGGTGGGCTTGGCCTTGCCATCGATGTGGACCGTACCAACATCCTTGAAGGTAAAGTTGGTGCCATTGCTGGTGTTGGATCGGACTTGGGTAACTCCTCACTAGAGTTATTTGCCAGTGGTGCATTTGTGTTTGATATCACAGATGAAACTACAGACATCAATGTAGGTCTTGAATCACAAAATACTGTGCTTCAATCTCTAGCAAGAGACGATACCCGCGTTGAACTCGGTGCTGGATTGATATGGCGTTCACGCAACAATATCAGCCTGGCTGCTTCAGTTGATGGTGAGATAGGGTCTAATTACACCTCTATCGGACCGTCATTGCGGCTTCGCTATAACTTCTAAGGTTTATTCGGGCGATATCTTTTAAGGTGTCGCCCGGCATATTCTTTTGAAGACAATTATTTTTAAAGCGTCAGTCTTGTGCTTGAGTGATATTGCTCTTAACAAGACTGGCGCTTTTTAGTTTGTGCTATCCATTTTTCGCATAGACCCTTAAGGCGATTGCTATAAATTTTTCGGCTATGTATATTAAGTCGTTCTAATAATAGTTTTTTTGACAGGCCCAATGAAAATCGATCTCACCACGCCTAATGCCTATGTAAAATCACTCGACTGGGCAAACAAGCAAATCAATTTGCTTAAAATGACGCGTGCTGATTATAACGCTTCAAGTTTTCTCGATGCGCGCACCATCTCTTCGGAACCAGAATTTAGTGTACCTATTAGCGAATTTGTCGCGCAATTAAATGCCGCTAAATTTAAGCCCCGAAGGGCAAACTATATTTTTCACACGACCTTTTGCGGCTCTACCTTGCTGGCCCGTTGTCTTGATAGCCCAGATATTTGTTTTGCTCTGAAAGAGCCTAATTTATTGCATGATTTTTCATTTTTTTATCGTGATCGTTGGCCCAATCTTGATGTTCCGGATAGGGATCAATGGTTAGCGGCTGCTATAACATTGTTATCGCGCACCTACACAGACAATGAGGTGCCATTAATTAAGCCATCTGATTCTTGCAATAATTTGGCTGGCCGGATGCTTTCCCATCATCTGGGCAATCGCGGATTGATGTTATATTCAAGTTTGCCAAATTTTTGCATTTCCATGCTCACCCATGAAACAAGAATTGATTATCTTCGAAGAACAATGACGCGCGCTGTATCAGATTTAAATCACTTGGGATTTGACGTCTATGAATCGAGCGCAAAATCAGATGCTCAATTGGCCGGTCTCGTCTGGTTTTCGATGATTGCGCAACATTTGGATATTTTGTCCAAGCCCGAGATGCCTGTTTTTTCACTGGATGCAGCGCTCTTTTATGATGATCCCCAAGCCACGTTGGAGCGTCTGTCAGCATTTTTCAAACTCAGTCATACTTCTGACGGGATAGCGAACATAATCGAGAAGGGCGCTTTTGTTCGTGATTCAAAAAAAATGGATACGTCCTTTGATAAGGCAAAATCCCGGGAGTTAAAGAGATTGAAGCGCATTGAAATATGGCCAGAGATCGAACGTGCGCAATCCTTTATTCAACAGGTTACGCAGCGCGTGGAAATACCAAAAACATTACCCCGTTGCCTGTTTGATCGTGCGGAAGAATGGGGCGTATCAAATCCGGAATAGAGCCGGATTTGAGCGTTCATAAATTTGCTGACGCCGCGAGGACGGCTGAAATCTATTCGCATTTCTAGTTTCAGAAATTTTGTGATTTTTCGATTTATTGGGTGCGGGAGTAGGATTTGAACCTACGACCTTCAGGTTATGAGCCTAAGCGTATTTCCTTTAATATATTGATATTATTGTGAAAAATACCGCCAAATGTGTGGGTGTGTAAGAAAGTGTGTAACTTTTGATACTTTTCCACAAGCCTTATTTATCAGCACACCAGTTAGTGATTCCCTCTTATTTAGGCCAAAGCTGAGAATTTTAGTAATTTCAATTATTGGGCTGCAGGCCAAAATGGAATTCAGATCGCGGCTTATTTGATAGTATTACATCAAGTGCTTTTTGCACGTTCGGTAAAAAAGTTTTGCGAAAACAAGAACGGGTGCACCTCTTCAGCTTTTGTGACTTGAAGAACATCCTCAAGATCAAATTGCTTCAAAAAGCCTATTGTGTCGTCATGGGCTCTCTTGGAGTGTAGAGGGCTACGCGACGGAATCAAGCACTGGAAACTTTCCAAATCTCTCATGATGGTGCAGATGATTTCGTCTGGGTTGAATGATGACGGGGGAAATAAATTCTCTTGTTCTCTTTTCTCTTTCCACACAATCAACTTGCACAAAACTCCCAAAGAGGAGTGAGGTCTACTCTCGAATAAAGTACTATCAATCGAATTTAACATCTTAAAAAACGCCTTGCTTTGCGAGTTCTTCTTCTTTCGCACAGTCTTCTGATATCGAACGAAAGTTTCCATCCACTCGTCAACCCACACTAGAAAAGGTAAATTATTCACGATTTCTGTGCGGGTTTCGCCCGCATTGTAACAAGCAAGAGCTAGTTGTTTTGTCCCTGAGTTATCCCAAGATCTTCGCTTGGGCTTTCCCCAAAAAGATAAAACCTGTGAACTGGAGTATGCCCAATCGATAATTTGTACGTCAGTGCTCTTTTTCATCGTTTCCCTTCTCGCTTCCATGTTATTTAAGTGCTATGTCGTTATTCAAGCCACGTTTTGCAGACGATTCCAACACACCGGTCATATCCCAGCGTCCTTCTGGTGCTATGGTTACATAGGCTGATTTTTTTAGTGTTATTGGGTCTGGGTGCGGCGGAGTTTGTGATAACATTTCTGTGTAAAGATGATCAGAGAAAATAAACTTATCCCTATTTTTTAATGGTTTTGCATCAAACCTACTCCAGAAATTCTCAAGCCCATGTTGAGCGTGTCCGTAGAATTTTGTGAAACCTTTTTCCGCACAGAATATATGGGCAGCCCGTACAAGACGGAACGCGATCGTACTATTGCGATAGGCTGGCAAAAGACATAGTCGTTCAATCTTTACAAAGGTAGCAAAATACCGAATGCGCAATGACCCAACTGGTTCTCCGTGGTCATAGGCCAGTAAATGTGTTCCACAAAAATCATTCCCATCAAACTCTTCGCGATATGGGCATTTTTGTTCAGAAATAAATACTGAAGAGCGGATGGAGATTAGGTGTTGAAACTCGCTTAATGTTCTCAGAATTCCAATCCCATGACGAAACTCAGTTGGTTGATTTCGAATCGTATCATAGGGGGGGAGGGAGGAATTTATCATTAGACTTCTCCCGTAGTTTTATAATTCAAGGAAAATATAGATCCGATTTTGCCAGATGAACCGTCCATGCAGGTAAAGCCCAGACCTCGCATCGAAAGCAATCCTCTTTGGGTCGCCGCTTTTGCGAATATTGGTTTATTTGCAAAGTCATCACGCTCTAGTAGTAAGTTCACTAATGTGACGCTTTTTATGGCTTTTCCTGGGGCAATGGATGTCCACCAATAGAGCGCAACTGCTTCTTGAAAGTTCTTGGCAATGGCATCATCTTCTATATCAGAACCATCAAACATATCGAACTCTATCAGTCGTAAACCATACTGAGAGAGTGGTAAGAAGGCGTGACAACCAATAACATCGCTTTGGTTTTCTGATGTACAATCTAGCACCAGGAAAATTCCTTCTGGATGGGCCAATACAAACTTTGTAGAATTCATTTGCACACCATCCTGAAACAAATGAGTTTCTGCGAGGTGCCTTAAACTTGCGGCATAACTAATTTGAAATGGAACCAATGTTAATCCGTACCACTTAAAATTTTTACATTTTTGAAGCAGCCCTCCGTGTTTTGCTAGGTGCTTTGTTTCTTCGTAGTGTTTATCACTCATTTGAATACTCCTTTTAGTTACAAAATTCACTATAAGGGTCATTAAAAAAGCGGGGATAACTTTCCCTAGAAATTGAGTGTAGTATTGTTAACGTGCACCGATTGGTTGTGATAGTTTCAAATTTGATACGGCAACATGAAGATATGAGACAGGTTAATGACACTTTTTGAAAATAAAAATATTGATTGGGACTTAATTGGGATTTTCTGCCTTGTCGCGCGAGAAAATGGAATTCGAAAAGCTGCTCGGCATTCCGGAATAAGTGTGCAAACTATAAGCCGACGGATTACTCTTCTTGAAGAGAAGTTAGGCGCGAAAGTTTTTATTAGAGAGCCACAAGGAGTTTCTTTAACGAAGACCGGACAACAAATTTATGATGATGCGGTTGCCGCGGAAACACACATATCAAATATTGCTAGGATCGGACGACGAAATCTCAATTCCAATTCGGGATTGGTATCGGTAAATATTTCTGAAGGAGTTGGGACATTTTGGCTTACGCCGCGGCTTAACCGTTATCGAAAAAAATGTCCAAACGTAGTACTAGATTATAAAACTTCATCACAGCTTGTAGAAGTTAACCCGCAAGAGACGGATATTGTTGTGCAGTTATCAAGACCGACAGATAATAACTTGATTTGCAGGAAGCTTGGTTATTTGCATTTGGGCCTTTATTGCTCAAGAGATTATGAACAATACAAGCCGTTACCCCAAAAATTCGATGAATTTAATGAACATACTTTTGTATACCAGTCATCTGACCAAATTGATCATATCGCCTTGTTAGACTTCATTGGTTCTACAGATTTTTCTGAAGTGATTAAATATTCTGTGAATTCTTCTTTGAGTTTGTATCAATTGATTCGGACCAGCTTTGTGATTGGCATTTTGCCAACTTATGCGTCTGCTATTGCTGACCATCTCATGTATATCCCAAGCTCGCCCAGTGGTTTTAAAGTAGAGCTGTGGCTCGGATATCATGAAGATGTCCGCGATTATCCATCAGCAAGACATTTCGTAGACTGGCTGATCGAAAGTTTCGATGAAAAAATGTTTCCTTGGTTTGGAGAGGACTTTGTCTCTCCCAAAAAAATTGTTGAATTAGATCGCTCGAGTTGGCGCGAGAACATCTCAACTTTTGTGGCATAAACCCTGTGTTGATAGATAGTCTACAATCCGTGATCTAAAATGTCACAGTTTGCCGGAAAACTGCACATATTTTTGAGTAGAATTAAGCAATATCACGACCCAAATTTTTTTCATTTCAATCATGGTCACGGAGGTAAATTTTAGTCGTTTATTGTGATCGATGGAAAAACAAAATTCACCGGAAACAGGTTCAGAAAAATTAAGTAAGGATATTGCGCGGCTCAACGATCTTTTACGCCGTAATGCTATTGGTGGCCGAATATTGGTCACGCAAGGGGTGCAGGAGCTTTCTCAATCTGAGCGATCACAATTAATGACGGCCATTGCGGTTTTTAATAATTTCACACCTGATAACGATCCTTTTGGTGAGGTGATGGTTCATGGCTCAAAATACTTCTGGAAAATCGATTATTATGACCAGAATTATGAGGGCATGTCTCCCAATCCTTTAGATCAGGAAGAAACGCGCCGAGTCATGACTGTTATGAGGGCGGACGAGTACTAAAGTCAGGAAAATAACTTTCGAATTAATATGGAAGCGCACGCTGCCAATTTTCGTGACCGTAAAATTTCCATATCCCAAGCAAGGAAAATTTTAGGTGTGGAAGGGAAGTCATATTCTGATGATGATTTGCGGGATATTCTCGATTGTTTATATCAAATTGCAGAATTTGGTTTGCGGCGTGAGATGGGACGCGACGATTGATTTTCTGTGTCGATCTTATTATTTCTATCCGTATAGTGAAATAAACAGTTTAAAATGATCACGCAAGGTGTTCGACTCCAGTCGCGCCTTCTCCACCAGCCGTCTTTGATCCATCTCAGAACTGCTTAAAAAGCGAAAGGGAAGGGCTAAACGCGGTGTTCGACTTTCGATTTGTGACCAAGTTGGCGGTTTCTGGAACATAAATGACCAAGCCTTTTCGATTTCCCCTTTTGACTGCGGGTTTAACAACCATTTGCGAGGGTGTTCGACCGCTTTTTTTACGGTCTCGAAGTAGTCATCAATAAATTTTTCTTCCTGATCGTACTCCGCCAACTGCAAGTTAGCCTGTTTAAGGGTTTCTTCCAGTTCTTCATATTCGGCTTCCAAGGCCCTCTGTACTACGGGTGAACTCGATTGCTCGATCCGTTTTATCATGACCCAACCCCTTTGAACGCAGCCAGCTAATAGTAGTAAAATGGCTGAATCAAAGGAGATTATGTCTTGCCCCCCTATAACTGATCCACGAAATTTGTAATTCTCTACGAAAAGGA
>CAYMPJ010000046.1:0-5317 GCA_964392325.1 uncultured Caulobacterales bacterium
TTCTAGCGGTTTTAAGCTGGATTGTAGTTTGACTGCTATTTTCTACACGCGCTGAAAACGCCATCATACTTTCTTGCGGGCAGGGGGCTAGCGCGAGGAATCATGAGCATGGCTAGACTCGCTCCCGATTTGGAAAAATTTTCGGTAAATCTCTCCCCAAACCGGTAAGAAAACATGGTTGCCTAAAAGCTGGCCATGTTATAGAGATTTTTTTAATACCATTGATTTTATATATAGATTTTATCATGCGATAAATTTAGCATGAGTTAAGCTGTGGTGGGTTGTAGGATAGCTAATTCATGCGCGAATCTAAAGATATTCTGTTTATTTCAGATAATTTACCACCAGTAATTGGCGGTTCCGCGACTGTGTATGAGAAAATTTGTGAGAATTTAACCCATCGTTGTGTCGTACTCTCATCAACCCACTTTGGGGATGGTGCCCAAAAAATTGGAACCAGCGATTATGATGCAACCAGTAAGTATGAAATTTTTCGCATAAAAATGCTGCGAACCCTAAGAAGGGCTGGAAAGTCTTCATTTACGTTACGCCTGGGCGATGAACTTACCAATAAAATTGCGGTTTCAAAAGAAATATTGAAGTTTTGTTCTAAATACAAAATCAAAACAATCGTTCTTGGAGAGCTCGTTACCCTTGGTTGGGTAATATTCCTCGCAAGATATGTTTTGCGCAAAAAGGTAATTGTCTACACCCATGGTGAAGAGATTACCGAGGAAACCAACAGCAGAAGGCGCAGATTTATCAAGGCATATTTAAAACATGCTAATCATATCGTTGCTGTAAGTAATTTTTGTAAACTGAGTATAATCAAACTCCATGAAATAAAACCGTCGCATATTTCAGTGATCAGTAATGGTGTTGATACATCTTTTTATTCGCCCGCACCGGACCGGGAAGGATTGCGTGCCAAGTTGGGGTGGGATGACAAGCAGATCATTTTTAGTGCGGGCCGACACGTCGAACGAAAAGGGTTTGATTATTTAGTTGAGGCTATGCCTGCCGTTTTGAAAACCTATCCCAGTGCTCAACTTTGGATAGCGGGGAAGGGGCCTCTAACGGCAGAATTAAAAAGCCGGACTGAGGAGTTGGGACTAAAAGACAAGATTATTTTTACAGGCGGCGTTAGCAAACAAGAACTGCTTGATATGTATCAAGCTTGTGATTTATTTGCGATGCCGAACCGGACTTTAAAAAATGGAGATACCGAAGGTTTTGGCTTGGTGTTTCTTGAAGCGAATGCATGTGGGCGGCCAGCGCTCGCTGGGCAAGGGGGAGGGTCAATTGAAGCAATTTTTGATGGCGTTAACGGGCAAACAGTTTCTGCTAATAATCCTGAAAATATTTCAAATGCATTGATTGCGCTTCTCGAGAATCCGGAATCGTTAGAGATACTCGGTGCGCGGGGTCTCGCGATTGCTAAACGTACGGATTGGACGTTTAAAAATAAACAATTTGAAAAGCTTGTGGACGGTGTAGCATCGGGATTGAGTTTGGATAATCCAACACAGTACGAGGCTTTTGGGCCCAATTGTGTACCTGCAGTTGATCAATCTGCAAAAAGATCAAAACCTGTATCTTTGGTGACAGTGGATGTGGAAGAGCAATTCGACTGGGAGAATATTGGCTCTGATTTTGAAATTCCTGATCCATATTGGTTGCGGATTTTTCATGAGCAAGCTGTAAAGCGCAAAGTAAAGCCTCTATATGTGGTTACGTATCAGATTTTAACCTCCGCCCCTTATGTGGAGATGCTTAAAAATTGGCACGAGCGAGATGAATGCGAATTGGGTATTCACTTGCACGGTTGGAACACGCCGCCAGTTCTTTCGGAAAATAATAGTTTTTATAGTTTTCAATGTAACGTGCCGCCAGAGTTAGAAAATTATCGATTGTCTACTTTATGTGACTTATTTGAAAATGTCTTTGGAATGAGGCCATTATATCACCGGGCCGGTCGATATGGTGTCGGGCGCCTTACTTTTAAGTTCTTACAAGAAAATGGTGTAAAGGTTGATTTAAGTCCCAGCCCTCCGTTTGATTATGCGCCTATCGGAGGCGTCAATTTTAAGAATTTCTCCAATTCGCCTTTCTGGGTGGGTGCGCAAGACGACGTACTATGCATTCCTTGCTCGGGGATGCGGTTTTTACGCGGACCTGATTGGGTGACGGGTTTGAGCAAACCCTATCTAAAAGAAAGATTTGGAAAAGCCGTTCGTCTGTCGCCCGAAGATAACCCTTTGAGCCGTCTCCAGATTATCGGCGAACAATTAATTAAAAACGGTTCTGATAAGTTGGTGTTATCCATTCACTCTACATCACTTGTGCCAAGGGCGACACCTTATGCTAAAACAAAGGAAGACGCTCTAAATCTTGCTGATCGATTATTTGATTTTGTAGACTGGGCTGAGGTAACCCACGGTGTGAAAAAAGAAAGCGTCAGTGCGGTTCATAATCACTATTTGCAAAGCCGATAGTGTGCATGATTTTCTTTTCCCTATTCTTGGGATAATACATGCCAAGCTGGGTTTTCTAACTTGAAATAGTTGCAAATTTTATGAACCCATACAGTGTTGAATACTATTTATAATTTCTCTGGAGTGTGATGAGGATATGGGACAAAATTTAACTGACAAACTTATGAATAAATTGTCTGAGTCCTGGAAAATTCGTGAATTATTTTCTAGCCTTCTCTATACGGAAAAGGCGTCCCATTCTGTGAATGGTCATGGCCTTGAATTTAAGCCGTCCCCCTATGGGCAAAACGAAGTATCTCGTAATTCAGACAGGCCGGCATTGTTTTTAACATCGCAATTTCGTACCGGGTCTACTTTTCTCTGGCAGTTAATGAACGCTATCGATCAAGCTACCTGTTATTACGAACCACTCAATGCGCGAGTTTGGGTAAAAGAAGCCGGTGAGCAAAACCGCGTCGACCCCACTCATAAGGGCGTTAAAGACTATGCCGAACACTATCTCGGCCTGACACATTTAGCATCCTATCATAGTAGTGACTGGTCTTATAAAAACCTTTGGATGGATGAATTTAGTGCTGACTGGGCTATGAAGAACTATATTGACGGGTTGATTGAAGCAACAGACGATTTTCCAATTTTACAGTTTAACCGGGTTGATTTTCGTTTAAAGTGGTTGCGTCATCAATTTCCAAAAGCCAAAATTGTTCACCTCATTCGCTCACCACGAGATCAATGGATTTCCAGCCTATATGGACAAGAAATCGATCAAGAAACGACGATTGGAGAGTTTTCTCCTTTTGATAAATTCTATTTATTGCCACAGGTAAAAGACCTACGGGGAGTATTCCCCGTGCTGAATTTAGCTGAGAGTGAACCGGCTTATAGCTTATTCTATCTTCTCTGGCGTTTGTCTTGTCTGCATGGCAGTCAACATGCTGATCTTACAATACAATACGAGAATCTTGTGGAAGATGTCGGGCCTTCAGTCGAGACGATTATGTCTCTTATTGGCCGGGATGATATGCGTTATGATAAGAAAATGGTTGAGGGTTTAATCGCTAAACCATCCACAGAAAAGTGGAAGAAATTTGCCTCACAACAATGGTTTGAACAAAAAGAATCAGCAATAGAAAAATTATTATCTTCCTATTTAGGTGGTGAGATAAACGACGTATAAAAAATCAGTAAACAGATAAAAATTAATGGGAATTGAAATTTTAATCTGCATCAAGCAGTCCATGGGTATAATCTATCTCAGACCTCAATAATGATATTAAAATATTCAATTATTCTATGCGTATCTCCTTACTCAAACCAGTTGTTTAGACCTGTCAAAACGTAAAAATTAAGCAACCAAAAATTGTACTTAGCGTTTCCGATACACACCAGGCTTCAGCTCACCGGATCGGATAGATTGATGAAGCTGATGACTTAGATCGTTTTGTCGTATTTGAATTTACAAATAATTGTCTGGACTTACCCACCAACTCTTAGTTGCAAACGACCAACAGCGGCATTACCTGACCTGGCTCCAGCCAATCCAACAGACCATTTGTTTGTCTTCTTTGCTCTGAATTGGACGCCGCCGCCAAAGCCTACTTCAGCACTGCCAAAGCCATCATCATAAACAGAAAAACCTCCGGCAACGCTCCACGTTTCATTCGTGCCCAGATATAAATCCGGTATGGAGGCAATTGCTGTTGAGCCTTCGCGTACATCCTGAATGCCAGCAGCGTTTGCCGCTATCCCTGATGCGTTAATATCGATTGCTTGACGATTTGCGGAAATGCCTAATGAGTTAGCACTGATTAGATCCGAATTTAATGCTATCCCAGCTGCATTGCTAGAAATGCCTGATGTGTTCGCGGCAATTTTTAAGGTATGATCTGAAAGGGTTGAAGAGTTACTACTGATCAATGATGCTGAGGCTGTTATACTTGCAGCATTTGAACCGACCACCTCAATAATTTCACCGTTCTCTTGCTGGATCTGTGCGATAGCAGTTGTATTGGCGGTAATGTTTCCTGTGTTTTGCCCGATATTGGCTGCATTGCTAGCAATGCTGGATCCATTATTGGTGATTCCTGAAGCATTTTGTGCAACGCCTGCTTTATTCGCAGTTATGTGGGCAGTGTTTGTCGCAATGTCAGTGTCGTTCGATGCGATATTGGTCGCATTCGAATTTATGTCACCTGAATTTGTTGCAATATCAGTCGTATTCGTTGCTATACCAGAAGTATTTGTTGCAATGTCTGCCGCGTTTGTAGAAATGCCAACATTGTTTGACGCTATATCCGCCGTATTCGTTGCAACGTTGTTAGCGTTTGTCGATATGTCGGCGCTGTTCGTTGCTATAGCTGCGGCGTTTGTGGTAATGCCAGAAACATTAGTCGCGATATCTGCGGAGTTGGTTGCTATACCTGCAGTATTTGTTGCAACATTCGTTTGAAGAGTACTGATATCTGCTGTGTTTGTTGCAATGCCCGCAGCGTTGGAGGCAACGCCAGATGTATTTGTTGCTATATCCGCGGTGTTGGCTGCGATGTCTGCAGTGTTCGTCGCTATACCTGCGTTGTTGGTTGCAATGTCCGCAGTATTAGTTGTGATGTTTGCAGTGTTCGTTGCAACGTTCGATGTGTTGGAGGCGATGTCGGCAGCATTCATAGTAATGCCGGCGGTGTTAGTTGCGATATCTGCTGTGTTGGTTGTAATGCCAGCGGTGTTAGTTGCAATGTCAGCAGTATTCGTCGCAATGTCCGCAGTATTCGTCGCAATGCCAGCGGTGTTAGTCGCAATGCCAGCGGTGTTAGTCGCAATGCCAG
>CAYMPJ010000047.1:0-5080 GCA_964392325.1 uncultured Caulobacterales bacterium
CCCGCTATCCCCGGGAAGACAACAGGGCTTTCAGTGCCATCTTTAGCAACTGATGCAACGCCAAAATAATAATTGTCGATGACAATATTCTCCAAAGTGAACTGGTCAACTTTGCCGACAAAACGACTATGGGTCCACTGATTACTATCTGTCAGGCGCCAATAGACTTTATAGCCCAACAGGTTTCTTGCGCTTTTGCCCGTGGCTTTTTCCCATTTCAAAGTTGTCGAGGGTTGTACCGCACCTTCTATTTCGACCTTGGCCGGGAAGGGGGGCGCCAATGCCGCTGATGCAAGAGTGGCAACATTCAAGCTGGTTAGTTTTGCCGCAAAATCAAAATCCACTCCGTCAATCGTATCGCCATAAACGATGCCATTTTCGGTGCGTAAATCCTGATGCTGACGATCATAATGCTCATGGGCTTCCATGATGCGCACGCCGGGGAATCCGGCATCATTAAAGGGACGATGGTGGCCGCCGCGTCTGAAGCGATCAAGGCGATAAATCATCATAACATCAAGATTGGGGATATATTGATCAGCAATGCGATCTATATAACGGGCAAGGTTACGAGAGGGGCTATCAACTTCGCCGCCGGTAAAACGGCGAATGCGCGCTTCTTCGGGGGTTTCGGTGGCGCGGGTCCCTTCGGAAAAAACCCGTGCAACCGTGTTGTTTGTAACGCCGTCAATACCGGTGCTATTACCGATCATATCATTGTTTAAAACGCCCTTGATGCGCCAATTATTTTGTTTGGCATATTCAGCGAGAATTTTTCCCCCGAAAAGTCCCTGTTCTTCACCCGAGAGCCCCGTATAAATAATCGTTCCGGGAAATTTGTGTTTTGATAAAACCCGTGCTGCTTCGATAGCGCCCGCCATTCCCGAGGCATTATCATTCGCACCCGGACTATCGGAAGTGCCGTTTAAGGGGTCCGTCACTCGGCTATCAATGTCGCCGCTCATCATGATAATGCGATCACCATCACGGGTTCCGCGTTGTATCGCGACAACATTTACGACTTCGGTTTTATTGGGGATGCGCGGCTCGCCCTCGACGAAATCGCTAACGGTGATAACTTCGAGGCAGCCTCCGCACTCTTTTGATATGGCATTAAATTCTGCCTCGATCCAGCGCCGCGCCGCGCCAATGCCTCTTGTGTCCGATTGTGTCTCGGACAAGGTGTGGCGGGTTCCAAAATCAACGAGGGTCTGGATATCTTCTTTGATACGTTCTGCAGAAACCGCTGCCACCATCTCGTGAATTAAAGGATTGTCATTGGCAGAGATGGAAGAAGACATCCCCAAAAACGGCAGAAGGATGAGCGCACGACCAAGCCGTGAAAAATTACAACGAACGGACATTTAAGGTTCTCCTGAAATTGGCACTATTTGGCGAGCACATTAAGGCGCATTCGGGGTTTAGACAATGCAAGGGGGTATATGTTGTCGGATAATTTTACCAAGGATAGAAAGCTATTGCCATTTTGGTGAAGTTTAACGGCGTGATATCAGCCTCGGATTAATAGAAATCCGATCCCACAGGTGTTGTAATTATTGTCGGGGTTGGATAAACCGCGCGGGTGTGGTCCGGCCAAGCGCGTCTCGATTAAGCGCTGGGCGCGCGACCATATCTGGCCACACTAAATCATTTCTTAAATTTGGTTTTCTGGTATCAATAGGGTCGTTGAAAATCACTAATTTGAATTATCGAAAAGGCATCAATTCATGGATCAAGCTTTCCACTCTCGCATAGATGACATTCTGGATGGGCTGCGCTCTGACGGGCTTGAAAAAATAGAACGCCCGCTTCTCTCGGCGCAATCGGCTAGAATTCGTGTTCACCACAAGAATAAAGATGTCGAGGTTCTGAATTTTTGCGCCAATAATTATCTGGGCTTGGCCGATAATCGCGAAATTGTTGATGCGGCAAAAGCGACCATGGATAGCCATGGATTTGGTATGGCGTCGGTCAGATTTATTTGCGGCACCACTGATCTTCATTTGGATGTTGAAAAAGCGCTTGCCAACTATCTGGGATATGAAGATGCGATTTTGTTTGCTGCCTGTTTTGATGCCAATGGCGGGGTTTTCGAGCCGCTTCTGGGGCCGGAAGATGCGATCATCTCCGATAGTTTAAATCATGCCTCGATCATTGATGGCGTGCGTTTATGCAAGGCGGCCCGATATCGCTATGCCAATGCGGATATGGATGATCTGGAGCAACAGCTCAAAGCGGTGGATTCTAAAAATGTCCGTACAAAGCTGATTGTAACCGACGGCGTTTTTTCTATGGACGGGGTTATCGCTCCGCTCGATAAAATTTGCGCTCTGGCAGAGCGCTATGATGCGCTGGTGATGGTTGATGATTGTCATGCAACCGGATTTATGGGGCCTGAGGGTGCTGGCACGCCCCATCATTTTGGTGTTGCCGATAAGGTTGATATTTTGACGGGGACTTTGGGCAAGGCGCTTGGCGGCGGCATGGGCGGATATATTTGCGCCAAAGCCAATATCATTCATCTGTTACGCAATCGCGCGCGGCCATATCTTTTCTCGAATGCTTTAACGCCGGCTTTATTGG
Organism: uncultured Caulobacterales bacterium; assembly: GCA_964392325.1. Taxonomy (GTDB): domain Bacteria; phylum Pseudomonadota; class Alphaproteobacteria; order Caulobacterales; family Parvularculaceae; genus CALLPQ01. Next base: position 2,584 of record CAYMPJ010000047.1, read on the forward strand.
GCGCGACGTTAAAAACCCTTGAGCTGGTGAAAGTCGGTGATGATTTACGCACTCAGCTTTTTCGCAATGCGTCCCGGTTTAGAGAGCAAATGGCCAAGGCCGGATTCAATTTGCTGGATGGAGAGCATCCGATTATTCCGGTGATGCTGGGCGATGCCAAGCTTGCTGGCGAGATGGCAAATCTGATGATGGATCACGGTGTTTATGTCACTGCTTTTTCATTTCCCGTTGTGCCACAAGGAAAGGCGCGGATTCGCACGCAAATGTGTGCAAGCCATGAAGACAGTGATATTGACGCGGCTGTAAATGCCTTTATCGAAGTTGGAAAAACTCTCGATATCATATAAATTATGAGGATGGAAAAACGAGTGAGCCGGAATGGAATTTATGTTGGTAGCTCAAGGATAGTTTTATGAAAGCATTGGTGAAGGAAAAAGCTTCAGAGGGCATTTGGCTGCGTGATGTTCCCGCGCCAACCATTGGTCCCAATGATGTGTTGATTAAAGTCAGGCGCACAGCAATTTGCGGCACTGATATCCATATTTATAACTGGGATGAATGGGCGCAAAAAACAATTCCTGTACCGATGGTTGTCGGGCATGAGTTTTCCGGTGAAATTGTTGATATCGGTTCTGAGGTCAATCCAGATCATTCCAAACTATCAATTGGCGACAGGGTCTCCGTTGAAGGTCATGTCACTTGCGGGTTTTGCCGCAATTGCCGGGCGGGGAAGCGCCATTTATGTCGCAACACGGTGGGTATCGGGGTTAACCGGCCCGGTGCATTTGCTGAATATATCGCAGCGCCCGCCTTTAATGTGTATAAATTGCCTGACGATATCACCCTTGATCAGGGAGCAATTTTTGATCCCTATGGAAATGCGGTGCATACGGCGCTTGCTTTTGATCTGGTTGGTGAAGATGTTTTGATTACGGGCGCCGGACCGATTGGCATCATGGCAACCAGTATTGCGCAATTTGTCGGTGCACGTCATGTTGTCATCACCGATATCAATGAATACCGACTTGATCTGGCGAAAAAAATGGGTGCAACCCGCGCGGTCAATGTTGCCAATACCGATCTAAAAGAGGTGATGGACGATCTTGGCATGACAGAAGGTTTTGATGTCGGCCTTGAAATGTCGGGCGTGCCTGCCGCTTTTTCTTCAATGCTTTCAACGATGAATCATGGCGGGCGTATTGCCCTTCTCGGGTTATTGCCCGACGGCGCGTCAATTAACTGGGATCATGTGATTTTCAAAGGACTCGAAATCAAAGGCATTTATGGGCGGCGCATGTTTGAAACATGGTACAAGATGGGCAGTCTGCTCCAAGCCGGGCTCGATCTATCTCCGATTATGACCCATCAATTTGCCGCCGATGATTTTCAAGAAGGATTTGATATCATGCGCGCGGGGCAATCGGGCAAGGTCATTTTGAATTGGGACTAAGGAAAGTGCAAACGGGACAGCCAGAAGCTTGAGGAGAATTCAAGCTTGAGCTGCCCCTTACTAAGGCTCTTAGTCTTTTTTCTCGGTAATCGGCATTTGTACTTTTATGTGGACTTCCTTGAGCTGAGCATCATCGAGTGAAACCGGTGCCCCCAGCAATAAATCTTCACCTTGCTGGTTCATCGGGAACATTGTGACTTCGCGAATATTTTCGCGCTCTGCAAGCAACATAACAATCCGGTCTACACCCATAGCGCAGCCGCCGTGGGGCGGAGCACCATATTTGAAGGCATTTAACATGCCGCCGAATTTTTCTTCCACAATCTCGGGGCCATAACCTGCAACTTCAAAGGCTTTGTACATTAAATCCGGGCGATGGTTCCGGATCGCGCCAGAGCCCAGCTCATAGCCATTACAAACCAGATCATATTGATAGGCTTTGATGGCAAGATAATCTTCATCGGATTTCGCGGCGTTTAAGGCGTCGAGCCCGCCTTGGGGCATTGAAAACGGATTGTGGCCAAATTCGACCTTTTTGTTTTCTTCGTCCCACTCATACATCGGGAAATCAACGATCCATGCGAGCTCGAAGGCTTCTTTATCGGCGAGCTCAAGGGCGTCGGCGATCACATCACGCGCTTGCCCGGCAACGGATAGAAATTCTGCTGGTTTTCCGGCAAGGAAGAAAGCAGCATCGCCCGCCTTAAGGCGAAGTTGCTTTTGAACGGCTTTTGCGCGGTCTTGCCCGATATTTTTAGCGAGCGGGCCCTTGGCCTCTTCCTCGTCAAAAACCATATAGCCCATTCCGGGCAGGCCCTGTTTTTGAGCCCAGCCATTCATGCGGTCGCAAAAGGCGCGGCTTCCGCCCTTGGGAGCGGGTATGGCGCGAATTTCGTGGGCGGGGTCCGCATTCAGAATACTCGCAAAGATCTTGAAGCCTGAGCCCCGAAAATGGTCGGAGACAATTTGCATTTCAATCGGATTGCGCAAATCCGGCTTGTCTGTGCCGTATTTTAGCATCGCTTCTTCATAGGAAATTTCCCGGAA
>CAYMPJ010000048.1:0-3870 GCA_964392325.1 uncultured Caulobacterales bacterium
ACTGACTTTTAATCAGTAGGTCGAAGGTTCGAATCCTTCAGGGCTCACCATTTAAGACGTTGAAATTACACAGAAAATTTATTTCACAATGAGAACACATGGGGAACTGTGCGACTTTAAATAAGCTGTGCGACCTGGTCGCACAGTTTAAACTGTGCGACCTAGTACAAAAACTGAACTATAGGGTGAAGGCTATTAGGTGATGATGCCGGCCAGCTTTGCGCGAGCAACAATCTTTTCGGCCCCTGTATTTGCAAGCTCAGGGGATATCTCAATATAGGCCCGGCGAATGCTGGCTAGGACTGTTGGGGATGAGCCATGCCACGCACTCAATTGAATATCTGTAAGGTCTCTGGACAGGCGCGTTACGGCGGTGTCGCGGTTATCCTGGGCGCGATATGCAAGGATTTGGTTGCCATGGCGGTCTAGCCCCTCACCGATCAGAGATGGGCATATGAGCCCTGCCACGGCTCGGTACTGGTTCCAACGTTCTGTAAACTTGGTGTGCCAGCTCACCCCTGTCTCGTGGCTCACACGGGCATAGGGCGTGCCTGTTTTGTCATTGAGCGCCAAAGGTGTGCGATCTAGCGGTGTTTTTTGATGGCGAAGATTATAGGCCTGTTTATGAGCGTGCATGAAAGCTTTGCGGCGCTCATCTAATGCGCCAAGTAATGGAATAGTAAGAGTGAAGGTTTCCTTGTCGTGGCGATCCTGCTTGGCGGGCTGATAAGTCAACCACCATTTCATGATGCCTTGCTCGTCTGGACTCTGAAAGAAATTGGAGGGGGTGCAGGTCATTGCATCATGAACGCGCATACAGGTCCACAGCATAAGCGTATGGGTGTATGCCATAAGAGGGGCGGGAATCAGGACGCGATCTTGCATCGGCGTCCCTACCTGTTCATAGATCGAGTGGGGGTCCATGAAGGCGCGATACAGAGTTTGCATTTCGTCAGGGGTGCCAACTCTAAGCCTGGCGGAAGGGCGGCTTAGCTGCAAGCCCTCTGTTTCGTCTCTGTCCGGTAATTGCCCTTTCCATCGTTCTGATCTTCGAGCCCAACGTATGGCGCGCAACAGCATACTTATGGAATGATGCCCCATGTGTACCCCGCGCAGATCATCGATCATATCGCGCAGATCGCTTATATATTCTGCGGTAAGGGTTGCTGGCTCCATCTCACCAATCGCTTGTCGGATCGGGGTGGCTTCATTTTTATAACATTGAAGGGTTTTAGGCTTGAGTTTTCCGAGTGCTGACTTTTTGTTGCACTCCTTGATGTAGTCATCCAGGAGGCCCGCAACAGTCCGTCTTGCTGGTTTGATATGGCGAATTGGTTCTGCTTTATTGGCGGCAATCGCGTGATTAGATATTTCTTCCTTGGCCTGTTTGTTCAGCTTGCGGATAATTTCGGCTGCCTGTTTGTAATCAAGCGGTGTCTTTCCTTTATGGCAAACAGGAATAAGGGTTTTAAAGCCATGAGACTTGGCATCGTCGAAAGTGAATGGCTTGCCATCAGCCCAAAGATCAATGGCTTTGTAACCCTTGGCGCGTAAGTAAGGGCCGATGTTCCAGCGATGCAGATAAAATTTTTCATCGCCGCGCCCGCGCTGGCGGGTGGACATATTGGGTACTTTGTTTCGGGGCATTATGTTATCCCTTTTTAATCAGATTTTCCCGTGCAGAAGTGAGGCTAATTATATTTGCGCTTCTTGCTGGTTTGTTTGTTACTTCTGGTTCAACCGTTTGTTTTGGAGTTGGTGCATTGATGGCGTCGAACCAGCCGAGAATATCTCGCCCCCGATAAATGCCACGCCGGATCGGGCTTGGCAGCGGGTGTTTTTTGGTGAACCGATAATATGCAGATCGGGAACCAAGCCCCAAGCGCTGCATAATGTCATCGGTTGAAAGAAGGTCTCGCGGTTGGATATCATCAAAGCCCAAAGTTCCATCTGGTGAACAGGTTTTCACCATACAGGAATCAGGCAAGTCCTGTCCATGCCTTCCAGAATATGTAATTTGATGTTTTTTTAATTCCGCCACACGGAATAAATTGCATGAGATGATAATTTATTCAAGTCTGTTATCTCATTTTTGTTTGCGATGAAGATGAAGTTTCTCCTTGATCATAGAAAAGCCAAGCAAAACCTGATCGCGATGACGAGCCCAAATTAAAGGCAAAAAGTAGAAATAAGCAGTAAAGATTTGAGCAAAATACAGCCACAGTAAGATGCCGTCATACCATCGCGCTGTTAATTGAGCCGACATAAGCTGGAAAAATGTAACACTTAAAATGGTCACTTCCAGGCCCGTCAGGACAAGAGGTGCCCACAGGGTTTTGGTCTCGCCATGCCGCTTATAGGTGTAAAGCCAGAAAATACGAATCAAGAAAAGTGAGATACCAAGTTCAATCCATGGCTCATTATCTGGCATCGTCAAGCCAGTCGAATAGAAAGGCAGGGATAGAGCCATGGCCATAACAATTGCCCGGCGGGTCTTAATCGCGAAACTGCTTAGCAATAGCAGGGACGTGGAAACAACCAAAAATAAGGTAACGATTGACATTGTGTAAATATGACAGCCGTTACCTTAATTATCAATATAAAGATCAAGCAGGCTTAGATTTATAGCGCTGCAATCATGCGCGCGCGCGTGAAACTATTGACGAAATCTGGTGCTGTAAATTTGTCTGACCCTCTGAGGTCGCCATAGTGTTCAATGGAAACCTGCTTATGACGATCCGCCATGTTTTTGAGCAGATCACCATAAATTTTACGCGCATCATCAACGTTTTTACACTCCACTAACGCATCAATTTTAACAGACGTGTCATTATAGATTGTCGCCAATTGTGGTGATGATATGCGTTTTTTCATTGGTCTTAAGGCGTCGCGTATTGTAATCGCCGCCGCCGTAAATCTTGTTGATTTTTCAGTGAAATGGCGTGCGCTATTCCTTAAAACTGTCTCAAAATTGACCAATAGATCTTCGTCGTTTGAGTGTTTGATGTTTGACATTTTTGCTCTCCTGATAGGTTGCAAGGCTTAATTGCGTTGCAACTTTTGAGGAGACCAGCAGCTAGTGATTCAAGGGAATCGTCAATTTTCATCGGGTGGCACAATTTTTGAGTGACAAAGGTTTGTTAATAAGTCTTAATAGGGGTTAACCAGTGAGTTTGAGTAGTTTCATAAAGAATTGGAAAATCATGGCGCTCGAACCCGACCCACAAAAACCGGCTAATGATAATGATCCAGAATGTCGCAAGATCATTGATCCCAAGGCGCGCCTTGGCGAGCTTATTTTCTTGCTAAAAGAGGATGAGGAAGTGCCCCCATTCACGCCGGAAAATAACAAGCTGGCTTATTTACTGGATAGGTTAAGGCAGAATGCCATTATGAAACAGCTTAGGAAGATTCGCGCTTCGAAGTCTCATTCGCAATCTGACGATCAATAATTCGAGGCGGATTCTCTATCACGGAAGCAAATTGTTCTCCCACATAGCGCCAGTATTCGCTGTCTTCAGCGTGCAGCATTTGAAGCTTGTCCATGTCTTCGCTGGCGATATGCTCTCTGACGACCAGGCCGACAATCCACGACAAGGCGATTGCACGGCTAGATAATTCATCCTCTTCTAGTTGTACGATTTGCGGGACCGATTTATCGTGAGGTCCGCTATATAGCAGTTGCCAAGGTTCTATTCCTAGTGCTTTGGATATGGCAACAAGCGATGATAATTTGCAGGCTTGATCATCATTTTCAATTCGGTTGATGGACGCTGTACCTGTCCCCTTTTTGATATACTTAGCGGCTCTTTTGCCCAGTTCGCCCTGTGACCAGTTTCTGAGTTTACGCCATTCTCTAATGTAATGCAG
>CAYMPJ010000049.1:0-3671 GCA_964392325.1 uncultured Caulobacterales bacterium
CGGCTTAAAATCGCCCCAAGTAAGACGCTCGTTGATATTTACCAAGCTCTGAACGAACATAAGCCGATTTGGTGAGTTCGTTAACGAAGACTATCTGACTAAACTAAAACTCTAATATTTAAAAAGGTTTGGCATGGCCTTGCTGCGTTTAGCAAATTTATAAACAACTATATTGTCACATGAATTATCCGTCCCAATAAAAAAGCGGTGTTGCTTAGTCGCGCGAGTCGCTGAGTTATGTGCAAGAAGCGCTTCTCTGACGAAACACTTACGCATTTGAGTTTGCTCATTATGTTAGACGTTATAATGAACAGGGACTTACTGCTCCGTTTGAGTGACAGGCACGGTACTATAATTTGAATTTGCGCCCTGATTTGAGGCCGCTGTGCCCGTCATAAGCAAAGCTGAACAAACACGGCTATGACGGTAAGGTGACAAAGCCCAAAAAATATGGAAAATGAACCTGAGGCCACAATGACCTCGGCAGAATATGCCAGATAAATTCGGAGGCGAACGTGCTTAAACAATCCATCCTTATCTCAAGCCTTGTTTTGGCCGGCCTGACGGCCTGCAACTCGCATACGAATGGCGAAAATAATTCGGCTACTGACCATGCGGCGACTACACACGACGAAGCCAAGCTTGATGAACATCATATAGGTACACTCCCCGTTGAAAAGCGCGTCGCCTTTATGTCAGGTCATGTCCAAGCGGGCCTCGCCCTCTACAGAGCGGGAGCTCCTGATCAAGCGGCGAAACATTTGCTGCACCCTGTGTCCGAAACTCACCAAGCGGAACGTGCCGGCATTGATACGCTTGGCTTTGATCAGGAGATATTCATCACTGTCTTCAAAGCCTTTGATGAGGGCAAGCCTGCGAGCGAAATCGAGCCGCAACTCGCTGCTGACCAAGCCAATATGGTTCTTATGCAGTCCAGTGCTGGCGGTGACCCTATTGACGTCATAAATTATCTTATGGACACGGTTCTTGAGGAATATGCGATTGGCGTAAAAAACGGTGAAATTACCGATCCCGGCGAATATCAGGATGCTTTTGGCTTCACGGTCGTTGCGATCGGAATAGCCACACATATGGATCATCCACAAAAAGCTGAAGTGCTGAGAACGCTTAACGCACTTCTTGATTCATGGCCTGAAACAGGCCCACTCGCAACGTCTGTTCCAACGCCCATAGTAGAGATTACCAAGCACGTCGCTGATGTTAAAAGTGCGCTTTAAACTTGGGGGAAAATAGTATACGAATGTCCGCTCCGAGATGGTTCCCCCGCTTAAACGCCATCTGCATTTAATCGTTGGAGAATTTGGCGGCCCATTTGTGCGTGGCGCGGCGTATCCACTAAGCCTGTTTGCAAAAGGATGACCCCATAGAATACGGCCCAGCCTTTGGCGCGTTTGAGGGTGGCCTCTGACATGCCATAAGTTTTAATCGCCTGATGGCGCGCGCTTGGGCAATTGAACAATGCCCAAATCGCTGACAAATCCGTTGCCCTGTCGCCGCCGCACATATCCCCCCAATCAATGAAGGCGGTGATCACGCCGTCATCGACCAGAACATTGCGGGCATGCATATCCCCCGCGATCCAGCATTTTGGCGTATCGATATCTGTATCAAGGGCATTGTTCCAGATATCCATAATTGTCAGGGTCAGAAGATCTGTCCGGCCTTTCAGCGCAATCATCCGCCGCGCGATATCCTCGCGCTTATCAAAGAGCCCGCAATCGCGAGACGGATTCTTTGGGTGCTCGTCGGGCAAGTCAACGGCGTGGAGTTCGCGCAAGAATTCACTCACTATAATGGCTTGCGACGGCGCTGGCGGTGATTGATCTGCTGCTTGCCCGGCCAGCCAGGGCAGAACACTCCAATGGAAGGGATAATCTTCTTGCGGCCCGCCAACGCGAAGGGGAACAGGGATGGGTACGGATAATTGTGGCCCGAGAAAAGGCAGCCACTTTTGCTCGTTTAGAATAAGGGCATTGGCCACCGCGCGCCTTGGCAGGCGCAACGCCAAATCCTCGCCGATGCGCACCATGACATTATCCCAGCCAGACTCCATAATCCGGACAGGCAGATGGGCAAGGTCTGGATGTTGTTGTTGCAACAACGATTGAACAAGACCCGGCGTAATTTCAATCTCGGCGTCAGGGGTAGAGGCAGGATTTGAAGTCATTTTTTGTGTATAGCAGTCGCGGCCAAACCGGGCGAATGTTTTTTGGGTGTTTTGAAAGCTGGCGTTAACGGCAGCTAATACGCACGGCGCTGTCATCTGGTTATAGTAAGACAATGCTGATGATCTGCGCAATAACAAACGATGCAACAATTATCGCACCGATCGTGGCTATCGTATAAAAAATTGCTTTTTCTGCCGGTGGCTTCATCAGTTTTGGCAGTCCTACAAAGAGAAGATAAAGGCTGTACAGTGCGCCAATGTCAGCGATGGTGCCAAGGGCGGGGATAATCTTCAATAAACCCGCAACCCAAGCCGCGGTTAGTGTATAGGCGGCGACTTTAAAGGCTTGGTCCCAATTTTTGGCGGCACCTAAGATTGGTGCCCGCGCATTGATGATGAAGGCAAAGACGAAAATGGAGGCAACACCTCAAGCAATTTTGATTAGCACAGAAATTACTTCAATAAAAAGTAGATCCCCGTATTTGGCGCCAAGTAACGAGAAACCCAAGACACTTTTGCCGATTAATCCAGCGATTGCCTCAAGCGCGATCAGGGGTAGTGCATAGCCGGTAATGATGCTTTTTGGCTCAGTAACCTCTTCGTCGACTTTGTCCCATTCTGCCCTTGGACTAAGCAGAATACCTTTGGCTCGTTCGATTATTCTTTGCATTTGTCTAACATCCTTTTTCTTGCGAACCAGTGTAAACGAATTCAACACACTATTCCATCCGGTATTACGAATGAGGATACGCTATAAAATTCTGGAAAACACCCTATGCTTGGCGGCTACCGCCTCTGCACATATCTCTCCTTTACCGCTTTACCCATAACACCAAAACGTGGCATCTATATTGGATAGAGTTTGGAGAAAGATATGACGTAAGAAATAGTCCGTAGACCCGCATTTTTATGGGCTTGCCTTTGCGCGCTCATGCTGGGCGCGTGCCAAACAATCAGCCCATCAGTTCCCGTTACCCAAACGGTGACCCAACAAGGCGTAACTCGGGACTTAGCTTTAGGCGGGGCTATCGTTGAAACGCCCGCTGCATTTGGCACCAGCTTTCAGCTTCCCTCCAAGGTTTATGGCATGGCGCGCGAGATAAATGTCTATGTGCCGGAAATACCGGAATGGGGACAGGGTTATTTCGAGACACCTCTATCGGTGCTCTATGTCATTGATGGCGGCCTCGATCAGGATTTTTTCCATATCGCCGCTCTTTCAAACCTCACTTTGATTAATGCCGAACGCCAGCCCATGATCGTGGTCGGCGTGCGCACCCATGACCGCCGCCCCGAGATTAGCCCTAAAGCAACGGACCCGCGCTATAGTGGCGGCGAGTTTGAAGGATGGGGCAAGTCCCATCAGTTCCGGCAACATCTCTTGCAAGAGGTCCGCCCTTTCATCGAGGCGCGTTACGACACAGGACGCAGCGCAGTGATCGGCGAGTCACTTGCCGGGCTTTTTATCGTTGAGATGTTTTTG
>CAYMPJ010000050.1:0-3445 GCA_964392325.1 uncultured Caulobacterales bacterium
CATCATGAAAACATTGAGAGATGGATTCCCGCTTATCCGGGAATGACGGGGGAGCGGAAATGACAGGGGGCACAAATGACAAAGTCGGGGCAGAAAGACAGAGCCCCAAAAAGGATTTACCTTTAAACCAGCCGCGAGCGTTTAACCGCAGCCTCGACAAAAGATGCAAATAATGGGTGCGGCTCGAAAGGTCTTGATTTTAACTCCGGATGATATTGCACACCGATAAACCAGGGATGATCTTTTATTTCCATGATCTCCGGCAAGGTTCCGTCGGGGGAGGTACCGGAAAAAATAACGCCCTCTTTTGCCAGGCGCTCCGCCCACGCCATATTTACCTCGAAGCGGTGGCGATGGCGCTCTTCAATCACTGCGCTCCCATAAATATCGCGCACATGACTGCCTTCCAGAAGTTTTGCCGGATATGCCCCAAGGCGCATCGTGCCGCCCAGATCGCTTTTCTCATCGCGCTCATAAGTAACGCCGTCTTTTTCCCATTCGGTCATCAACCCGACAATCGGCGTGCTTGTCTCCCCAAATTCAGAAGAGCTGGCATCACTTATCCCGAGCAAATTTCTTGCAGCTTCGATCACCGCCATTTGCATCCCGAAGCAAATCCCGAAATAGGGAACATCTCTGGTGCGGGCAAATTTTGCCGCCATGATTTTCCCCTGAGAGCCACGCGCACCAAAGCCGCCGGGCACTAAAATACCGTGCACATTTGTAAGAGCGCTAATCGCCTCATCTTCGTTTTTAAAGACAGAGCTATCTACCCATTTAATCTTTGCACGTACATTATTAGCAATGCCGCCATGGACAATCGCTTCAATCAGGGATTTATAAGCGTCCTGCATTTCGGTATATTTACCAACCACCGCAATCGTAACCTCGCCGTCCGGTTCAATCACGCGCTCAACCACACTATGCCAGCGGGAAAGGTCGGGCTGCGGCGCATCGTCTATACCAAACGCTTTTAAAACCTCGGCGTCAAAACCCTCCCTATGATAGGCAAGGGGCACTTGATAAATCGTTTTTGCATCGAGGGCCTGAACCACTGCAGAGGGGCGGACATTACAAAACAAGGCAATTTTTTTGCGTTCTGATTCCGGGATATCGCGATCAGCGCGCACCAGCAATATATCGGGCTGGATACCAATCGAACGCAACTCTTTGACGGAGTGCTGGGTGGGTTTGGTTTTTAGTTCCCCTGCTGATGGAATATAGGGCATCAATGTCAAGTGAACAAAAATGGCATCATCTTGCAGCTCATTTTTCAATTGGCGGATCGCCTCAAAAAACGGCAAGCCTTCAATATCGCCAACGGTGCCGCCAATTTCGCACAAAACAAAATCCGCCCCGCCGGCATCCGAGAGCACAAACTCTTTCAACGTATCGGTTACATGGGGAATGACCTGAACCGTCGCCCCCAAATATTCACCGCGCCGCTCGCGATTGATAATTCTTTGATAAACCTGCCCCGTCGTCACATTATCCGCCTTGGAGGCAGACACGCCGGTAAATCGTTCATAGTGACCCAGATCCAGATCGGTCTCGGCCCCATCATCGGTTACAAAAACTTCGCCATGCTGATATGGGCTCATCGTGCCCGGATCAACATTCAAATAAGGGTCGAGCTTGCGCAGTCGCACAGAATATCCACGCGCTTGAAGCAATGCCCCAAGTGCTGCTGATGCTATGCCTTTTCCAAGAGAAGAGACCACGCCGCCGGTAATGAAAATATATCGCGCCATGGGAGTTCGTCTTAGCGGGGATTCGCGGGTTTGGGAAGGGGAAAATTGCCATAGTTTTCCTACTATCAGCGCCCTTCGAGTTTTATTATCCACTCAACCGGGAATATTGACTTAAGCCTTATCAATTTCGATGAATTCATCCCCGACATTAATTTTACCGCCTTGAAAAACCCGGCAGTAAATTCCGCAATCACTATGGCCAAATTGCTCTAGTAAAATTCTGGTCAGTGCCAAATCCCGCTCGCCGGTCTCGGGATTCACATCGATTGCCTTGCAGCGCCGCGTAATTTTCTCGCCCTCTAAAATTGCACCGCCTACGGAGAATTTTTTTTCAAGAAACTCCAGTTCCGACCACGGCGCTAACCCTTCCAGATATAGATTTGCCCGAAACCTCATCGGATCAAGCCTCACCCCCGCTGCTTTTTCAAGTTCGCGCACGCTGGATAAATTAACCACCGATATGACTTTTTGATCCACATCGGAGAAACTAAACCCATCCAGATTTGCCCGTACAATCTTAGGCGCGCCTTCAAAATTTTCCGGCAAAAATCTCGCAAAAAAATCTTCTGCCGCTTTGCGCCCCTCCGCGCTGGATAGACAAGCGCTCAAGCTAACTTTGCCCTCTTCGCGCACCGTGAGCATCTGGCCTTCATCTACATAGGATGTTTCAAGATTTGCCAGCGCCTCATCGCGCATCAGCATGAGAAAATTTACCTTGCGAAAATATTCGGGGTTATTTTCATCGAATTTGCCAGTGCCCGCCTCAATGGCATAAAGGCGATCACCATGAATTACCTCATTGGCAACTAGTTTTGCAAAGGGTAATGCCTCAGCCGAAAGGCCTTTAACGGGATAGCGATAAAGAGCCTGAACCTTCGGATTATTGAGGGGCATCCTCTTGGCCTTCATCACTGGAGCCATCAGAAGACCCTGATTGCGATGGTGCGGGCTCAGGGGTCTCAGTTGCGATTGAGCTGAGGGGATCTGCCGCTTCAAGCTCTTCCAGTGTGGGGGCAACCAGTGTACCCGCTTCACCGTCAAGCTGTTGGAGTGGGTCAACACCGTCCTGGGCTGTTGTTTCCTCCGAAGCGGTGGGCGCATCAAGACCGGTACCCACCTGACGCAGCAAGCCTTCCGCATCGATTTCACCATCTTCATTTACGGCGCTTTGTGTCCCCGTCAATTCGTCCACAACATCTTGCTGGGTCTCTCTTGTACCGGCAATCATCGCCAAACCAAGGGAGGTCGCAAAGAAAAGCGCCGCTGATACAGATGTCAATCTGGTCAAGAGATTAGCCGCTCCCCGGCCAGACATTAAGCCGCCGCCACCGCCGCCGCCTATTCCAAGCGCGCCCCCTTCAGAGCGTTGCAGCAGCACCAGACCGATAAGGCCGAGCACAATCAAAACATGGATGGTCAAAATAACAGCAATCATGGGGCACCAGGGAAAGAAAGATTAGATATGAACAGGAAATAGGAACTGAATTTAGCTTATTCCAGACCAAGCCCATAAATATGTTAAGATGCGTGGTATTAGCGAAGAAGGCCGTTCATGGCAATAGCTAACAATTTGTGGCAGTATCTCAGTTTGAAACTGAAAGGCAATTCTTGGCCCGTTGTCGACATTCACCACCAGAATTTCTATATCTGAAAAAACGGTAAAACTTGCCGTAGCATGCGTCCTAAAACGCCCA
>CAYMPJ010000051.1:0-3386 GCA_964392325.1 uncultured Caulobacterales bacterium
TTCATGTGACTGAATCAGACGATGGATTGGTTGCAAAGGTTACAGACGGCTTCGACAGCGACCCAACATTTTATTTTAAAACGGATCAGCAGACCCTGGCCAAGATCGACGCCGGTGCGCTACATAGTCTTACCGCGATGGCGCAAACGCGCGCAGGCGACCCAGCGCCTTTGACGCTGGAAGTAATGGAAGGGTTTGCGCCTCAGGATCAGGCCGTTTTTCAGTCGACTTTTTTGTCCGTCGCTTTCCATTTCTGGACTCGCGAAACGCCTGAGCGCATCCGTTTGACAGAGAGCGCTTCTCGGGTCGTGCACGGCGCAAATGCTGTTGCAATATTCTACGACCCACAACTGCATAGCGCCTGGTATCACGTGAAGAAAGGGCAGCATGTGAATGCCGATCCAGCTGACCAACTAAATGATCATCCCAGTCTCTTCATCTTTACCGGTGGCGCTGGGTACGCGCGTATTGATGGTGTTGAAAAAACAATCAACGCTGGTGAGGCCATTTATGTACCGACCGGTATTGCTCATGAGTTCTGGAACCCTCATGAGACGCCGTTGGAATTCATCATTCTTATGTGGGGTTTTGAGGATTGACATTCACCAGTATACAACCACGAACTCCTCTCTACAAAACAGTTTCCTTTTACCCAATTATTGTTCTCGCGACAATTTTAACGTGGGTACTGCATGAATACGCTCACTGGCAAATGGGCGAATGGCTGGGATATCGGATGCGCCTGACCCTCAATACTGCGACCCCGGTTGATGGTGAATATAGTACGATATGGCATTTCCTGATGATTGAGGGGGCAGGTCCTTTTATTACCGTTTTACAAGGTGCAGTTTTCTTTTTGATTATGATGTGCACGGGAGCTGTCTGGCTATTTCCTTTTTTGTTCTTGCCTTTCTTCATGCGGGCTATAGCGTTTCTGGCCAGTTTTTTCTGGCCAAATGATGAGGCGCGTATCGCATTGAAGTTCGCTCTACCATTTTGGTCGCTTCCACTTTTTGTAACCTGTCTCCTCGCTCTTTTCGCCGTGCTAATCGTGCGCGAACGAAACATCGATATGATCTCGATAAGCGTCTTGACCGTTGTGAGCTTTGTTGCGGCGTTGACAATAGTATTCGTGGACGGGCTCATTTTTTTCTGAGCATAGCGAGCGGCCTTCTTTGGGCGACTTAAGTCACTGCTATTTTTAGCCGACAGTCGCGTCCAGAACTATAAAAGTTGGAAGATTATTGCCTCTGTGGAATTTTCTAGGATTAATTGCTTCGAGTTCAGGTAAAGGTTTTGTTTCTTTAAGCGCGCATAGCCGAAAACCAGCATCCATCAATGGCATGATGATTTCTTCTATCGAACGATAATAGTCTGGAACCACTACGGGCTCATCAGTAAACCCTGTCCATACCGCTTCGCAAAGCTGAACCCCAAATGCGGACGGTGGGCGATACCACTCATAAGCACCTTGTGGATGTTGAACTGAAAAGACGAGCCGCCCGGTGGGCTTCAGCACGCGCCTAAATTCGGCAAGAGGTGTGCTCCAATCTCTAACATAGTCTATTGCGAGCGAAGAAACGACAAGATCAAAGTCATCGGATGCAAGTGATGTAAGTGGCTTTGCTAGGTCTCCAACAAACAAATTGACGCCAGCCCCAACCCGTTCTTTCGCAACTTCAATCATATTCGGGCTTATGTCGAACCCCACAACTTCAGACGCGCCATTTGCCAGCAAATCTCGTGTCAGAAAGCCGGGACCACATCCAGCATCAAGTACTTTAAGGCCAACAACATCACCGATTTGCGCACGAATAGCAGGATGTTCATTGTAACCGTTCTCGGCCTTCCTTTCAGCAATTTCAGAATAGGCGCGAGCAAGCTTTTCGTAAGCTGCCAAAGCAATAGGTAGATCGTGCTGCATAGCGTTCATTGTACCTCTAATTTTTCAATAACCAGATGGCGATGGAACAATGCCACATCACTATCACTATAGTTAGTATGGTCATCGAAAGAACGCTAAGGGTAATACCTGTCAGTACAGATGCTCCAAGACCAATGCCTGCGCATAATCCACAAAACCCGACACATCGGATAGAGCCACCCAGTTTGAACATTGGTAGAAACCAAAATATTCCTGCTGCTCCATAAGCCATGATGCCTAGCTTTGCGAAGGATTGGTTTTCTATTGAGGCATACTGGTTTAGCGTACGATAGAGTTTCTGGTCTGTTCCTTGGTATTGATATATCTCGGCCAACTCAGTTTGGACAAACCCGCTGATGAGTGCGGCGCCTATAAATGCACCAACACCAACATTGTAAAAGATGTTGCCAAGTTTCATCTCCCGCCGGGCTTCTTCAATCTGTGTTAAAAAATGCCCGACAGCGTAAGTATTCAGTATTACCAAGAAAATCAAAATGCCATGCACCCATTGCATCTTCGGGTCTTCAGAAGAAGGGTCATAATTCCCTTCCGGGTGATGCAACATCGCGAAGACAATAACAAACGCAACACAGAACATAGCAATTCCCAGGAAACGATTATTGGTAATTATTGTGGATTTTTGAGAAGAAGGGATCATAGTGTATTGCCCGTTTTAATTGGATATCCCTCCTTCATGGGGCGAATGAAATACTGAAGATACACTCCGTCTGGGCACATAGACCGATAACGGACATTCGCATTCAATTGTCCGATTGTAGAAAGTGACGAGACAAGAAAAATGGGCGAAAATGCAAGCATGATCGAAAAGTCAAAGAAGCATGATGACCGCAGAGCAAAGCGGACTAAATCGCTCATTTTTGGTGCGTTCGCTGAGCTTGTTCAATCACAACGGTTTGACGAGATCAGAACGCTAGAAATTATCGATAAAGCTGGTGTTGGGAAATCCACGTTCTACGAGCATTTCTCGGACAAAAACGACGTGCTTTGTCAAAGCCTTGAGTATCCAATGAGTGTCTTTGCAGATGCCCTTACTGGAAATGCGGACACCGAGAGAGTTGACCACATGCTGGGTCACTTTTGGCAGCGGCGTGCCTTTGCCCGCATTATACTTTCGCATCCGACGCGTGAGGTTGTTGAGCGCACTCTTAAAAACTTGATAACAGCACGACTTGGTGGCGAACATGAAAATGGAACCCCAGACTTCGATGCTGCTAGAGCTAGTTTTCTAACTTCCGGGTTTTTAAGTCTCTTAAGTGATTGGCTCTCTGGAAAAATCGCGACGGACAAAAGCAATCTCCGAGTCTGGCTGAAGCATTTTTCCTTTCCCTCCAGTATGTAAATAAGCTGTGGTTTGCATGAATGATATCTTTGTATGCAAGTTGTTCAGCGACCGTTTTTGGGCGTTTCCTGCCTCTCATCTCAACGGCCGTTTTGGAGCGAG
>CAYMPJ010000052.1:0-3295 GCA_964392325.1 uncultured Caulobacterales bacterium
CTGACGCCCCCGAACCGGAAAACGTCATTTTTGAAAGAGCAGACAATGCTTGGCGTAAGAGGGCCGCCCCGGAAGGGTATTGCAGACGTTCTCTATCGCCAGATGGTCAGACGCTGCATTATCGCGCCAAGTATAAGGATCGTACGGCGGACGGCTGGTCAGAGTTGAAAAGCCTTGGTCCTGCTTTTGAAGACATACGTATTATGGGCCTTATGTCTTCGGCTAAAGGCACTTTAGTTTTTGACGAGGTAGGCACAATCATACCAGATGTAGGCGCGAAGGGAGATGGTCTTATTCGGTATTCGCGGCTCGTGGATGGCAAACGTGAAGAACCGACGCCCTTTGGTAAAGAGATTAACACAGGGACATTTAATGCCCATCCATTTATCGCACCGGATGAGAGCTATATTATGTGGGACAGCGACAGAGATAGCGGATACGGCGATAACGATCTCTATATCAGTTTTCGCCAGCAAGATGGTTCCTGGGGTGAAGCGATTAACCTTGGCGACAAAGTGAACACAGACGCTGAAGAAGGTGGAGCAAAAATCACACCTGACGGCAAATATCTCTTCTTTAATAGAATGGTGCCGCAAGCATCCGGCGAAACGGGTCTTCAATCAGACTTATACTGGGTCGATGCGAAGATCATTGAGACCCTCAGGCCCAAACCATAATCCTACGCATGTTCACTTTAGCTTTAAATATGGAACACTCATGACCGCCCGTTCTGCATTTAGAAGAATTTTCATTGTAGTCGCCGTTGTCGCAATAGGTATCATTGTTTTTTTGCTTCCCGCAAAGCTAACGCGCGATGACTAAGTATAATCAGTAGAAGGAGATTATCTATCATGCATAAACTCAGTGCATCCCTCTTAGAGGCAATTCTGCTTTGCATGGCCTTCACAATTGCACCCGTCCCGCCGGCCATTGCGCAACAAGAGCTCAACGCGCTGCCGGCCTACGAAATGCCGAGAACGCAAGTTGCGCCTATCAGGGACAGCAAAGACGACAGGCAATATGAACTCTACATCAAATTGCCAGAGGGGTATTCAGAAAACCCCGATGAAAATTATCCCGTGATCTATACCACTGATGCTGTGGTGCACATGGATATGCTATCCGGTTCCACAGAGTTTTTGATGCCTAATGTAATACTGGTTGGGATTTCCTATCAAAAAAATCTCGGCGATGAATGGCCGCATGCAAGCAGATTTCGCGATTATACAGTTACAGCGTACAGCAGCCCGGAACATCAAGCTCGATTACAAGGTGGGCAAGCTAGCCATCACCTGGATTTTATTCGCAATGAGGTGATGCCCCATGTTGAAACCAGATATCGAACAATTCCAGATGAAAGCACCTACTTCGGATATTCGCTGGGTGCAGCATTTGGTGCCTACATCTTATTCACGCAACCAGACACATTTAGACACTACATTCTTGGTAGCCCAGCTTTTAGTCAGAGTAGCCTCCAATATATTGATGACCTCGAAGCAAGAACCGCTCCGAGACAAGATGATATAAACGTCAATGTCTTTGTATCTCTCGGGGGACTGGAAGAGGATGTTGAAGAAAACGTTGATCATTTTATGGAGGTGCTGCGGCGTAGAAGTCAGTCAAATATGCGTCTCACCGGGCTTGAAGTCATTGATAATTCCAACCATAGCACCGCGTTTCCTAAGACCGTTATTCGCAGCGTAGAGTGGTTGTCACAGAAGCACGGCGAGTGATTTTTCTGACTCTCAAACTGAGGTTTATATGACTATGAAATTGAAGGGCTTACTCTCGGTCGCAATTTTAAGCGGTTTCGGCAGTCTTGTTACAGCATACGCCGAAGAGGATAATACTCCTGCTCCGGAGGCGCTGTACCCATTGCTGCTCAAACATGGAATGCCTGAACGCGCACTGGTTCATGAACCTTGACGATGCTCGAGATAAGTTGGAGAGTTGGCGTAGAGACTATAATGAAATTCGCCCCCACAGAGCTATTGGCAATATCCCGCCAATCGAACTGATAAATCGCATGGCAACCTTATCGCTGCCATAACCTTTAACCCGGGAAATTATCCAGCCCGGTGGAGCAACTAAGAGGGCTGGACAACCCCATGGATGACTAAACCGCAAGGGTCAGAAATCAAAAACGTAGTGGTGAAGCTTCATTTCGGAATGTCGGCGGCAACCACTGAGGAATTGACTGATAATTTAGAAAAATATCTTCAATAACCCAAACACCTGATTCACCAAGAAAAATAAATATCATGAAACGACTTTCAACAATTGGAATTCTGCTGTCCGCTCTATCAAACAAGAAAATACTATGAAAAGTATTTGCCCTTCAATAATGTTACTGGCTTCCACGGTGATTATGAGCGCCTGTAGTCAGAACCTAAATGAGTCTCCAGTTCTGGACGGTCCTTATATTGGGCAAATGCCTCCTGGCTTAATGCCTGAAGTTTTCGCCCCTGGTGTTGTTTCGACAAAAGGTTGGGAATTTGGCGGCACCTTCACACCTGATATGAATGAGTTCTATTTTCTTAGACAGGTTGAGGCAGACGGAAATTCGAATCAAGAATTTGTTCTTTTCCAATATAAAGATAATCGATGGGAGGAATCCGTCTTGGGTCCAAGAATTGGCGCCCCCTCTTTTTCCCAAGATGGCAAAATCATGCATTTAGGCAGCCGATATAAGGAACGTACCAAGGATGGTTGGTCAGAGAGACAAAGCCTTGGAGCGCCTTTCAATGAAATACCTATTATGCGCCTTACAGCTTCTTCCAGAGGCACCTATTTCTTTGATGAGTTCAAATCAGATTTTACAGGTTCAATTAGTTATTCTCGAATAGTTGATGGGAAGTATGAAGAACCAAAACTGCTTAGTAAAAAGATTAATGGCGGAAAGAGTTTTCATCCCTTCATAGCCCCGGATGAGTCCTATCTCATCTGGGATGGTCAAATAGAAAATGGGCCTCGTAACTCAGACCTTTATATTAACTTTCGTCAGCAGGATGGCTCATGGGGTGACACCATTAACATGGGTGATAAGATTAATACTGATGCTTGGGAAGCGGGTGCCACCGTGACGCCAGATGGCAAGTACCTTTTCTTCAATAGAAATATGGGCTCTGACAAATACGAAAATGTGGATATTTTTTGGGTCGACGCGCAGATAATTGAAGACCTTAGGCCGGGTCACTAAACATTTTACGAAGCTCAATTAAATCGAGGTGTAAACGAATTTTGATGTCTATTTTTGTCGGCGTAGCAGTTTTAATCTAGCGGCTTAAATTCGCTC
>CAYMPJ010000053.1:0-2634 GCA_964392325.1 uncultured Caulobacterales bacterium
GGGTTGCGATCAACTTACCGTTGAAAATCGCTCTGTCGAGCTGTGCTTTGGCGCTCGCATGGGGCTTTAAAGTTACCTGCCCCTCGCCACTTGGCAACCCCGCCAATGCTACGAGTAATGCCTTTTCGTGAAAACCTTGATTGTTTAAATCTTCCGCAACGCTTGCAAAAAGTTGCGAGGTCCGCTCCGATACGGCACGTGTCTGGAAAAACGCCCCCGTTCCCCCGAGAACCGCCAGCGCGATTAATGCCATCGCACCAGCAAACAGCCTTCGGGTTTGACGCGCTTCGTTCCGCTGACGGATTAAATCACGGCGTTTCAGCCCGTCATAATCAACATCAAACACACCCGACAAAAGCCGCAGCACCGTGTCTTCTTCGCCAAATTTACGCAAATCAACAGCGAGGGGTTCGGCCGCTTGGTTCGATAGCGCACCATCCGCACCGAGCTGCCATTTCATCGCCTCAGGAAAGCATTCCTGTGCGGGGTCCTGCGCATGGGGTTCACCATCGACGATCACCGCGAAGATCCGCGCCGCGCGGCCGAGTTGCTTATAGCGCAAAATCTCCTGATTGACCCATTTCGATTTTGCCGAACGCGGCGAGCAGATGACAATCAGCGTTGCGGAATTGGAAAGCGCTTGTTCAATCTTCGGGCCGAGTTCGTGGGAGGCACCGAGCTCTTCTTCATCGCGGAAAACTTTCCCAAGCCGACGCGGCAAGGGCCCTGTGGGGCTTTCCGTGCCGATCAGATCTTTCGGCGTGCGATAGGATTCCAGCGCTTTATGTAAACGCACACCCGCCTCATGATCAGCATGAGAATAGCTGATAAAGGCGGCATATTTGAAGTTGCCAAGCTCTACTTTGTCGTTACGCATAACCCCACCCCCTATTGTTGCCAGTCATCGATTATCATAGGATCACAAGATGGCGCTTTACGTCTAAAGGTTCGCAATACAAGCGGCCAAGGTCAAGACATTATTATGCATGAGTCTAAGCGGACGATTGGAGAGAAAAATGCCCGACAAAGACCTTTTAACACCTGCGCAGTGTGACTTGGAAACGATCGCTCAAATTGCCCATGAGGCCATACGGGCTTTATGCAGTGCCTATGAACAAGAGGCTCAGCCGCCATGGCACGATGCCCCTGACTGGATGCATGAAGCGAGTTTTTCTGGTGTTGAGTTTCGGATCAATAATCCAGGGGGAACGCCGCACGCGCAGCACCAACAATGGATGGATAAAAAGCGCGAAGACGGCTGGGTGTATGGCGCTGTTAAAGACAGTGACGCAAAAACCCACCCTCTATTGATCCCTTACGAGGATTTACCAGAGATTGAAAAACGTAAAGATGCGCTGTTAGCGGCAGTTGTCAGTGCAATGATGGATCCCATTTAGGTTTGGCCGACTGTGTGATATCGCCAGTTTGATCATGTGTTGCATTGCCCTCACGTCCCATAACCGGGCGCGAGCTTAAAGATGATGTCAGCGTTGGTGAACTCGCATGCAGATCAAAGCGATCAGGAAAATGTTCCTCTTTGATCATTTTTTCAGCCATGGCCTGTCCAACTTCATAGCTGATAGGCAATGAATCCGGATTGGTCATGTCACGCAGGATTTTGACTTGAGACTCAGTATATCGCAACCCTAGTTCGCTCCTTAAATTCTCGCGGGTGAGGGTGGTTTGATAGCGCTCATAAGTTAGACGAGGCTCGCCGCCAATAAAATCCTGGCTCAAATTCCCCACTTCGGAATCAATCATGTGCGGGTCTGTACTGCCGCCCATCCATTGCATTAAAAGTTCCACAAATTCCTCGCCGCTGGTAATCATCTGGGTGAGGGCGTCCTTCGTTTGTAAAGCATGTAGCTTGCTGGCGAAGTCATCGGCGGGCACTTTTTCTGCCAGAGAGCCGGTGCCAAGACTGACCATCATTAAGCTGTCATCAGAAAGGTGCCAATTGAAACAGTACCCGCTGAGCCCCGCGAGCATCAGCAATTGAAATGCCGGATTATTATGAGGGGTGACCCCGCCATCCATAAATAATCCGTATTCCCTGTTTTTGATCAACTCAATTTTTTCCGGTTTGAAAAAGTGCGGCGCTGCGGTGGATGCGCGTATGACATTTTTCAATGGAAAGTGTCGATTGCCAATATAATCGCCGGAGGGAGGGTCCAGAAAAAACTGGCCTCCAGGGTGGTTGTGTAAAACCCATGTGCTCGCCGTATCCACACGCTTGGAAATCATGGCGAGACCCGTCGCGATCGTGTCAGAACCAAGCGTGGTTTCGCCAAAGACTTCATCGAGTTTTTTCAATAAGATTTTTCCCTTAAAGACAGGGCGCGCAAGGCCAAGGCGCAAGGGGCGTTTTTTAAAAATTGCCGGGCCCATATCAAAATAGAAATCGCGAATTTCGCTGGCGCTAAAGCGCTTTGCTGCAAGGCCTGATGCGATGATGGAGCCGGTGGAGGTGCCACCGATCAGATCAAAATAATCGCATAGTCTGAAATCCGGATGATCATCATGGCGCTTGCGCAAAATATCCTCGATGCGCTCCAACATCGCAATCGACATCGCTCCGCGTACCCCGCCGCCATCGAGGGCCAAAATGCGTTTGCGCCCCGCAGGGGCAAGATG
>CAYMPJ010000054.1:0-2622 GCA_964392325.1 uncultured Caulobacterales bacterium
GTACCCCGCCGCCATCGAGGGCCAAAATGCGTTTGCGCCCCGCAGGGGCAAGATGCGCACTCAGATCCCTTTTTTGATAAGGAAGGGGCGAGGTAAATACCGGCGCATCATCATAATTGCGGCGATTGAACAGGCGTTTAAATGGATTACGGGCCATGGTCTACTCCCCCTTGCGGGTGTTACTGTTTTGTGCGGTTTGTGCATCGTCAAAATAGAGCGAGCACGGATAATCAGGAACGGTTTCATCGAGAAATGGAAATTCGTCGCGATCTGCTTGGGTTATACGGTTGATTTTTGTGGCGTTAGCGCGCTCACATGCGGTAGCAATTTGATCAGGGAGTGATCTGAAGTGAATTGCGTCCACCTCCCATATTTTTGCGGTGCCGTCACTAGAGCCAGTGACAATGCGAGATCCATCGATGCTAAAGGCTACAGAATTAATAGAATCCGTGTGCCCAATCAGGGACTTGAGTTCGCCTCCGCTCATTGCATCCCATATTTCTACGGTGTCGTATGAGCCAGTGACAATGCGGGATCCATCGGCGCTAAAGGCTACAGAATAAAAAGAATCCCTCTGCTCGGTCATCAGTGTATTGAGTTCGCCTCCGCTCATTGCATCCCATATTTTTGCGGTTTTATCGCCTGAGGCGGTGACAATACGAGCCCCATCGGGGCTGAATGCCGCAGAACGAACTATACTTGCGTGCCCCGTCAAGGTTTTGATTTCTTTACCGCTGAACGCATCCCATATTTTTGCGGTTTTATCGACTGAGGCTGTGACAATATGAGACCCATCGGGACTGAAGGCTGCTGAGGTGATGATGTCCGTGTGCCCCTTCAGAGTATTGATTTCTTCGCTGTTGAGCGCGTCCCAGATTTTTGCTGTTCCATCAAAAGACCCTGTAACAACGTTTGACCCATCGGGGCTGAACGATACAGCATTAACAGCCTGTTCATGCCCTGTGAGGGTTAAGAGCGCCTCACCGTTTTTTGCGTCCCATATTTTTGCGGTTTTATCGCCTGAGGCGGTGACAATACGAGCCCCATCGGGGCTGAAGGATGCTGAGGTGACGAGGTCCATGTGCCCCGTCAAGGTTTTGATTTCTTCGCCGCTGAGCGCGTCCCAGATTTTTGCAGTGCCATCCCATGAGCCGGTGACAATCTGTGCCCCATCAGGGCTGAAGGATGCAGAAGTAACTTCATCCGCGTGCCCTGTAAGTGTCATGATTTCTGCTACACTCAATGGGTCCCGTATCTTTGCTGTATCCTGTGAACTGGTGACAATACTGGCTCCATCTGGGCTATAGGCTACTGATCTAACGGGTCCAGTTAGGGTATTGATTTCTTTGCCGCTGAGCGCGTCCCAGATTTTGGCGGTGTTATCCCATGAGCCGGTGACAATGTGTGCTCCATCTGGGCTATAGTCTACTGAGGAAACAACACTAAGGTGCCCTTTCAGAGTATTGATTTCTTTGCCGCTAAGCGCATCCCAGATTTTTGCAGTACCATCCCATGAGCCGGTGACAATCTGTGCCCCATCAGGGCTGAAGGATGCAGAAGTAACTTCATCCGTGTGCTCTGTAAGTGTCATGATTTCTGCTCCACTCAAAGCATCCCATATTTTTGCGGTTGTATCGATTGAGGTGGTGACAATGAGAGACCCATCGGGGCTGAAAGCTGCTGAGTTAACGCTACTCGAGTGCCCCGTCAGGATCATGATTTCTTCACCGCTGTTCGCATCCCAAATCTTTGCGGTATTGTCATCTGAGCTGGTGACAATGCGAGACCCATCGGGGCTGAAGGCTGCTGAGGAAACGTTACTCAAGTGCCCCGTTAGGGTATTGATTTCTTTGCCGCTGAGCGCGTCCCAGATTTTGGCGGTGTTATCCCATGAGCCTGTGACAATGCGCGACCCATCCGGGCTATAATTAACAGAATTCACTGCATTAGAATGTCCTTTTATTGTTATTATTTCCTCGCTTGTTATTGCGTCCCAAATTTTAGCTGTGTTGTCAGATGATCCGGTAATGATCCTTAAACCATCCGGGCTATAACTCGCATGGTTTACATCATTAGAATGACCAATGAGATTTTTCTCGTCATAGGAATTTACAAACCCTCTCAACATTTGCACCCGTAGATTGGGATTCTGGTAACCAGTTACAGTATTGTCCCCACCTGGGTCACCAGCGAGCGCCAATAGCATCGCTTTGTCATGTATTCCGTCATTATTAAAGCGTTCTGCCTCAAGATCAAAAATTGCTGTCCGAGTAAGATCAAAACTATAGCCGAATGTTTCAGCGCGCTTGGTCTGTTTATCTGCATTTAGTCCTAAGATGATTGCCACTCCGAGCAGTAAAAGCACCGCGCCGCCACCAATCATCAATACACGGCGCAATCTTGCCAGGGCGGACTGCTCTCCTCGCAAGGCTTTTTCTTGAATCTCCAATTCGCGGCGACGAACATCTTTGCGCCGGGCTTCTGCCTCCTCACTCGCCTGTAAAAATTCGCGCTGCAATACCGGCAGGGATGGTACGCTGGCGGGTTTGCGTTTGCGCCAGGCTTGATACTCCGTTAGTTCAATCCCGCGGATGAGTAATTCATCCGGGCGCCCCTTTTCGT
>CAYMPJ010000055.1:0-2445 GCA_964392325.1 uncultured Caulobacterales bacterium
AGCCATTTGGCCTTTGTCCGATCCTTACTGGAATAGGAAACAAAAGCCCAATATTTATAGTCATCTGTATCGGGATTATGATTCTTATAACTCATGAATTTCCACCACTAACAAAGCGACTACACTACCAATCAACAGTCTTCCCGGAATATTTCTTTCGGCGCTCTTCTTCTGATGGTTCTGCGCAACTGCTAAGGTTATGCCCCATTTTTTCAAGCATTTTTTCCCAGCTTGTAATCCTGATTGCTTCGATCTTGGCTTCCGGGTTTGTATTTAGAGGGCTATCAAACTCGGCAATAATACCGACACCACGAATGCGTTTATTTTGAGGGTCAACCTTCTCAACAATATTCTGCAAAAATCCGATCTTGGAAAAATCAGTCTGGCCACCAGTTTTAGCGTCAATTGGACAATACGGCCCCTCGTCGAGATGCAGCGAGCGGATCAATACATCCTGAACTTGCTCTTTTCCATCAAGCAAATCAGGCAGGCCGGGGCTATCTATTGAGCCATCCTTATCAATATCGAGTGAATGCATAAGATCGCGGCGCAAGAACGGCTCTTCTATCTCCACGACAATATTATCTGCGTAGCGATCATTGCGACGGCGCGGCGTTCGTAAAATTTTACTCGCCTCAATCGCGAGAGCCGACCAGGCAAAAGCGGCTCCTGGCTCCTGCTCTGCAACTACATAATCAGAATTTTTGGACGCTACGATTTTAAGAAGTTCCAACTCATTTTCATTGATGCATCGCAAGCTACGTACATCAGCATCATCGCCATAATTTAAAGAGTCATTTAAAACCGCATAGCGCAGTAGCGTGTTATCAAGTTTGTTTAACAAACTGGTTGGAACATAGGTGCTGGAACGGAGCAAATCACATACGCTTTCAAGCTCTTGAATCGCTTCACGCCGCTCTGACCGCCGGCGATGGTTGAGCCGCGGCTTTAGTGCCTCAAGGCGCGAAGACAAACCGGTTAGAACCGGATTTTCTGTCGCTGGAGCGGGTACCATTGTATGGGCATATCTCAATTCGGTTCCATCAAACTCTCTACCCAGAATAACCTGAGGGTTATCAAAACTTGTGCACCCTTTTTCAATGGCCTCGATCTTGCTGGGATCAATTTCCAGGTCGATCTCATTATTTTCAACATTTTGTTCCGTAAATTGCTCATTAAAGATGCGGCATGTCCCAAAAATTGTTGCATAATAAACTGTATCGATGGAAAGCTGCACAACACTGTCTTTATCGATATGTTTTCTGGCATCGGCAACTGAAACGAGAGAACCATTAAATATCGGTTCACCGATCGCCATAAAAAGACTATCAGTAGGCTGCAAATCATCAGCCTCATCCCGGCCAAAAAACAGATTTCGATTGCCAGATAGTGTTGTGTTTTCGTTTAGGAAAGTCCCCAGGAACGCCTCTATCGCCGGAGCAGCCGATTGGTTTGCAGCAAATTTCGTGAGGTCCGATACCAGTCCATTTGACATGCCTGCGGTAAACACCTCAGACACAGAAGCAACCGTGGATAAAAGGGAACCAGGGCCCAGCAAACTCGTTCGGTCGGTGGTTTTATGAACCATCTTATATTCAACATTTAATCGATCACCCGCTCGGCGTAAAATTTTGGGTGAGATGGGGCCTTCGAAAATTTGCCGCTGGCAGGTGTCGCCTTTCTTCACAAAAGTCACAACCGGGATATTTGAGACCAGCTCTTCCCCGCGCTGATTTTTCACCGTGATTAAAATGGTCGCAAAGCCATCTTGTCTCACACCAAATATCCCCAGGAAATTCCCCCAAAAACTACCGCGCCCGCGCCGCACATTGCCATTGCGATCAAAGGAACCCTTGCATGGCACTTGCGCTTGAACCGGGCTAAATGGCTTTACCCATAATTGTGCATAAACATGCTGATAATTATCAGCCAGTCGACCCCAGGCGCGCGCTTGAGAGGGAGAAGAACGCTCTGTAATCCAACCGTATGATTGACCTTTAAATTTTAGGTAATCACTGGCTTTGGCGATATCATCCGCGGCACTGGGTTGTTGATAGGCATTGGCATGAGTATTTATCAATAAAAATACCGATAAAAAGCAAAAACAGACCCGTAAACTCTTTGCGAAAACCAAATTCATCTTTGTTACCCCTTTGAATTAGTTTTACAAAAAAACTAAGTTGCTGCTCCTGAAGTGTCAACACCAACCCTATAAGTTAGCCCCCATTAGGGCCTGAATGGGACCGCATAATGATAACTCTGTGTGAGCAATCACTTATACATCAAGGCGAAATCATAAAATTGATGCCCGCTTCTCACACCCATACCCCGCGTTCCTGACATGGGCTTGCTTAAAGCTGCATTTACGGTTTACCATCGATTTGTGCTGGTAAGCATATGGGATTAATGGGGAATCAAGAATGTCTGAGCGGGGCAAATTTAGTC
>CAYMPJ010000056.1:0-2305 GCA_964392325.1 uncultured Caulobacterales bacterium
AAAGATCGCTTCGTCAACAATGCTTTGTACTTCACCTAGGTCCAAGAGCCTCCTCACAAGACCGGGAGCCAAGGATTTGAAGTATGTTGACGGGAATGGGCGTTGCAACCAAGAGTACCATACGGAGATCCTTGATTCGGATATCTCTGCAGTGCACTCACCCTTTCGCAGGAAGAATCCAAGAAGCTTGGCATCACCTTCGCTTGTGAAAGTCGTTGATCCACTTTTAGCGACAACGAGCGCTTCACGTAGTCCGATCTCATCTGAAATCCGTTTCTTCATACCCGATTGTACCAAAGTCCAATGTGGCTTCCACCAATTGGCCTGACTTGTGAGGGTCGCATTGTCCAGCCCCAAAAAACTGCGTTCGGCTTCATCGTCCGATGGCTTTTTTGCAAGTACTATCGAAGTTTCACGCCGATGCTAGTTGGCAACGTCCCTTCTAGGCACTGAAACCGGTAGCCGATTCTTACTCAATTAGGTCTTCAATTACCCACGAGCCATTAGAGATTCGTTAGTCCGGTTTGCAGTCGAGCTAGTCATCAAGTACGCCGAGCATCGAATCGATGTCTTCGGCGGTCATGTGTTTGCAACACTCAGACAGCATTTTTCGGAAGTGTTTTCTCGACCTGTCGCTTCCGGGGAATCCTGCGTTTTTTGAATCTTCTGTGAATGACGTAAACCTCGTATTCCTGTCTTTGTCTAGTACTGCGTACCAAGGGATTGTCGATTCCATTTCCTTACGCAGCCGTTCCGTTATTTCAAGTGTGCCTGGCCAGCGTTGGTCCAACTTGATCCAGATCAGGTCTTTGCTCCAGCGATCGCGAGTGGACTCGAGAAACTTGGACAGCAGAACACATGGGCCACAATAGGGACCAGTCTCCTGAAGCAGCACAAGCTTGCCCTCTTCACCTGCTTGTTCTAACGCCGCATCGAGAATGGCCTGGGGATTAGGTGTTGTTGGGGCGCTCTTCCCTGCTGCATCGAGGAATTGTTTGCTGGGGAATGCATCTGCCTCGTTTGAACTGATTGTGAGTTCTTGTAATAGATTGCCTTTTACGTCTGCAAAACAAAAATGCGTTTCAGCTGAATTATCGGATAATTGAATTCCTAGTTGCCCCGCCAGTTTCTTGGCTGGCTGAGCGTTGTTGCCGGAGCGATCAATTGCGACGATTTGAAATTTCTGCAATGCGTTGAGCAAATCTTCGTTGCCTTGAAAGCCGGTGAACTTTCGAAACACCGCATCACCGGGCGTGCTGAAAGCAACAAGAATGTTCTCATGTGTGAGTGAAGCATCCGCTGCAGCTTTTTTGAAGCGAACAAGCGGTGATGCATCGGACGTAAGCCATGCACGCGAATAGTCGATGTTCTGCAAGTCGAGACTCGAACGATTAGTGCGGAAAGAACCGGCATCGAAAGATCGAACGTCGTTTTTCGGTGAAATTTCAATGCAAGAAAGATTGTATTTCCTTTCGGCAACCAAACCAGAAAACTCAAAGTTGCCGTCATCATCTGTTACGATTGCGGTTGCCCCAGAAGTGTGGGAGTTGGATACGCGATCAGCATCCACGAATCGCAAGGCCGCGATTAGCCTTTTGTTTCCCAAAGGGGCTTCTGTTTCGCTATCGATTAACCGTCCAGTAACAGTCACTGTGGGCTCAAGTTTGATTTTCAGTTTTGTTGACCGCTCATCGATTTGAGCAGATCCGGCCAATTTTTTGTCACCGAAGGTGCAATGGAATATCATTGGCTTCGGGACGCGAGATATGTTGAACTTTCCAGAAGCATCAATCGGAATAGTTGGTGGAAGCTCTTCTGCTTTGCTTGGGGGTGCCAAACTAGCAGAATACTTTTTGCGGAATCCTGCGTAGTTGGCTGTGAGGGTCACGTCCTCAAACGAAATTGGATGATCGCAAAGAATTGTTCCGGTCAGCTGTGTTTTGGATTCCTCCGTTTGGCATAACCCAGTTGATCCATTGCAGAGAATGAAAGCAAAAAAGAATAGCATCGCTCTGCGCAGTGGTGAAGCTTGGGATACATGCATAGGAATCCAATTCAACTTGAACGAAACGAACAGCTATTTGTAATTCTACCGTTCTGACTCTATGGTCTGCAAGCTCCTCATGTCTTAAGTGCCTTGGTAAGAAACTGAGCTCTCAATCCGACGATGCAGAAACTGTCGTTAAACGCCGCGCAGATGAAACAGCCACGTGTAAGGCCCGTTCAAAGAACGATAGTACTGGAATGGGGTATACAACAATCGCCATGAATTAGCTGCGGTCCGCAACGTACCAAACTGCGTCGG
>CAYMPJ010000057.1:0-2191 GCA_964392325.1 uncultured Caulobacterales bacterium
GGTCATAAGCTTCAATACCTATCACTTGACACATAGCTCAATTAATAGACATTATTTGAGGTGGTGGAGACGCAGTAAGGTCTAATTATAAGCTGGAAGATAGAGTCGATGATAAAAGATCCGCTGCTACAACCCTTTCAATTAAAACACCTGATTTTGAAAAACAGAATTATGACAACCAGTCATGAGCCTGCCTATCCAGAAGACGGTATGCCCAAAGAGCGTTACCGCGCATATCATGAAGAGCGGGCAAAAGCCGGGGTAGCCCTAGCCATGACAGCAGGATCAACGGCAGTCTCTAAGGACAGTCCGCCGGTATTCAACAATATTTTGGCCTATAAAGATGAAGTCGTGCCATGGATCCAGAACCTCGCAGACGGGTGTCACGAACATGGCTGCGCAGTGATGATCCAGCTCACCCATCTTGGTCGCAGAACGACATGGAATAAGGGAGACTGGCTGCCATCTGTGTCCTCTTCCAAACACCGAGAGCCTGCCCATAGGGCATTTCCGAAACTGATTGAAGACTGGGATATTGAGCGGATCATCAACGATTTTGCGGACGCCGCACAGCGTATGCAAGCGGGCGGCATGGATGGTATTGAATTACAGGTTTATGGTCATTTATTGGATCAGTTCTGGTCTCCTCTCTCCAATGATCTGGTTGGCCCTTATGGTGCAGATACACTCGAAAACCGGATGCGCTTTCCCCTTGATGTCTTAGCTGCAATCAGAAAACGTGTGGGTACTGAATTTATTGTCGGTTTTCGTTACACGGCGGATGAGGCGCAAAAAGGCGGTATCACCGCGGAAGATGGTTTAAAAATATCACAAAAACTTGCTGCGACAGGCCAGCTTGATTTTCTTAATGTTATCCGGGGGCGTATTCATACAGACCCGGCCATGACCGACCTTATTCCAGTACAAGGTATGGCAAACGCACCGCATCTTGATTTTGCAGGTCAGGTTAAAAAACTTACTGGCATGCCGACATTCCATGCTGCCAAAATACCTGATGTCGCAACAGCCCGTCACGCCATCTCGGCCGGCCTTCTGGATATGGTCGGCATGACCCGCGCACATATAGCTGATCCTCATATCGTCCAAAAAATCATGGAAGGCCGCGAAGATGATATTCGTCCCTGCGTTGGGGCCACTTATTGTCTCGATCGTATCTATCAAGGGGGGGAGGCACTGTGTATTCATAATGCAGCAACCGGACGCGAATTGACAATGCCCCACAATATTGCGCAAGCAGATAAAAAACGAAAAATCGTTATTATCGGTGCCGGCCCCGCCGGACTGGAGGCAGCACGCGTTGCTGCTGATCGCGGGCACGACGTAATCGTATTTGAAGCGCAACCCAATCCGGGTGGACAAATTCGGCTAACAGCTCAAAGCCCGCGCCGCCGCGAAATGATTTCTATCATTGATTGGCGTATGGCCCAATGTGAGGCGCTAAACGTGGTTTTTCACTTTAATACGTGGGCTGATGTTGAAAATGTAACGGCTCTAAACCCTGATATTGTCATCGTTGCTACTGGCGGTTTGCCAAATACTGAACTCTATGAAAGCGGCGTGGATGCACAGCATGTAATATCCTCTTGGGATATAATTGCGGGTGATGTGAAGCCAGCGCCAAATATGTTGATCTATGACGAAAGCGGCGATCACCCGGGCCTACAAGCGGCAGAAATCGCAGCCGCAGCCGGTTCAACAGTTGAGGTCATGACCCCTGATCGCACATTCGCCCCCGATATTATGGCGATGAATCTGGTGCCCTATATGCGCGCACTGCAAGACAAAGACGTAACATTTACTCTAACGCGTCGCTTGTTGGGTGTTGAACCCAGCGGCAATAAATTGACGGCGATTATCGGTACCGATTACAGCGATCTTTGTGATAAAAAAGAGTATGATCAAATTGTTCTGAACTATGGCACATTGCCTTTAGATGATTTGTATTTTGAACTGAAGCCGTTGAGCTCGAATGGCGGTGCTGTTGATCAAGACGCTTTGATTGCTGGTAAACCCCAAACTATCGTGCGAAATAAAAATGGCACCTTTCAACTTTTCCGGATCGGTGACGCTGTGTCAGCCCGAAATACACACGCCGCAATTTACGATGCTCTGCGCCTCGTAAAGGACCTTTAATCGACGGTATCAAAATACAGAATTTTAGCGCTTTAGG
>CAYMPJ010000058.1:0-2158 GCA_964392325.1 uncultured Caulobacterales bacterium
AATCCAGCGTTTGGCGGATGAGTTGCCACTGTTAGCGGACGCAGAAGCCGGAGCAACCGCAGAAACCTTTTGCACAGGCCGCTTCAACATCGCACCGATACCGCGAAGCACCCGCTGGATACCGGCATGATCACTGCTGCCATTCCAATCGCTTAAATCCTCGGTTTGTACCGCACGGAAATCAATCGGGGTTTTGCATTCATCAATTTTCAAGGGCACAAGGATGCCGCGCTCCAGACCGTCGCGGGCTTCGCCGCGCACCCAGGCGGATTTCACCGATGTCTGGCTCCACACGACCACTACGCATTTTGCGGATTCAAGTTTCGCATCAATTTGTTCATCAAATTGTTGACCGGGAATGATTTCCGGGTCCCACCAGACCGCCCAGCCCTGGGCCTCAAACACTTTCACCAATTGTGCGACCTTGTCCCGATCTACACGGGAGTAGGAGACAAAAATTTCTGCATCCTGCGGGGAGGTTGTGTGAGGGCCATCATTGGCCCGTAAAATCAGATAGCGCCCGGGATCTTCGTTTTTTTTTAAGGGCACCGACCCTTGTGTGGCTCCATACTGCGCGCGATAGTCAGCGCTCAGGCTAACAGAGGCCGCACTGCGACCGCCCCGTCTTTTATGCAAGATGGGCAGCCGTGTTGCGGCGATGGTGGCAAAATCTGGATGGTTGGATTCTTCTTGCAGGGCGATCCATTCTTTGTGTTCAGAGGAGATAAGGTCATTAATCGATTGGATGAATTCCATCATCCCATCATGATCGCCCGCCAACGCGGCCTCGCGGGCATCATCGAGATATTCGCTTTTTAGAAACTCAAGATTTTTATAAACGGTTAGATAGCGACTGGCATTGCGGCGATCCTGGGATAACAGGCCCATCGTGCTGAGCGTAGCCAACAGGGTGGATGCGATTATCGCTGTGAGTGACAATATCTGGCTGATCACGGGTGAGGATAAAAGTTTGTCGTCCCCGCTTTCAATGTAATTTCCAAACACCTCGCCGAGATTGGAATCGAGAAATGTTAACCCGAAAAAAGCGATCGGCGCGGCGGCGAATGTGCCAAGGGCGGTGTAGATATCGCGGCGGCTCGCGCGTTTGGTCGATGCATTATGGTGCTGTGCGCCGCGACCAGCGTAATAGGCCAATTGTGTGCCGAGTTGATAGCGGCGGAAATATTCAAGCTGGAGGGGAAGGGCCGGTAATTCTCCGTCCTCAGATGGTTCTTGCGCATCGGCAATTGCATAAAATAGTGCGATACGACTAAGCTCGGCTTCGGCGCGAGCATGCATCCATTTCTCAAAAGGGCGCAAACGGATAATAAGTTGCGCTGCAATCAGCGCACCGATCACAAATATAAACTGCGCTCCGGCAACATATTCACCAAAAAAGGGGATGATTTTTGGCGGATGTTCTAAAACCCCGAGCAGGTTTTGACCAAACAAGGCAAACGCGCCAACCAATATCGCCAACATGTTGAATATGATCGCGAGACGGCCAAACAGCTTATATTCTTTTTGCGATTTTACCGCGCGCTCATCGGCGCTATTAAATCGCTCAATCAGTGCGCGCAGTTCTGGCCGGCGGAGTATGCGCGCTAGCGGGGCGGCCTCTGGCGGCAATTGGTCAGCATGGTCTTGGGGCGCAATTTTCCAATCGGCCGAGGGCTCATACTCGCCAATTGCACGAATAGCATCATGAATTTGCTGATCCTGCATCAATTACCCCACTTATAAGCCAAGAAACGCGGACGTTCTCAGCCCAATTGTTGCTTAATATTTGTGACAAATCAATCTTTTAGGCGGGCGAATGATGGAAATTTGTGTGCTTTTTCGGATACTTGGTCCAAGCTTTGAATCTTCAATATATTGCACCCAGCCCCTGCATTATGACAGTCAAAGACGAACTTTATCGTGCTAAGCCATCAATGTTGCGCGAAAGCGCCTTACGTGCAGTATCGAATTTCTGTACCCAGAATTTAAAACTGGCGAACCCAACCGCCTCACAAGGTTTTCCTGGCGAGAGACGCAGAATAGCGTAGTCACTTTTGTCTTGCTCTGTAAGAGAATCAAGCTTGAAAGCTTTGAGTTTTCTACAGGCTTTCTCAAATTTTAGTGTATCTTTTTCAAAGATTTCTTTTGGGATTTCCCA
>CAYMPJ010000059.1:0-2044 GCA_964392325.1 uncultured Caulobacterales bacterium
TCCATGACACCTTTATTGCTCGCCTCAATCGTGCGTGGGCGGGCTCGGAAGGGATAAGCTGAAAGCCTGACATAGGCGGCCAAGTTACCTGACAGGATCGACGAAGCTCCTTGCTGCTGCTGCGAAAGAGTTTGCTGCTAAAACTTCCACAGAGTCACTTCTTTAGAAGATAATGGCAGCAAGCAACTAAGTAGGCCGGTATCGAGCGAATGGCATGACTGCCGTAACATCGGTCGATTGCTATTGATTTCCGACTGCCTGGAATTGATGCCTTACGATCCACTCGCGCTGATCCGGCATCGCATCCGACCTTGTTAACGGCCTACTTTACCGTCAGCTCAAAAGGCTGGTCTAAACCATCCCGCGACTGTTTCAGTAATAACCGTAACGCCCTTCCTGGTTAACGAGTCTAAGACTTCTTGAGCAGGCATATCCCAGAATTCGCCCTTTGGCACAGGTTTCACAGTAATGCCTTTGTGGACAATATCGTGCTTCAAAAGCAAATCTGCGAGACTAGAATCAACAGCTAACACCTCCATCGAGTCTATAACGTCTGATTTCAATAGTTTATCAAAAACACCAAGTTTGTCTCTGGAACCCACCATATTGACGTGACAGGATTTCAGACTCTTAAGCGACTTCAAGTTTTCAACAAATCGTTGTGCTTCCGATTCATCTAAATTGTGGCCAGAATATATTGTCAACTTCTTCAGGTTAACGGCACGTTTCAGTTGATAGTAATCGTCGACTTTCAGGTCATTCATTCCAGAAATGATTTCGACGATTTTGTCCGCTGGAAAGTGGTCCAAAACCCCTCTGTTGTTTTGAAGGCTAAACGGCAAGTCGATTGACGCAAGCTCGTCTTCGAATGCCGCTATTTCGGGATTGCAAGGAAGATACACTTTGCTAATTGGTTTGAATAAGTATGGCGCCAATGGATATTTAGAATTGGCGTAGTCAAGCAGCCTTGAAACAAATGTTGGTAAAACATCTTTACGATATATACCGATTTTTTTGTAAGCTGAATTAGGGATTTGAGTTTTGAATTTCTCCAATTGACTTTCTTGATGTTTGGCAAAGCGGTTCATAGCTGAAAACCATGCCACTACAGCGCATAAGATGAAAATCAAAACGAATGATTCGCTCAAAGTGATCTTCCATAAGGAGCCATTTCGTTGAATTCTGTATTCGCAGTACCAAAACAGAGCAGCCGAAGCTGCGGCTACAAAACAGAAGTTGATCAATAATCCGAGCCAATGAACCCTGTATTCAAAGAAGATTTTTGATTTGTCCCAACCAAGTGATTTAACGTAACGAATTGGCCAACGGTCGACGTTAGTCCAAAATCCTTCTACAAACAGAGCCTGTTGATACTCGCGAAAATAAAGAATGGCCAAGGTGTTCCTCGGCCTGAAAAGCGAGTCATTGACCGAGTATTGCCCAGTGCATTTCACGCTTACGCCATGGATTGCTGGCCAGCCATGTTCGGCACGCAAACTAAAATTACCAGGTCCTAATTGGGTCAATTCTCCAATGTTGCCCTTTCGTTCTCCTGGGATTGCTATTAGCAACCATGGGATAACCACGAAGAGCAATACAACAACTATGGAAGATTTGTGAAATTTCCTGACTGGCATTTCATCTTTGGAAGAAAATTCGTCTGGCACATTCATAAAACGACCTGTAGCAAGCAAGTTGAAACTAGCAATCCTCAGCAAATCGTACTAGCGTTTTCTCTTGGTTGACCTGTCTTTTTCCTGAGTGGATTGTCAATTTTCCACTGGTTACTCCGGGCCAACGCACAATATCGAACTTTGTTAGCTCTTCACTACTTTTTAAGCGGCGGTGATATGGTTGCAAGTATACTAGTTGAGGCCCACGCTTGACGGGCGCGTGAACCTCTAAGATTGTAGGCTTGGAAGCCAACACTTAGGAGAGCCATGATGGGCCCAAGGTTGGCTGGATTTGCTTGGGGCATGCGATTGCAATTGAGGTTGTGAACATGAAAACAGGGACAGGTCCAGTAAACCACTTCGGTCAGATC
>CAYMPJ010000060.1:0-2023 GCA_964392325.1 uncultured Caulobacterales bacterium
ACAAAATTAGTGGATCAGTTATAGGGGGGCAGAGCAATGGTGCGGACGGGGGGACATGAACCCCCACGAGGTTACCCTCGACAGATTTTAAGTACTGTACCGAATCTCCCATGCCATTGAAATGATTGTATTTTCCATTGTGCTTTTAAAAGTGTGGAAATTTGTGTGGAACTTTAACCATAAAAAATGGAAAATATTTTAGCTAAAGCGCCCCTCTAATAAACAGTTGTCCCTTAATGAAACATGTTTATCAAAGTCAAAGATAAGTCGAAATTTTCAAATTTTCTTCACCTGCCCAAGAATTAACAATAGACCATTCATCAGAGGACGGATCTCGATTAGCTAAACCTCGGCACTGAGTAATGACTCCATTCTTATTGACTTCAATTGTTTGGCACCGCTCATATGATTTCCCGTCAATACTTCTTGAAAGACTCCAGATGGTGCAATCGCCCTTGGCGCAGGACCAATGATAGCTAGCTACACAATGGTTCAGTTCATCACCTTCAATCTGTAAATCTTTCGCATTCCTCAATTGCCGAATCGACCAATAAATTTTCGAGTTACCGCTGCCACGAGCAACAGAAAAAGCTTCAAATTGCGGTTTTTCATACGTTCCCTCCGGCAAATATCGCATCCGCCCCAAATTGTTATGCCATTCACTAACCTGACGCATCAATGTAGCGACAGTTCTACCTGCCATTGACAAGCCCGGTTGAGCTGGCGGCTCATTACGCCAAACACCAGGCTCTACTTCAAATTCAACAGCTTCAAATTTTTGATTTTGTAAGAAATCCACCATTGGACCAATTTGCCTCGGGTCAAGCATTGGATTATCAGTGATAAACCTCAGTACAGAGAACCAGAATTCTTCATTCTCAAATGAACGCCCCAATCGTGTCGCGTTGATTGAATGAATAGCATTTTCATGGGCACCAAGTGCTTTGAGTTGCCCCCATCGAATGGCTTGCTCGACAGAATAGTCATCTGGAGCTTTCAGAAACTGGTGTGCCATTTTTTTTGTTAACGATATTGGTGACTTCGCAGTACGTAAATTGTGACCGCGCCCTAAATGTATAAACCAATCACGATACCGCCAGCTTTTACGATCACTTCTTAGCCAAACACTTTCCATGAAACGTGGCACATCACCATATTGATCAAATAGATGACAAGCTAGTTCGCCAAACTTACGCTCACTATTTTTACTTTTAGCTTTCCACTCATCTAATGGGCGCAACCAAAGAGCTTTTCTATCATGCATTTTGATTAAACCACGAATGAAAGGAGTCTCCCCCCTACCGGGAACAGATTGAAACAGGAGATCATCTTGCTTTATCAGACTTAACAGAAAGTTCAGGAGAAACTTTCTATAATCTTCATCTTCACGACTAGCTTCGATCTCAGACGCTGCTGCTTTGAAGTTAGGCCGGTCAATTTCATCGGAACTCAATTCACCATTACAAACCGCTTCAAGAAATAATTTAGGTGTTTTATGCAATCGAGCTTGCGCAGTACGCTTAATTTGAATGACCTCGAATGCTTCAAGTTCTTCCTGTAAATCAGAACGTGACTTTTCTATAGTCCCGTCGAAACCGTTTGCCCAACACCAATCAAAATAATCACGTGTACGAATAAAACC
Organism: uncultured Caulobacterales bacterium; assembly: GCA_964392325.1. Lineage (GTDB taxonomy): Bacteria > Pseudomonadota > Alphaproteobacteria > Caulobacterales > Parvularculaceae > CALLPQ01. The sequence continues at coordinate 1,643 of CAYMPJ010000060.1, forward strand.
TAAATCGAGCATATGACGTTCTAGGGTTTTTGAAACCGGATCTAACGATTGCAAATATGCAGGACGACGAGCCATAAAAAATTTCCTGTACAACACGATTTAGCTATTAAGCAGATTTGATTTGGCACGATTTGAGTGTGCCAGTAAGTGTGTTACTAATCATACGAATTGAACTGGAAAATTCTCCATATTTATCAGTTGCTTACTACGTTCAAAATGGCACGGAATGTTACTTGCAACAGATATTTCAAAGGCCGTAACTACACGCTTTGAGTTTTATAATTATTTAAAGTAACAAATATACAGTAATATCAGTTATTTAGAATATGGTGCGGACGGGGGGACTTGAACCCCCACGAGGTTACCCTCGACAGATTTTAA
>CAYMPJ010000061.1:0-2005 GCA_964392325.1 uncultured Caulobacterales bacterium
TTTAATCGAAAGTGAACCGCTTCGAATTGCGCTGTCCCAATACGACCGCGGGGTTCAGCAGTCCAAATTTAACGAAACGCGAATTCATGAATTTCTTATACAAAACATCGGCTCAATTGAAATGGCGCAATACCGAACCATGGCACGGCCATCCCTCAATGATAAAGGCCAAATCGTCCGGGGGCCAATCACAGGGTATGATATCAAATTGATGGCGGCAGATCCCGAGTTCCGAAGCCTAGTCGATCAAGTCATTGAAAACCGGACGTGACTTACCTCAAATGTATACGACCAACGCCGAGTCTTACGTTCGGTAAGAGAAGTCTTGCAGGAGACGAAGTAATGCTACTCCGCCGGGTCACAAAATATAAAAGATAAGAGGAGGCACACATGTTTGCTCACTGGAAACCCGGACGCGGCAAAATGGGCTTTATGCAGCCCTTGCTCGGCACATGGTTGGCAACAGATCCCGACACGCCAATGGGAAAGGTAGCCTGTACGCGAAGCTATACCAAGGTGCTCGACGGCAAGTTCATACGAGTTGAAGCCAATTGGGAAATTGGCGAGAGCAAGACATATCAGGAAATCGCCCATTACGGGTTGAACCGGGAGAAGGTGCCGAGCTTTTGGTCCTTCACCAGCGACGGCGGACACTCTATTGGTCATCTGGCCGATGTCGAAGCCATGCATGAAAGTGCCAAGGGTTTTGAGGCTGAAATGCCGGCGGGCTTGGCGCGGTTCGGGTTTTGGCCGAGCGAAACCGGCATGATCTGGGCTGCCGATGCCAAAACCAAAACTGGCTGGCAGTCAATGATCCGTCATCAATGCATACGCGTGGGTGAATAATGTGGCGTAAAAAATTACCAATATCCTATGGCCGAGCGCGCCAAAAAACACCGACCAAGCTTTGCCAATAAGCGTTTCAATCCAGTGTCGGTGCGCCATTATATCATTTGAGATGAAGGAGGGAAATAACCATGCTCCTGCGCCGGGTCACAAAACATGTCCACGATCAAAACTGGTTCGCCGTCGCGCTCGACTTTGTCATCGTCGTCGCGGGGGTAGGCTTCGCGATGTATGGTCAAGCATGGCTCAGTGATCGCCAGCAGCGCGCGGATATGGCTATCGCTGAACACGCCCTTCAGGCTGATTTGGTGTGGAACTACCTAATCACAAAAGAGCGTTTGGCAGTCGCAGGGTGCCGCAAAGACGCCTATCAAGCCATTGCAACGCAATTGCTTGAGCCGGGCGACGCGTGGACACCCATGCCCCGCCCTGTTTCTGATGATGAGGTTATCGAGCAAATACTTCCCCAAAGGTACGGACTTATCTATCCATAGCCAAGCGAAGTTAAATGCGGTAGCAAGGCAGCTGAACGAGCGTCCTAGAAAGATCCTCGATTATGAAACACCGGCTGAGCGGTTCAGCCAATGTGTTGCAGCGACCCATTGAACCCGCACCCTGAAACGGACGCTCATGTCGGAGCCATGGGCGACAAAACTATATAACTCAAAAAATGCATGAGTGATTGGCGTTCTTGGAGTTCTATTTTTGGCCCATCTCTCCGAGCATCGCAGAAATCATTGCTTTCGTCCCAACCAAAATTGCTCCATCATCAGCAACATAGTCCGGTCTATGCGGGAACCCGACAGTTCCTAACTGTGGATTATTTACACCAAGAAAGTACATTGCGCCCGGTACAGATTTTTGGAACGAACCGAAATCCTCGCTAAAGGCTGGAATGACGCCGGGCACAGGAAAAACTGTTAGTTCTGGTGCGTGCGCTCGGATTGATTCAGAGGCCCGTTCAACCAGCGCCGGGTCATTATTCACGCCTTCGAGTGCCTGTTTGAGTGCTAAGGAAATATCCACATCATCGAACTCTATGGAGGCCACGATGCTTCGTAGGCCGTCTTCAACGCTTCGCCGTCTCTCGAGCCCCGCTGACATAATGTAAAGCCCCCACGTTATGTACCAAAATCTGATATAGTTTCTGGTACTGGTG
>CAYMPJ010000062.1:0-1984 GCA_964392325.1 uncultured Caulobacterales bacterium
CTCCTGCGTCTGCCCGGCCATCCAGAAAGTCATTCCATCAGTTGGATCGATGGCGATATCGTAGTAGTCACCCCAGCGACCGTCTGAATTACCGGTTCCGATTTGAAAAACTTCAACCTGGCTCATCGTACCTGGCGGATCGGATGCAAACCGCCCAGCAACTGCCACGCTGGCCTCTTCCCCTTCGCGACTTCGCCCCATAACGATCGCGGCATTGTTTTGATTGTCAGTGTATATAGCAGGAAAGAAAGTCGAATATCCTTCACCAAGGTTGACATCACCACTCTGTACCAAAGTTGGCTGGCCCGACTCTGGCCAGTCTCCTGTGTCAATCTCGTACCATCGAACGACAGGTCGCAAGCCCGAGTCGTTGGTCACGTGAGTCGCCCACAGCCGACCGTTCCGCCAGTGCGCGTTCATGATGCGACCGCCAATCGTCTCAACACTGCCAGACTCTCCGCTGGGCGCGTCCGGCGGAAAACCCCACTCCGGGACGTCAACAAAACTGGTAACGATCGACGGCGACCCAAACGGATCTTGCAGCGCCATGACTCGCAGCGAAGTCATCGTACCGCGAGAAATCGACAAAGGCGCCGGGTTCTCACCGAAACAGTGGGCAAACTGAACGGAAGCTGCTTCAGGATTCAGTATGTCGGTAAATTCAACCGGCTCGCCGTTCAACAAAGGAGTTTTGGGAAAGGAACGAAACACGACGTTGCCAAATCCTGCACCTGGACCGACAAGCAGAATCATGTTCACGCTCATGTACACTCCGTCTTCGTCAAAACCTACGCCTGGATAGTCGACCCAGTACAGCAACGCGCCGACCTGAATGATTGCGAACGTTCGGTACCTGTGCCAGATACCATGAGGATCGTCATCGTCTGAGACTGCGATTGTTATGTATGCCTCTAACTGATCCTGGTACACCTCAAGGGCAATTATAAAAAACCGATTGGAGTAGTGATCATAAAAACACCTAGGGTCGAACACGAAATCCCCGGCCCCAACGTCGTCAAAAAATCCAGGTTCGTCAGTATCATTGAGAAGCTGTTGGAACTGAACATTGCCCTCCTTATCAGTGAACGAAACGGTCATGTTGACGGTTTGGACGATGTGATTGGGACCCACCGCGAGTGATGGATCCGGGGGCGTCAATTCCGTTTGCGAGATACCGGGAAAGGCCTGCATCGGTGAGATTCTTCTGGCGTTGCTCTGACTCCCTGGCATCAGGTTATTGGCAATCCCAGGTGGAATTACTGGAAGCTCGGCACCGGGTGGGCGAAAATCGGACGAGGAACGAATTTCACCCCTGAACGGTTCGCGATGACGGACTTGTTGGGGGAATTGGGTTGTGTCGATGATAGCTGGCTCTGCCATTCGTTTTGAGAAGCCTCTGGGCCCCGAGAATTTGATCGCTTCTTGCTTTACAGCAGCTGGAACGTCAGTCGTCATTTCAAAATCTATCGGCGCCGCCGTTACCACGCCGTCTGCAGGTCGCTTGGGCTGCTCAGATATTTGTTCGGAAGACGAGCAACCAACCAGGAACATCAATGTCATTAAGCATGCGAATCTCATATCGAATTCCTTGAAGATGGTGTTGTTGCGACGCTTGAGCCCTTGTTTGATTATTTGCCACTCACCATGGCGCTTTTCTGTAGTACCAATTCGTCCGCTCGAAATCGGAAAAATCTTGAAGATCTGGCTGCAAATCGGAAATTACTTTCCCTTTGCCACAATTTTCCCTTTCCATGCTCAACGCAATCAATGCAATGCTCGAATTTCTGTTTGCTTATATACCGATTCAGTCAGTTCGTAGAGTTCTTCGGCTGAAAACCAGATTGGGCCCTCCTTCGCCATGACCACCTTACCGTCTTGAAACCAGATCATATCGCCGCGTGGCCAATTGATCTGAGGCATCCTTATTTCAAAATTCTCAGCTGTCGGGAACACCCGATCCAGCATTGCCTGATAGTTTGGCTTG
>CAYMPJ010000063.1:0-1854 GCA_964392325.1 uncultured Caulobacterales bacterium
GATGGTGTTTTTTTCAAAAGACAATAATGGGCTTTCAATACACGGAGATTTTTTTCTTTGGTATGAACTGATCAGATTTTAAATAGGAAGATACAACCCCTTCCCGAACTCGGTCGTTAAAGTCTCCAGCGTTCGCTGCTATACTCAGCTCACGGAACTATGTCTTAAGGCATGGGAGAGTAAGTCGTCGCCGGACCTGCTAAGCCGATTGTTGCCCATACGAATTAAAAAACGCCCCGCGCCAGTATAATGGCCGGGGCGTTTTTTTGTATTTTCATATATGTTATGATCGAATTTTGAGGTGGGTTCTATGCCAGCTGTTTTTTTTCTTCTTACTCTAACGATTTTGTTGCAAGCATGCGCCTCAATAGCTGAGGGCACCTCTGGGCAACATGATGAAGATTTTGCTGCAAAAGCGCCAATCGAAAACCGGTCTCCCGAACAAGAAGCCATTGCAGCGCTTGAATTTCTTGTGGGAGATTGGGCGGGGCCGGGTGTTTCTTATCGCGATGATGGGAGCGAGGTTTCCTATCGTGATACGGAATATGTGCGCTTTGATCTGGATGATAAATTATTGCTGATTAATGCGCGCGGTGAGCGCTCTGACGGAACCACATCTTATAGTTTGCATACGGTGATTTATTATAATTTGGAAAAAGAGCGTTATATCTACACCCCCTTTAGCGGTGCGCGCGAGCCGCGATCGTTTGAGTGTACTTTAAATGATACGCCGCAACTGGTCTGTTATATAGCCGATAATACCTACCGCCTGACTTTTCAGAGATTGCCAGACGGAAAATGGAATGAATTTGGTGAGCGATTGATTGATGGGGCGTGGCAGAAAAACTTTGAAACGATTTTGTCCGCCGCTGGTTCTTAAAAACTTATCCCCGTCGTAATAATTGCCCTTATTGTGGCTTTATGATTCGCGATGAGACTGACCATAATTCCAGCTTTGAAGAGGCCCGAAGGGCGCGCTATGAGCGCTTGTCTTTATTGACCCTTGATTTGGCGGAAGAGGCGGCGCACTGCGCAAAGCACGTATCAGAATGGGAGGATCATCGTCCTGATAGGGCCCGCGATTTTGCACGGTCTATGGCCTCGATGAGCAAGGCGATCTGGGCCCATCAAGTGGTAGAGCGCCTGCGCACGGGGCGGGGGTTGGACGCTCAGGATCTGGCAGCCCTAAGGGCACTTGGGGGGATTACGGATAAACGCGCGCCTTCTCCCCCGCCGCGTCAGTTTACGAAGGTTTCCCAAATCCAGCCAGATGATGTGTTTGAGGCGGTTTTATCAGATTCTGAACGCGCTAACCTTGAGATTCCTGATTTTAACGAGGGTGATTTTCCCGATGATATTTCTGGGCAAATGCAAAAATCCGAGCGAAACCCTGATGAATCCACAGATAATACGTGCAGAAATAAAGTCAAAAACTGTTCTGATTTAACCGGCTGTAAAAACGGTTATCATTTCAAGGGTGTCATCCCCGCGAAAGCGGGGGTATCGCCTCGTTTCCGGGTCGGCGATGAGCGGGAGCATATTCGATTTGAACCGGGGTGATGCATTTTGTTTTGGATTCCCCACATTCATAGGGCAAGTGCAACACTGCTATGGGAAAGCATTACAGTCAGCTCAGTCTTAAAGAGCGTGTTGAGATTTACCGTTTGCGAAAGCAGGGAATGTCTCTTGGTATGTCTTTTTCACAAGTCATTTGCACAAATACGTGCTTTTAATGCGGTTTTATCGAATAGTACTCAATAGCGCACCGTTTTTACCAAGAGAATTTGGCTTTTACCCAGAGAATATTGTTGATTTTTGATAACCTAAATTAACTAAAGCCTAATTTGTAGTTTC
>CAYMPJ010000064.1:0-1796 GCA_964392325.1 uncultured Caulobacterales bacterium
CAGGCGCAAGTTTTCACGGCGGACGCCTCGCGACAGATAAACCGGACAGCCCGCACCTCCTCATTCCGACCATGACTGCAGATTATCTCATTGCCGTGGCCCAAAATGACGATGAGCGCTCACCTGAGACAAAGAACATTTTGAAGGAAGCCTTTGCGGCCACCGATAATAAGGCGGAGATTGAAGTCTATGCAGGCACGCAACATGGTTGGTGCCCGCCAGATAGCGCCGTCTACGACGAAGCCGCAGCGAATAAAGCGTGGGAACGGACCTTGGTGTTATTTGAAAAGGCACTGGCTTAACGCGGAGTGTCCGCATTTGATCCTGTGAATCAAATGCAACGTAGCGCCGAAGCGGAAACGCTTCGGTCAGTTGACATGCAAACATAAGGTTACTCCCACAGCCCATCTGCGTGACTGCCATATTTTAAGTTAGGACTGTCCGCGCGGTGCAGACCACGACGGTCTACCAAGGGTTAGTCTATGATTTAATTTACGCAGAATACATAGTGCATTTTGCTCTAAGCAAATTGCACTACCCCGCATTTGGCTTACGCCAATTGCTAGGCCGCGCGGCGATGGTTTTTGATGCAACGGTTGGGGGTCCCACAGTTGGTCCGTGCCGGTCAGAATTGCCCTTATTATCAGACAAAACCCGGTTTAACGCCCAGTGGTCAACTCTCGCCGCAAAAGCCCCGGCACAGTCCAGCCTCTCACAGCCGGATGCTCAGACCCATCGTCTCTCAAACCAGCAAGCGAGGCCTCACCTGTCCAATGCCCAAGAGAACGAATTAAATATGTGGCATAAAACCCAATCCGTGGAACGAGTTTTTTGGATTTTTTATAAGCGGTTGAATAAGTGCAGAATTATTCTGATATGCGTCAACGCGAAACAGGGATTAAGTTTTGTTGAGCATGAAATTGATAGTTCCTAATGTCTGCTTTTGGGCAGAAGCGGACATTAGAAAAAATAGATTACAAGCCACGAGCGCTATTGAGCCATTCAAATTTGTTCCACTTGGCCTTTTGACCACCAAGGCTATCAGAATAAAACTGGGCATCATCAGTCTGTATTAAAACAACTAACCGACACCCATAAAGTAGATAATCTCTTGAGTTGCTGGCCAGTACATCCAAAAAGATTTTTGACCATTTTGGCTCATCTTTTACGCATTTATGAAAATTACGAATACAAAAAGCTGTATCTTTAGATGAGTCTATTGGTTCTCCTCGTAAACCATCATTCAATGCATCAAGGCTACCTGTCCAAGGTGCATAACCAAATTGTTCCTTCCATTTTAAAGCTGAAGAAACATCAGTATGGAACTTGCCTATATTTTCATAGTTTAGGTCTAAGACATTGTAGCCTAATTCTTTAAGGGAAGAAATTTGCTTTTGATAAACATCTGGTTTCCAAAAAAGCGTAACCGCTCCATGCCTTAGTAGCTCCCAATCAGCCCGTTCTAAATCATCATCTTTGAAAACCATAATTTAGCATAGAAAATTATGCGAAGAAGACAATTGCAATTCTATTTCTAATGTCCGCTTTTGGGGGAAAAGCAGACATTCGCCCAGCCAAACCTAATCCCGTTTCAAACACACCGCCGTCGCTTCGCCGCCGCCAATACAGAGAGAGGCGAGGCCTGTTTTGGCGTCGCGCTTTTCCATCTCCGCAATGAGCGTTGCCATAATGCGCGCGCCTGACGCGCCGATAGGATGGCCCAGCACGCAGGCGCCGCCATTCACATTGACCTTAGCGTGGTCAAGACCAAGCTCTTGCATCGCAATCATCGGGAC
>CAYMPJ010000065.1:0-1770 GCA_964392325.1 uncultured Caulobacterales bacterium
CTGAATACACTGATTTCTACTCGGGCCGCCATCACGCGACCAACGTCGGCACGATGTTTCGCGGCGCTGAAAATGCGTTACCACCGAACTGGTTGCATATTCCCATTGGCTACAACGGGCGGGCGTCGTCAGTCGTGGTGTCCGGCACCGATGTGCGCCGCCCTTGGGGGCAACTGAAGTCGCCAAATCACGACACCCCCGCTTTCCTCCCCTCGCGCCGTTTCGATCTGGAACTGGAAATGGGAGCCATCGTCGGTATGAACTCCGAAGGCCCGCTTACCGTCGACGAAGCTGATGCCGCGATCTTTGGCTACGTGCTGCTGAACGATTGGTCGGCGCGTGACATTCAAGCATGGGAATACCAGCCGCTCGGCCCTTTTCAAGCCAAAGCCACCGCAACCTCGATCAGCCCATGGATCGTGACCAAAGCCGCGCTGGAACCTTTCCGCGTGTCCACCCCCGCGCGCGATGTTGAACTACTGGATCATCTCAAAGACACCGGGCCTATGTTGTACGACATCGACCTCAACGTAACGCTGGCACCCGAAGGCAAAGAAGCCACCCAAGTCGCGAGCACCAACTTCAAGGAAATGTACTTCTCTTCGGCCCAACAGCTCGCGCACCACGCGACCTCAGGCTGTCCGATGAACGTTGGTGACCTCCTCGGTTCTGGCACCATCTCGGGCCCGACCAAGGCTGAACGTGGCAGCCTTTTGGAACTCAGCTGGGGCGGTAAAGAACCTCTGACTCTGGAAACTGGCGAAACCCGGACTTTCCTCGAGGACGGTGACACACTTACGCTCCACGGCACCGCTCAAGGCGACGGTTACAAAATCGGCTTCGGCCCCTGTGCGGGAACCGTCCTACCGGCACTAAAGGACCCCTACGAACGCTAATCCGTTTTCTCGGCTCACCAAACCTGGACGAAACGCACAAACTGGTGCGTCACGATCAGAACGGAGGCGTTTTCAAAAGGTGCGGCAGAATCAACACTCTTGCGCAAAGGCAAAAAATTTTGAAAACTTCGACGCATATTTTAGGCACAAATTTTTATTATTTATTGGGCCGTTGACATCCAAATTCCGAAAGGAGCAGGACACGGGCATGCCAAGACAAAGCTCCTTTCTCAGCAACGATCCAACTGACGTCACATCTTCTCAGACAGGTCCGCGCCAATGACGGATGTGCTGGTCCCACTCGCGCTTATATCGGACCCCAAACGTTTTGGTGGCGCCCGGCGCGGCGATTGCGTGCGCGGGGTACCTGCGATCAAGGACGGCAAACTCGTCGCGCTGGCCCCTCCCATCGAGGACGCGGCAAAGCTGGTCATACCGCACCTAACCGAAGCCCACTGCCACCTCGACAAGTGCCACTCTATTGCACGCATCGGTCAAGCCGGTGGTGATCTGGCGCACGCGCTTGAGCAGCAACGCGCCGACAAGAACAACTGGAGCGAAGACGACCTGCGCGCGCGCGCCAGCAAGGGACTGAACGAAGCCATGGCTAATGGTTGCCGCACCATCCGTAGCCACGTGGACTGGGGCGACACGGCTGCACCACCGCTCAGCTGGTCCGTACTAACAGAAATCGCGGAAGAAACCGAAGACCTGCAACTCTCAACCTTATGCGGCATCGACCAATGGGCCGACCCGGATTTTGCAACGAAACTCGGCGAGATTTTGACCGTAACCGAAGGCGTCGCAGGGGCCTTTGTGCACGGGCACCACAACATGCAGGACGGGTTAAGGCACATATTCGAAACTGCGACAC
>CAYMPJ010000066.1:0-1754 GCA_964392325.1 uncultured Caulobacterales bacterium
ACAAATTGCTGGCTGTGGCTGAGGCCGGCGACCTGGAGCGATGCTCGCTGGGGATCCAGAAGAACCCTTGGGTCGCACCAGGCAACGAACTCAGGCCCACGCCCGAACGCCGCCAAGGCCCGATCCAACGCGAGCTCAAGCCCAGCTTTCAAGGCAGGCGATCCGGGCCGGACCGCCTCCGTGCCATCGGGCAAGTCGCCCTGGCCTTCGCGGGTCAGGTCGATGACCATCAGCTGCGCTCGCACCCCCACCTGACCAGCGACACCCTCCGCCAAGCGCTGCAGGTCCGCAGGGCTCGCGGGCTCACGCAGGGGCGCGACAAACAAAACCTCGGGCGGGGTCTGGGAAGCCATGCCAGCACATCGACCGGCCCTAGCCCTGGGCCCCAATCACCGTCAGGTGGTTTCTACAGAGGGGGACCGTGCCCCGGGGCCGCACCGGTATCTGCTAAGTCCTGGGCCAGCTAGGTCCGGGGCCTGCCAACCGTCACCACATGGAACCCAAACAGGTTCAGGACAGGAATCGCGCAGATCACTCGGTCGATGGCCAGGAAAGCGCGCGTGATCCAAGCGTTCCCCGGGATGAATCGCAAGAACCCCAGGTGATCGGGAAATCCCGCGAAGGTGTAAGCCAGCACGCCGTACTTCTTGACCTTGACCACCTCAAATCCGGCTTGCTCCGACAGCGACACGATGCCCTTGCGCGTGAAGCCCTGATCGCCTTCGTCAAAATGCTTGGACTTCTTGTAGAGCAAAGCGCGCGCCAGGCGAATGATCGGGTTGTCGTTGCAGGGTTCACTCATGATGAGCACACCGTCATCCCGGAGGGCTTCTCGGCAATTGCGGAGGAACCCCACGTGATCACGCGTGTGGTGAAGCGATCCCTTGCAAAACACGACATCAAAGCAAGCCGTCTGAAACGGCAACTTCTCGGCGTCGCCCGTAATCAAGCGCGCATCCGGAACGTACTGGTCGGAGACCCGCAACATCTCGTGGCTGATGTCCAACCCAATCGACCCAGGATGACGGGCCTCCAGCTCGGCTAAGAAGAACCCAGTTCCACAGCCGAGGTCCAAGATGCGCTTGGCACCACCCGGCACGTGGGAAATCATCTCGGCGTGCCAGTCCTCTTGGAACAGGCGCGAAAATTCGAACGAATACCGATACGCGTAGCGCGGGGCGAGTTCTCGGTGGAGCTCAATCTGGGCCCGGGCGTTGTCGACGCTGGCGTTAGAAGTCGGAGAGGCGGAAGACAAAGTCAGGGAACGGAAGGCGAAACGGAGGGACAGGAACGGTCGGGGCTCAAGTGGCGGCCTTCAAGTCTACCCCTGCGAATCGTCGGCCTGCCCCCGGCCGGACAAACCCATGGCCAGGTGGCCGACAAGGCCGAACAGCGCGACGTTGGTGAGCTGGACCAGATGGACGACCACCCCGGTCGAAAGCGCCAGGGCCGCGGAGACGCCGAGCAGTTGGAACCCGACGCTCCAGCCGGCCTCCTGGGTACCGAAGCCGGCGAAGCCATTGATCGGAGCCAAATTGAACAGGACCGCCAGGCTCGAACCGAAGCAGGCGCTCACGTAGTCGATCGAATCAGGCAAGCCGGCGCCGCGGGCCAGCACCGCGTAGAACAGGAACACCAGGCCCCAAATCGACATGGTGTGGAGGAATCCGAGCGGCAAACGCCCGCCCCGGGCCACCAGCTTGAGCGCCCCACCGACCTGGTCGATGCGGTGGGCGATTTTGGCACCCAGCGGC
>CAYMPJ010000067.1:0-1563 GCA_964392325.1 uncultured Caulobacterales bacterium
GCCATGAATAGCCTCGCCTTTCTGTTCCCAAAGATCGAATTGAAACTGTGCGTAAGCCCGGCCTATGTCGGTAAATGCCAACATGTCCCAAAAGGCCCGGCCTTCTTCTTTGTTGTAAGTGAGGAAATATTCCGCTTCCCGGATATTGTGAGCGATTGAGGTGTGATCTCGATCAAAATCGGTGCCTATGCGTGGCAGGGTCGCCCCGGCAAGGCGTGAGGCATACATCACCCACCGCCGCGCCAAGACAATCGGCCTTGTGCGACGCCTGGTCCTCAACTCACAAAGGTCAACATTGTGATATTTGCAGGCATGTTCACCCACATATTGCAGCGAGGCTCGCAATTGCGGGGCAATGACGATCTCTCCCTTTGGATATTTCGGCAAGCATTCAGGCGAACAATATATTTTTATATCTTTCTGCCATTTTTGCGCAGAGGTATAACACCCCATTCCGCAAGTGCCGCATATGGTAACGACCTTAAACGCCTTTTGATCCGATGGTTTTAACGGTTTGTTCATAGCGCATTCTTCTCGATGAGGATTCGCCATGCCGCGTTTAAATCAACACCCAACTGCTTAGATATCTCAGCAACAGGTAAACCGACCTTCTGGCGCAATCTGACAATCTCAGCGGTCATCAAAGCCGCCTTTTCATTGACCCTTGCGCGGGACACATAAGCCTTGGCTGTCGGCACACTCACCTTTAAAAACTCTGCTATCCGCTGATAGCCATGTCCCGCCCGGTGCATCTGGTAGGCCCGCTGTTGATTGTTCATGCCGCGACCCTCTCATCAGAGCGCACACGGTCAAACGTGGTTTGTTGCTCTTCTTTAGGCACATCGCGGGCAAGAAGGGACTGGCAAATCTGCTCAACAATTAATTCGGCATCAAATCTTGACCTAACCACCCGAACCGAACCGCCAACCGACCAATGCTCAATCCATTTCATCCGGTCTTCACTCAACTTATTGAGCGGGGATAAAACGCTAACCGCAATAGGCTTAAGCGATCCGTCCATTGACACTATAATGAACTCACCAGCACCGGCTGATCTGCGGTTTATGTTTTCCGTGACTTGAAAATCATCTGACAATCGCGCGAAAACATTTCGGCAAGCAATGCGTAAATCTCTTTCAGTGTCTTCAATTCTGGTCATTTTACATCCTCCGTATGCATAATAATTCGTGATAGCCCTATAGGTTGTATACGGACTATTTTTGCTTTTTGTCATCTCCGAACAGTGCTAAATTCCAGTCAGGGCGCTGAGAATTCAAAACCACCAAGAGAAGCAACCCGGTGACGCCTTGGATAAAATAAAACGGATTTAAGAACACAAGTCCGCCAATACACACGGCAATGCATGAGAGTGCGGCTAGCAAATTGAGTAGGTTAATCATGGTCTGCATCCTTCTTTCTTTGTGAAAAGTTGGCCCTAACGCGCCGTGGGGAAGGGTTGGTATCACACGCGCTAGGGCCTCTCCGTCGGCGGAGATTACGAATAAGGTAGGACGGCCCTCACCGCGCAACTTCACGCGCGGTAGATCGATGAAGCTTTGTTAT